>NZ_CP050177.1:5601250-6202500 GCF_011694815.1 Streptomyces liangshanensis
GGCGGCCGACCAGGCCCGCAGCCGGTCTTCGGCGCCGGGCAGATCGAGCCAGGGAGACAGGAAGCCGGGCGTCTGAGCGCCTTGGCCGGGAGCGACGAGTACGAGCACCCTCACACTCTCTCTTGTGGATGGCCTTCACCGCCCGTGACGACAGGGACGAAGAACCGTCGGGGGAATTGTTGGAGTACGACAAAAGTCTAGGACTGGGCCTCCCGCTCGGCCAAGCGCCCGAGGATGAGGGCGATCCGGAGCGTGAACGCGGAGCGTACGTCGGAAGGCGACCATCCGGTGACGTCAGTCACTCGTCGGAGCCGGTAGCGCACGGTGTTGGGATGGACGAAGAGCATCCTGGCGGCGCCCTCCAGACTGCTCGCCTGCTCCAGGTAGACACTCAGAGTCTCCAGGAGCGCCGAGCCGGCCTCCTCCAGCGGTCTGTAGATCTCCTCCACCAGCTGGTCCCGCGCGGCCGGGTCGGAGGCGATCGCGCGCTCCGGCAGCAGATCGTCGGCGAGGACCGGGCGCGGGGCGTCCTGCCAGGCGAAACACGCCTTCAGGCCGGCCGCTGCGGCCTGCGCGGACTTCGTCGCGGCCAGCAGGTCGGGGGCCACGGGCCCGGCCACGACGGGCCCCGCCGCGTACGGTCCGATCAGGGCCTTGGCGACCTGGAGCGGGTTGTCGCTGCCGCCCGCGATCACCACCAGCCGGTCGCCGAGCACCCCGGTGAGGACCTGGAGCTTCGCGTGCCGGGCGGCCCGGCGGATCGCCTCGACGGTCAGCTCGCTGTCCCCGTCGGGGGCCGTGCCGAGCAGCACGCAGACGTGCTCGGGGGCGTTCCAGCCGAGCGCCGCGGCCCGGGAGACCGCGCCCTCGTCGGCCTCCCCGGAGAGGACCGCGTTCACCACGAGCGATTCGAGCCGGGCGTCCCACGCCCCGCGGGCCTCGGCGGCCTGTGCGTACACCTGTGCGGTGGCGAAGGCGATCTCCCGCGCGTAGACGAGCAGCGCCTCCCGCAGGACGGACTCGTCGCCGGGGGCCGCGACCTCCTCGATCGCCGTCTCCATGACCTCGATGGTCGTCCGTACCATCTCGACCGTCTGGCGCAGGGTGATCGCCCTGGTCAGCTCCCGCGGGGCCGTGCCGAAGACGTCCGTGGAGATGGCCTGCGGGGTCTCCGGGTGGCGGAACCACTCCGTGAAGGCGGCGATGCCCGCCTGCGCGACCAGCCCGATCCACGAACGGTTCTCCGGCGGCATCGCGCGGTACCACGGCAGCGTCGCGTCCATGCGCGCGATGGCGTTCGCGGCGAGTCGCCCGGCGGACTGCTCCAGGCGGCGCAGTGTCGCGGGGTGGGAGTGGGCTACGTTCGCTGGTTCAGGCACGGGGACAAGACTGCCTTATCGGTACGGGTGAGCGAGCCGCCGGGGCGCTCGGCATCCCCTACGGTGGGACCTGTGATGCGAGTCGTGCGCGCAGAGGAGCGTTACCGGGGCGGCGATCCCTCCGCCGGTATCGAATCCTGGCACGCCCTGTCCTTCGGACGGTTCTACGACCCGGACAACCTGCGCTTCGGCGCGGTGATCGCCTGCAACGAGGAACGGCTCGCGCCCGGCGCCGGTTTCGGCGAACACCCGCACAGCCACACGGAGATCGTCACCTGGGTCGCCGAGGGCGAGCTGACGCACCGCGACTCGGCCGGTCACTCCACCGTGGTCGGGGCGGGCGACGTCCAGCGCCTCAGCGCGGCGGCCGGGGTACGGCACGTGGAGCGCAACGACGCCGAACTGCCCCTGGTGTTCGTGCAGATGTGGCTCGCGCCGCTGGAGCCGGGCGGGGAGCCCGGGTACGAGATCGTGCGCGGCATCGCCGACTCCACCCCGTACGCCCTGCCGCAGGCCGGGGCGATGCTGCACGTACGCCGGCTGCGCGCGGGCGAACGCGCCGCCGTGCCGGACGCGGCGTTCGTGTACGTCCATGTCGTCCGCGGCCGGGTCCGGCTGGACGGCGAGGAGTTGGGCCCCGGCGACTCGGCGCGGGTCACGGACGCGAAGGGCCTGGACGTGACGGGCCTGGACGCGGCGGCTGCGGCGGGTACGGAGACCACCGGCGGCCCGGTGGCGGAGGTCCTGCTGTGGGAGCTGTCGGGCCGGTCCTGAGAGCCCCCTCGCGCCGCGCCCGCCCCTCGGTCGGTACGGAGCGTCAGCCGGTCCGCAGTTCGGCCAGCACCGCGTCGGTGAACGGCGGCCACGCCTCGATCGCCCAGGGGCCGAAGTCCCGGTCGGACAGGGCGACACAGGCGGCTTCCGCGTCCGGGTCGACCCACAGGAACGTACCGGACACGCCGAAGTGCCCGAACGTGCGCGGCGAGGACGAACCACCCGTCCAGTGCGGGGACTTGCCGTCGCGGATTTCCAGGCCGAGGCCCCAGTCGTTGTTCTTCTGCCGCCCGTAGCCGGGCAGGATGCCGCCCAGCCCCGGGTGGACGACCGTCATGGCCTCCAGCACCGTGCGCGGGTCCAGCAGGCGGGGCGCCTGGAGTTCGGCCGCGAAGCGGACCAGGTCGTCGACCGTCGAGACGGCCGCCCTGGCCGGCGAGCCGTCCAGTGTGGTGGACGTCATACCCAGCGGTTCGAAGACCGCCTGGCGCACGTACTCCCCGAACGGGATGTCGGTGGCCTTCGCGACATGGTCGCCCAGCGCCTCGAAGCCCGCGTTCGAATAGATCCTGCGGGTGCCGGGCGGGGCCGTCACCCGGTACTCGTCGGCGGCCAGTCCGCTGGAGTGCGCGAGCAGGTGCCGGACGGTGGAGCCCTCGGGGCCGGCCGGCTCGTCGAGTTCGACCGCGCCTTCCTCGTACGCCACGAGCACCGCGTACGCGGCCAGCGGCTTGGTCACCGAGGCCAGGGGGAAGCGGTGCGAGGTGGGACCGTGCGACCCCACGACGGTGCCGTCCGCCCGCACGACGGCGGCGGCCGCGGTCGGCACGGGCCAGTTCTCGATCAACGCCAGACTCTGCATGGAACGAGCGTAGAGCGCTACAGCGTGAGCCTCATGGCGGGGTCGGGGGTACGGACGAAGCCCAGCGAGGCGTAGAGCGGTTCGCCGTCGCGGGACGCGCGCAGGTCGATCTTCCGGACCCCGCGGGCACGGAACCAGTCGAGCAGCGCCTCCACGCAGGCCCGCGAGTAGCCGCGGCGGCGCAGGTCCGGGTCGGTGGCGACGCTGAACACGTAACCGCTGACGCCGGTGGGGTTGGCGGGGCTGCCGAGGCGGTACTCGACCACGCCGACGGCCGTCGACGCGAGCGCGCCGGGGGTGCCGGGGCGGTCCACGACAAACGCGGCCAGGTCGCCCGACGGGTCCGCGAGCCTCGTCCTGAGCGTGTCCACGGCGGCGGGCTGCCAGCTGAGGTCCGTGACCGGCCCGAGGTGGGAGTCGAGCATCACCGTACGGAGGCGGACCAGTTCCCCGGCGTCGGCGGGGGTGGCGGGTCGTGCGAGGGGCGGGGCGGGTCGTACGAGGGTCATGCGGAAACGCTAGCCGCGCCCGCCGCGAATCTCGTCCCATTATCCCCTTGCTTGGAGTGCACTCGAAGGTTCTAGCGTGTGGGCCATGACGCTGATGGAGACCAGCCCCGCCGTGACGCAACCTGTCGACGTCTGCACCGCGCCGCCGCGCCCCCACCCGTGTCCCGACGGCCGGGACCGGTACACGATCAGCCAGGTCGCCGCCTTCACCGGGCTGACCGCGCACACCCTGCGCTGGTACGAGCGGATCGGGCTGATGCCGCACGTCGACCGGTCGAACACCGGGCAGCGCCGGTTCTCCAACCAGGACCTGGACTGGCTGGAGTTCGTCACCAAGCTGCGGCTGACCGGGATGCCGGTCGCGGACATGGTGCGGTACGCCGAGCTGATCCGGGTAGGCGAGGAGACGTTCGAACAGCGGCAGGAACTGCTGGAGCGGACCCGGCGCGACGTGATCGACCGGATCCGCGAACTCCAGGACACCGTCGCCGTGCTCGACCACAAGATCAGCTTCTACGCGGATGCCCGTCGGGCGCCGGAAAGGGTCTGAAGACCCATGAGCGACAGCACGGTCACCACCCCCTTGACGCAGGTACGACTCGGCACCGCGGGCCCCGACGTGGGCGCGCAGGGATTCGGCTGCATGGGCCTGAGCGAGACCTACGGGCCCACCACGGACGTCGTGGAGGCACGGGCGACACTGGAACGCGCGCTGGAACTGGGCGTCACGCTCTTCGACACCGCGGACGTCTACGGGCAGGGCGGGAACGAGGAGTTCGTCGCCCCCTTCGTCCAGGCGCACCGCGACGAGATCGTGCTGGCGACCAAGTTCGGCCTGGGCGTCTCCCCGGCCGACGGGTCCAGGACGATCCGCAACGACCGGGCGTACCTGCGCGCGTGTGTCGAGGGCAGCCTCACGCGCCTCGGCGTCGACGTCATCGACCTCTACTACATGCACCGCCGGGACGTGGACGTGCCCATCGAGGAGACCGCCGGGGCCATGGCCGAGCTGGTGGCCGAGGGCAAGGTCAAGCACCTCGGGCTGAGCGAGGTCACCGCCGGTGAACTGCGCGCCGCGCACGCCGTGCACCCGATCGCGGCGGTGCAGTCGGAGTGGTCGCTGTTCAGCCGCGACATCGAGGAGCGGATCGTGCCGGCCGCCGTCGAGCTGGGCGTCGCGCTCGTGCCGTACTCCCCGCTCGGCCGGGGCTTCCTGGCCGGCTCGTTCGTCAACGCCGAGCAGGAACTGGGCGAGGACGACTTCCGGCGCCGGCAGCCGCGCTTCAACGGGCCGAACGCCCGCGCGAACGCAGCGCTGCTGGGGCCCGTACGCAAGATCGCCGAAGGCCGCAACGCCACGCTCGGGCAGGTCGCGCTGGCCTGGGTGCAGCAGCGGTCGGCGATCCACGGCCTGACCGTCGTCCCGATACCGGGGACGCGCACCCGCGCCCGGGTCGAGGAGAACACCGGTGCCACGCGGCTGGTCCTGACGGACAGCGAACTGGACCTCCTGGAGCCGATCGCGGCCCGCGTGGCGGGCGGCAGGTCGGCGGACCCGGCGTTCGTGTCGGCGGGCCGCGAGTAGCCGAGGGCGCCGCCCGGCCACCGGCCGGGCGGCCTCTCACAGCTCCGCCAGCAACTCCGCCTTCTTCGCGCTGAACTCGTCGTCCGTCACCAGGCCCGCCTGGTGCAGTTCCCCGAGGTGGCGGATCCGTTCCGCGACGTCCGCCGGGTCGCTGCGGGCCGCCGCCACCGCGTGGACCGGTACCCGCGGCGGGCCGGGGGCCGCCCCGGCGGCCCGTACCGCGTGCAGGACCGCCGCCGCGAACGGCAGGGACTCGTGCACCGGGCCGTAGCCGAGGCCGAAGACCACCGCCGCCGGGTCGTGGTCGGCCTGGGCCGGCCGCGGGGCGCCCGGCAGGTCCGCGCCCCGGCCGTCGCGCGGCAGCAGCCGCAGGTAGCCGTCGAAGACCTCGGGGGAGCGCCACTCGACGCCCTGGAGGTCCCTGACCGGGAAACTCTGGTCGCCGGCCTTCCACTTGGCGGAGGACGCGCCCGTCCACGACCAGCGGAAGGACACCTGCTCCCCGTCGAAGACGGCCTTGCCGTCGAACGCCTTGAAGGTCCTGGGCCGTTCCGGGGGCTCCACCAGGAACCGTTCGGCGGCCTCCGCCCGCTCCCGAGCCCCGGGCCCGTCCGCCAGCGCCGCGCGCAGCTCGTCGGCGTAGTACTCCGCGAGCGTCTCCCGCTCGGCCGGCAGCACCAGCCGGTACGGATCGCTGCTCCCCCTGAGCTGACCGGCGGCCGCCTCCATCAGCGGATCGGCGCCCGGCCTCGGCACCGCGTGCAGCACGACCGTCCCGCGCTTGCCGGGGGAGAGGGTCACGGAGGACAACGCCGCGTGCGGGACACGGCGTTCACCGAGGGCCTGGAAGAGCTTCGGCGCGCGTATCCCCCGTTCGAAGCGGACGAGCACGGAATCGCTCTCGAACTCCCAGGTGGCATGAATTCCGCCCAACACATCACCCATGTGGCACATCGTAGGCGCCGCGCGCCGCCGCGTCGCCTGCCGCAACCGGGGGAGTTCTACGCGCGTCCGATCCCGTCCGCCCGGAGGAGGCCGCTCCGGCAGTCCGCGTCCGCGTCGGCGCACCGCACCGCGCGGTACGACCCGACCCCGATGTCGGCGAAGTTGTCGAGGCTGTCCGTGCCGGGCACGAAGTACCCGCTGTGCCCGATCGCCCCGTCCGCCGACAGGATCCGCGCGCCGAAGTGCCCGCTCACCGGGTCCGCGCCGTGCCCGAGCCCGCCGACGGCCAGGTACGGCACGTCCTGGATCCAGTCGTCGCGGTCCCGCATGGCCCACACCCGGGCGGTGGTGTGCAGTTGGGCGGCGTTGCCGACCCGCATCCCGGGGCTGCCCGCGACCGCCACGTCCGTGACCCGCGCCGGCATGTCGTCGGCGGCGACCCCGCACACGACGGAGCCGTAGCTGTGGCAGAAGAGGGAGACCTCCGACCGGCCGGGCAGTGCCCGGACGAGCGCGGTGAGCCGTACGCCGCCGGCCTCCGCGAGCTTCCCGATGGCCGCGTCCATGCCGAGGCCGGCGGGCGCGGTGTAGTCGGCCCAGGCGATGACCGCGGTACGGGCGGCGGGGTCCGCGTTCCGCTCCGCCGAGTACAGCGCGTCGGCCATCCCGGCCGGCGCCGAGTACTTGCGTTCGGTCCGCTCGAAGGTCAGTACGTTCGTGTCGACACCCGGGACCACGATCGAGACGCGGTCGGCGTGGTCCAGGTCCCCGAACACCTCGGCGGCGCGACCCTTGCCCGACGGGTCGAAGGAGAGCATCCGCCGGTCCTGACGGAGCATCGACGTGTAGCGGTTCATCGTGCGCCCCGCCTGCCTGCGCCCGTCGGGCGACAACCGGACGTCGTGGGTACGGCGCCGCTCGACCTCACGCGCCTGACGGATCGCCAGCCGGTTGGCGAGATAACGCAGCGTCACGGGAGCACCGTTGAGGTTGCCCACGACGAGCGGGTACCTGCGGGCCAGTCCGGACTGCTGAGCGGCCGTCAGCGAGGTGAAGAACGCGGCGATCCGCTTCGGCGGGGCGTCCGCGTCGGGGAGGTGCCGGGTCCCCATACGGCCCCGCTCCCACGCGGAGACGGCGATCTCCATGGGCTCGCTGGGGCCTCGGTGATGGCGTACCGCGGTCCATCCGGTGGTGGCCAGGAGGACGAAGACAACGGCGAGCGCGAGAAGCATGCGCCAGGCGCTGAACGGGGGATCAGTTTCGAAGGAAGTCACTAACTACCAGCCTAGGACGCGCGTAGGTGCCCTCGTGGCGAGGGTGAGGCACATCACGCGCAACGAAGGAATGAACCGACGGTAACGTCACCATGGGTACGCGCGGCGCGTACGCTCCGGCGCGCGACACGCGTGCATGTCACCGAACATGACGTCCCGTGAGGTCGGATCGGCCCTAGGAGAAGGGGTCCTGGGCGGGCGGAGCCGTACGGACCGGGGGAGTGTCCCCGTCCGGCCGCCGCCAGTTCTCCGCGAGCGCGGGACCCAAATGGTCCAAGTACGTCTCCGACAGCGCGCCCAGTGACTCCACGCTCGTGTCGTGGCCCTGGCCCCACAGCCGGCCGGTCACCCGCATGACCCCGGTGAACGCGGCGACGGCCACCCGCGGCCGGGGATCGGCGTCCACGTCGAGCCCCTCGCGGTCCGCGACGAGGCGCGCGATCTCCTCGTCCAGCTCGACGGAGCGCCGCAGGTGCGCGGCGAGCAGCGCGGGGGTCGACTCGATCAGCTGGTAGGTGCGCATGTGCAGTTCGACGGGGACGACGGCCTCGATCGCCTCGCCGACGCCCTGCCAGGCCGAGGTGACGGCTCGTCGCATCGCCTCGAACGGGCCCTCGGCGGCGGGTCGTACACGGAGGGCCTCGACGAACCGGCCCTCCACCATCCGTACGACGCTGAAGACGACCTCCTCCTTGCCGGCGAAGTAGCGGAAGAAGGTGCGCTGGGAGACCTCGACGGCGTCCGTGATCTCGTCGACGGTGGTCTGTTCGTACCCCTGTGTGGTGAACAGTTCCAGTCCCACGCGCAGCAACGCGTCACGGGTGCGCTGTTTCTTGCGGGCGCGCAGACCGACCGGATGCCCGGTCACCGTTTCGTGCACCACCGATTGGTCCTCGTTCCACCGCTTCACACCGCTTTGACCTGCTCAGTGTATCTGTGAGCTACGTGACAGTTACCGACTTGTGAATTGGTTTGTCAACTGTCAGTGGCTGACACTAGCGTGCTCGGTATGACTAGTCAGACCACCGTCGACAAAGCGCCGCAGACCCCGGAACCCCCGGCATCGACGCCCGCCTCAGGGCTGCGCGGCCACCCCTGGTTGACTCTCTTCTCCGTGGCCATCGGCGTGATGATGGTGGCGCTCGACGGCACCATCGTGGCGATAGCCAACCCGGCCATCCAGAAGGACCTCGGCGCGAGCTTCGCCGACGTCCAGTGGATCACCAACGGCTACTTCCTCGCCCTCGCCGTGGCCCTGATCACGGCCGGCAAGCTCGGTGACCGCTTCGGCCACCGCCAGACCTTCCTCATCGGCGTCACCGGCTTCGCCGCCGCCTCGGGCGCCATCGGCCTCTCCCACAGCATCGCGCTCGTGGTCGCCTTCCGGGTCCTCCAGGGCCTCTTCGGCGCGCTGCTGATGCCCGCCGCCCTGGGCCTCCTGCGCGCGACCTTCCCCGCCGAGAAGCTGAACATGGCCATCGGCATCTGGGGCATGGTCATCGGCGCCTCCACCGCCGGCGGCCCGATCATCGGCGGCCTGCTCGTCGAGAACGTCAGCTGGCAGTCGGTCTTCTTCATCAACGTGCCGGTGGGCGTCGTGGCCCTGGTGATCGGCGTCGTGATCCTCAAGGACCACCGCGCCGAGAACGCGCCGAAGTCGTTCGACGTCCTCGGCATCCTGCTGCTCTCCACCGCGATGTTCTGCCTGGTCTGGGCGATCATCCAGGCCCCGACCTGGGGTTGGGGCTCGGGCCGTACCTGGCTCTTCATCATCGGCTCCCTCGTCGCCTTCGGGCTCTTCGCGTTCTGGGAGACCAAGGTCAAGGAACCGCTCATCCCGCTGGGCCTGTTCCGCTCCGTGCCGCTCTCCGCCGGTGTGGTGCTGATGGCGCTGATGGCCATCGCCTTCCTCGGCGGCCTGTTCTTCGTGACCTTCTACCTCCAGAACGTGCACGGCATGAGCCCGGTCGACGCCGGCCTGCACCTCCTGCCGCTCACCGGCATGATGATCATCGCCTCGCCGCTGGCCGGGGTGGTCATCACCAAGGTCGGCCCCCGCATCCCGCTCGCGGCCGGCATGATCTTCACCACCGTCGCCATGTTCGGCATGTCCACGCTGGAGACAGGCACCAGCAGCTTTGTCATGTCGATCTGGTTCGCCCTGCTCGGCATGGGCCTCGCGCCGGTCATGGTGGGTGCGACCGAGGTCATCGTGGGCAACGCCCCGATGGAGCTGTCCGGCGTCGCGGGCGGCCTCCAGCAGGCCTCCATGCAGATCGGCGGCAGCCTCGGTACGGCCGTCCTCGGCGCGGTCATGGCCTCCAAGGTCTCCCACGACCTGCCGGACAACTGGACCGGCGCGGGCCTGCCGCCGCTCACCCCGGACCAGGCCGACAAGGCCGCCGAGGCCGTCCAGGTCGGCGTGCCCCCGGTGGCGCCCGGCACCCCCGCCGAGATCGCCGCGAAGATCACCACCGTCGCGCACGACACCTTCATGTCGGGCATGGGGCTGGCCTGCCTCGTCGCCGCCGGCGTCGGCGCCGTGGCGGTCTTCGTCGCGCTGCTGACGAAGCGGGGCGACAACGCGGCCGCCGCGGACGCGGGGGTGCACATCTGACGTCAGCGCCGGGCTGACCCGACGTCAACTCCGCTCCCCGTACGGCCCCGCCGGAACCTTCCGGCGGGGCCGTCGCCTATCCGGGTGGTGAACCCCCGGGCCCCTTCCCCGGCGGGTCCGGCGCAGGTCAGGGTACGTATCACCAGCAGGACCACGCACGACGACGGGGGATGATCCGCATGCGCGGAACCACACGCACGAGCCTGTTCACCCTGGGGGCGCTGCTCGCCGCCACCACCTTGCTGCCGGCCGAGGGCGCCAGCGCCGCACCACCGCGCCTGGGGACCTGCGCGGCGGGCGAGTTGTGCCTCTGGGGGAAGGACGACTTCACCGGGTCCCGGTGGATCCACGAGCTGTCGGGACTCGACGTCGACAGCTGCGTACCGCTCCCGCCGGGCGCCACGGCCGCCTCGCTCGCCAACCGCACGGGACGGCCCGTGACGACGTACCAGTCGGCGGAGTGCGCGGAGACGGGGGAGTTCGAGACGTACCCGGGCGGCGGCACCTGGGTACCGCGCTCGCCCTACCGGGTCCGGGCGTTCAAGGTCTGGGAAACCTGACGGGACCGCATGTTTGGGTGGCTGAGCGGGGGTAGCCGGAGGGTGCGGGCCCCCGCTCGTGCGGCCGCGGAGGTCGCGGACCGGGCCGGCCCGCGGGAGACACCCGGCGCGCCCCGAAGCCGGGGTCGGCGACACGAAGGGCGGCGGGACCGAGGTCCCGCCGCCCTTCGGCGTGCCACAGGTACGGCTACGCGTCGCCGCCCGCGGGGCCCGGGTCCGCCGCCGCAGTGTCCAGCAGCTGGTAACGGTCCACCGCCTGCTTCAGCACCGAGCGGTCGACCTTCCCCTCCCGCGCCAGCTCCGTGAGGACCCCCAGCACGATCGACTGCGCGTCGATGTGGAAGAAGCGGCGGGCCGCGCCGCGCGTGTCCGCGAAGCCGAACCCGTCCGCGCCCAGCGACTGGTACGTACCGGGCACCCAGCGCGAGATCTGGTCCGGCACGGACCGCATCCAGTCGGACACCGCCACGAACGGCCCCTGCGAGCCGGACAGCTTGCGCGTCACGTACGGGACGCGCTGCTCCTCCTCCGGGTGCAGCAGGTTGTGCCGCTCCACGTCGACCGCCTCGCGGCGCAGCTCGTTCCAGGACGTCGCCGACCACACGTCCGCCCGGACGTTCCACTCCTCGGCCAGCAGCCGCTGCGCCTCCACGGCCCACGGCACGGCCACGCCCGACGCCAGGATCTGCGCCGGGATCTCGCCCCGCTCACCCTGCTTGAAGCGGTGGATGCCCTTGAGGATGCCCTCGACGTCCACGTCGGCCGGCTCCGCGGGGTGCTGGATCGGCTCGTTGTAGACCGTGAGGTAGTAGAAGACGTCCTGGCTCTCGCCCTCCACGGGCGCGCCGTACATCCGGCGCAGGCCGTCCTTGACGATGTGCGCGATCTCGAAGCCGTACGCGGGGTCGTACGCGACACAGCCCGGGTTCGTCGAGGCCAGCAGCTGCGAGTGGCCGTCCGCGTGCTGGAGACCCTCACCGGTCAGCGTCGTCCGGCCGGCGGTCGCGCCCAGTACGAAACCGCGCGCGAGCTGGTCGGCCATCTGCCAGAACTGGTCGCCGGTCCGCTGGAAACCGAACATCGAGTAGAAGACGTAGACCGGGATCAGCGGTTCGCCGTGCGTGGCGTACGCCGAGCCCGCCGCGATCAGCGAGGCCGTACAGCCCGCCTCGGAGATGCCGTCGTGCAGCATCTGGCCCGTCGGCGACTCCTTGTACGCGAGCAGCAGCTCACGGTCCACGGACTCGTACTGCTGGCCCAGCGGGTTGTAGATCTTCGCGCTCGGGAAGAACGAGTCCATCCCGAACGTGCGGTACTCGTCCGGGGCGATCAGCACGAACCGCTTGCCGATCTCCTTGTCCCGCATCAGGTCCTTCAGCAGCCGTACGAACGCCATCGTCGTGGCGATCGACTGGTGCCCCGAGCCCTTGCGCACCGCCGCGTACGTCTTGTCCTCGGGCAGTGCCAGCGGCTTCGCCCGGACGACCCGCGTCGGTACGTACCCGCCCAGCGCGCTGCGCCGGTCGTGCATGTACTGGATCTCCTCCGAGTCCCGGCCCGGGTGGTAGTACGGCGGCGCGCCGTCCTCCAGCTCCTTGTCCGTGATCGGCAGGTGCAGCCGGTCCCGGAAGCCCTTGAGGTCGGCGGTGGTGAGCTTCTTCATCTGGTGGGTCGCGTTGCGGCCCTCGAAGTTCGGCCCCAGCGTCCAGCCCTTGACCGTCTGCGCCAGGATCACCGTCGGCTGGCCCTTGTGGGCCTTGGCCGCCGCGTACGCCGCGTACACCTTCTTGTGGTCGTGGCCGCCGCGCCCCAGGTGCAGGATCTGCTCGTCGGTCATGTTCTCGACCATGGCGCGCAGCCGCTGGTCGTCACCGAAGAAGTGGTCGCGGATGTACGCGCCGGTCTCGGTCGCGTACGTCTGGAACTGGCCGTCCGGCGTGGTGTTCAGCCGGTTGACCAGCACGCCGTCGCGGTCCTGCGCGAGCAACGGGTCCCACGAGCGGTCCCAGACGAGCTTGATGACGTTCCAGCCGGCGCCCCGGAACTGCGACTCCAGCTCCTGGATGATCTTGCCGTTGCCGCGGACGGGGCCGTCCAGCCGCTGGAGGTTGCAGTTCACGACGAAGGTCAGGTTGTCCAGGCCCTCACGGGCGGCGATGGACAGCTGGCCCAGCGACTCGGGCTCGTCCATCTCGCCGTCGCCCAGGTACGCCCAGACGTGCGAGGCGGAGGTGTCGGCGATGCCGCGCGCCTCCATGTAGCGGTTCATCCGCGCCTGGAAGATCGCCCCGAGCGGGCCCAGGCCCATCGAGACGGTCGGGAACTCCCAGAAGTCCGGCATCAGCCGCGGGTGCGGGTAGCTGGACAGGCCGTACGGCGCCTTCGACTTCTCCTGGCGGAACGCGTCGAGCTGCGCCTCGCTCAGCCGGTCGAGCAGGAAGGCGCGGGCGTAGATGCCGGGGGAGGCGTGCCCCTGGAAGAAGATCTGGTCGCCGCCGTCGCCGCCGTCCTTGCCCCGGAAGAAGTGGTTGAAGCCCACGTCGTAGAGGGACGCGGAGGACGCGAAGGTGGCGATGTGGCCGCCGACGCCGATCCCCGGGCGCTGCGCGCGCGAGACCATCACGGCCGCGTTCCAGCGCGTCGCGTTGAGGACCTTGCGCTCGATCTCCTCGTTGCCGGGGAAGAACGGCTCGTCCTTGGTGGCGATGGTGTTGACGTAGTCCGTGCTGCGCATCTCCGGCACAGCCACCCGCTTCTCGCGGGCCCGCTCGATCAGCCGGAGCATCAGGTAACGGGCGCGCTCACGCCCGCGCTCGTCGACGGCGGCGTCGAGCGAGTCGAGCCACTCCTGGGTCTCTTCGGGGTCATAGTCCGGGACCTGGCTGGGAAGGCCGCCAATGATGATCGGGCTGCGATCGGATCCGGAAGCCACGCTGTTCCTTCGCTGTTCGGTCGAGTCGTGCCGCTGCACGGGGTCGATCCATCGTGTACCGCGGCGGCGGATACGTCACCTCTACTGCGGGGTAACCCGCCTTCTACCGCGAGGTAACCCCCTGAATCGCAACCTTACGCCCGCGCCGTCCCCGAGTTTCGTTCGATCGGCGGGACCCGAATGGCGTACCGATCCGGCATAACATTGCAAAGAAGGGCGAAAAGTGTGGTGGGCATCACAGGAGGCGGTGTCGAAGTGGCAGGAGATGCGACGAAGGGGCCCGGAACGTCACCGTTTCGGCGGTCTCGGCCGCCGGGTACTTGCGCGATCCGCCCCGCCCGTGTGGACTACGGCCAATGCCCCGCGTACGCGCGCGGCTGACGCATTTCCCAAAACATGATCAGGAGGCAATCCGTGAGCGCGACCGCGGACCACGCGGAGGAACGGACCAACCTTGCCGCAAGGCTGGGGTTCGAACCCGGACAGGTGGTCCAGGAGATCGGCTACGACGACGACGTCGAGCAGGAGCTCCGCGAGTCCATCGAGGCCCTCATCGGCCAGGACCTCGTCGACGAGGACTACGACGATGTGGCGGATGCCGTCCTGCTCTGGTTCCGTGACGAGGACGGCGACCTTACGGACGCGCTGGTGGACGCCATCGGTCTGATCGAGGACGGCGGTGCGGTCTGGCTGATGACGCCGAAGACCGGCCGTGATGGCTATGTCGAGCCGAGCGACATCAACGAGGCCGGCCAGACAGCGGGCCTGTCCCAGACCCGGAGCGTGAGCGCCGGCAAGGACTGGACAGGCAGCAGGCTCGTCACGCCCAAGGCGGCGAAGTCCAAGCGCTGACACTCCGAGCGCCGCATCCGAGCGCGCAAGCCGCAGCAGTCAGCAGCCTTCGAAGGCAGCTCTGAGGGCCCCCGCCGACCCCGGTCGGCGGGGGCTCCGTGCGCCCGTAGGCTGTACGCCATGGCCATCGAGGTGGGCGCGACCGCCCCGGACTTCGCGCTGCGGGACCAGCACGGGCGGACGATCCGGCTCTCCGACCTGGTCGGGCACGAGGACGCCGTGAACGTGGTGCTCGTCTTCTACCCCTTCGCCTTCACGAGCGTCTGCACGGACGAGATGCGGGCCCTGCGCGACGGGCTGCCCGCGCTCGTCGCCGACGACACCGTGCTCCTCGCCGTCTCCAACGACTCCGTCCACACCCTGCGGGTCTTCGCCGACCAGGAGGGGCTGGAGTTCCCGCTGCTCTCCGACTTCTGGCCGCACGGCGAGGCCTCGCGGGCGTACGGCGTCTTCGACGAGGAAAAGGGGTGCGCGGTGCGCGGGACGTTCATCATGGACAAGGAGGGCGTGGTGCGCTGGACGATCGTCAACGGTCTGCCGGACGCCAGGGACCTCCAGGATTACGTCCAGGCACTCGGCGCCCTCTGAATCCGTCCGGCCCCCCGGAAATCGCACGGTCGCCGGGAACCGGTCACTAGGATCCAGTCGTTGATCCGATGCCAACGCTCCAGGGGGCGCGCGGCCCGCGGCGTGAGTCGCCGACCATGGTTGCCGGCCCCGAGAACACATAGGGAGGACTCGTGGGAGTCAGCCTCAGCAAGGGCGGAAACGTCTCGCTGACCAAGGCCGCGCCCAACCTGACCGCGGTCACCGTGGGTCTGGGCTGGGACGTCCGTACGACCACCGGTGGTGACTTCGACCTCGACGCCAGCGCGCTGCTGACCAATGCCGAGGGCAAGGTCGCCACCGACGGCAATTTCGTCTTCTTCAACAACCTCAAGAGCCCGGACGGCTCCGTCGAGCACACCGGTGACAACCTCACCGGTGAGGGCGAGGGGGACGACGAGGCGATCAAGGTCAACCTCGCCGCCGTCCCCGCCGACGTCGACAAGATCGTCTTCCCTGTCTCGATCTACGAGGCCGAGAGCCGCCAGCAGTCCTTCGGCCAGGTGCGCAACGCGTTCATCCGCGTCGTGAACCAGGCCGACAACAGCGAGCTCGCGCGGTACGACCTGAGCGAGGACGCCTCGACGGAGACCGCGATGGTCTTCGGCGAGCTCTACCGCAACGGCGCGGAGTGGAAGTTCCGCGCCATCGGCCAGGGGTACGCCTCGGGCCTGCGCGGCATCGCCCAGGACTTCGGCGTCAACGTCTGAGCAGCCGACGTCCGAGCAGTCCGCGTCACCCGCTCCACCCGTGTCCGGCGCCGCACGTTCCCGTGCGGCGCCGGACACGTCTGGCCCGAACGGCATGAACGGGGCGGGAACGGGCATGACGTCAGGCGCGTCATGCCAGGCAGTACGGCATCACACCACCATGGGGAGGACTCACCGTCATGGGCGTCACGCTCGCAAAGGGAGGCAATGTCTCCCTCTCCAAGGCCGCACCCGACCTCACCCAGGTGCTGGTCGGTCTCGGCTGGGACGCGCGCTCCACCACCGGAGCGCCCTTCGACCTCGACGCCAGCGCGCTCCTCTGCCAGTCGGGCCGGGTGCTGGGCGACGAATGGTTCATCTTCTACAACAACCTGACCAGCCCGGACGGCTCCGTCGAGCACACCGGCGACAACCTGACCGGTGAGGGCGACGGCGACGACGAATCGCTCCTGGTCGACCTCTCCAAGGTGCCGGCCCACTGCGACAAGATCGTCTTCCCGGTGTCGATCCACGACGCCGACAATCGCGGCCAGACCTTCGGCCAGGTGAGCAATGCCTTCATCCGGGTGGCCAACCAGGCGGACGGGCAGGAACTGGCCCGGTACGACCTCAGCGAGGACGCCTCCACGGAAACGGCGATGATCTTCGGCGAGCTCTACCGCTACGGCGGCGAATGGAAGTTCCGGGCGGTAGGACAGGGGTACGCGTCCGGTCTGCGGGGCATCGCTCTAGACTTCGGGGTCAACGTTTCGTAAAGCAGAGCTCTGCGCGGGGGAAAACCTCGTTAAACCAGATGGGGTAGCCAGTGATCCTGAAAACCTTTGGCTGGTCGTTCGCCATCACGGCGGTCGGCCTGGCCTTCGCGGCCTGGCAGTGGGGGTGGGAGGCGTTCGGGATCGTACTGATCCTGTCGATCCTCGAAATCTCCCTGTCGTTCGACAACGCGGTCGTCAACGCCGGGATCCTGAAGAAGATGAATGCCTTCTGGCAGAAGATCTTCCTCACCGTGGGCATCCTCATCGCGGTGTTCGGCATGCGGCTGGTGTTCCCCGTCGTCATCGTCGCCATCAGCGCCAAGGTCGGTCCGATCGACGCGGTTCAGCTCGCGCTCGACGACCCCGACCGCTACAAGGCCCTCGTCACCGACGCGCACCCGGGGATCGCCGCCTTCGGTGGAATGTTCCTGCTGATGATCTTCCTCGACTTCATCTTCGAGGACCGGGACATCAAGTGGCTCGGCTGGCTGGAACGCCCGCTGGCCAAGCTCGGCAAGGTCGACATGCTGTCCGTCTGCGTCGCGCTGATCGCCCTGCTCGGCACCGCGCTGACGTTCGCCACCCACGCGCACACGAGCACGGGAACGCAGGACAAGTCGGCGACGGTCCTGCTCGCCGGGGTCGCCGGCCTGATCACCTACCTCGTCGTCGGCGGCCTCTCGGCGTTCTTCGAGAACCGCCTGGAGGAGCAGGAGGAGCAGGAGCACGAGGCGGAGGAGAAGGCCAAGGCCGAGGGCAAGGAAGTCTCCGCGATCGGCCTCGCCGGCAAGGCCGCGTTCTTTCTCTTCCTCTACCTGGAGGTCCTCGACGCCTCCTTCTCGTTCGACGGGGTCATCGGTGCCTTCGCCATCACCAACCAGATCTTCTGGATGGCGCTCGGACTCGGCATCGGCGCGATGTACGTCCGGTCGCTCACCGTCTACCTGGTCCGCCAGGGCACCCTGGACGACTACGTCTACCTGGAGCACGGCGCGCACTACGCGATCGGTGCGCTCTCCGTGATCCTGCTGGTCACCATCCAGCACTCGATCAACGAAGTGATCACCGGACTTGTCGGGATTGTTCTGATCGCCGCCTCGTTCTGGTCCTCCGTGCGCCGTAACAAGGCGCTGGAGGCGGCGGGCGGTGACGAGGACCGCAAGGACCCGGACGAGGACAAAACAGCGGTCAGCGTCTGATCCGTACCTGATCCGTACCCGGCCCTTGCGGGACCCGTGCTCCGGTGAGCCCGTGGTGAGCCCGGCCCCGCCGGGTGTGACAGGACGGGGAACGAGGGAACGCTCCGGACGGGGCGGCCGGGAGGCGGAAGCCTCGCGGCCGCCCCGTTGTTCGGTGTGTTGCCGGTGAGTCGACGACGAAGTTGGGGTGGGACATGGCCTTCTGGGACAACCTGTGGCAGGGGGGACGCGCGTCGCAGTTCGATTCGGGGAGTTCGCACACCAACTCCATCGAACTGACGAAGCGCCGTCCGTCGGTCTCGCTCTCCAAGCAGGGCGCGGCGGCGGGCAATCTGCGGGTGAACCTCTCCTGGCGGATGCGTACGTCCGACATCGGGGGCCGGTCCAAGCAGAGCGGCCGGCTGCTGCGCCACCCGCTGAAGCTCTTCCAGCCCGAGGTGGTGCAGGCGCACACCCAGGGGTTCGTCAACGTGGACCTCGACCTGGGCTGCATGTACGAACTGGCCGACGGCAGCAAGGGCGTGGTCCAGCCGCTGGGCAACTTCTTCGGGGACCTCAACGCGGCGCCGTACATCAAGCTCAGCGGCGACGACCGGTTCGGCGGCTCCTCCGGCGAGACGATCTTCATCAACCTCGACCACCACGAGGAGATCAAGCGGCTCCTGGTCTTCGTCTACATCTACGACCAGACGCCGGCCTTCGACCGTACGCACGCCACGATCACGCTCTACCCGAGCAACGGGCCGCGCGTCGAGATCGAGTTGGACGAGCACGCGCCGCAGGCCCGGTCCTGCGCGGTGTTCTCCCTGGAGACCGTCAAGGGCGAGCTGATCGTTCGCCGGGAGGTGAAGTTCGTCTACGGCTTCCAGGCGGAGCTGGACCGGCTGTACGGCTGGGGGCTGCAATGGGGGCGCGGCTACAAGACGAAGACCTGAGCATGGCCGTCGTACGAACCCGTCCCGGACGGGCCCCCGGGCCCGTCCGCCGGTGCCTAGGAGTTGAGGAACTGCGGGCCCATCGGCGGCAGCCGGAAGTTCGGGTCGGGGGCGGGCGCGGCCGCTGCGGCGGGCTGCGGGTACCCGTACGCGGGCTGCGGCGACGCGGCCGGCTGCGGATAGCCGTACCCGGACGGGTCGCCCCCGGCCGCCGGCTGCGGGTAGCCGTACGCGGGCGGCTGCGAGGGCAGCGGCGGCTGGGGTACGTACGCGGGGGCGGCGGGCGGCTGGACGGCCGTCACCGGGCCCGGTCCCGGCCAAGCGGCGGTCGCCTGATCGTCGGGGGAGGGCGCGGCCGGCTCCGGGGCGGAGTCGGCGGGATCGGCCGTGTCGTCCACGGAGACGCCGAACGCCGTCGCCAGGCCGATCAGACCGCTCAGGTAGCCCTGCCCCACCGCCCGGAACTTCCAGGCGTCCCCGCGCCGGTACAGCTCGCCGCAGATGACCGCGGTCTCGTCGCCCGTCTCCGGCTGGACGTCGAACACGGCCAGCGGCTCGCCGTCGGCCACGTGGGCGTCGTACAGCAGGATCCGCAGGTCACGCACCTGCCGGAAGGTGCCCGCCTCCTCGCCGTCGTCGTCGCAGGACGCCGCGAGGACCACTTGGTCCACCGAGCGGTCGAGCGCGCCGAGGTCCGCCTCGACGGAGTCGGTCAGCCCCTCGCTGACCTGCTTCTTCGACAGCCGCCTGACCAGCCCGGAGGGGTGGCGGGGCTGGTTGTAGAACACGAAGTCGTCGTCCGAACGCACCCGGCCGTCGGTCCCGAGCAACAGGGCCGAGGCGTCCACGTCGGGGACCCCGGTGCCCGGGGACCAGCGCAGCACGGCCCGTACGGCGGTGGCGTCGAGCGGGACGTTCGAGCCCTTCAGCATCGCGTGCGTCATGCGGGCCATCCTGCCTTCCCCAGGGCGGCGGGGACAACGTGGGATCGGGCTCCATGTCCAGGACACAGGCACGAAGCGGACGAGTTACCTGGATTTCACGCACACGGGGAACTCTTGACACCTGTCCATACGTACTATTACCGGCCACATGTCCAACCGGCCACACCGGCAGTTCGGGGGATTCACATGCGTCATTTCGGGCATATCCCGCCCACTGCCCGCGAGGGCCTCTTCCATCAGCAGCCGTGCGAGTTCACCGCCGACTCGCCTGCCCGCGTCATGTCGGCCGCCCTCGGGGCGACGCTCTACAGCCCGGCGACGCGCCCGCGCCTCGCCGACGACGTGATCAAACAACACCGCTCGGGAGTCGTCTCCATGGTGTTGTGCCTGGAGGACTCCATCGACGACTCGGAAGTCGAGGCCGGCGAGGACAACCTCGTCCGGCAGTTCGCCGACCTCGAGACGCGCGGGGAAGAACTGCCGCTGCTCTTCATCCGCGTCCGCGAGCCGGAGCAGATCCCGGACCTCGTGGCCCGGATCGGACCCGCCGCCCGGCTGCTGTCCGGATTTGTACTCCCCAAGTTCACCGCCGAGCGCGGCACGCCCTTCCTGGAGGCGATCGCCGACACCGAGGAACGCACCGGCCGCCGGCTCTTCGCCATGCCCGTCCTCGAATCGCCCGAGCTGCTCCACCTGGAGACCAGGGCCGAGACACTCGCCGGCATCGCCGGGATCGTCGACAAGTACCGCGAGCGGGTCCTCGCCCTGCGCCTGGGCGTCACCGATTTCTGCTCCGCGTACGGCCTGCGCCGCTCGCCCGACATGACGGCGTACGACGTACGGATCGTCGCCGGGATCATCGAGGACGTCGTGAACGTCCTGGGCCGCGCCGACGGCACGGGCTTCACCGTCACCGGGCCCGTCTGGGAGTACTTCCGCACCCAGGAGCGCATGTTCAAGCCCCAGCTGCGCCGCAGCCCCTTCCAGGAGGGGCGCGCCGAGGAACTGCGCACCGCCCTCATCGAGCACGACCTGGACGGGCTGCTGCGCGAGATCGAGCTGGACCGGGCCAACGGCCTCCAGGGCAAGACCTGCATCCACCCCTCGCACGTGCTGCCCGTGCACGCGCTGTCGGTGGTCAGCCACGAGGAGTTCTCGGACGCGCAGGACATCCTGCGCCCCGAGCGCGGCGGGGGCGGGGTGCTGCGCTCGGCGTACACGAACAAGATGAACGAGGTGAAGCCCCACCGCGCGTGGGCCGAACGCACCCTCCAGCGCGCCGAGGTCTTCGGTGTCGCGCGCGAGGACGTCGGCTTCGTGGAGCTGCTCACCGCCGGCCTCGCGGAGTGAGCGGGGGGTTCGGAACGACACGTGATCCGTCAACGACACGTGATCCTGTAGGGAAGGAAGAGAGCGCCGGAATGGTGTGGTCGGGTACGTGGGTCGCCGAACGGCTGGGAGTCGAGCTCGCGGACGGGGTCGGGGGCGGTGCCCCGGACGGCCTCGCGGACGGCTCGGCGGGCGGTGGCGCGAGCCTGCGGGACCTGCTCGGTCTGGCCCTGCGGCGCAACCCCAAGCGGGCCCACCTCCTCGTCTCCAACGTGCTGGGCAAACACGTGCCGCAGCACCCCGGACTCGTATACGGCACGGGCGTCCGCCTCGGCGAGCGGGTCCGCGCGCTCCTCGGCCCCGACGTCTCCCGGGCCCTGGTGCTCGGGTACGCGGAGACCGCGACCGGCCTCGGGCACGCCGTCGCGGACGGGGTGCGGGACGCGCCGTACCTGCACTCGACCCGCCGCCCGGTGCCGGGCGTCGCGCGCGCGGGCGGCTTCGAGGAGTCGCACTCGCACGCGACCTCGCACCTCCTGCTGCCCGAGGACCCGGCCGCGCTCGCCGGGGACGGGCCGCTGGTGCTCGTGGACGACGAGTTCTCGACCGGCAACACCGTCCTGAACACCATCAGGGACCTCCACGCGCGCTACCCCCGCTCCTGGTACGTCATCGTCGCGCTGGTCGACATGCGCTCGGCGGCGGACCAGGGGCGGCTGGCAGAGTTCGCGGGGGAGATCGGGGCGCGGGTCGACCTGATCGCCCTGGCGTCGGGCACGGTCGTGCTGCCGGACGGCGTGCTGGCGAAGGGGCAGGCGCTGGTGGCGCGGTACGAGGAGAGCGTGGCGGCCGAGCAGGGCGTGGCGGCCGGGGAGGGTGCGGCGGCCGGGGAGGCCGGTCCCTCCGCCGTCCGGCCCACGGGGGGTGCCACCGTGACCCGGGTGGACCTCGGCTGGCCCGAGGGGCTGCCCGACGGCGGCCGGCACGGCTTCACCCCCGCCCACCGCACCCGGCTGGAGTCCGCCCTGCCTCGCATGGCGGCCGGCGTCGCCGCCGAGCTGGGCGGCGCCCGGAGCGTGCTCGTCCTCGGCTTCGAGGAGCTGATGTACGCGCCGCTGCGGCTGGCCGAGGAGCTGGAACGTACGCTGCCCGCCCCCACCGAGGTCCGCTACTCGACCACCACCCGCTCGCCCGTCCTCGCCGTGGACGACCCCGGGTACGCGATACGGACCAGCCTGGTCTTCCCCGCCCACGACACTGCGGCCTTCCCGTCCGGCGAGGACGGCGGTGCTGTCGGCGGGGACGGCGACCGGTACGCGTACAACGTCGCCGGCGGCGGCTTCGACGCGGTGGTCGCCGTCGTCGACTCCCTGGCCGACTCCACCGAACTGCACGCTCCCGACGGCCTGTTGGCCCGGCTCGCGGCGCACGTCCCCCGCGTGGTGCTGGCGGTCGTCCCCACGTACCTGCCCACCTCCGCCGATCCGCCCGGCCACCTCCCCCCACCCGCGAACCACCCCGAACGGCAGGAACGCCCCATGCTGTCCGAGCCCTCCTCCGAGGCCTCCTCCGAGCCTTCCTCCCCGGCCCGCGCCGCGCGCCCGGCCCAGCCCCTGCGCGGCCCCGCCTTCTCCTCGTACGCGGCCGACGAGGTCGGCTGGCTCCTCCAGGACCTCTCCGACGTGGAGCTGGAGGCCCCCACCGAGGAGCGCGAGGAGGCGATACAGAGCGGTGGCGCGCACTACGCCGAGTCGCTGCCCGTCGAGTACCAGCCCAGCGAGCAGTACCAGGAACTGTTCCGGGCCGCCCTGGAGACCTCGGCCGCCCGGATCGCCCGCGCCGTCGGCACGGTCACCGAGACCGTCCTCGCCGAGCGCTCCCCGCGCCCCGTCCTGGTCTCCCTGGCCCGTGCGGGCACCCCCGTCGGCGTCCTGATGCGCCGCTGGGCCCGGCGGCGGCACGGCCTGGACCTGCCGCACTACGCGGTGTCCATCGTGCGCGGCCGGGGCATCGACGCCAACGCCGTCCGCTGGCTGGCCGCCCACCACGACCCGGCCGACGTCGTGTTCGTCGACGGCTGGACCGGCAAGGGCGCCATCACCCGCGAACTGGCCGAGGCGCTGGGCGCGTTCGAGGGCTTCGACCCCGAGATCGCGGTGCTCGCGGACCCGGGCGGCTGCGTCCGGACGTACGGCACCCGGGAGGACTTCCTCATCCCCTCCGCGTGCCTCAACTCGACGGTCTCCGGGCTCATCTCGCGTACGGTCCTCCGGTCCGACCTGGTCGGCCCCGACGACTTCCACGGCGCGAAGTACTACCGCGAGCTCGCCGGCGCCGACGTCTCGGGGCTCTTCCTGGACCGCGTCGAGGCCCGCTTCGACGAGGTCGTGCCCGCCGTGGACGCGGAGGTCAAGGACCTGCTCGCGGCGGACCGGGCCCCCACCTGGGAGGGCTGGGCGGCGGTCGAGCGCATCAGCGAGGAGTACGGCATCCACGACGTGAACCTGGTGAAGCCGGGCGTCGGCGAGACCACGCGGGTGCTGCTGCGCCGCGTCCCGTGGAAGATCCTGGCCAGGACCGGGGCGGGGGCGGACCTGCACCACGTCCGGCTCCTCGCCGAGCAGCGCGGGGTGCCGGTGGAGGAGGTCGACGGGCTGCCGTACACCTGCGTCGGCCTGATCCACCCGCACTTCACGCGGGGCGCGACGGGGGCGGACGGCAAGGCGGTGGCGGGGCGGTGAACGTCTCACCGGGCCTTGAGCCGGCCGCCGGGGTGAACTCCCCCGACAGGGCTACGACGTTGGTCGCCAGCGACCTCGACAGGACCCTCATCTACTCGACCGGGGCCCTCCAGCTCACCATGCCCGACGCGCTGGCCCCCCGGCTGCTCTGCGTCGAGGTCTACGGGAGCAAACCGCTCTCGTACATGACGGAGACGGCGGCCGGGCTGCTGGACCGGCTCGCCCGTACCACCGTGTTCGTACCCACCACAACCCGTACCCGCGAGCAGTACGGCCGTGTCCGGCTTCCCGGCCCCGCACCCCGGTTCGCCATCTGCGCCAACGGCGGACACCTGCTGGTCGACGGGGTGTCGGACCCGGCGTGGCAGGCGCTGGTCGCGGGCCGGCTGGCCGACGAGTGCGCGTCCCTGGCGGAGGTGCGCGCCCACCTGCTCGCGGTGTCCGACCCCGCCTGGCTCCTCAAGGAGCGCGTCGCGGAAGACCTGTTCGCGTATCTCGTCGTCGACCGGACGCTGCTGCCGGAAGGCTGGGTGCAGGCGCTGGCGGAGTGGGCGGGGCCGCGCGGCTGGACGGTGTCCCTCCAGGGGCGCAAGATCTACGCCGTACCGCGACCGCTCACCAAGAGCGCCGCGATGCGGGAGGTGGCGCGCCGCACCGGCGCCGAACTGACCCTCGCGGCCGGGGACTCGCTCCTCGACGCGGACCTGCTGCTGGCGGCCGACCACGGCTGGCGCCCGGGCCACGGCGAACTGGCCGACTCGGGCTGGAGCGCCCCGCACGTGGAGAACCTTCCGCAGGCGGGGGTGGCGGCGGGCGAGGAGATCCTCCGCCGCGTCCTCGCGGCAACGGGGGCGCAGCCGGTGCTCGACGGGGCGGGCTGAGGGAGCACTTGCCGGCCGGGGAGCCAGTTCGCACGGCACCCCGGCCCGCCGCCCCACGGCCTTCGGCCCTCCTCGGCCTTCGGGCCCGCCACGGCCTTCGGCTTCCCTCAGGCGCAGCAGCCCCCGCCGCAGCAACCGCCTCCGCCGCCCGCCGAGGGGGCGGGGGCGTCGCTGCCCTTGGCGGCGCCGCCGACGGCGACGGTGGAGAGCAGTTTCACGGTGTCCTCGTGGCCTGAGGGGCACATCGCGGGGGCGGCGGACTGTGACATCGGCCGACGGAGCTCGAAGGTGTTCCCACAGGAGCGGCAGCGGTACTCGTAGCGAGGCATGCGCCCAGGCTAGCGGGCGCACCTCCCGCGGGCGCGCGGTCCGCTCATCCCACGCCCGCCCGGTGGCGGCCGCCCCTGGCCCTGCGGCGCTGTTCCCGCTCGGCCTGTTCCGGGTGGCGGGCCCGCCAGTACGGGTTGTCGTGCGGGAGGCCGCCGCTGACTCTCCCGTACATCCCGAAGAACATCAGCAACACACCCACCACAAAGCTGAAGAGCACGTTCTGCATCCGGAACGCCAGGAAGTTGTGGCCGCTGTCGAGCAGGGCCAGGTTGACGAAGCCGCTCCCGATGAAGACCACCCCGAAGAACGCGTTCAGCGTCGAGGCGACGTTCCCGCCGATGACCATGCCGGCGAAGAGGATCACGCCCACGCAGATCGAGATGACGCTGAGGGTGCCGTTGGTGTTCAGGCCGGCGACCGTGTCACCGCCCGTCGAGAAGAAGCCGATCTGGTCGACCAGCCCGAGGATCCCGAAGACGAGCAGCACCAGGCCGATCAGTCCGGCGCCGACGCGGTAGACCTGGTTGAGCTTGTGGTCCACGGGGAGCGCCTCGTCGATCAGCACCCGCCGCCGAGGCCTGGCCCGGAGCGGCCCGGGGGAGCCGGTCCGCCGTGACCGGAGCGAAGACAGAGCCATACGTGACCTCCACACCCCCCACCCCCACCATCCGCCCCCCTCACAGGCCCCACAAGTCGGGCGCCCCGCCCCATGCCCCAGCCGCCCCCTACCCGACCGCCGGGCCCCGGGGGGATACCGGCCTCACACGTCCAGGCTCAGCTTTACGCGGCGGTGCTCAGGCCCCCGAGGTCGGGCCGGCGCCCCAGAGCGCCTAGGCCCGCGCGGCCGGGCACGGCCCTGCGTCTCCGGGCTCACGTCCGCGCGGCCGGGCACAGGCTCCTGCTCCGGCCAGGCCCCCGCAGTGCCTGGGCTCACTGCGCCACCGCAGCCGGGCTCAGCCTTACGCGGCGGTGCTCAGGCCCGCGCAGTCTGGCTCAGGCACGCGGAGCGCCCAAGCCCAGCGGTCACGCCGCGGAGCGGCTAAGCCCAGCGGTCACGCAGGCCCTCGCAGGGCCGGGCCACCGGCCCCCGCGCATCGGGCACAGCCCCGCGGGCTGGAGGAGCCGTTCGTGCCCTCCCTCGGAGGCCGGCCCGATGCGGGACCGGTGGCTCGCACTGGACGATCGGCAGCCGCCGCCCGGCTCAGGCACCCGACCCCGCCAGCCCCCCGCAGCGCGCAAATCCCGGTCCCGGCGCCCCGCGCCTAGGCCCCCGCCCCCCGCTCCTCGCGGATGTCCGACACCACGTGTGCCACCGACTGGCGTACCGCCTCGGTTTCCGTCAGGAAGTGCCAGTAGTCCGGATGCCGGCCCTCCAGCCCCGCCACCGCCCGGTCGAGCCGGGCCACGGAGTCGTCCAGCGGACGGGCGTGCCGTGGCTCCGGCACGCTGCGGCCCGCCATGGCCAGCCGCTGCGCGTCGCGGATCGCGAAGCGGGTGCGGTCGATCTCGTGCTGCGGGTCCTTCGCCACGGCGTTCAGCCGCTGCAAGCGGTCCCCGGCCGCGGACACCGCCTCGTCCGTGCTGTTCAGCAGCGCCCGGACCGTGCCGAGCAGGGCCGTCGCGTCCGGCCACCGCTGCTCCGCGCGCGCCTGGCCCGCCTCCTTGAGCTTCTCCTCCGCCTGGCGGACGGTCGTCGCCGCGTGCTCGGGCACGTGCTGGAGGTCCTGCCAGCACTCCGCGGTGAACCGGCGGCGCAGCTCGCTCAGGATCGGCTCCACCGAGCCCGCGCGGGTCGTCAGCGCCTGCGCGCGGGTGCGCAGCGACACGAGCCGGCGGTCTATCTCCCTGGCCCGCTCGGGAAGTCGGTCGGCCTCGGTCCGTACCGCCTCGGCGTCCCGCAGCACCTGGTCCGCGCGCTGGAGCGTCTCCGTCACGCCGTGCTGCCCGGCGCCCTGGTTCAGCTTCGTCAGCTCGGGGCCGAGCTGGGCGAGCCGCGCGGCGAGGTCGTCGGCGCGCAGGCCGGAGGCCCGTACGGCGTCGAGCGCGTTGCTGGCCGCCAGCAGACCCTGCCGGGCCCGCTCCACGGCGGGCGCGAGCCGGGCGAGCTGGGTCTCGGCCTTGTCCAGCAACGGCCCGAGCCCCTGCTCGAACCGGTCCAGCTCACCCTTGACCCGGTCCAGCTCGTCCTTGGCCTTCGTCAGGTCCGTACGCGCCTTGGCGACGCTCGACGGATCCAGGCCGTCCCGGTCCAGGTCATGGGCGTCAACCGCGCTGATGTAACCGCTGCTGACCTCGTCGATCCGCCGCCCGAGGGCCGTGAAGTCGCTCACGGCCCGCTGAGCGCTCGGCGAGCTGTCCACCGCGGTGATCGTCTCGATCGAGATCCGCAGGTCGCGCTGAGCCGTGTCCAGCTCGTAGAAAGCGGCGGCGGCGGCGTCCTTCGCGGCCTGCGCGTCGGCCCGCGCGCTCTCGCCGCGGCCCCCGAACCAGCGCCGCGTCCCCCCGCCGGCGAACGCCCCCGGCAGGATCGCGATCGCCAGGGGCACCGGCAGCAGCAGGACCGTGAGGACATCACGGACGGCACTCGCCTTCGCTCCAACGTGCGGCTGCGCGTGTGTCGCCGTCACATCCCTCTCCCGTGCCGAGTCCGCCCTGCCCTGGACCATTCTCCCACCAGGTAAGGACGAACACACGGGTCCGTTAGTTCGCGCTTCGGACCGTGACTTGTCCGTTGTCGCTGCGCGCCCTCACCACGTGCGCGCTGTTCCGGTCCGTCGGTACGTCGACGTCGGCCTTCCCGTTGTCGCTGTCGGCCGTCACCGCGTACGAGGCCTTCGACCTGGGCAGATCGATGACGATCTTGCCGTTGTCGCTGGAGGTGTCCACCGAGTCGGGTACGGCGGTGAGCGCGAGGCGGATCGACCCGTTGTCCGCCCTGGCGGTGACCTTCCTGGCGGCGACCCCCTCGGCGACGATCTTGCCGTTGTCGCTGCTGAGGTCGAGCGCGCCGCTGGAGTCCCTGACGGTCACGGACCCGTTCCGCGAGTCGAGCCGCAGCGCGGTGTCGAACCCGCTCGCGACGACCTTCCCGTTGTCCGCGCCGAGGCTCACCGCCACGCCGCGCGGCACCTTCACCTCGTGCTGCCCCTCGCAGTTGCTCGCGACCGCGTCGCACTTCACCCGGAGCGTGAGCGTGCCGCCGGACATCCGCCACTCGGCGTCCGGGCCGGTCCCCATGAACACCCAGCCGTCGACCCGCCGGGTCACGTCCACGGTCTTCACGTCGGCGGGGACGAGCGTGACCGACGAGTTCCCCGCGTCGATGGTCAGCTTCTTCCCGGAGAACGCGAAGGACCGGTGCTCGGCGGGCGCGTCCGACGCGTCGGAGCCACCACCGCACCCGGTGAGAGCGAGCGCGAGCAACGCCCCGCCCCCGAGCGCGGCCAGCGCGCGCACGCGGCCGCGGCCGCGCCTGTCCGTGCGGTCGTGGAAGTCGTCGTGGAAGTCACGGAATGCGTCCAAGGTGATCGTCCCCCAGTTGGTCGTACGGAGTCCCCGCCCCTGCCCTCCCACCGTACGAACGCCACCCCACCCAGGCCGATCCGGCAACCCACCGTCCCCGGGGTAGGGCTACCCCCCGCCTCCCCACCCCTCGCCCGACTGGTTTGCGGCCGGGCCCCCTTGTCCATGTACGCTGTTGCCTCATCCACGGGTGCGTAGCTCAGGGGTAGAGCGCTGCTCTTACAAAGCAGATGTCGGCGGTTCGAAACCGTCCGCGCCCACCACCACAGAGGCCCCCAGCCGATCACGGCTGGGGGCCTCCGCGCGGCCGGCGTGGCGACTTCGTCAATAGATGAGGTCCGTCCCGGCCTTGAGAGGGAGCGCGGGGCAGTCTTCGCTACTCCTCTGCATGGCCCTGCAGTCCAGGACGCGCTGTGTCACCGCGAAGAACTGATCGGGATACGCGGGGATTCCGCGGATCCGGAACTTTTCCTTCGCGTTCCGAATCCTCTGCTTCCGCACTCCTTCCGCGTCTCGGTACTCCGCCTCGAAGGACATCTCACAGTCCTTGATTCCGGAGGAGACCTCGACGTAAAGGCCGCCGGGAGTCGCGCCGTTGCCCAGATCGATCTTCTTGTGCGAGAAGTAGGGTTTCCCTATGTTCTCGTCCGGTGCCAGCGAAACGGGAACCTCTGGATCCGAGAGATCGAAGTGTATCCCGTCGTAAGCTCCGCCTCCCTCCGGATGAATCAGTACCACGGTCTTCGCCGCCGCGGGCTCGCATTCGATCTCCCTGCCTCGCAGCGCGGTAATGGCCAAGCCGGAGGCTCTGTCGCTGAAGAAGTCCATGAGCCAGGCCGAGGTGTAGCCGTCCGACTCCGGAATGCTCGGCAATTGCAGGCCCTGGCCTCCGTGCGAGGTGAGGAGGCTTTCCAGGTACGGGATCACGTCACCCCCGTCCTTCCGCATGAACACGGCCTTCTCCGCAGGATTCAATGGCTTGTCCAGAACGTATGCGAAGTAGATCGCGTCCGCGTCCTCGCGGACAGATGTCGCAAAAGCCGGCCCTTCCCTGTCGAGTTCCTCCTCGACTTCCTTGGTGCGGCGCGTCACCTGCTCGGTCGCGATGTAGTCCAGCATGGAGGGGAATGCCCAGGCCAGAAGCGCTATGACCGCGACAGCGGGCAGAGCCCATTTGATCTTGCGCCTTCGCTGCTCCGGCGGTGTTTCCGACATGCCTGGAATCGCCAGGTCGGCGATCATGTCTCGCACTCGCGGTGTTGTCGTGGCCGGCGCGGGTGCCGGCTGTGGCGCCGGCGGGGCAGGCGCTGGTTCCGGTGAGTCGGTGGCGGCGGCCGCATTGCCGTCGTCCGACGGCTGAGCGGCGGTGGCGTCCGAACTGTGCATGTGCCCTCGGGAGTGGGAGCGGTCGAAAGGTCGGTCGTACATCATGCGCATGGGGTGGTTGGACGACTCAACACTTTCCGCCGAACCGAGCTCAGGACTCCGGCGGGGCCGACCGCGGCCGTCGCGGCGAGACCCGACGTGGTGGGAGGCGGGGGGTGAGGTAGGGCGCACACTGGGGGGATGAGTAACTATCAGGGGCCCGCGACCCTTATCGCCGGGGACTCCGCCATCGAGGTTGTCGCTACGTTGAGTGGGAGTCGGAGCGGGGACGTCAGGCAGTGGGGCGGGAGTGCGCAGACCGGGGAGGTGGGGGAGGGGTTCTTGGCCGCCCTGGAGAGCGGGGTCGTGACGATCCGGCTGCCGGACGGGCAGGAGGGGGTGGTGGTCGCCACGACCACGGCCATCGGGAGCGGGCGGCTGCGGATTTCAGGGAACGGGGTCATTCCGTTCTAGGGCGGGCGTGGAGCGTGGTCAGTTTGTCCGGGTTGGTGATGTTGTAGATGTCGCTCACCCGGTCGCCCTCCGGGGTGAGGTCCACCACCAGTACCGCGAACGCGGACTCCCCGCTGAACAGCACCGCCGACGGGTCCCCGTTGACCTGGCGGTAGTGGATGTCGAGGTCGGCGGGGGCGTGGGTGGCGCGGGCCACCAGGAGGCGGGCCACGTTGTCGCTGCCGTGGATCGGACGGGGACCCGCGGCCCTGGACTTGCCGCCGCCGTCGCTCCACAGCGTGACGTCCGGGGCGAGCAGCCGGAGCAGTGCCTCCAGGTCGCCGCCGAAGGCCGCCGCCACGAAGCGTTCGGTCGCCTGCTGCCGCAGTTTCGGGTCGGCGCGGTAGCGCGGGCGCCGGGCGTGGACGTGTTCGCGCGCGCGGTGGGCGAGTTGGCGTACGGCGGCGGGGGTACGGCCGAGGATGTCGGCGGTCTCCGTGTGGGCGTAGCCGAACACCTCGTGCAGCACGAACACCGCGCGTTCCAGCGGGGTGAGCGTCTCCAGCACCACCATCATCGCCAGCGACACGGATTCCGCGCGCTCCGCCGCGTCGGCGGCGCTCCCGGAGTCCGCCGCCGTGCCGAGGGTGCCGGTGGACGCGGTGACGAGCGGTTCCGGCAGCCATGAGCCCACGTACGTCTCGCGGCGGCGCGTGATGGCCGCCCGGCGGGCGACGGCCCCGTTCACCGCGATCCGTACGAGATAGGCCCGCGGGTGCTCGACGGGGGCCGCGTCCGGTGCCGCGCTCCTGGCCGCCCACGCGAGCCAGGTCTCCTGGAGGACGTCCTCGGTGTCGGCCACGCTGCCGAGCATGTTGTAGACGAGGGAGAAGAGCAGTTCGCGGTGGGTGGTGAAGGCCTGCGTGGGGGTGGGGGGAGTGGGAGTGCGTGTGGGTGTGAGGGGAGTGGGGGTGTTCTTCTGTGGTGGGGGTGGGGTGTTGGACATCTTGGCCTCCTGTCGTGCCGCGCCTCGCGCCGTTCCCCCTGAGAGCGGTGCGGGTCCAGGAGTGTGACATCACCGCCGTACGTGTGACCGGTGTCTCATCCCGCTGCCGGCGTACGGGGATGGATCGGCCTGCGCGCGCCGGACAGCCGGTCCCCCGTGCCGCCCCAGCGGAGCGCGATGATCTCCGCCATGATCGCCACCGCCGTCTCCTCGGGCGTACGGGCCCCCAGGTCCAGCCCGATCGGCGACGCCAGGCGCGCCAACGCGCTTTCCTCCACGCCCACTTCGTGCAGCCGTAGCAGCCGGTCCTCGTGCGTACGGTGGCTGCCCATCGCGCCGATGTAGCGGGCCGGGGTCCGCAGGGCCCGGGCCAGCAGGGGCACGTCGAACTTCGGGTCGTGCGTGAGGACGCAGATCACCGTCTCCTCGTCCACGGTGTGCTCGTCGAGGTAGCGGTGCGGCCACTGGACGACCAGCTCGTCCACCTCGGGGAACCGCTCGCGGGTCGCGAACACCGGGCGGGCGTCGCAGACCGTGACGTGGTAGCCGAGGAACTTGCCCATCCGCGCGACCGCGCTCGCGAAGTCGATCGCGCCGAACACCAGCATCCGGGGCGGGCGCGCGAAAGCCTGGACAAAGACCGCGAGTTGGTCCTGCCGCTGTTCCCCGTGCCGGCCGACGCGCACCACTCCGGTACGGCCCTGCGCCAGCAGCGCCCGGGCCCGGTCGGCGAGAACCGCGTCGAGCCGCGCGTCGCCCAGGGTGCCGGTGGATTCGGGTGGCGCCGCGGCGGCCGTCCCCGTCGTCGCGCCCGCCGTCACGACCAGGTTCCCGCCCGGCGGCCCGTCCTCCGAGACCACCGACGCCACCGCGACCGGCCGGCCCGCGGCGAGGTGGCCGAGCACGGCGGGGAGTTCGGGGAAGTGGCCGCCGCCCACCGGCCGTACGAGCACGTCGATGACCCCGCCGCAGGTCAGCCCCGCCTCCAGCGCGTCGCCGTCACTCACCCCGTACGTCGTCAGCGCGGCCTCGCCCGAGGCGAGCACCTCCCGCGCCACCTCGTACACCGCGGCCTCGACGCAGCCCCCGGACACGCTGCCGAGCACCTCGCCGGTCTCCGCGACCGCCATGGTGGCGCCCGGCCGGCGCGGGGCCGAACGCCAGGTCCGTACGACCGTGGCCAGCGCGAAGCGCGTTCCCGCCGCGTGCCAGGCGCGCAGCCCCTCCGCGATGTCCCGCATCCGCCGCTCCTCCCGGTCTCCCGGTCTCCCCGGCCCCTGGCCTACCGACGCCGTTGCCGACGCCACTTCCGCTGCCGCTGCCGTTCCGCGTCACCATAGGGCGCCGTATCGCGGAATCGCCGTATCGCCGACATGGATGGCGCGGACGGGTCACCCCGCGGGCGGGGCTGCCGCCCGGCCGGCGGACGCGGCACACTGGACGTATGTGCCGCAGCATCAAGACCCTCCGTCCGCCCGTCCTCCCCGAAGAGGCCACCGAGGACGACATCAGGGCCGCCGCCCTCCAGTACGTACGCAAGGTGTCCGGCTTCCGTGAGCCCGCCGCGCACAACCGCGAGGTGTTCGCGCAGGCCGTGGAGGAGATCGCCGAGGCCACCGCCCGGCTGCTCCAGGGCATCGAGGTCCGGGGCGGGGCGAAGCGTTCGGCCGCCGCAACGGGCCCCGATACCGAAGCCGTCAAGGAGAGCGTCGGCGCCTGACCGCCGGCGAGGGAGGCGGCGGCTAGGAAGCGGTCGCCGCCTGTACGGCTTCGCGCGGCTGCGCCTGCGCCGGTACGTGCGCGGCCTCCGCCGAGCCCGCCCGAGCCGCCGCCTCCTGCGCGGGCCGCCGCATCAGGTACGCGGCCAGCGAGCCCGCCGCGAACAGCGCCAGGACGGACAGCGCCGCGCCCACCCAGCTCGCACCCAGCCACTGGCCGCCGAAGTAGCCGAGGCCCACGCTGTACCCGGTCCACGCGACGGCCGCCAGCGCCGACCAGGGCAGGAACTCCTTCACCTTGCCGTGCGCCGCGCCCGCGCCGAGGGACACCACCGAGCGGCCCGCCGGGGCGAAGCGCGCGATGACGACCAGGGCGCCGCCGCCCGCCTTGAGCGCGCCGCCGAGACGTTCCTGGGCGGTGGTCAGCCGGCGGGAGCGCGCGATGGCCCGGTCCAGCCGGTCGCCGCCGCGCCAGGCGAGCCGGAAGGCCGCCAGGTCACCGAGGACGGACGCGCCGGCCGCGCAGCACATCAGGAGCAGGAGCGAGGGCACCTCGCGCGGTACGCGGGCCACCTGGTCGGCCGCGTTCACGACGGTGCTCGTCCCGGCGGCCGCCGCCGTGGCGGCCGTGATCACCAGCACGCCGCTCGGCAGGACGGGCAGGAACACGTCCAGCAGCACGGAGAGAGCCACGACGGCGTAGATCCATGGGCTGCCCGTCAGCGACCCCAAACTGTCCAACACTTTTCCGACTCCCCGCCCGATCCCGTGAACAACGCCGCGTAGTCGCAGGAGTGCGGACAGGAGCAGCTTGCCAGCCATACAGCGTACGCCTGAAGGGTACGGGCAGACGCGCCGGGGTGCCCGGAATTTCCAGCCTTTCCCGGGACCGTGCCCTTACGGGGTTGACGGCCCGTCGAGAGGGCCGGTGCCGAGCGTGACGGCGCCCGGAGCCCGGCCGAGGGCCGGACGTCCGGGCGCCGTCTCACGATCTCGACAGCACGTCTCGACAGGACGTGACGGGACGTGGTGGTGCGTGGTGCGTGGTACGGGGTGGTACGGGGATCAGGCGGCCACGGGCGCCGGCTGTTCCTTCCGCTCCTCACCCGACCCGCGGCTCGCGCCGCCGGACCGGCCGGACGTGAAGAGCTGGTCCAGGGCGAAGGCGCCCGGGCCGGTGAAGACGATCAGGAGGAAGGCCCAGCAGAATATGGCCGCGCCCTCGCCCTGGTTCTGGATGGGGAGGAGCGCCTCGGGCTGGTGCACGGTGAAGTACGCGTACGCCATCGAGCCCGACGAGATGAAGGCGGCGGTCCTGGTGCCGGCGCCGAGCAGGACGAGCGCGCCGCCGACGAGTTCGATGACGGCGGCGTACCACCCGGGCCAGGTCCCGGCCGGGGTGCCGTCGTTGCCGAAGAGTCCGAAGAGCGAGGACGCTCCGTGGAACGCGAAGAGGAGTCCGACGACCACCCGGAAGAGTCCGAGCGCGTAGGGCTGGGCGTGGTTGAGGCGAGCATTCATGGGGGGTTACTCCTTCGATCATTGGTCTGGACCGATGAGGCTCCCTCACGTTAGGTATCCCTAATCAATGCTTGCAAGTTCAACATTCGACGGGCGATCAATTCGCGCCGCGTCCTGTTTCACGCCCCTGACCAGGATGTCCAAGGTGGCACGTGCCACCGCGTCGGTCTCCGAGAGCATCACGGAGTCGACACCCGGCCGGGCGCCCGCGGCCGTCACCCAGTGCACTCCCTCGGTGGGCACGCCGAGCGCGAACCGCCGCGGATGCGGCTCGCCCTGACGGTCGATCAGGTGATACGGGCGGCGTGTTACATCCAGGCCACCCGTCTCGTAACCACCGACGGTGTGCGGCCGGCACTGACCCGTCTTCAGCAGTCGCGAGAGCAACGGGTCGCAGCCGCGCCGCAGGTCCGGTTCGGGGAGCCGGGCCTCCACGAGGGTCGTCGCCCGTACGGCCGATCCCGGCACCTCGGGGGACTCGGCCACGAACACCCCGTCCTGCACGCGTACGTTCATCCGCGGCCCGATCACGTCGAGCACGCCCGCCTCGATCAGGGCGGTCATCTCCTCGACGCGGCGGCGGGGCGGGCCGATGGAGAGGAAGGCGTTCAACGGCGTGTACCAGCGGTCGAGATGGTCGCGCCGCGACGAACCGGACAGGCCCGCGTGGTCCACGATCAGCCGCAGTTCGTTCCGCAGGTCGCGCAGGACGTCGAGGGCCGCCTTGACCGGACCCGCGACGTTGCCGAGCGCGGCCTCCGCGGCGTCCCGGCGCAGATGGGTCAGCAGCCAGGCGCGGTGATCGGCCGGGTCGAGGAAGACCCGGTCGCCGTACGGGCGGGAGATCCGGTCCCAGGACCAGCGGTCCGCCGCGTCGAACCCGGCGTCGTCCAGGACGGCGGACTCCTGCGGGCTGCCGTGCGGCGCCGCGAGGAAGCGGTCCAGGAACGCGGTCAGGGGGGAGGGCGGGGAGAGGGGCAGGGACGAGGACCGGGACACGGGCTGGGGCGGGGACGGGGGCAGCGGGAGGGAGTTGACCGGGGCCTGGCCCGCGGCGGTGGCCAGGACCGTGGCGTAGAAGACGGCCTCCACCTCCTTGGCGATCAGCGGCCATATCTCGGTCAGGAAGTCCGGCCGGTCGCCGTCGTCCGCGCGCTTGCGGAACGCCGCGATCACGTCCGGCGTCAGGACGAGCGGGCGGTGCCGCTCGGAGGGTCCCTTCGCGTTGTCCCCGCGTGCCTGGTACGGGATGCCGCGCCGCGATCCCGCGTACAACTCGGGCTCCCGGCCCGACGGGTGGTATACGAGAACGCCCTCGGTGTCGCGAGCAAAGATCCCGCCACGGCCCGCCGTCAGGAGCGCCATGTGGTCGAAGAAGTTGAGACCGAGCCCGCGCAGGAGCACCGGTTCGCTGGGAGCGATCCCAGAAAGGTCGACGTCGGCGGGGTTGGAGGGCGGGACGTAGCGCAGACGGTGACGCTCCGCATACTCGGCGAGTACGGCTTGGGTCTGACCGAAAATCACCGGTAGGTGACCCTGCGCGAGCACCACGGCGGAGAGCCCGGAGAGCGTGGTTCCGTCGTCGAGCGTGAGGATCTGGCGGGGGCGGCGGAGGGCGGGGCGCCCCGGGCCGGCCGGGGCGGCCACGCGCCCGGCCGGAGCCCCGAGACCGTCGCCCGGGTCCGTCAGGCCGTTGCCCGGATCCGTGAGGTCGCCACCCAGGTCCGTGAGGTCGTCGTCGAGGCGGATCGCGCGTGCCCGGTGCACGACCACGGTCACGTTCTCCGGGGCGCGGTCCGCCGTCCGCCGGAACGCCCACTCCAGGTAGCGGCCGTACGAGGCCCGGCTCGGGTAGTCGTCGGGGCCGAGCGCCTCACCGGGCCGGTCCACGGCCCACTCGTACAGACTCGGCCCCGGCCTGATCGGCCCCTCGCACGCCACGGTCGCGTCGGTGAACACGGTGACCTGCGAGGCGACCGTGTTCATCAGCAGCTCGGCGGGCTGGTCGGTGCGCCAGACGCGGCCGGCGCCCGGCGGTTCCGGGTCGACCACGTGCACCGTCAGCGGGACGTCCGGGGCGAGTTCGGGCACGGACGCGCAGAGTCTTTCGAGGACCGAGGTGCCGCGGGGGCCGGCGCCGACGACGGCGAGGGAGTGGGGCAGGGGCTGCCGTACATCGGACAAGCTGTGGCTCCCGGGACATGGGGGGTGGTGGAAGGTGAAGGCCGCCACTGGAAGCGGATCGTCCGCTCATCATGCCGCTGGTGTACCGGGAGTCGAACCCTTGGGCGGGGGATCACCCTCTGTGGGAAGGATCACGGACGGGTTGAGGCAAGGAAATCAAGGGGGTTCGGGGAAGGGTTTGTGCGGATCGCCCATTCGGCGCCCGGGGGAGGGGTGCGAGCCGTCACCCCGGGCGCCCGCGCCGTGTCAGGGAGCCAGCGTCCGTTCCTGTACGGTCACCAGCTCCGCGCCCGACTCGCGGACGAGCGCGTGATCCAGCCGCAGGCCGGCCGACCGGCCGCGCAGGGTCAGCGTCATCAGCTGGTTGCCGAACCAGGGCCCGCCCGTCCTGCGCCACGTGACGGCCGAACGGCCGACCCGGCCGTGCCGCTTGAGCGCGCGCCCGAGCCCCCGGCCCACCCGGCTCCAGCCGAACCGGAAACCGATCTTCATCGACGCGGGGATGGAGTTGTGCACCGGCGAGCAGGTCAACTGGACGACGTGCGCGTCGGGTTGGTTCGTTCCGTCCGTCCAACGCGGTTCCGCGACGTACGCGTGGTGCACGTCCCCCGACAGCACGCACAGGGTCGCCGGCGCCCCGGGACCGCCGCCGGCCTCCGCGATCAACGCGGCCAGCCTCTCGAACGACTTGGGGAAGGCCGCCCAGTGCTCCAGGTCGGCGGCCCGGCGCAGCCATTCGCCGAACCGCGCCCACCGCGGCCCCCGTTCGCCGCCGCACAGCGCGGAGTCCCAGGACTCGACGTCGTGGATGAAGGGCGGGAGCAGCCAGGGCAGGGACGTACCGAGGAGCAGGTGGTCGTACGATCCCCGCTCGTCCAGGACCTGTTCGCGGACCCACCGCTCCTCGCCCTCGTCGAGCATCGCGCGCTCGCGCTCCTCCAGGACGCGCGCGGCCCGGGAGTCGACCATGACCAGGCGCGTACGGCCGAAGTCGCGGCGGTAGCTCCAGCGCACGCACGCCGGATCGCGGTCGGCCTCGGCGGCGAACTCCCGCAGCCGGTCCGTACCGTCCGAGCGCGCGCGGACCTCCGCGTACACCTCGTCCGTCTCCAGCTCGTCGGGGGAGAGGTTGCCGAGGTGCTGGTAGACCCAGTACGACATCAGCCCGCTGAGTACGCGCTCCTGCCACCAGGGCTTCGCGCGCATGTCGGCGACCCAGGCGTCGCTGGTGTTCCAGTCGTCGATCAGGTCGTGGTCGTCGAAGATCATGCAGCTCGGGACCGTGGAGAGCAGCCAGCGGACGTCGGGGTCGCCCCAGGACTCGTCGTACAGGTGGCTGTACTCCTCGTAGTCCGCGACCTGTTCGCCCGGCGGTTCCTTCAGGTCCCGGCGTTTCGCCAGCCAGCTCTGGGTCGCCTTCGAGGTCTCGTCGGCGTAGACCTGGTCACCGATGAGGAGCAGGACGTCGGGGCGTTCGTGGCCGCGGCCGCCCGAACCGGTGGGGACGGTGTCGCCGGTCGCGGTGGTCTCGGCGGCGATGCGCAGGGCGAGGGTGTCGAGGGCGTCCGGCCCGACCGGGTCGGGCTCGCCGCGCGGCGGGGACGCCCAGCGGCAGGAGCCGAACGAGACCTGGAGGTCCGTGGCGCCCGCGAGGGGGCTGCGGATCACGCTCGGCGGGAAGCGGGACTCCTCCGGCGGCCAGACGCGGTGGTCGTCGAGCACGACGTCGTAGGGGGTGGCGGTGCCGGGGGTCAGCCCGGTCACCGGGATCAGGGCGTAGTGGTGCCCGGCGACGGTGAACGTACGGGAGGTGCCGTACGCCCCGTCCTCGCACCGCACTTCGGCGGTGCAGGGCCGGTCGGTCTCGACCCAGACGGTCGCGGTGCCGCGGCCGTCCCAGTCGACGTACCGCAGCAGTGGTCCCAGGCGCAGCCCGGTCATGTGTGCCCTCCTCCGTCGTTCCGTACGGTACGGAACGACGGAGGGACGTGGCGAGTGGGGCGGGTGATCGGGTGCGGATCGGGGTGCGGGCAGGGGAACGTTATCTCCTCGGCCCGTCCGGTCCGTCCGGTCCGCCCGGTTTCCGTCCGGTCAGCAGCCGTTCAGTACCGACTGGAGCGCGCTCTTCTCCGCCGAGTCGACGGACAGCTTCCAGTAGTACTTCACCTGCACCCAGGCACGGACGTACGTGCAGCGGTACGAGGTGACGGACGGCAGCCAGGTGGCCGGGTCCTGGTCGCCCTTGGCCTGGTTGACGTTGTCCGTGACCGCGATGAGCTGGGGCCGCGTCAGGTCGTTGGCGAAGGACTGCCGCTGGGCGGTGGTCCAGCTGCTCGCGCCCGAACGCCAGGCCTCGGCCAGCGGCACCATGTGGTCGATGTCCACGTCGGCGGCGGCGGTCCAGGTGGCGCCGTCGTACACCGAGAACCACCGGCCGCTGGTGGCGGCGCAGCTGGAGTCCTGGACGACGTTCGTGCCGTCGCGCTTGAGCACGACCTCGCGGGTGTTGCAGGCGCCGGACTGGGTGATCCAGTGCGGGAACAGGTCACGGCTGTAACCGCTGGAGGAACCTTCCGCCTTCACCGTCAGCTGCGTGAGGTACGTCCGCGCGGTGGCGGCGCTGACCGGCGTGGGCAGGGCGGCCTGGGCGGTGGGGGCGGTGAGCAGCGTGGCGGCGGCGGCGAGGGCGCCGGAAACGGCGAGGACGGCTGCGCGGCGTATTCGACGCGCGTAGACACCAGACATGCGAACTCCCTTGAGGTGGGGGTGCGGAGAAGGCTGTACGACCGCCCGCCATCGTCGCGGTGGTGGGTTTCCTGGGGGTGGGCGTCAGGTAACAGCGTGACGACATGTGCACGTCATATCAAGAGGTGGACGCGCGTCGATCGGGAGTCGCGTGGGGGTTGTCGCGTGACGGTGGGGGGCGTGCGGGGGGCGCGGGGCGTCGCGGTGTCACGTTCCGTCAGGCCGTGGTGTGTGGGTGGATCCGGCGTTAGATGTGGTTTGGCCGTGGATCCGGTGTTACGTACCGTCAGGCCGTGACGTGCAGGCGGATCCGGCCGTCCGGGAGGGGCTCGACGCGGACGTGCGTGAGGTCCTGCGCGTGGGCCGTCGGGGCGTGCGGGAGTGCGCGGGGGCCGATGCCCACCACGCTCATGCCGGCCGCGCGGGCCGCGGTGATGCCCGCTTCCGAGTCCTCGAACGCCACGCAGTCCGCCGGGGCCAGGCCCAGGGCCGCCGCGCCCATGAGGAAGCCCTCGGGGTGGGGCTTGCTGCTGGTGACCGACTCGGCGGTGACGCGGAGTTCGGGTATCGGGAGGGCGGCGGCCTTCATGCGGGTCGTGGCGAGGTTCTCGTCCGCCGAGGTGACCAGGGCGTGGGGCAGGTCCGCGAGGGACGCCATGAAGGCGGGGGCGCCGGGGACGGGGATGACGCCGTCCGTGTCGGCGGTCTCCTGGGCGAGCATCGCGCGGTTGTCGGCGAGGTTCTGCTCCACCGGGCGGTCCGGGAGCAGGACGGCCATGCTCGCGTGCCCCTGGCGTCCGTGGACGATCTTGAGCGCCTCGTCCGGGTCCAGGCCGTGCTCGACCGCCCAGCGCCGCCACCAGCGCTCCACCACGGCGTCGGAGTTGACGAGGGTGCCGTCCATGTCCAGGAGGAGGCCGCGGGTCGTCAGGACGGTCGTGGTGGGCGTGGTGCTGGCCGGCATCGGGGTGCTCCAGGGGGCGGGGGAAGAGTCAAGCGGCCCCGGCCGCCGGTCAGGGAGTACGTCCGGAGCCGCTTTGTTTAGTCATTGTACAAAGTCGGTCAGTGGCGTCGGCCGGGGCCCTGGTGATCACGTCCCTGTCCGTCGCCCTGGCCCTGTCCCGACCCGTTCCCCGTCGCCGGTTCCGCTTCCAGGGACCGGCGGGTGTCGGGGCCGTACACGCCTCGCGGGTCGCCGCCGATCTTCCGGTAGATCTGGTACGCCGCGACCGCCACCTGCACGCGCTGGTCGAACTGGCCGTCCGGGGTGCCCTGGTAGAGCCGTATCCCGGCCAGGCGCTGCTGGAGGTCCGCCACCGCGGGCCCGGAGTCGCCGAGGCGCAGCCCGTTCGCGGCGAGGCCGGAGGGCGGCGCGAAGCCTTCCGGCGGTGCGTCGGCGGGGCGCTCGGTGGCGGGCGGGGCCGTCTCGGGGCGTTCCGACGGTACGGCCTCCGGCGGCGCGGAGGCCTCGGTCGAGGCGCCCGACTGCGCCGATGCCGGCGATTCCGACGCGTCCGGGGACGGGGAGGCGCCGGCCGTCCCGCGTGTCGCGTCGGGGGAGGCGGTACGGGAGGCCCCGGCCGGGTCGCCGGACAACGCGACGTCGGGGCCGGCGGCCGTCGGCCGGGAGCCTGCGAGGCCCTCGTCCAGGTGCGCGGAGTCGGCGTCCTCGCCGGAGAACAGCCCCCCGGCGAACGCCGCGGTCCCGAGCACCGCGACGGCGGCCGCGCCCAGCGCCACGGCCTTGAGGGGGCGGCGGCGACGGGGGTGGCGCGCGGCGCGGCGTGCGGCGGGCGGCCCTGCCGGGGGCTCGGCGCCGCTCGCCCCGGACGCGGACGGTGACTCCGCCGCGGCCAGGGGCGGGAGGGGGCCGGCGGTGACGAACGGTTCACGCGTCTCGTCGTTCCCGGTCGGGAGGGTCACGTACGGCCGGATGCGCCGCTCGTCGAAGACCTCGGCCGCGGCGATCTCCTGACTCCGCCCGGCCCGATGGGCCCGCGCGACCCGCCCGGCACAGAAACACCCGGGCCCACCGCCGACAGCGGTCACGGCCCCACACTCAGGACACACCCGCGCCCCACCCTGCCGCACCTGAGCACCCCCCTCCACCCAAGGAGCAACCCCCGGTTCCTGACCCCCCAGCCTTGCCGCACCGCCCTGGCCTACCCCAGCGCCCTGATCACCGGCCCGCCCCGACGCGTTGTCCGGGCTCGTGGCTGTCGCCGGGCCTGTCCCCGCACCCGGGCCTGCCCCGGCACCTTGGTCGGCGGTGCGCCCCTGCACGGCGTCCGGTTCCGTGGCTGTCGCCGCGCCCACGCCCGCCTCGGCGCCCAGTCCCGCGCCCGGCGCGGCCCCCGCCGCCGGGTCGGCGGCATGAGCGACCCCCGCCCGCGCGGCCGACTCCACCGCCGCCCCCGCAGCGTGAGCACCCCCCGCCCCCGCGGCCCGAGCGCCCTCCGCGTCCGCCGGCCTTGTCGGTGCCGGGCCGTCGTCGTGGCCGTGGCCGTTCCGGTTGTTGTTCACAGTCGGATCCCTCCCCTTGGAGCGGCGATTATGCAGGCCCCCTCCCACCGCCCCGTCGGCGGCCGGGCGACGCGCCGGGGGGTTGGGCGGGCATAACGGGACGCAGCGGACAGGATGGGGGGCCGGGCGGGGGTGAAGCGGTGGGGGCGGAGACGAAGGAGGCGATCCATGGCTCAGGACGCGAGCGAGCGGGCCGTGAGTCCGGCGCCCGGCGAGGGGCAGAGTCCGCGGACCGTACTGGCCGCCATCAGCGCCCTCCTGATGGGCCTTCTGCTCGCCGCCCTCGACCAGACCATCGTCTCCACCGCCCTGCCCACCATCGTCAGCGAGCTGGGCGGCCTCGACCACCTGTCCTGGGTCGTCACCGCCTACCTGCTCGCCTCCACCGCCGCCACCCCCCTCTGGGGCAAGCTCGGCGACCAGTACGGCCGCAAGAAGCTCTTCCAGACCGCCATCGTCATCTTCCTCATCGGGTCGATCCTGTGCGGCATCGCGCAGAACCTGCCCGAACTCATCGCCTTCCGCGCCCTCCAGGGCCTCGGCGGCGGCGGGCTGATCGTGCTCTCCATGGCGATCGTCGGCGACATCGTCTTGCCGCGCGAACGCGGCAAGTACCAGGGCCTGTTCGGCGCCGTCTTCGGTACGACCAGCGTCCTCGGCCCGCTCCTCGGCGGGTTCTTCACCCAGCACCTCAGCTGGCGCTGGGTCTTCTACATCAACGTCCCGATCGGGATCGTCGCGCTGCTCGTCATCTCCGCCGTCCTGCACATCCCGGTACGCCGGACCAAGCACACGATCGACTACCTCGGCACCCTCCTCATCGCGTCCGTCGCCACCAGCCTCGTCCTCGTCGCCTCCCTCGGCGGCTCCACCTGGGCCTGGGGCTCCCCGCAGATCATCACGCTCGCCGCCGTCGGCCTCGTCCTGCTCGCCGTCTTCCTCCGCGTCGAGGGGCGCGCCGCCGAACCCGTCCTGCCGCTGCGCCTCTTCCGTATCAGGACCTTCACGCTCGTCGCGGTCATCAGCTTCGTCGTCGGCTTCGCCATGTTCGGCGCGCTGACCTTCCTCCCGACGTTCCTCCAGGTCGTCCAGGGCGTCAGCCCCACCCTCTCCGGCGTGCACATGCTGCCCCTCGTGGCCGGGCTGCTCATCACCTCCACCGGATCCGGCCAGATCGTCAGCCGCACCGGCCACTGGAAGGCCTTCCCGATCCTCGGCACCGCCGTCACCGCCGTCGGCCTCCTCCTGCTCCACCAGCTGAAGCAGGACAGCGGCACCGCCGAGATGAGCGCCTACTTCTTTGTCTTCGGCGCGGGCCTCGGCCTGGTCATGCAGGTCCTGGTCGTCGTCGTGCAGAACTCCGTCAGCTACCAGGACCTCGGCGTCGCCACCTCCGGCGCCACCTTCTTCCGCTCCATCGGGTCCTCCTTCGGCGTCGCCATCTTCGGCACGATCTTCACCAACCTCCTGCACAGCAAGCTCCAGGACACCCTCGCCGGCCGCCCGCTGCCCCCCGGCGTCAGCGCCGACGGGCTCGCCGAGGACCCCCGCGCCGTCGGCCGCCTCCCCGCCGCGCTGCGCCCCGACGTCCTGGACGCGTACGCCACCTCCATCACCGACGTGTTCCTGTACGCCGTGCCGGTCGTCCTCCTCGCCTTCGCCGTCGCGTGCTTCCTCAAGGAGGACAAGCTGCGCGGCTCGGTGACCGCGCCGGAGGCCAGCCAGACCCTGTCCGCCAACCCCGTCGAACGCTCCTCCCGCGACGAGGTCGCCCGCGCCCTGTCCGTCCTCGGGACGCGGGAGGGCCGCCGCAGGATCTACGAGGACATCACCGCGAAGGCCGGGTACGACCTCCTCCCGGCGGCGAGCTGGCTGCTGCTGCGGATCCGCCGCCGGGGCGCCGTCGAGCCCGGGCCGCTCGCCGCCTCCGTCCCCCTGCCGGTCACGGTGGTCACCGACGCGGCCCGCCAGCTGGAGGAACGCGCCCTCGTCCGCCGCGAGGGCGTCCAACTGACGCTCACCGCGAAGGGGGCCCACGCGGGCGAGGTCCTCGCGGACGCCCGCCTGGAGTCGCTGGCGGAGCTGCTGGGCGACTGGTGGACCCCCGAACGGCCCACGGACCTGGTCCAGTTGCTACAGGAGCTCACGGCGGAGCTGTGCGGCTCCGACGGCGAACGCCCGCGCGGCCCGGACGCGCCCCGCGACCACGCCGCCTGAACGGACCCGTGGGCGAGGGCGGTCGCCGGACGGGCGCGGCCCTCCCGGGTCAGCCGGTGACCCGGTCAGCCGGCCGGTGACCCGGTCAGCCGGTGAGCTGCTTGCCGTACCAGATCTCGCTGTACGGTCCCGGCTCCCCGTACGCCGCGATCTCCCCGTACCCGTGCTTCCCGTACAGCCCCCGCGCCTCCACCAGGTCGAGCCGGGTGTCGAGCACGACCCGCCGCGCCCCGAGCCGCCGCGCGGCCGCCTCCAGGGCCGCGAGCAGCGCGCCGCCCCCGCCGGTGCCGCGGGCGGCCGGGCTCACGTACACCCGGGTCAGTTCGGCGGCCGGGAGGCGCGCGGGCCCGCCCGGCAGCAGCATCAGTCCGCCGCAGGCCGCCGCCTCGCCGCCGTACCGGCCCACCACGAACTCCCCGGTGGGCGGCACGAGCAGGTCCGGCGGGTCGTCGGCGAGCCCCGCGTCGACCTCCGCCTCCGTCGCCGGGCGGTGCCAGTAGCGGCCCGCCACCTCGGCGTAGTAGGCGCGGCGCAGGCGGGTCGCCTCCGCGGTGGCGAACGACTCGGGACGTACGGACCAGTTCATGGTCCTTTCCCTACCGGGGACCCGGACCGTTTGGCCAACGGATTACGGGCAACCCGAATGCCAGAAGTACTTGTTCACGAGCCGGGACGAGTAGAGAGACAGGAAGGCAAGCCATGTCCACAGTCCTGATCGTCATCGGTCTGATCGTGGTCTTCGTGATCATTGTCGGCGCCGTCCTGTACGCCGGACCCGGCAAGAAGGGCGGCCGGGGCGGGCTCAAGCGCCGGTTCGGCCCGGAGTACGACCGCGCCGTGGCGCGGCACGACGGGGACACCAAGGCCGCGGAGCACGAACTGGCCGAGCGGGTCAGCCGCCACGGCGACCTGCGGACCCAGCCCCTCTCCGCCGAGCAGCGCGAGCAGTACGTGGCCGGCTGGAGCGGACTCCAGGAGCGTTTTGTCGACGCCCCCCAGGAGGCCGTCGCCCAGGCCGACCAACTGCTGGCCCGGCTCGCGGCGGAGCGCGGCTACCCCGACACGGCCTACGACGACCAGCTCGACGCCCTCTCCGTCCACCACGCGCACGAGGTGGACGGCTACCGCAGGGTCCACCACGTGGCCTCCGACGCCGGGAGCGGCGCGAGCACGGAAGAACTGCGCGAGGCCATGGTCGGCGCGCGGCAGCTCTTCGAACAGCTGATCCTGGCCCGCCCCGGGGAGAGCGGTGGCGACCGCCACGGGAGCGCCGGCCGGAACCGGAACCTTTCGCTGCGACCCAAAGGGAGTGGTGCGTGATGACGTACGACCCGAGCAAGCCCGCTAAGACGACCGACACGACCGATACGACCGCCACGGGCGACACGACCGACGCCACCGGCGACCACGGCAACCGCTCCGACCGCCCCGACCGGGTCGGCGCCCCGGACCGTACGAGCACCCCGGACCGCACGGGCGCCACCGACCGTACGAGCGGGACCGACCGTACGAGCACCCCGGACCGCACCACCGGAGCCGAGCGGCCCACCGGCCCTCCCGCCACCCCCGAGGTGCGCGAAGGCCGCGAGGTGAAGAGCCCCGTCCGTACCCCGGAGGCACCGACCCGTACCACCGGGGACACCGCCACGGACCGCACGGCCACCGGCACCCCGGCCGGTAAGACCCCCAGCGCCGCGAAGACGGATCACTCGAAGGCGCGATTCTTCCCGCAGGACGAGAGCGACAAGCTGACCCAGCGTCTCCAGGACGCGCTCAGCTCCTTCGTCGACGGGCCGAGGCGCTCCGTCGAGGAGGCCGCGGGTGTGCTGGAGGAGACCGCCGAACGGCTCGGCAAGGCCCTCGCGGAGCGCCCCCGTTCCTTGCGCGCCGACTGGGACACCCCCGGTCAGGACAAGGACGGCGGCACGGACACCGAGGACCTGCGGCTCGCTCTCCAGAGCTACCGCGAGGTGACGGAACGGCTGTTGCGCATCTGACGCGCGGCTGAGGCACGCCCCCCCGGGGCGCGGCCCGACAGACCAGGAGGCGGCGGGCAAGGGACGGCCCGCCGCCTCCCTTCCGTGTGTCCGCGTACCGCTCGCGGGCGCGTCGTGGTTCGGGCCGGGGCGCGCCGGGGTGCAGGATTCCCTTCTGGAGTGATCCGGATCAGGCCGGGTCCGCGTCTCCGCCGAGGACATGAGCCCGCTCGCGGGCGCCTCAGGCATGCGCTCGCGCGTGCGCCCATGCGTGCCCCGGGCCGGGGCGCGGGCGGGGGCATCGGGACAAAAAAGGGATGACGGTCAGGCGAAGAGGGGGTTGCCTGAGTCTTCCCGGAAGGGTGGTGCGAGGCTCTATGCCCCAGGGATGGCGTTTTCGGACGGAGGGTCGGCGCGGCGTGGCGAATGCGGAGCACAGCGTGAACGGCGGCGTGGCGGCGGGCTCGGCGGGGGCGAGGCTCGGCACCGTACGCGCCGTGCTGTGGCTGATCGCCGCCGTGCTCGCGGTGAGACAGACGGCGGCGGTCCTCAGACGCCCGCCCGGTGAACGGCTGACCGATCTGGAGACGTGGGTCGGTGACAACGGCGTCCTGCACGTGACGGGTTCGCTGTACGACACCAAGGCCTTCACCGGCACCCCGTTCTCCGGGCTGGTGCTCAAGCCGCTGACCCGCGCGGCGCAGGAGAGCCTCGGGATCGCCTGGACGCTCGGCACGCTGCTGCTCGTCGTCGCGCTCGGCCTCGTCGTCGCCCGCGCCCTGCCGGGCCGCGCCTCCCGCCGTACGGACCTGCTCGCCGCGCCCCTCGCGATCAGCCTGCTCATGCTGTCCCTGCCCGTGCGCAACAGTTTCAGCCTCGGCCAGACCAGCATCCTGCCCGTGCTGCTCGTCCTGCTCGGCTGCTTCGTCGTCCGCGGCGAGCGGGGCTCCGGGGTCCTCATCGGCATCGGGGCGGCCCTCCAGCCGACCGTGCTGCTCTTCGCGCCGCTGCTCTGGTTCACCGGCCGCAGACGGGCCGCCGTGACGTCGGTGTCCACCTTCGGGCTCTTCACGGCCCTGGCCTGGGTCGTCATGCCGGCCGACTCGTGGACGTACTGGATACACCATGTGGCGGGCGCCGGCCTCGGCGAGAGCGCCGACAGCCTCGCCAACCAGTCCCTGCACGGCGCGCTCCTGCGCGCGGGCCTCGAAGGGCCCCTGGAGATCGTCCTCTTCCTCCTGCTCGCCGCCGGGGTGGTCTTCCTGGGCCTGCGGCGCGCGGTGCGCTACGCGCGCGACGGACAGCTGTTGCTCGCCGTCGCGCTGACCGGCTGCGCGGCCGTCGCGATCTCCCCGACCGCGTGGCAGCACCAGTTGCTCTGGGTGCTGCTGGCCGTGGTCGGCCGGGTGGGCACGAAGGCCAGGGACCGGTTCGTGTGGCCGGCGGTGGTGGTCCTGGTGATGACGCTGCCGGGGAAGATGCTGCTGCCGAACATGGCGGTGCTCCACCCCGTACGGGACAACGCGCTGCTGATCGTGGCACTCGCGGCGGCCTGCGGGGTGCCCTTCCTGTCCCGTACGTCCCCGTACTTCGCCCGGCCCGTGCCGACCGAGTACGCGCGGCCGGTACCCTCGCGCTGGAAGCGCGTCCCGTTCGCGCCGTTCTGGCGGCGGGTGGTGAACCGCCCGAACCTGCTGCTGGAACTGCTGGTCATCCGGGTCGGCTACTCGGTCTACGCGAAGATCCGGCTCGCCGCGACCGGGGGCCGGGCGACGGCCGAGGAGCACGGCAGGCAGGTCCACTCCATCGAGCGGGCGCTCGGCATCGACATCGAGCACTGGGCCAACCGCGCGACGGTGAAGGCGGGGTGGGCCGAGGACTTCTTCAACTTCTACTACTCGACCTTCCACTTCATCGTGCCGCTGACGATCCTCGGCATCCTGTACGTCCGCCGCCCCGCGCAGTACCGCTGGGCGCGCTCGTCGCTGGGCTTCGCCACGATCCTGGCGCTGGTCGGCTTCTGGTTCTACCCGCTGGCCCCGCCCCGGCTGATGCCGGGCATGGGCTTCATCGACACCGTGCACGGCCCGCAGGACCTCGCGAGCCCGGACTACGGCGCGCTGACGAAGCTGACCAACCAGTATGCCGCGATGCCCTCGCTGCACTTCGGCTGGTCGCTGTGGTGCGGGTTGATCATCCTGATCCTGGCCCCGAAGTGGATCAAGCCGCTGGGGCTGCTGCACCCGCTGTTCACGGTCTCGGCGATCATCGGGACCGCCAACCACTGGGTGCTGGACGCGGTGGGCGGCGCGACGGTGGTCGGTACGGGCTTCGCGCTGACGTATCTGCTGTCGGGGCGCCGCGAGTTGCTGCCGAAGGCGGTGGGGGCGGTGAAGCCGGACCCGTTCCCGGCGGGGGAGCCGGTCGGGAAGCCGGTGAAGTCCGTGGAGGCGGCCGGTGCGGCCGGGGCGCCGGCTCCGGACCACCCCGGAGCCCCCGACCCCGCCGGCGCGGCGCGCGAACCGTCGCCCTGAGGTCTCTGCTGAATCCTGGCGGACAGGCCCGACCCTGACGACCCGGTCGGGTCGGGGCCGGTCAGAGTTCCTGGTGCTGGCCGGTCCTGCCGCGGGTGCTCAGCAGGTAGCCGATCGCGATCCCGGCCGCCAGGCCGATGCCGATGACCCACACGATGCCGAACCCGGTGCCGCCGAGACCGCCGTTCCGGATCTCGGCCACCGGCTGGGCGGTGATGCTCGGTACGGGGGTGGGCGCCGGCCCGGTGGCGTTCAGCAGCCGTACCAGGTCGAGCCCGCCGAAGTCCCTCGGGTCCGTGCCCGTCGTGTGGGCGGCGAAGATCAGCTGGGCGTAGGCGGCGGGGCCGTTCTCGGCCGCCCAGGGGCCGGCGTTCTTCTTGAGCCACTCCAGCGCGCCCGCCGCCTGGTTCGCGTACCCGGACGACGCCAGCGCCGCGACCGCGTCGGCGGTGCTCCCCGGGTCGGCCAGCGGCGTGCTGTCCGACGTGCCCGGCACCGGCGGCCGGTCGAGGTGTCCGGTCGCCGCCAGCGCGGACGCCAGGTAGGCGGCGCCGTTGCGGGCCGCGCGCTCCGGGGTGAGGCGGCCCGTCCTCCGGCAGGCCGGCGCGGGGCCCGCCTTCACCGGCGCGACCACCATGCGCTTGCCGACCCCGGCGAGCACGGCCGCGGCCGTGGCGTCGTTGTCGGCGACCGGCCGGGCCGTACCGGAGCCCTGTCCCTCGGGGGCCCGCTGGTAGGCGAAGCCGCCGGTGGCGCCCGTCCCCGCGCCGCCCTTGCCACCCTTGCCGCACGGCACCGCGAGGCCGAGCAGGGCGTCGTAGGCGTGGTGGCCCTCGGGGGACCGGAACGAGCTGGGCCGGATGCCGGTGGCGCTCAGGGCGCCGATCACCAGCGAGGTGGAGTTCGCGTCACTGGGGCCGCCGGGCCTGTGGCCCCAGCCGCCGTCCGCGTTCTGCACCCCGCGCAGCCAGTTGAGGGCGCTCAGCATGACGGGCCGCTGCCCGCCGAGGGTGGAGAGCGCCTGCACCGCCGCCGCGGTGGCGTTCGGGTCGGTGGCCGTGTCCGCGTCGCACGGGGCGGCGGGGTCGGCGCGGTACGTGGGGAACGCGCCGCTCGCGCACTGCTGGCCCTTCAGCCACAGGATGGCGCTCTTGGCAGGCCGTTGACCCGCCGCGTACTGCCCCAGCATCGCCAGCGACTGGCGCCACACCCCGTCCCGCGCCGGGTCCTCGGTGCCGTACAGGCCCGGCGGAAGCGAGCTGGGCCGCGGCGCGGACAGGCCGGCGTGCGCGGCGGGGGCGGCGGGCGTCGAGGTGGAGGACGTGGTCGGCGCGCCGTTCGCGGGCGGGGCGGAGGGGGCCGGGGTCGCGGAGGGGGACGGCGGGGAGGAGGGCGCCGGGGTCGCGGACGGCGCGTCCGGGGACGGGGCCCGTACATCTCCGCCCGCGACGGCCGTCTGAGCGAGAGTCACGCACAGCACGGCGGATGCGGCGAGTACGGCCGCACTGCGGCGAACGGTGGTCATGGCGGGCTGGGCCTCTCCTGCGGGAGCCGGGCTCAGGCACACTCAGGCACCAGGCTCCGGCCCCGTAAACCTCGACGATGCCGGCCACCGGCGGTTTCCGGTGGCGCGAGCCGGTCTCGACCGTGGGCGGGACATCCGGCTACCGCCGGTATTGCCCCGGCTTCTCCCCGTACGGACAGATGACGACTCGCACACTGTACCGGCCCCGGCCCAACTCCCCCCGGGCGGAGGGCCCTCGTGGCGCGCCTCCCGCGAGGCGTTCCGGCCGGGCGCGGGCCCCGGGGATCGTGCGCGCCGCGCACGGACGCGCCCTTCCGGATCGCCCGGCAATCAGGTTAAATCCGGCGAACACTAGGGAAACACTTGGCCTTTGGGCGGAAAGGGCTCTTGTTGCGAGCATATCTACGCGCGTATCTTGAGCCGACTTTCAGCCTTCTCACAGCAGAGAAAGGGCTCCCCGTGCCCTCATCCATACCCCCGGCCCTGCGCGGCCGGCGGGCCCGACTGGTCGCTCTGACGGTTCCCGTCGGCCTGGTCGGTTCGCTCATCGCGCTCCCGTTCACCGCCGAGGCCAGCCCCTCACCGGACGCCGTGATCTCGGAGGTCTTCGGCGGCGGTGGGAACAGCGGCGCCAGCCTGACCAACGACTTCATCGAGCTGGGCAACGCCGGTGACGGTCCCTTCGACCTGACCGGCTGGTCCGTCCAGTACCTCAGCGGCGCGCCCACCAGCGCGTCCAAGTGGCAGGCCACGCCGCTGACCGGGGCCGTCCCCGCCGGTGGCAGCTACCTGATCCAGGAGGCCAAGGGCGCCGGCGGCGACACCGCCCTGCCGACCGCCGACGCCACCGGGACCATCGCGCTGTCCGCGACCAGCGGCACGGTCGCGCTCGTGCACTCCACCACCCCGCTGACCTGCGTGACCGCCGCCGACTGCGCGGCGGACGCCGGCATCAAGGACCTGGTCGGCTTCGGTACGGCGACGGTACGGGAGACCTCTCCGGCCACCGGCGCCGGCAACACCACCTCGGTCAGCAGGAACGCCACGCTGACCGACACGGACAACAACGCGGCCGACCTGACCGGTTCCGCGCCGAGCCCCCGTAACAGCGCGGGCACCGGCGGCGGCGACGGCGGCGGCGACCCGACGCCCACGCCGAGCCCCAGTGACACCACGCCCGGCGACCTCCGCATCCACGACATCCAGGGCGCCACCCGGATCTCCCCGCAGGCCGGGGCGACCGTCGGCAACGTGCCCGGTGTGGTCACCGCCGTGCGCGCCACCGGCTCGTCGCGCGGCTTCTGGTACCAGGACCCGCAGCCCGACAAGGACGCGGCGACCAGCGAGGCCGTCTTCGTCTTCACCGGCTCGGTCACCCCGCAGGTGAAGCCCGGCGACTCGGTCCTCGTCAGCGGCAAGGTCAGCGAGTACTACCCGGGCGGCGCGGCCGCCGGCGGCCAGTCCGTCACCGAGCTGACCGCGCCCAAGACCGTCGTGCTGTCCTCCGGCAACCCGCTGCCCGCCGCCGAGGCCATCGACGCGCGCACGATTCCGGAGACGTACGCCCCCGACGCGAAGGGCGGCAACATCGAGCCGCTCACGCTGCTGCCGCGCAAGTACGCCCTGGACTGGTTCGAGTCCCGGGAGGGCATGCTCGTCCGGGTCGGCGACAGCCGCATCGTGGGCGCGTCCAACCAGTACGGCGAGACCTGGATCACCACCAAGCCCCGCCAGAACCCGACCGAGCGCGGCGGCACGCTGTACAGCGCGTACGACGAGCAGAACTCGGGCCGCCTGCTGGTGGCCTCGCTGACCGGCACGAGCCTCACGGCCAACGTCGGCGACACGCTCAAGGGCGTCACCTCGGGGCCGATCGACTACAGCAACTTCGGCGGGTACTCGCTCCAGGCGACCACGCTCGGCACCACGAAGTCCGCGGGGCTCCGCCAGGAGGTCGCGAAGAAGGCCAAGTCCGACGAGCTGGCCGTGGCCACGTACAACGTCGAGAACCTCGACCCGAGCGACCCGCAGGCCAAGTTCGACCGGCTGGCCGTCGGCATCGTCAAGAACCTCGCCACGCCGGACATCGTCAGCCTGGAGGAGATCCAGGACAACAACGGCGCGACGGACGACGGGACGCTGAGCGCGGACAAGACGCTCGCGCAGTTCACGGCGGCGATCCAGGCGGCGGGCGGTCCCGCGTACTCGTGGCGGTCCGTCGACCCGCAGGACAAGACGGACGGCGGGGAGCCCGGCGGCAACATCCGCAACGTGTTCCTCTTCAACCCCAAGCGCGTGAGCTTCGTCGACCACCCGGGCGGCGACGCGACGACGGCCACGAAGGTCGTCCCGGCGGGCAAGCACGGCAAGGACATCACGCTGTCCGTGTCGCCGGGCCGCATCAACCCGACGTCGGACGCGTGGCTGAACAGCCGGAAGCCGCTGGTCGGGGAGTTCACCTTCCGCGGCGACCAGTACTTCGTCATCGGCAACCACTTCAACTCCAAGGGCGGGGACCAGCCGGTGTACGGCCGCTTCCAGCCGCCGACGCTGAGCTCGGAGACGCAGCGGCTCTCCCAGGCGAAGGAGGTCAACACCTTCGTGTCCGGCCTGCTGGCCAAGGACCGCAAGGCGAAGGTCGTCGTCCTCGGTGACCTGAACGACTACCCGTTCTCGGCGCCGGTCGAGGCGCTCACCCACGGGCGGGTGCTGACGGACCTGATGTCGACGCTGCCCCGGGACGAGCGGTACAGCTACGTGTACGACGGCAACTCGCAGACGCTGGACCACATCCTGGTGAGCCCCGGCGTCGGGAAGCTCTCGTACGACGTGGTGCACCTGAACGCGGAGTTCTCCGACCAGGCGAGCGACCACGACCCCCAGGTGGTCCACATCGGCTGAGCCCGCCGGTACCTTGGCGCGGCCCACCAGCACCCTCGATCGCCGGACGGGCGTCGTGGGGCCGGTGGGCCGCGCTTCCGGGTGCCCGGGTTGCGCTTACCGATGTCCTCGGCCGCGCTTCGGTCGCGCCCGGGCTGGGCCGCCGCCTCGCGGAAGCGCCCACCCGGCCGGCCACCGCGCCCGGGCGCTCCAGCCCGCCCCCGGGCGTAGCCTGAATGTGGAGCTGGACGTTCCTTTTCTGGAAGGGCCGCGATGGACGCCCCCCTTGATCCCGAACTGGCCGCCTGGGTGGGTGCGGTGCCCGCGACGGACCTGCGGGACGTGCGGGCCGCCCGGGAGCTGGAGCGGCGGACCCTGGAGCGGCTGCCCCCGTACGAGCCCGGGCGGCGGCTCACCGTCACCGACATCGCCCTCCCCGGCCCCCGGCGCGGGGCCGCCGCGCCCGACGTGACCGCGCGCGTGTACGCCCCCGCCGGGCGCACCGGCGCCCTGCCCGGCCTGCTCTACCTCCACGCGGGCGGGTTCGCGCTCGGCGGCGTGGCCAGCGTGGACAGCCCCGCCCGCAGGCTCGCGGACCGCGCGGACGTCGTGGTCGTGAACGTCCGCTTCCGGCTCGCCCCCGAGCACCCGTACCCCGCGGCCCTCGACGACTGCTACGCGGCCCTGGAGTGGGCCGCCGGGCCCGGCGGCGAGGCGTACGGCATCGACCCGGACCGGATCGGCGTGCTCGGCGAGAGCACGGGCGGCGGCCTCGCCGCGGCGCTCGCGCTGCTCGCCCGGGACCGGGGCGGCCCCCGGCTCGCCGCGCAGTTCCTGGACGCGCCCGTCCTGGACGACCGCCTGGACAGCGTCTCGATGCGGACCATCGCCGACGCGACGCTCTGGCAGGCCGCGAACCAGCCGCTCGTGTGGAGCTACTACCTCAGCGGCACGGCGGAGCCCGGCAGCGTCGACGTCCCCCTCTACGCGGCGCCCGCCCGCGCCTGGCCCACCGACCTGACCGGACTGCCGCCGGCCGGCGTGACCACGTACCAGATCGACCCGGTACGGGACGAGGGCCTGGGCTACGCCCTGCACCTGATCGAGGCGGGCGTCCCGACGGAGGTGCACCACTACGGCACGGCGTTCCACCTGGCCCACGCGCTGCCGGGCACGGCCATAGGCGCCAGGATCCACGCGGACCGGGTGTCCGCGATACGCCGCCTGCTCACCACCCCGCCCCCGGCGGCCGCCGCGTGACCACCCCGCGCTCCGCCGCCGCGTGACCGCCCGCCGCCGCGGCCCCCGCTCCGCCGTGGTGTTAATCACCCGATCCGCCCCCTCCAGCCGCGCTACCTGCCGGTAGATTCGGAGGTTGCCGACGATCACGTCCGCGAGTTGTTCGAGTTCCGTGCGGACGGTTACGCTCCGTCGGATGCCGTGGGAACCACGGTGTGAGCAGGGGAGAAGGGGGCCGAGTGTGACCGCTGAGGCCGTCGCGGCGGGCACCGGGTCCGGGGTCGGGGAGTCCGGGGCGGATGACCGGCCGCTGCGTATCGCACTGCTCAGTTACAAGGGCAACCCGTTCTGCGGCGGACAGGGCGTCTACGTCCGGCACCTGTCGCGTGAACTCGCCCTCCTCGGGCACTCCGTCGAGGTGATAGGCGCCCAGCCCTACCCCGTCCTCGACGCCGGCGTGACCCTCACCGAGCTGCCCAGCCTCGACCTCTACCGGCAGCCCGACCCCTTCCGCACCCCGAGGCGCGGTGAGTTCCGCGACTGGATCGACGCCCTGGAGGTCGCCACGATGTGGACCGGCGGCTTTCCCGAGCCGTTGACGTTCTCGCTCCGGGCCCGGCGCCATCTCCTCGCCCGCCGGGGCGAGTTCGACGTCGTCCACGACAACCAGACCCTGGGGTACGGGCTCCTGGGCGATCTGGGCGCCCCGCTCGTCACGACCGTCCACCACCCCATCACCGTGGACCGGCGGTTGGACCTGGCCGCGGCCGCCGACTGGCAGCGCCGCGCCTCCGTACGCCGCTGGTACGGCTTCACGCGCATGCAGAAGCGGGTGGCCCGCCGGCTGCCGTCCGTCGTGACCGTCTCCGGTTCGTCCAAGCAGGAGATAGGCGACGACCTCGGGGTACGGGCGGACCGCGTCCACGTCGTCCCCATCGGCGCGGACACCCAGCTGTTCTCGCCCGACCCCGCCGTGGCCGAGATACCCGGGCGCATCGTCACCACCTCCAGCGCCGACGTCCCGCTCAAGGGCCTGGTCCACCTCGTCGAGGCACTCGCCAAGCTCAGGACCGAACACCCCGCCGCCCACCTGGTCGTGGTCGGCCGCCGCGCCGAGGACGGCCCCGTCGCACGCGCCCTGGAGCGGTACGGGCTGGAGGACGCCGTCGAGTTCGTCAAGGGCATCTCCGACGCGGAGCTGGTCGACCTGGTCCGCGGCGCCCAGATCGCCTGCGTGCCCTCGCTCTACGAGGGCTTCTCCCTGCCGGCCGCCGAGGCGATGGCCACCGGCACCCCGCTGGTCGCCACCACCGGAGGCGCGATCCCCGAGGTCGCGGGCGCCGACGGCGAGACCTGCCTCGCCGTGCCGCCCGGCGACGCGGGCGCGCTCGCCGCCGCCCTCGGACGGCTGCTGGACGACCGGGAGTTGCGGGCACGGCTCGGCGCGGCGGGCCGGGAGCGCGTGCTCGCCGGCTTCACCTGGGCCAGGGCCGCGCAGGGCACCGCCGAGCTGTACCGCGCGGCGATCGCCGCGCGGCGGGACCGTACCCGGCGGGACCGCGCACGGCAGGACCGACCCGGGCGGGACCGCACCACCCACCTCCCCGACCGCGAAAGCAGGACCCTGTGCTGACCGTGGACTTCACCCGTTTCCCGCTCGCCCCGGGCGACCGCGTGCTCGACCTGGGGTGCGGCGCGGGCCGCCACGCCTTCGAGTGCTACCGGCGCGGCGCCCAGGTCGTGGCGCTCGACCGGAACGGCGACGAGATCCGCGAAGTGGCCAAGTGGTTCGCCGCGATGAAGCAGGAGGGGGAGGCGCCCGAGGGCGCCACCGCCACCGCGATGGAGGGCGACGCGCTCAACCTGCCGTTCCCGGACGAGTCGTTCGACGTCGTCATCATCTCCGAGGTGATGGAGCACATCCCCGACGACAAGGGCGTGCTCGCCGAGATGGTCCGCGTCCTGCGCCCCGGCGGCCGGATCGCCGTGACCGTGCCGCGGTACGGCCCCGAGAAGGTGTGCTGGGCGCTGTCCGACGCGTACCACGAGGTCGAGGGCGGCCACATCCGCATCTACAAGGCCGACGAACTCCTCGGCAAGATGCGGGAATCGGGCCTCAAGCCGTACGGTACGCACCACGCGCACGCGCTCCACGCGCCGTACTGGTGGCTCAAGTGCGCCTTCGGCGTGGACAACGACAAGGCGCTGCCCGTCCGCGCGTACCACAAGCTGCTCGTCTGGGACATCATGAAGAAGCCCTTCGCCACCCGGTTCACCGAGCAACTCCTCAACCCCGTCGTCGGCAAGAGCTTCGTGGCCTACGCGACCAAGCCGCACCTGCCGGCGCCCCGCCCGGCCACGACGGACGCCGCGTGACCCTGCCCGGAGCCGGCCCCGGCCGTACCGAACACCTCGTCCTGCCCGGGGTCCTCACCGACGAGCAGGCGGCCGAGACGGTCGCCGGCATCCTCGCCGCCCAGCGGCCCGACGGCGCGATCCCCTGGTTCCGCGGCCACCACCTCGACCCCTGGGACCACGTCGAGGCGGCCATGGCCCTGGACGCGGCGGGCGAACACGAAGCGGCCGGGCGGGCCTACACGTGGCTGGCGGCCCGGCAGAACGAGGACGGGTCCTGGTACGCGGCGTACCCCGACACCGACGAGACCGGCCGCACCGGGGGCCACGACGACCTCGCCCGGGAGACCAACTTCTGCGCCTACGCGGCCGTCGGCGTCTGGCACCACTACCTCGCCACCGGCGACGACGGCTTCCTCGACGGCATGTGGCCGGTCGTCCACGCGGCCGTCGAGTTCGTCCTCGCCCTCCAGCAGCCGGGCGGTGAGATCGGCTGGAAGCGCGAGGCCGACGGCACGCCGGTCAACGACGCCCTGCTGACCGGCAGTTCGTCCATCTACCAGGCGCTGCGCTGCGCCCTCGCGATCGCCGAGGAACGCGAGGAGCCGCAGCCCGACTGGGAGTTGGCGGCCGGCGCGCTCGGACACGCGATCCGCGACCACCCGGAGCGCTTCCTCGACAAGAGCCGCTACTCGATGGACTGGTACTACCCGGTCCTGGCCGGCGCGATGACGGGGACCCAGGCCAAGGCGCGGATCGAGGACGGCTGGGACCGCTTCGTCGTACCGGACCTCGGCGTGCGCTGTGTCTCGCCCAACCCGTGGGTGACCGGCGGCGAGAGCTGTGAACTCGCCCTGGCGCTCTGGGTGGTGGGGGAGTCCGACCGGGCGCTGGAGATCCTCCAGTCCATCCAGCACCTGCGCGCCGGGGACGGCATGTACTGGACGGGGTACGTCTTCGAGGGCGACCGCGCCGTCTGGCCCGAGGAGCGGACCACCTGGACGGCGGGGGCGCTGCTGCTCGCGGCGGCCGCCCTCGGTGGGGACGAGGCGACCACCGCGGTGTTCGGCGGCGAACGGCTGCCGTACGGACTGGAACCGGACTGCTGCGGTTGAACGCCGGGTGAGCGGCGTCGGTGGCGTCAGTGGCGGCGCAGCCGGCTCGCCAGCGCGTGGCCGATGAACAGGTAGACGACGGCGGCAAGACCGTAGCCACAGACGACGCGGGCCCAGGCCTCGTCGAACGTGAACAGGTCGTAGGACCAGCCGGCGAGCCAGCGTGCCGCGTCCTGGATGAAGTTCACCAGTTCGTTGGCCCGGTTGGCGTCCAGCAGGTACATCAGGATCCAGAGGCCCAGGATGAAGGCCATGATGTCCGCGATGACGACGATGATCGTCGCCGCGGAGCCGCTTCCACTGCGCGTCGTTGAGGACATGTCGAACGTGTTGCCGATTGCGGGCGCGTGAAACCCGGTGGGCGCCCCGGGCCGCCGTCCCTAGGATCCCTCCCATGACGCGCCTCGGACATGACCGCTATTGCGACGAAATCGTCGGCCAGACGGACCGGTTGAGGGACGCCCTGACGGGCGCCGACCTCTCCGTGACCGTACCCGGCTGCCCCGACTGGACCCTGGGGCAGCTGGCCCGGCACGTGGGCGGCGCGCATCGCTGGGTCGAGATGCTCGTACGGACACGGGCCACGGCGGACATCCCCGAGGAAGAGGCCCCCGGCGCGCGGGGCCCGGACGACGCCGACCCCGCGGCACTCGACGCCTGGCTGGAGGAGGGGGCGCGGAAGACCGCCGCGACCCTGCGGGCCGCGGGCCCCGACGCCGAGGTGTGGAGCTGGGCATGGGAGCACACGGCGGGCTTCTGGGCGCGGCGCATGGCCCTGGAGACCGTGGTCCACCGCGCGGACGCCGCCATGGCCGCCCAAGTGCCGTACGAGGTGGAACCGTTGATGGCGGCGGACACGATCGACGAGTGGCTCCGGATCCTGGCCTTCGCCCAGGCCGGCGGCGACCCGGAAGCGGCCGACCTGCGCGGCGGCGGCCGCAGCATCCACCTCCACGCGACGGACACGTCGGGCGACCACCTCCAGGGCGGCCACTCCCAGGACGACCACCCCCAGGGCATCGACGCCGAGTGGCTCATCGAGTTCGGCGAGGACGGGTTCACCTGGCGGCACGACCACCGGAAGGCGACCGTCGCGCTGCGCGGACCGCTCACCGACCTCATGCTCGTCCTCCAGCGCCGCCTGCCCGCCGACAGCGGCCGGGTGGAGGTGCTGGGAGACGCGAAGCTGCTCGACTTCTGGCTGGAGCGCACGTCGTTCGGCTGACCGGCCGCGCGCCGCGCCGCCCCCGTACACACGGGTGGCCCCCGCCCTGACCGGGCGGGGGCCACACACGTACGACGACCTGATCCGGTCAGCCGCGCTGGATACCACTCGTGTCCTGGAGGACGCCGCGGCGGCCGTCCTGCGTCTGGGCCACCAGGCCCGAGCCGCGCTGCTCCACCGCGAGGTACCAGGTGCCGGGCGCCAGTTCGGCGATCGGACCGGGCGAACCGTCCTCCCCGTACAGCGGCCTGGCCACCGGCACCGCGAACCAGAACGGCGCGAAGTCACCCGCGCCGGAACCGGCGGCGGCGCCCGCGGCCGGAGCCGCGCCGCCCTGGGACTGCTGACCCTGCGGCCCGCCCCCCAGGGACTGGCCCTGCGGCCGGCCGCCGAACGGCCCGCCCGCGCCGGACTGGCCGCCCTGCGCGCCGTACGGCTGGGACTGACCCGGCTGCGCGCCGTAGGGCTGCTGGCCGCCCGGGTAGCCGTACCCCTGGCCCGGAGCGCCGGGACCGCCGGGCTGCCCACCGTACGGCTGCGGGGCCGGCGGCTTCGGGGCGCCGAGGAGCGCCACCTTGAGCGGCGGTACGAGCGGGGTCGCCACCGCGGCGCCCGCCATGATCAGCGTCGCGACGAAACCGAGGATGAGCCCGGCCCCCGCGTCGACGCTGAACCCGGCGGGGAGGATCGCGGAACCCGCCGGGTCGAAGAGCGCGCCGAGCGCCGTCCACGCCGCGAACACCGTGAACGCGACGCCGAACGGGGCCAGTTCGATGCCCGCGACCTTGAGCGGCCGGGGCAGCGCGCGGGAAACGACGATCAGTGCCGCGCCGATGAGGCCCGCCAGGTAGATCCCCAGGATCAGGACACCGTTGTCCCAGGCGGTCGGCGCGTTGTCGCACTCACTGCCGTCGCAGCCGATCGTGTTGAGGAACGAGGCGATGAACAGCAACACCGCTGCACCGATCACCACGCCGTCGCCTCGTGTGAGGGAGCGGAAGTTCACGTAACAATCCTTCGTCAGTCGTCTCGTCGGGGCGGTCTCGTGGGCCGCCGTCAGGCGGTGCGAAGCTCGGGGGCGGCTCCCCATCGTACGGATGAATCTATCGCCTGCCCGGGCGGGGCGTCTGCCGGGTGCCACGACCTCCGGGGCCCGTCGACGGGACGGTCCTGGGCGGAGGACACCGCCTCCGCGCACACCCCTCAGGGCGCCAGGAAGCCGCTGATGCCCTCCGCGAGCCCGCGCGCCGCCTTCTGCCGCCAGTCCGCGCTGGTGAGGAGCGCCGCGTCCTTCGGATCGCGCATGTTGCCGCACTCGACGAAGACCTTGGGCACGGTCGAGAGGTTGAGGCCGCCGAGATCCTTGCGGACGTCCAACCCCGTACCGTCACCGATGTAGTTGGAGGGCGCGCTGCCCGTGACGGCCGCGAACCGGCCCGCGATGTGCTCGCCGAGGTCGCGCGAGGGGCCCACGATGGGCGTGGTGTCCGCGCCGCCGCCCTTCACCAGGCCGGGCAGGATCACGTGGAAGCCGCGGTTGCCCACCGCCGAGCCGTCCGCGTGGACGGAGACGACGGCGTCGGCCTTCGCGCGGTTGCCGATCCGGGCGCGCTCGTCGACACACGGGCCGAACGGGCGGTCGTCGTCCTGGGTCAGGGTCACCGTCGCGCCCTCCTTCTTCAGGAGGTCGCGCAGCCGGTGCGACACGTCGAGGGTGAACGCGGCCTCGGCGTAACCGGCGTTGGTGGCGGTGCCGGTGGTGTCGCACTCCTTGCTGGTGGGCCCGATCTGCACCTGCTTGTTGATCTCGGCGGTGTGCAGGTGGTTACGGGTGTTGTGCCCCGGGTCGATGACCACGACCTTGCCCGCGAGGGGGCCCTTCGCCGGGTCGGTGGCACCCGGCGAGGCGGGGCCGGAACCGCCGGGCTCGGCGTCGCCGGGGACGCCGTCGCCGAGCAGGGTGCCGGAGCGGCCGGTGGGCGAGGCGCTGGCGGTGGCCGCCGCGGCGTTCCCGCCGTCGTCGCCGGATCCCCCCAGGCCCTGCCAGACGAGCACGCCCACCACGGCGGCCGGCACCAGGGTCGCGACCGTGAGGGTGAGGGGGTTCAGGCCGAAGCGGCGGCGGGGCGCGGGCTGGCTCTCGTCGTACGACACGCCGTGATCGTAGACCTCGGGCTCAGAGTCCCGCCGCCGTACGCCGCAGGACACGCAGCGAGTCCGTCGCCGAGACCTCGGTGAACGCGCCCGAGGCCAGGGCGCGGCGATGGACGCGGTACGGGGCCTGGCCGCCGTCCGCCGGGTCGGGGAACACGTCGTGGATCACGAGCAGGCCGCCCTCGGCGAGGTGCGGGGCCCACCCCTCGTAGTCGGCGTTCGCGTGCGCGTCGGTGTGGCCGCCGTCCACGAAGACCAGCCCGAGCGGCCGGCCCCAGACCGCCGCGACCTGCGGGGACCTGCCGACCACCGCGATCACGTGGTCCTCCAGGCCGGCGCGGTGGAGCGTACGGCGGAAGGCGGGCAGGGTGTCCATCAGCCCGACGCCGGGGTCGACCAGCGACGGGTCGTGGTACTCCCACCCCGGCTGCTGCTCCTCGCTGCCCCGGTGGTGGTCGACGGTGACGGCCACCGTCCCGGCCGCGCGGGCCGCGGCGGCCAGCAGGATCGTGGAGCGCCCGCAGTACGTACCGACTTCGAGGAGCGGCAGGCCGAGCGCGGCCGCCTCGGTCGCGGCCGCGTGGAGGGCGAGCCCTTCGTGGACGGGCATGAACCCCTGGGCGGACTCGAAGGCCTGGAGGACCTCCGGCTCCGGGGCGATCGCCTGGGTCCCGGCGGGCATGGGCTCTCCTCACGGTGGTGCGGCTGGTGCGGCTGGTGCGGTGTCCATGGTGCCGTACGCCCCCGACCGCGCCGCCCATGTCCCGTACCGCAGGATCGCCGGATCAGCTCAGCTCAGGACGGCACCCGCTCCTGCGCGCCCTCCGCCAGCACCAGGTCGATCTCCACCGGCACCCCGCCGCCCGGGTACACGGCCGGGCACGCGAACGGCGCGTACCCCGTGGCCGTCCCCGCCAGCACGAAGGGGCCGTCGGACGGCGGGAGCAGCGTGTAGCCGCCGTCCTCGCCCGCGACGGTCAGCCCCGCCTGCCGCCCGTTGCGGTCGATCAGGGTGACGTTCGCCCGCGCGACGGGCACCCCGTACGCGTCCAGCACCCGGCCCCGGAAACCGCCGGACCCGGCGACCAGGGTGGCCGCGCCGAGCGCCTCGCTCCCGCCCGCCGCGTCCTTCGCGGCCCGCCGCCCCGCCGCCTGCGACGGCAGGAAGGACGCCAGTACCAGGCCGCCGATCACCGCGGCCGTCGCGATGACGAACGAGATCCGGAAGCCGTGCAGCGTGGGCACCGCCACCCCGCCGACCTGGACGGAGGTGTGCGCGAGGACCATCCCGATGACGGCGCTCGACAGCGACGTACCGACGGACCGCATCAGGGTGTTGAGCCCGTTCGCCGCACCCGTCTCCGACGGGTCGACCGCGCCGATGATCAGCGCGGGCAGCGAGGAGTAGGCCAGCCCGATCCCGGCGCCCACGACGACGGAGATGACCACGGTCTGCCACACGGCGCTCATCAGGCCGAGCCCCGCGCCGTACCCGACGCCGATGACCAGCATGCCGAGCATGAGGGACACCTTGGGCCCGTACTTGGCGGAGATCCGGGCGTAGAGGGGAGCGGTCAGCATCATCGTCAGGCCGAGCGGCGCCACGCACAGGCCCGCGACCACCATGGACTGCCCGAGGCCGTAGCCGTTGGACGCGGGGAGCTGGAGCAGTTGCGGCAGGACGAGCGTGATGGCGTAGAACGCCACCCCGACCATGATCGAGGTGAGGTTGGTGAGCAGCACCTCACGGCGGGCCGTGGTGCGCAGGTCGACCAGCGGGGCCGCGACGCGCAGCTCCATCAGGCCCCAGAGCAGCAGGATGACGGCGGCCAGGGCGAAGAGGCCGAGCGTGGTGGCCGACCCCCAGCCCCAGTCGCTGCCCTTGGTGATCGGCAGCAGCAGGGCGACGAGTCCGGCGGAGAGCCCGATCGCGCCGAGCCAGTCGAACGTGCCCGCGGCCCGTACCGACGACTCCGGTACGAGGAAGAACGCCAGGCCCATCGACAGCACGCCGAGGCCGGCCGAGCCGAAGAACAGCGTGTGCCAGTCGGAGTTCTGGGCCACCACCGCGGCGGCGGGCAGGGCGAGTCCGCCGCCGACGCCGATGGAGGAGCTCATCAGGGCCATCGCCGAGCCGAGCTTCTCGCGCGGCAGCTCGTCGCGCATGATGCCGATGCCCAGCGGGATGGCGCCCATGGCGAAGCCCTGGAGGGCCCGGCCGACGATCATCACGAGCAGGTTGTCGGTGAAGCCGCAGACCAGGGAGCCGACGACCATGACGGCGAGGCTCGCGAGGAGCATGCGCCGTTTGCCGAACAGGTCGCCGAGGCGGCCCATGATCGGGGTGGAGATGGCGCCGGCGAGGAGCGTGGCGGTCATGACCCAGGTGGCGTTGGCCGGCGCCGTGTGCAGCAGGGTGGGCAGGTCCTTGATGACCGGGACGAGAAGTGTCTGCATCACCGCGACGGTGATGCCCGCGAAGGCGAGGACGGGGACGATGGCGCCGGTTCCGCGCTCCCGGGTGACCGGGGGAGTCCCGGCGAACTGATCGTGCGTCGTCTGCGGCATTCGGGCGGCCTCCGGCAGGGAAGAGTGCGGGCATCGGTGTGCCGGCAAAGTGGATGCAGTGTGAACCTTCTCTCGGGCCCCGGTTATTCCGGACTCCTCTCCGGTTTTTCCCGGGCGGGTGGTTTGGTGCGCAAATGCCCCTGAATCTCCCCCTGGTGGCGTCGGCGTGCCGTCCCCGCGGCGCCCGGCTTCCTGACACGCCGTCACCGGACGGGCGGTACGGAGAGGTCGTACGTCCAATTCCCGATGTACGGGCCGCCGGGGGCCTGAGACCATGACCGCCATGGCCCGACCCTCCACGGAAACCGACAGCGCCCCGATATCCGCCCGCACCTCCGCCTCCCCCCGCACCTGGCCGGTGATCCTCACCGCCTGTGCCGGACAGTTCCTCGTCGTCCTCGACGTGTCCGTGGTCAACGTGGCGCTGCCCTCGATGCGCGCCGACCTCGGGCTGACCGCGGCGGGTCTGCAATGGGTCCTCAACGCGTACGCGATCGCCTTCGCCGGCTTCATGCTGCTCGGCGGCCGCGCGGCGGACCTCTTCGGCCGCAAGCTGATGTTCCTGACGGGCCTCGCGGTCTTCACCCTGGCCTCCCTCGCGGGCGGGCTCGCCCAGGAGGGCTGGCAACTGCTCGCCGCCCGCGCCGTGCAGGGGCTCGGCGCGGCCGTCCTGGCGCCCGCCACGCTCACGATCCTGACCGCCGCCGTGCCCCCGGGCGTCGCCAGGACCCGGGCCATCGGCACCTGGGCGGCCGTCGGCGCCGGGGGCGGGGCGGCCGGCGGACTGGTCGGCGGGGTCCTCACCGACCTGCTGTCCTGGCGCTGGGTGCTGCTGATCAACGTGCCGGTCGGCGCGCTGGTCCTCGTCGGCGCCGTGGTGTGGCTCACCGAGAGCCGTACGGAACAGCGCCGGCGGCTCGACCTGCCCGGCGCGGTCCTGGTGACGGCCGGCCTCGCCCTCGTCGCGTACGGCATCGTGCAGACCGAGGAGAAGGGGTGGGGCGCGGCGCCGACCCTGCTGCCGCTCGCCGCAGGGATGCTGCTGCTGGGGCTGTTCGTGGTGGTGGAGGCGCGGACGAAGGCGCCGCTGATGCCGCTCGGGCTGTTCCGGGTACGGGCGGTGTCGGCGGCCAACGCGGCGATGTTCGTCTGCGGCGCGGCCTCGTTCAGCACCTGGTTCTTCATGACGGTCTACATCCAGAACGTCCTGGGCTACACGCCGCTCGATGCCGGACTGGCCCTGATCCCCAGCTCGTTGAGCATCGTCCTCGGCTCCAAGCTGGCGCCCCGGCTGATGGCCCGGATCGACGCGCGTGACCTGGCGGTGCTCGGGGCGCTGATCGCGGCGGCCGGGTTCGGCTGGCAGTCGACGATGACGGCCGACGGGACGTACCTCTCCGCCGTCCTCGGCCCCGGCATCCTGATGATGGTGGGCGTGGGCCTCGCCACGACCCCGTTGGCGGCGCTGGCCACGGCGGGCGCCGCGCCGGGCGAGGCGGGCCTGGTCTCCGGCCTGGTCAACACCGCGCGCACGATGGGCGGGGCGCTGGGCCTGGCCGTCCTGTCGACGGCCGCGGCGGCGCGGACGGCGGGCGGGACGTCGCCGGAGGCGTTGACCGACGGCTACGCGCTGGCGTTCAGGACCGGGGCCGGGGTGCTGCTCGCGGGCGTGGTGCTGATGCTGGTGTGGCTGCCGCGGCGGACGGAGACGTGACGGGGCCGCTGCCCGCTGTCAGAGCCAGCCCTGACGGCGGGCCGCCCGTACCGCCTCCATGCGGTTGCGGGTGGCGGTCTTGCCGATGGCCGACGAGAGGTAGTTCCGTACGGTCGACTCGGACAGGTGCAGTTTCGCCGCGATGTCGGCGACGGTCGCCCCGTCGGCCGACGCGTTCAGCGCGTCCCGCTCGCGCGCCGTGAGCGGGCTGGGCCCGGCGCTCAACGCGGCGGCGGCCAGGGCCGGATCGATGACGGTCTCGCCCGCCAGCACCCGGCGGATCGCCCCCGCCAGCTCCTCCACGGGCCCGTCCTTGACCAGGAAACCCGCCGCCCCCGCCTCCATGGCCCGGCGCAGATAGCCGGGCCGCCCGAACGTGGTGAGGATCAGGACCCGGCAGCCGGGCACCCGGTCCCGCAGCAGGGCGGCGGCGTCCAGCCCGCTCAGGCCCGGCAGTTCGATGTCCAACAGGGCCACGTCGGGGCGCGAGGCGAGCGCGGCCCCCAGGATGGCGTCACCGGCGCCCACCTGCGCGACGACCTCCATGTCCGCCTCCATCCCGAGCAGCAGCGCGAGAGCGCCCCGCATCATCCCCTGGTCCTCGGCGAGGAGGACCCGTATCTCCGGGGCCGGGCGGTGGTCCTGCGGCATGTCCGTCACGGCCAACAGGGTAGGCGGACGGGCGGGTCGGCGGGCAGGCCCGGGAGCGGGCCGGCCGGCGTCCGGCGAGCGGGTGGGCGCGGGGGTGGGTCAGCAGTTGCGGGAGCGGCCGGCCGGGCCGTCGGGCAACCTCAGGCGCGTGCGCGCCGTCCGCCACCGGCTCCCGCGCCGGGCCGTGACCCCGTCTACGTCTGCGTCGGCGTCGGCCGGTCCGGTCGCGGACAGGTCGGTGGCCCGTGCCGAGGAGTCCACCGGGAGGACGGCCGTCACGCGGAAGCCGCGCGCCGGTGCGTCCCGGTCGCCCGCCGGGCCGGTGTCCAGGGAGCCGCCCGCCGCCGCGAGCCGTTCGGTCAGGCCGCGGATGCCCGTACCGGCGTGGGGAATCGGTGCGTCCCCGTTGCCGCCCGTGGTGCTGTCGCCGTCCCCGGCGCCGAGGTTCGTGAGGTCGGCGAGTGGCCCCACGCCGTCGTCCGTGACCTCCAGCCGGACCTGATCGGCCGAGCCGTCGAGCGTGATCACGCAGTGGGTCGCGGAGCTGTGCCGTACGACGTTGGTGACCGCTTCCCGTACCACCCACCCCAACAGCACCTCGGTCTGCGGCTCCAGCGGCGGGCCCGACAGCCGGACGAGCGGTTCGACGCCCGCCGCCGTCAGGGCCGAGCGCGCCCGGTCCAGGTCGGCCGAGAGGCTGCCCTCGCGGTAGCCGCTGACGGCCTCGCGGATCTCGGTCAGCGCCTGCCGGCCCACCGACTCGATGTCGGAGACCTGCGTCAGCGCCGAGTCCAGGTCACGCGGCGCGATCCGGCGCGCGGCCTCCGCCTTCACCACGATCACGGAAAGGGTGTGGCCCAGCAGGTCGTGCAGGTCGCGGGAGAACCGCAGCCGCTCCCGCTCCACCGCGGAACGGGCCAACTCCTGCCGCGTCTCACGCAGTTCCGTCACGGTCTCGGCGAGCGTGAGGATCGCGGCGGTCACCATCATCGAGATGAACGTGCCGTACGCGATGGTGATCGCGTCCCAGCCCTCGTGGCGGGCCGCGACCGCCCCGGCCGCCGCGGTCAGCGGGAAGCCCACGTACCCCAGGAGCCGGCCGCGCAGCACGCTCCCGCAGGCCAGCCCGAAGAGCGGGAAGAACATCAGCCAGCTGCCGCCGTACCCGCCGGCGAGGCCGAAGGTCGTCACCGCCATCGCGCCGAGCAGCCACCACGTGGTGGAGCTGTTCCGGACGGCCGGGACGAACGACCGGAACACCACCGCGATGTAGAGGGAGTTGAAGACGAGCAGCCCGGCGCCGCCGATCCAGGGGCTCGGGGTCTCCCCCTGGACGAGGTTGGAGAACGAGCCGAGCCCGAGCAGCAGCCAGGGCAGCAGGGCGTACCCACTGGGCGGCCCCGGCCGGCCCCGTTTCGCGCGTGGTTCGGGCCTCATGCCGTCCTCGCCGACCTGCGGTACGAGAGCACGGCGTACGAGCCGAACACGGCGAGCCACCCGAGCAGCACCGTGATCGTGACCACGCCCGGTGCGTGGCCCGCCGTCGCGGACCAGCCCAGGTCGGCGAAGCGGTTGGCCGGGGTGTACGCCGCCACCGACCGCAGCCAGGCCGGGAACGCGTCGATCGGGAACCAGAGCCCGCCGATCACCGCCAGCAGCATCAGTGACCCCATGCTCACCGCCCCCGTGGTCTGGGCCGACAGCCGGTAGCCGTTGCCGATGCCGAGCAGCGTGAACGGCAGCGCGCCCGCCCACAGCAGCACGACCAGGGCGACCCACTGCCCCGGCGCGAGGCGCACGCCGTTGACCAGACCGCCCGCCGCGAGCACCGCCAGCAGGGTGGGCAGGACGGTCACCGACGCGCTCAGCGCCCGGCCCGCCACCACCCGGCGGGGCGACATCGGGGTGACACGCAACTGCCGTAGCCAGCCCTGGGACTTGTCCTCCGCGATGCCCGTGCCCGTCGACACCGCCGCGCCGAGCGCGCCGTACGCCGCCATGCCGACCATCGCGGAGACCTTCCACTCCATGGCCGCCGAGCTGTTGTCCGCACCGATGTTGGTGAACAGCAGGTACATCAGCACGGGCCCGCCGGCGCCGAAGACCAGGAAGCCGGGGTCGCGCAGGGTTCTGCGCACTTCGAGCGCGATGTAGGCGCGCATCACACCTTCTCCTTCGTGAGGGCGACAAAGGCGTCCTCGATCGTGGCCGGGGTCACTTCGAGCCGGCGGATCGCGCCCCGGGCGGCGAGCGCCATCACGGTCGCGTCCGAGCGGTCGGTACGGAGCAGGGCCCGGCCGCCCCGCACCTCGACGGACACCACACCGGGCAACTGCCCCCACGCGTGCGGGTCCTGGGGGTCGCCGGGCGCCAGGTCGAACGACACCAGGTGGCCGCCGGCCGCGCTCCTGATCCGCTCGCCGGTCCCGTCGGCGACCACCCTGCCGTGGTCGATCACCACGATCCGGTCCGCGTTCCGGTCGGCCTCCTCCAGGTAATGCGTCGAGAAGAGGACGGTGTTGCCCCGCCCGGCGTACGCCCGCATGGAGTCCCAGAAGGCGCGCCTGGCCTCCACGTCGAGCGCGGCGGTCGGCTCGTCCAGGACGATCAACTCCGGCCCGCCCGCCAGCGCGACGGCGAACCGGACCCGCTGCGCCTGGCCGCCCGAGAGCTTGTCGACGCGCCGTCCCGCGAGGCCGGTGAGCCCGGCGAGGCCGAGCACCTCGTCCACCGGCAGCGGACGCGGGAACGTGCTCGCGACGAACGCCACCAACTCCCGTACCGTCACCCGGCGGATGGGCCGGCCGTCCTGGAGCATCGCCCCCACGCGCCCGGCCGCGACGGCCCGCGCGGGCGTCTCCCCGAAGAGCCGTACCGTCCCGGCGTCCGGCTCGTCGAGGCCGAGGAGCAGCCCGATGGCGGTGGACTTGCCCGCGCCGTTGCGGCCGAGCAGCGCGACGGTCTCGCCCCGGGGGATGGCGAGATCGGCCCCGTCGACGGCCCGTACCGTACCGAAGCACTTGACCACGCCGGTGAAACTCACGGCGAGGGTGGGGGAGTTGGCGCCGGGACCCGTCGCCGTGTCGGCCATTGGTCCCGCTGTCCGTTCCGCTGTCCGCGTCATGGCTACGACGCTACGGAACGCGGGTACGGCCCCGGCAGAGGTACATGTACGGACTCGGGCAGTACAAATGTCACTCGGGTGCCACTCGGGGACACGCCGAGGGGCCGCCGCCCACCGCTGCCGGTGGTGCGACGGCCCCTGCCGGGACGGTTGTTCAGGCCGCCCTGCTGTTCTCTCCCTGGCGGCGGTGCCGCCCGTACGCGGGGGACGCCGTGTCCTCCGCCGGAGCCGCGCCCCCTCGGTGTTTTCCGATGCCGCCGTCGTCGCCCCGGTGGTCGGCCGCCGCCTGCGGGACCGGCCGCTCCTGGGTCGTGTCGGTTCGGGCTTCAGACATGTGGGAAGTCACCCCGTCGTGATCGCTGCTGGTCAGGTCGTTCCGCTGCTACGCGCAGGAGCCGGCCGCCCCGCACCGTCCCCGGCACGGTCGTGGTCACTGTCCACACCACGCGCGCACACCACGGTCACCGACAGCGTTCGGTCGGTACGGCTGCGTGGCCCCGGCGAAAAGTCTAGGCCCGCCCTCCGGACCGGACTCAGCCAGGTGCCCCGCGGCCGGTGAGCGGTGCCTGTTGCAGGGGTACCGGCCTGCACATCACAGGAGTACGGGAGGCGGCGGACGGTTCCCCGTCGGGCCGTTCCGCTTGTGCCGGTTCTGTGATCGCGCGCGGCCCGGACGGCCGGGGGACGTCCATCGGCGCCGTCAGCCGCGCCACCCCGCACGGCACCGCCGCCGTCGCGTACGGCAGTCGCAGCCCGCCCTCCCGGGTCCACAGCCCGGCCCCGGCCAACCACCCCTCGGGGGCGGGGCGTTGGTGCAACTGACGGCCCGCGGGACGCCACACCCCCAGCCAACTGCCCGCCGCCCCGTCGATCCGCAGCGCCACCGCGCAGCTCTCCGGCATCAGCACCTGTCCCGGCTGGACGGCGAACGGGGTCACCGCGCAGTCCGCGAGCCGCAGGCACTCGGGGAAGCGGACCGGCCGTTCGCTGCCCCACACCCCCCAGCCGAGCCGGTCGTGGCCCGCCGCGTCCGACCGGATCAGCAGCAGCCCGCTGTCGGGGTCGGCCAGCAGCAGCCGGTCGTTGCTCTCCTCCGTGATCCGGAGCAACTCCGTGACCTCGCCGCCCCGTTCGAGGTCGACGACCACGGCCTTCACCACGCCGTCCCGCTCGCGGTCCAGGGCGAGGAACCGTCCCGTACGGTCCAGCCAGACGCCCCCCGAGCAGTGGCCCGCCACCTCCGCGACCCGCTCGGGGCCGGACGCGCCGCCCGCCACCTGCCACACCGTGGTCGTGCGCGCCCCGGCCCGCAGGGCGTGGACGCGGCGGCCGTCCGGCGACGGCGGCAGGACCGTCAGCTCGCCGGCGTCCGGCCCCTCCCCGTACTCGACGGCGCCCAGCGGCAGTTGGCCCGTCCCGGGTCCTGTCGGGTACAGCAGCGAGAAGTCATGGCGGTCCGCCACGCGGCGCCGGACCAGTACCCGTCCGTCGGTCAGCGGGACCACGTCCGTGTCCGGCTCCTCCGGCTGGTCGAGGGGGAGCGGTACGGCGTAGGGCTCGTGCCCGTCCAGGGTCCAGCGCTCCGCGAACCACGCGTCGGGTCCGCCCTCCCCGAGCGCCAGCCGTGCGGCGTAGGTGCCGTCCGCCGTGATCGCGAACGGGTTGCGCCGTACCGCTCCGTCCTCCGTCGCCTTCTCGATGGCACAGACCGTCATCGGTTGGTCACCTCCGGCGACGAAGCTAGCCATCGCACTTCCTGCCGAACAATGCGAGACCCCCCTCTTCATACATAAGGGTGGCGATGGGGGGATTCGCCTGAGAGTGCGGGGGTGGTTGTGCTGTCGGCGGTCGACATGGTTAAGGTAAGGCTGTCCTAAGCGAATCGTTCCGCCTGGCCACGAGCCTTTCCTCCCCGCCGTCCCCGCCCGTCCCGTCCCCTCCCTCCCCTCCCTCCCTCAGGAGAACGCAGATGTCCGTACGACGCCGTGGCGCAGCCGCCGTGGTCGCTCTCGCCGCCGCACTCACCCTCGCGGCGTGCGGCAGCGGTTCCTCCGACACGTCTTCCGCCAAGTCCTCGGGCGCCTCCTCCGGGGCCAAGGCCGACGCGGCGGGCAAGGCCGCCGTCGCCACCGGCGGCGAGGACTTCGCGAGCGCGGCGAAGAAGACCGCGGCCTTCGGGACGGACGCGAAGCCGGGGCAGTTCCCGCGCACGATCACGCACGCCATGGGCAAGACCGTGATCGAGGCGCGGCCCCAGCGCGTGGTCGTGCTGGACGTGGGCGAACTGGACAACGTTGTCTCGCTCGGCATCAAGCCGGTCGGCTGGGCGGCCACCCTGCCGGGCGACAAGCTCCCCCCGTACCTCGCCAAGCAGGCCGGTGACCCGAAGAGCGTCGGCACCATCAGCAGCCTCAACCTGGAGGCCATCGCGGCCCTCAAGCCCGACCTCATCCTGGGCAGCCAGCTGCGCGCGGCGGACAAGTACAACGAACTGTCCAAGATCGCGCCGACGGTCTTCTCCATCCGGCCCGGCTTCACCTGGAAGGAGAACTACCTCCTCAACGCCAAGGCGGTCGACAAGCTCGCGGAGGCTCAGGCGAAGCTCGCCGACTACCGGAAGAGGGTCGCCGCGCTCGACACGGCCCTCGGCTCCGACCGGCCCACGATCTCGATGGTCCGCTTCCGCCCCGGGCAGCTGCGGCTGTACGCGGAGAGCTCGTTCATCGGCCAGATCCTCAAGGACGTCGGCCTGCCGCGGCCCAAGAACCAGCAGATCCAGGACCTCGCCGTCGAGATCAGCCCCGAGAAGATCGACGAGGCCGACGCCGACTGGATCTTCTGGGCCACGTACGGCGATCCGTCGAAGACCGACGAGGCCGCCGCGACCTCCAGCCCGCTGTGGAAGAACCTCACCGCGGTGAAGAACGGCCACGTCAAGGCGGTCAACGACGAGACCTGGTACCTCGGCCTCGGCGTCACGGCAGCGGACCTGGTCCTGAACGACCTGCACACGTACCTCGCGAAGTAGGCGAGTCCCCTCGTCACGCGGGAGCCGCTGGGCGGCTCCTCACGGAACGGACGCGAGGCTGACGGCCCCGGGCCCCGGTGACTCTCCGGCGCTCACCCGACGACATCGGGTGAGCGCCCGGCCGCCGTCACGGGCCGGCCCGTGACGCCCCGTACCCCCGTGGTCCCGCGGCCCCCCACGGCATGGTCGGTGGGGTACGGCGGGCAGGTAGCCTTTCCCCGTGCCCCGACTGTCCGAAGTCCTCGCCGAACTCGACACCCTCTGGCCCCCCGAGCGGGCCGAGCAGTGGGATGCCGTCGGCACGGTCTGCGGTGATCCCGACGCGTCCGTCACCCGGGTCCTGTTCGCGGTCGACCCCGTCCAGGACATCGTCGACGAGGCCGTGGAGCTGGGCGCCGAGCTGATCGTCACGCACCACCCGCTCTACCTGCGTGGTACGACGACGGTCGCGGCGTCCACCTTCAAGGGCCGCGCCGTGCACACCCTCATCAAGCACGACATCGCGCTGCACGTCGCGCACACCAACGCCGACACCGCCGACCCCGGCGTCTCCGACGCCCTCGCGGGCGCGCTGGACCTGCGGATCGTACGACCCCTCGTACCGGACCCCACCGACCCCGCGGGCCGCCGCGGCCTCGGCCGGATCTGCGAACTCGACCGCCCCGCCACCCTCCGCGACTTCGCCGCGCGCGTCGCCCACCGGCTGCCCGCCACCGCGCAGGGCATCAGGATCGCCGGCGACCCGGCCGCCCTCGTCCGTACCGTCGCGGTCAGCGGCGGCTCGGGCGACAGCCTCTTCGACCAGGTCAGGGCCGCGGGCGTGGACGCGTTCGTCACCGCCGACCTGCGCCACCACCCGGTCTCCGAGGCCACCCACCACTCGCCGCTGGGACTGGTCGACGCCGCGCACTGGGCCACCGAATGGCCCTGGTGCGAGCAGGCCGCCGCCCAGCTCGACGAGATTTCCGACCGCCACGGCTGGGACCTGCGGGTCCACGTCTCGAAGACGGTCACCGACCCCTGGTCCGCCCACCTCTCCTCAGGAGCCCCCAACTGAACGCCGACCCCGCCGACCAGATCCGCCTCCTCGACGTCCAGGCGCTCGACGTCCGGCTGTCGCAGCTCGACCACAAGCGCGGCGCGCTGCCCGAGCACGCCGAGATCGAGTCGCTCACCAAGGACCTCGCGCAGCTGCGGGACCTCCTCGTCGCCTCCCAGACCGAGGAGAGCGACACCGCCCGCGAGCAGACCAAGGCCGAGCAGGACGTCGACCAGGTGCGCCAGCGCGCCGTACGCGACCAGCAGCGCCTCGACTCCGGGACGGTCAGCTCGTCCAAGGACCTGGAGAACCTCCAGCGCGAGATCGTCTCCCTCGCCAAGCGGCAGGGAGACCTGGAGGACGTCGTCCTCGAAGTGATGGAGCGCCGCGAGTCCGCGCAGGAGCGGGTCGCCGAGCTGACGGAACGCGTCTCCTCCGTCCAGGCCAAGACCGACGACGCCGTCGCGCGCCGCGACGCGGCCACCGAGGGGCTGGACGGCGAGGCCGCGACCGTCACGAAGGAGCGCGAGGTCGTCTCCGGGACGCTCCCCGCCGACCTCCTCAAGCTGTACGAGAAGCTCCGCACCCAGCAGGGCGGGGTGGGCGCCGCCCGCCTCTACCGGCGCCGCTGCGAGGGCTGCCAGCTGGAGCTGAACATCACCGAGGTCAACGAGGTCAAGGCGGCCCCGCGCGACGAAGTGCTGCGGTGCGAGAACTGCCGCCGCATCCTGGTCCGTACCGCCGACTCGGGCCTCTGACCGATGACCGTTCCTACGGCAGACACCCCGACGCCCGCGCCCACCTTCTACGTGGAGGCGGACGGCGGCTCGCGCGGCAACCCGGGGCCCGCGGGGTACGGGGCCGTCGTCCTCGACCCGCGGACGGGCGAGGCGCTGGCGGAGACCGCGGAGTACGTGGGCGTCGCGACGAACAACGTCGCCGAGTACAAGGGCCTGATCGCGGGGCTCACGGCGGCGAAGGCGCTCGACCCCGACGCCCGGGTGCACGTCCGGATGGACTCCAAGCTGGTCGTCGAGCAGATGACCGGCCGCTGGAAGATCAAGCACCCGGACATGAAGCCGCTGGCGGCGGAGGCGGCGCGGATCCTGCCGGCGGACCGGGTGACGTACGAGTGGATCCCGCGCGAGCGGAACAAGCACGCGGACCGGCTCGCCAACGAGGCGATGGACGCGGGCAAGCAGGGGCGCCAGTGGGACGCGGCGTCGTCCACGGCGGCCCTGGACGTGGGCGCGGCACGCTCGGCGGCGAAGCTCGCGGGGCCCGCGCCCACCGGGACGGAGGAATCGCCGGCGTCGGCCAAGACGGACACCTCGACGGTCGCGGAGAAGGACACCTCCACCGGCTGGGGCGGGTCCGCCGACCTGGGACCGCCCGCCACCTTCGTCCTCCTCCGGCACGGCGAGACGGCGCTCACCCCCAGCAAGCGCTTCTCCGGCAGCGGGGGCACCGACCCGGAACTGTCGCCCGTCGGCCGCCGCCAGGCGGAGGCCGCCGGCGCGGCGCTCGCCGCGCGCGGCACCGTCCAGGACATCGTCTCCTCGCCGCTGCTCCGTTGCCGCGAGACCGCCCAGGCGGCGGCCGACCGGCTGGGCCTGGACGTCGTCATCGAGGACGACCTGCGCGAGACGGACTTCGGCGCGTGGGAGGGGATGTCGTTCGCGGAGGTACGGGAGCGGTACCCCGACGACCTCAGCGCCTGGCTCAGCTCACCGACCGTGGCCCCCACGGGCGGCGGCGAGAGCTTCGCGACGGTGGGCCGCCGCGTCGCGGCCGCCCGCGACCGCCTCCTCGCCCGGTACGCGGGCCGCACGGTCCTGGTCGTCACGCACGTGACGCCGGTGAAGGAGCTGGTACGGCTGGCGCTGGGCGCACCGCCCGAGTCCCTGTTCCGGATGGAACTGTCGGCGGCGTCGGTGTCGGTGGTGGCGTACTACGCGGACGGCAACGCGTCCCTGAGACTCCTGAACGACACCTCACACCTAACCTGAATCCCCACCACTCCAAGCCCGTCCACCGGACGGCCCCTCCAAGCGGCTCCGCCGGGCGGTCACTCCAAGCGGCTCCGCCGCAAGCCCGCCGGGCGGGCCCCCACTTCAAGCCCGTCCGGCGTTTGAGGACATCGGTAACCCGCGCCCCCCACGCGCGGCCACCCGGCGTCCCCGCCCCGGTCAAGTCCCGCCAGCGGCCGACCACTTCAAGCGGCTCCGCCGCAAACCCCGCCGGACGAGCCGCGACTTCAAGCCCGTCCGGCGTTTGAGGACATCAGTAACCCGCACCACCCACCCACCGGCACCACCCTCACACCCCCAAAGAACCCCCTCGCAACCCACCCGCCCCCCGAGCCAACCCCTCCACCCGCCCCCAGTCCCGCGCGGCCAGCGCATCCGCCGGGATCATCCACGTCCCCCCGACACACCCCACGTTGGGCAGCGCCAGGTACTCCCGCGCCGACTCCGCCGTGATCCCGCCCGTCGGGCAGAAACGGGCCTGCGGGAGCGGGCTGCTCAAGGACTTGAGGTACGCGGTACCCCCCGCCGCCTCCGCCGGGAAGAACTTCATCTCCGTCACCCCACGCTCCAGCAACGCCACCACCTCCGAGGCCGTCGACACCCCCGGCAGGAACGGCACCCCGGACTCCCGCGCCGCGTCCAGCAGCCTCGGCGTCCACCCGGGGCTGACCAGGAAGCGCGCCCCCGCCGCCACCGAGTCGGCCACACCCGCCGGGGTGATGACCGTGCCCGCGCCGACCACCGCGTCCGGCACCTCCTCGGCTATCGCGCGGATCGCGTCCAGCGCCGCCGGCGTCCTGAGCGTCACCTCGATCGCGGGCAGCCCGCCCGCGACCAGGGCGCGGGCGAGCGGGACGGCGTCGGCGGCGTCGTGGAGAACCACCACAGGGATGACGGGCGCGAGGTCGAGCAGGGAGGTCATGGCGTCATCCTGCCCCGCGTGCGCAGAGCACGCAACGAGCGTTGCGCACCACGCAACGCGACGGAACGCACCGCACACCGAAGCGCCCCCTCAGTGGATCTCCCTGACCACCACGTCCAGCGCCCACGTCCGCCCAGCCCCAACCCCGGCGCCAGCCCCAACCCCGGAGCCCCCCGCCCCCGCCGGAGCCGTCACCTCCACCACGTACCCCAGGTCCCGCAACGCCTCCACCAGCCCCGCCGGCGTCCTGGGCCGGGCCCCGGCCATGAGCAGGTCCCGGACCAGCCGCCCCTTCGTCGCCTTGTTGAAGTGGCTGACCACGGACCTCTTCTCGACCCCGGTCGCCTCGTCCACCTGCGCGTGCAGCACCCGTACCGTCGCCGTACGCCCGGCGAGCGCCCCCTCGGGCTTCCACGCCGCCGCGTACGCCGACGAACGCAGGTCCAGCACCATCCCGTCACCCGCCGCCTCGGGCACGACGGCCCGCATGGGCGTCCGCCAGTACGTGCCGAGCGCGCCGAGACCCGGCAGTCTGACCCCCATCGCGCACCGGTACGGCGGGATCCGGTCGCCGATCCGTACCGCACCCCACAACCCGGAGAAGACCAGCAGCGACTTCCCCGCGCGGCGCTTCGCGGCGGTGTCGAGGGTGGCGAGGCCGAGCGCGTCGTACAGCACACCGGTGTACAGCTCCCCGGCGGGACGCGCCCCGGCCGTCCGCAGGACGACGTTCTTGGCGATCTCCCCGCGCAGCCCCTCGGTGAGTCCGAGCACGTCACGCGCCTTGTCCTCGTCGGCCGCGCACAACTCCACCAGCTCGTCCAGTACGGCGGCCCTGGCCTCGGCGAGACCCGGCAGCGACAGGGACTCCGGCTTCAGGGGCGCGCCGCGCCCGGCGGCGGCCTTCCCTTCGGACGGGGGGAGCAGCACGAGCACGGTGGTTCTCCTTCGGGGACGTACGGGGCGAAGGGCGCCCCGGCCGCCAGGGTAGGCGACGAGCGCCCGGCGGCGGCCCACGCCCGCCTCGCCCTCAGGCCCCCGCGGCGCGAAGCACCCGTACCAGCTCCTCGGCCTGGTCCGCGTGGAAGCGGATCACCCGGGCCCGGCCCGTGCGCCCCAGGGGCCGCACGAACGTGACCGGCTCGGTCAGCTCCACCCTTACGGACGTCTGGCTGCCGACCACCAGGTCCAGCACGCCCTCATCTGCGCACTGAATCAACCCCCCACTCGGATAACGCCGCTCCACCCGCACCGAGGCGATGCGTTCGCGAGCGATCAGGAGATCGAAGAGCGCGCCGTACCGGATCCTCAACGAACCGTCCGCGCCCGCCACATGGGGCCGGGTGACGCACCCGGCGTGCAGGGCGAGCACGGCCAGCACGGTGTAGACGTCGAGGACGAGCATGATCCGGTGCACGAGGGGCCACGGGGTGAGCAGGACGGTCAGGACCACCGTCTCGACGACCGAGACGAAGAGGAGCCCGTACATCATCGCCGTCTGCGGCCCGGTGTACGGGGCCGCGTGGTCGCCGTCGCGTACCCCGTGCGTCCGGCGCGCGACCCAGCGGGCCAGGCTGCCGACGCCCCGTACCTCATGCAGCAACAGCCGCCGCACGGAAGGCGGAAGGAACCCCGGGACCGACCCGAGAACGACCCCCCACATCCCACGCGCCCCACCCCCGGCACGCCCCACGGCCCGCCACCTGACCCTCACGAGCTCCCCCTCCCCACACCCTGCTCCCCATCCCCGCCCGCAACTCCCTCTTCCCGAGCCCGCGTTCGCCCCCGCTCCGTCAACGCCTCCATGATCCGGCGGACGACCTCCGCCTGGGCCGGGGCGAAGTCGGCCAGCAGGGCCGCGCCGAAACCGGCGTCCATCGGATCCCCCTCGACCGGCATCGCGTCGACCAACGTGTCGGGCACGGCCGCCGAGATCGCCGCGGCCAGCGCCGGGATCCGCGGATCGTCGCGCGGCGCCTCGGCGAGGTCGTCCAACCGCCGGTAGAGCGCGAGCACTTCGGTGTCGTGCGTCAGCGGATGGAGGGCCTCGTACACACGCCGGTCCCCGTCCGCGGTGTCGAAGAGCGTCAGCAGTTCCCGGTCCTTCGCGGCCATGGGGGAGTCCGTGGCCGGGAGCGTCCCCAGCAGCCGCGCCAACGCCGGCGACACCGGCCCGGCGCCGCCGGACAGCGGGCCCGCCATCAGCTCGGCGAGCCTCGCGCGCCGCTCCTGGATCGCCCGCTCCTCCCGGGCCAGATCGGCGTCCAGCTCCGCGAGCACCTCGGCCAGCTCCCGCCCGGCGTCGTCGGCGAGCACGTCCCGTACCTCGTCCAGGCCGAGCCCCAGCTCGGTGAGCCGCCGGATCCGCGCCAGCAGGACGGCGTCCCGCACCGAATACTCCCGGTAACCATTGGCCCGGCGCACAGGCTCGGGCAGCAGCCCCCGGTGGTGGTAGTGCCGTACCGCCCGCGGGGTGACCCCGACCAGCGCGGCGATCTCTCCGATCCTCATACGCCGAGTAGAAACGTTGACGCAGCGGCAAGGTCAAGCGTGCGGGGCCCGCCGCCACGCCGGGTAACATGGTGGGCACGGCAGACGAGCCGGGCGGACGGCCGCGTCAAGATCTCCGATCTTGCCGAGGAACGTCCGGGCTCCACAGGGCAGGGTGGTGGCTAACGGCCACCCGGGGTGACCCGCGGGACAGTGCCACAGAAAACAGACCGCCGGGAGCTTCGGCCCCCGGTAAGGGTGAAACGGTGGTGTAAGAGACCACCAGTGCCCAGGGTGACCTGGGCAGCTAGGTAAACCCCACCCGGAGCAAGGTCAAGAGGGGCCTCCGTAGAACGAGGCCCTGCGCGGACGCTCGAGGGCTGCTCGCCCGATGTCCGCGGGTAGACCGCACGAGGCCGGCGGCAACGCCGGTCCTAGATGGATGGCCGTCTCCCCGGCCGCCGCGAGGCAACCGGGAGACAGAACCCGGCGTACAGCCCGACTCGTCTGCCGCCAAGGGCCCCTGACCGGCTGAGTGCCGGTCAGGGGCCCTTTCCGGCTCACGTGGCCGTCGGAGGCGAAGCGGGACCAGATGTCCGGGATGGTGTCGTTGTCGACGTCGGGGATGCCGATGGCGGTCGAGACGTCGGCCTCCGTGGTGAGGGAGTTCAGTGCGGGGCTGATGGGCAAGGTCGACTTCTAGCGCTGGAACGAGCGGTTGGGCGCGTACGCAAAGGTGAAGTGATGGCTGTTTCCTCGGAGTTGGGGTTCTTCGACGGGCGGAGCTTCAGCCTGTTCGACTATCGGCACGGGCACGCGCAGGTGGTTGTGCGTGGGTTTCCGCCGTTCGGCGACGCTGTGGTGGAGAGCGGGGAGGGTGTGGTGCTCGACCTGTGTTTCCTCGGTGTCCAGCGGATCTCCTGCTGGAAGGACATCGGTCCCGTTCATCTCCGGGTCGCGGACACCGCGGAGCGGGCCACCTTGGAATCCCGTATCGGGCCGGTCAGGAGGAGGGAGGTCTTCCTGCTCGAACCGGGCTCGATCGAGAGTTATGTCATCGCCGGGCGTGTGGTGTGGGCCGAGTTCCTGATTCCGTCCCCGTTCACGCTTCCCAGCCCGCTCGACAGCCAGAACCGGGAGGAGGCGGCGACGTATCGGCCCGTCGGTGGCTTCAAGCACTCGACTCGGGCGTAATTGCCTACCGGGAGCGGGGCTGAGGGCGGAGACTCGGGGCGTGGCTGACATGGGGGTGTTTCGGGAGGCGGTTGTCGCTTGGGCGGGGGGTGGGGACGGGGGGCTGGCGCGGGAGTTGGTCGGGCGGGTGGGTGTTCGGGGCGTTGTCCTGGTGGAGGGGCCCAGTGATGCCGCCGCCGTGGAGGCGCTGGCCGTGTCGCGGGGGCGGGATCTGGTGGGCGAGGGGGTTTGCGTGCTGCCGATGGGCGGGGCGATGAGCGTGGGGCGGTTCGTCCAGGTTCTCGGGCCGCCCGGGCTCGGGTTGCGGCTCGCGGGGTTGTGCGACGAGGCGGAGCTGTCCTTCTACGTCCGGGGCCTGGAGCGGGCCGGGGCGACGCGGGACGGGTTCTTCGTCTGTGTGGCGGACCTGGAGGACGAACTGATCCGCGCGCTGGGTACGGATCGGGTGGCGGAACTGGTCGAGGCCGAGGGTGATCTGCGCGCCCTCCAGACCTTCCTGCGCCAGCCTGCCCAGCAAGGTCGTCCGTCACAGCAGCAGTTGCGGCGCTTCCTCGGTACGAAGAAGGGGCGGAAGATCCACTACGGGCGTGTCCTGGTCGAGGCGCTGGAGCCCGGCCGCGTACCGGCTCCGCTCGACGACCTGCTCGCCTTCCTCAACGCGCCCAGGGTGGGCTGATGGTGCTGCCGTCCGCCAGGCGGGCCGTGAGGCCGACGCTGGTGGTCACCCAGATGTGGGTGGGGGTGTCGGTGGTGTTGGCGACGGCCACCTTGGAGCCCGAGGGGGCCACCGCCGCGTCGCCCGGGGCGAGTTCGGCCGTCTCGGTGTCGATGGTGAGGCGCAGGCGGCCGGACAGGACGTAGAACGTCTCCTCCTCGCTGATCACATGGGCCGGAGCCACCGTTCCCGCCGGGACCTCGCCCCGCCAGGAGGCCAGCTCCCGGCTGCCGGTGGCGGGGCGGACGTACGAGACGAAGCGGGTGCCGTGGATCTCGTGCACGACGGCCTCGTCGGCGCGGATGAAGGGCATGTGGGCAGCTCCTTAGGGTGAGATAGGCAAGGGGGTTGTCTTGTTTACATAGACAAGCTGCTTGACGAGTTATAGTCAAGCCCATGGACGACCCCGCCCCCCTGGCCTTCTCCGCGCTCGTACTGGGACTCTCCGGTCAGCTGGTACGGGAGATCCACGCGCGCGTGGTCCAGCAGGGGTTCGACGACCTGCGGCCGGCGCACGGCTTCGCCTTCGTTCGCATCTCCTGGGGCGGCGCCACCACCGCCGACCTGGCGGAGCACCTGGGGGTCACCAAGCAGGCCGCCGCCCAGTCCGTCGAGGAGCTGGTGCGCAAGGGGTACGTGGTACGGCGCCCCCACCCCCACGACGCGCGTGCCCGCCTCCTGGAGCTGACCGAGACCGGGTGGGCCGCCACCCGGGCCGCCGACCGGGCCGCCCGGGACGCGGTCGCGCCCTGGCGGGAGACGCTGGGCGAGGCGCGCTTCGGGGAGCTGGTCGCCGATCTGGTCCGGATCGCTCCGCGGGGACTGGGACCGGGGCCGGGGCCGGGATCCGGGCCGGGGCCGGGATCCGAGCCGCGGCCCGGATCCGCGCCAGGGCCTGCCCGCCCCGTCTGACCTCCCGTCACCCGCCCCCGAGCACCCGCACCCGCGCCGCCGCGAAGCGGCCCGCCCTCGCGCTCCATCGGCCGTCGTCCCGGCGGACGTTGATCGGGTGGTGGAAGGCCGCCGAGACGTTCTCCGTCGTCACGACCAACTCCGCCGCGCCCGACGCGACCACCCGGCCGTCGTCGATGAGCAGGGCGTGGGTCGTGGAGGCCGGCAGTTCTTCGAGGTGGTGGGTGACCAGGATCGACGCGAGGTCCGGGTGGGTGGTGTCGAGCAGGTCGATCGTTTCGAGGAGCTGTTCGCGGGCGGCGACGTCGAGGCCCGTCGACGGTTCGTCGAGCAGCAGCAGGCGCGGGTCGCACACGAGGGCGCGGGCGATCAGGACCCGGCCGCGTTCCCCCTGCGACAAGGTGGGCCACTTCTCGTCCGTCTTGCCCGCCAGGCCCAGGGTGTCGATCAGGGCGTCGGCCGCGGCGAGATCGGCGGGCCGGGGGCGCCACCTCGGGGGGCTCTCGATCGAGCCGGTGAGGCCCGTCAGGACCACCTCGCGCACGGTCAGCCGGGACCGCAGCGGGTGGCGCGGGTTCACATGGCCGATCGTACGGCGGAGCGCCTGGAGCTCGACCCGCCCCAGCCGCGCGCCCAGCACGTCGACCGTTCCCGATGTCGGGTGCGTGACCGCGCCGCAGAAGCCGAGCACGGTGCTTTTCCCGGCGCCGTTCGGGCCGAGGAGGGCCCAGTGCTCGCCCGCGTGCACGGCGAAGCTGACGCCGTGCAGGATCTCCTTGCCCTCACGGCGGAACGTCACGTCGTCCAGCTCCACCACCGGGAGCTGTCCAGGCCTGGCCGCGTTCACGCGAACGCCTCCTTCAAACTGGTCAGATGGGAGCGGCTCGACTCGGCGGCCGCCCGTGGGTCCCGGTCCGCGACGGCCTGTACGAGCGCCTCGTGCAGGGCGTGATCGGCCTCCTCGGAGGCGAGGGGCCGCAGCCCGAGCATGTCGATCATCGCGGTGCGCACCCGTGGGACGAACCCGTCGAACAGGTCCGTGAGGACGTCGTTGTGGGCCGCCGCGACGACCGTACGGTGGAAGGCCATGTCGGCGTCGACATGCGCGTCGACGGCTTGTCCTTCGGTACGGCGTTCCCGCAGCGCGCGCCGTATCGCGCGCAGGTCGGCGGGGGTACGGCGGACCGCGGCCAGCCCCGCGCCCTCGGCCTCGATCGCGATCCTGGCCTCGATGACCGACACGATCGACGCGCGGCGCAGGACGGCCTCGCGGTCCTCGGGCACGTCGAGCGCCGTGACGTACACCCCCGAACCCTGCCGGGAGTCGAGGACCCCCTTCCCGGACAGCTCACGGACCGCCTCGCGCAGGGTCGAGCGCCCTACGCCGAGCTGGGCCGCGAGGGTCGTCTCGCCGGGCAGCCGGTGGCCGAGCGGCCACTCCCCGGCCCGCAGGCGTTCCAGCAGGACATCGGCGACCTGGGCCGCCAGGGGATGGCGGCGGACGGGTGACGGCATCAGTGGCTCCTCCGCTGGCTCCTCCGCTTGTCTGAGGAGTTATACCATTCCGGTCCGCCACCGATTCCCGGCCGCCCCCTCCCTGACCCGAGCGCGAAACCGAGCACGAAACCGAGATCGACGGACTCGGACATCTCGGCGACCGCGCCCGGAAGAGCCGCCACTTCCGGGCGCGCGGGAACCCCTGGCCGTCCCCGTCCTGTCGTCAAGGCCCGAGAGCCAAGTCGATCGCACTCCTCGCGCGACCGGAGATCCCTGCGCGAGACAGAACGACGGGCCGGCGGGTTCGCGTTCCCGGCTGGCCGTAGCCGCTCGGGGCGGGGAGCGATCCGCGCTTCGGGGGGAATAATGGACCGCGTTCTCTCACCCCTCAGCGAGCCGCCCCCGGGGCGGAGTTGGGCCGTGAGAAGTGAGGCGGGGGCGAGGGAAGTGGCGGGTGTGCGCGGAGGGGGCGGATCGCGGGTGTCCGGTAGCCGGTACGGCCCCGCGCGGGCCGGCCCGCCGCGGCGGCGGCCCGCCAGGCGGAGGTACTGACACGACCTCAGGGACGGCCCGGCGGCGGGCTATGCTGCCACCTGGCCGAAGGCCCTGACGTACCCGCTGAACAGGGGCGACTCGACTCCGGAGCGCGAACGGATCGTGCCGGGCGACCCGGTCGGCCCGGTGCGCGACGTCCCGTCCGGCGCCTCGGCGGCGACGCCCCGCGCATCGATCTCCCCGGGTCATCCGCCCCGTCGTGGGTCGTCGGTCCCACGACCCACGGCCACCGTCATGTCACTGTCCGCGACGGTCTGCGACCGTCTACGAGCAAGGGAAAGGAGTGACCTGTGCCTCCTGAAATAGTTGGGCGCGAAGGCGCTCTCGCCGGACGACGAATCCCGGTCGGCGACGAGCCGATCACCTTCGGGCGCAAGGGCGACAACAGCGTGGTCATCACGGGTGGCAGCGCCTCGCGCTTCCACGCCGAGGTGGTCCGCGAGGCCGACGGCTACGTCCTGCACGACCGGGGGAGCAGCAACGGCACGCTGGTCAACGGGAAGCGCGTGACCTCGCACGTGCTGCGGCCCGGCGACCTGATCAAGATCGGCGACGAGACGTTCTGTTTCGAGGTCGCCGACGCCATGGAGACGATCATGGATCTCTCCCTGATCGAGTCGCTCATGGCCTCTACGCCGGCCGTCGAGCCGGGCCCGGTCCTCAAGGTCACGATCGCGGGCGGCGGACCGGTCGGACTGAGCCTCGCCCTGCTGCTGGAGCACCTCCTCGGCCCCCAGGTGGCCATCACGGTGTACGACGGCCGCTGGGTCCGGGAGGACGAGCGGATCGTATGGAAGAACCAGGGCCAGGGGAACGTACGGCGGCAGCAGGTCGTCACGGTCCAGAGCCGCCAGTACCTGAATCTGCCCGAGGAGATCCAGGCGCGCCTCTTCACCCCCGAGGCGTACTCCGAGATGTGGCCCGCGGGCCCCGACTCGATCCGTGGCTTCAACCCGCGGAACATCCGCATCGCGCACGTCGAGGACAAGCTGCTCGAGATAGCGAACGAGAAGTCCGGGAGCATCACGCTCGTTCCGGAGAGGTTCGATCCGACCGAGCGGCACGACACCCTGGTCAAGGACCACGTGCTCGCCATCTGCGAGGGCGGCCGCTCCCGGACGCGTGACCACTTCACGTCCAAGTTCGGCAACGCCGACACGTCGATCTACTCGCTGGACGGCCACCACGTCCAGGACGTCGTGCTCGGCCTGCGGGTGAAGTCCGACCTGACCGACCCCATGACCGTCCTGCTGACCGTCGCCCAGAACCGGTTCCTCCTCAACGCCCTGCGCGGCGAGGGCTTCCTGAACATGCGCCTCACCGACGAGGAGGCCAAGGAAGTGGTCGGCATCGACCCCGTCCGGCACGTCTTCGAGGACTGCATCGCCTCGCGCCCCTGCGTCATGGGCCGCGACGAGGACGGCGACTTCCACTGCTCCACCCACGGCACGCTGTTCCTGCCCGCGCTGGTCAGGGGATCGGCCCTGTGGAAGCGGGTGATCGAGGGGCTGGCGCTCTTCGGCATCTCCGAGGGGAACCTCAGCGCCGTCACCGCGTTCCGGCTGGACATGGTGCAGCGGCCGCGCTTCACCGCCCACCTGTACTCGGCGACGTCGGCCACTCCGGGAACGTACGGATTCCTCCTCGGCGACGCGGCCAACGCGATCCACTTCTGGCCGGGGCGCGGGCTCAACAGCGGCCTGGCGTCCGCCATCTCGCTCGCGCGCTCGCTCAAGAACAGCTGGCGGGGCAGACCCTTCCGCGACGCCGACTTCGTCCGCCACGAAGCGGCGATGTCGATGCTCCAGTACCGGCACAAGAGCCGGGCCTGGAAGGCGATGGTGACCACCGACGAGGACGGCGTCACCGCCGCGATCAAGGACAAGATCGCGCGGAGCATCGCGGCGGCGGAAGCGGCGGACGACCTGGACAAGGAAGCCGACATCGAGGCGCTCATGGTGCAACTGCGCGCCATCCGGGACCGGTTGGCGCCGCGCATCCCCGGCATGCCCGACGACACGGTCCTGAGGGACCATCTCGGCACGATGAGGAGCGAGACCCTGCGGACCCTGCTGGAGAGCGGGGCGTGGGACACGATGATCGTCGGAGGGGAAGAGGTCGACATCGACATCTTCTACCGTGAGGACTCCCCGGTCGCGGCGAAGAAGACCCTGCCGTAATGCCGTAATGCCGTGAGGCCGTGAGGCCGTAACAGGGAGCAAGTAAGAAGGAAGCACGCGGCCCGGTTCCCCCCGCCGGGCCCGGTTCCCCCGCGAAGGGGTACGGGTCAGGTCCGTCCCGCGCCGCTGTCCGCGGGACGGGTGGTCAGCCGGGCGGCGGTCCGGGTGAGGTCGAGGATCTGCCGCAGGAGATCGGTGCTGCCGCCGCCGCTGCCGACCGGGTAGCGGCGCAGATCCGCGTCGTACGCCTTCCTCGCGAGGGCCAGATGGCGGCCGCGGAAGACCACTATCACGCGCAGCAGCCGCGCCAGCGCCTCGCTGTTCGCGCGCAGCGCGGGCATCCTGCGCGCCGCGTCGTCCGGGTTGTCGCCGAAGGCCTCCACCAGCCGGGAGACCACGGACGGGACCCGGCTCCAGCGCGCGTACAGGTCGCGCCAGCGCGGGAGCGCGTACGGCACCGAGTCCCGGACGAACTCGGCGTACGCGGGTTCGCTGTGGTCCGAGGCCCAGAGCGCCTGGTCGATCAGCCACAGCGGGACCTGGGCCGCCGCCGGCCCCATCAGGACCCGGTCGCCGACCGTGATCTCCTCGAAGTACGGGCGGAGTCCGAGGGCGAAGAACTCCGGGGTGACATGGGCGACGACCAGGTCGATCGCGGTCACGATCCGCTCGACGTGAGCGGTCAACTCCTCCGCCGACCGGCGGAATTGGGCGTCGTCCGGCGCCGTGTCGCTGAGCGTCGCGGCCAGTTCGATGCCCGCGCGCAGGTGCGGGAAGACCAGCCGTACCGACTCCTGGAGGCGGGCCTCCTGGGCGTCACCGGTGTACATGCGCTGCCGCTCGCCGACCGGGTTCCAGGTGCAGTAGTGGTGCACGGTGTCCCGGGGCACCAGGTCGGTACGGCGGCCGAGTTCGAGCAGGACGGGACGTAACTCCGGTACAAGGGAGAGGGGTTCGGGTCCGTGGCGCTTGATCGAGCCGAGGAACAGGCCGAGGTCGCGCATCGCGGCCGCACACCGCTCGGCGGAGTACGCGCCGACCGCGTCGAGCGCCGGTACGAGGCCGCGCAGGGCGGCGGCCAGGGCGGGGACGTCGGCGCGGGCGTTCTGCTCGCGGAGCGCGGAGAGGGCGGGGTCGGCGGCCAGCGGGTCCAGCTCCCGCACGGTCGCCGTGCGTATCGGGCTTCCGAGGTCGACGCCGGTGGGATGCGACATGACTGCCTCCAGATCGTCGGACCGGCTCCGGTGGCGGCCCGAGCCCGCATTCTCTCCGCTCGGCGCCGGCGGGGCCGGGGGGCCGGGCTCCGGCGGGTCTGTGCGGGCTCCGGCGGGCCTGTGCGGCGACCGGAAGGGGCCTGTGCGGCGGGACCGGAAGGGGGCCGTGCGGCGAGTCGGCCGTTTCAGGTGGTGGAGGAGGGGCCGGACCCGCGAGAATGGGGGTACGGCAACGGCCCGCTCCCGCGGGCTGCCTTTCCCGCCGGGCCGGGCTCACTTGTGCCCCACGTTGCTTGAACGATCTAGGAGTGATCATGGCTGGACAGTTCGAGGCGACCACGGAGATCAACCGCCCCATCGAGGAGGTCTTCGCGTTCCTGGCGGACGGTACGAACGACCCCAAGTTCAGCCCCCGGGTGCAGCAGATCGTGAAGTCCCCGGAGGGCGCCACCGCGGTGGACACCGTCTTCCTCAGCACGGTGAAGGACGCCGGGATGACGACGAAGCGGGAATTCCGCATCAGTGAGCTGGAGGCGCCCACCCGGATCCGCTGGACCGAGACCTCCAAGAACACGGTCACGGCCACCGAGGGCGGCTACGACCTGGAGTCCCTGGAGGGCGGCAGGACGCGGGTGCGGATCTACAACGCCCTGGAGGGCCACGGCATCGGCAAGCTCCTCGTCGGCGTCGCGCTGAGCGCCGCCCGCAAGGACGCGCCGGCGTTCGCCCAGCGGATCAAGAAGGCCGTCGAGGAGTCCTGAGCCTGCGCCGGCGGGGGTGGCGGGGTGCGGCGCCGGGCTACGGATGACTTCGCCCTTTTGTTCATGACATGGTGCGTGTTCTCGCTCACTGTCCCATTTGGGTGAGTATCTGAGAAATTCGTGTAGCGGTCACGTACTGATGGGGGAGGCGCGCCGCCGCAGGGACGGGCGCCCACCCCACGTCAGGAAGCGCCATGAACCACCTCCAGGGCAAGAGGAAGCTCTCCACCTCGGCGGGACTCGGTCTCGCCGTCGCCGCGCTCGCCGCGTTCGCGGCCGCCTGCGGGTCCGGGAGCTCCTCGTCGAGTCCCGCCCCCACCCCGTCCGCGCACTCGTCCGCCCGGTCCGCCCAGTCCGCTGTACAGGCTGCGGGATCGGGTAAGGGCTCGGGTACGGGCTCCGGCTCGGGTACGGCGGTGTCGGTGGACGCGCGGAGCGGCAGCCTCGGCACGTACCTCACCGACAGCGCCGGCAGGACCCTCTACCTCTTCGCGTCCGACACCGGCTCCCGTTCCACCTGCGACGGCGCCTGCGCCGCCCAGTGGCCGCCGCTGACGGCGTCCGGCACGGCCAAGGCCGGTTCGGGGGTCACCGGGGGCAAGCTGAACACCATCGCGCGGAGCGACGGCTCCCGGCAGGTCACGTACAACGGGCACCCCCTCTACTACTTCAAGGGGGACAGCGCGGCGGGCCAGACCAACGGGGAGGGCCTCAACGGCTTCGGCGCGAACTGGTACGTCGTCTCGCCGACGGGCGACCGGATCGCCCCGGCCGCCTCCTCTTCGGCGCCTTCGTCGGCGTCGTCCGGCGCCGGTGGTTACGGCTCCGCCGGTTACTGAGGGAGCGGGGGCGAGGGGATGCGCGCGCCGGCGCCGCCTACCCGTACGCGCGCGTCGCCCGCCCTCAGCTCGACCGTCAGCACGCCGGGGCGGCCCATGTCGGCGCCCTGGTGCAGGGTGAGGGTCGCCGTGTCCGGCACGATGCCCAACTCCCGGGCGTACGCGCCGAAGGCGGCCGCCGCGGCGCCGGTGGCCGGGTCCTCCACGACGCCGCCGACCGGGAACGGGTTCCTGACGTGGAACACGTCCGCCGACTCGCGCCAGACGAGCTGGACGGTCGTCAGGTCCCGTTGCCGCATGAATGTTTCGAGGCGGTCGAAGTCGTACGACAGGTCCGCGAGGCGGGCCCGGGTCGCGGCGGCGAGCACGAGGTGGCGGGCGCCGGCGAACGCGATGCGGGGCGGCAGGGCGGGGTCCAGGTCCGTGGCGGGCCAGCGGAGTGCGGCGAGGGCCTCTTCGACGTCGGGGGCGGGGATGGGGGTGACGTGGGGGGTGACGCTGGTGAGGGTGGCGGTGGTGGTGCCGGTGGTGGTGCCGTCGCCCGGCGTGCGGGTGACCGTGACCGGCACGGTGCCGGCCGGGGTCGCGAACACGAACTCGCCGGGGCCGACGCGATCGGCGAGCGCGATGGCGGTGGCGACGGTGGCGTGGCCGCAGAACGGTACTTCCGCGCGGGGGCTGAAGTACCGGACGGTGTAGGCGCGTCCGGGCTCGCCGAGTCCCTCGGGCGGGGCGGTGAGGAACGCGGTCTCGCTGTAACCGAGGTCGCCCGCGATGGCGAGCATGTCGGTGTCGGTGAGGTGGGTGGCGTCGAGGACCACCCCTGCGGGGTTGCCTCCGGTGGGGGTGGTGGAGAAGGCGGTGTATCTGAGGGGAGCGGGCATGTCGTTGTCAACGCGGTGGTGGTTGGCGTCCATTCCATGGCTCGGGTGGTGCCCGCGTCGCGGTCACTGTTGTCCTCAATCGCCGGACGGGCTTGTTCGTGCCCGCTGCGGCGACGAATCAAGCCCGTCCGGCGTTTGAGGACATCCCGGGGTGGGGTCAGCCTCGGCCGATCAGGGGCATTTTTGTGGCCATCACCGTGGCAAACTGGACGTTCGCGGACAAGGGCAGGCCCGCCATGTACACCACCATGTCCGCGACGTCGGCGACCTCCATCACCGGCTCCACCGCCACCTCCCCGTTCGCCTGCGGAACGCCACTTCGCATCCGTTCCGTCATGTCCGTCGCCGCGTTGCCGATGTCGATCTGGCCGCACGCGATCCCGTACGGGCGGCCGTCCAGGGACAGGGACTTCGTCAGGCCCGTCACGCCGTGCTTCGTGGCGGTGTACGCGATCGAGTCCGGGCGCGGCGCGTGCGCCGAGACCGAGCCGTTGTTGATGATCCGGCCGCCCCGCGGATCCTGCGCCTTCATCTGGCGGAACGCCCCCTGCGCGCACAGGAAGCTGCCGGTCAGGTTGGTGTCCACGACCTTCCGCCACGCCGAGTACGGCAGCTCGTCGAGAGGCAACCCGCCGGGCCCGGACGTGCCCGCGTTGTTGAAGAGCAGGTCCAGCCGCCCGTACCGCTCCCGCGCCGCCGCGAAGAGCGCGTCCACCTCCTCGGGGACGGTCACGTCGGTGGGGACGGCCAGCACCTCGGTGGAGGAGCCCGTGAGCGCCTCCGTCCCGGCCAGCCGTGACGCGGTCCGCCCCGCCAGGACCAGCGACCAGCCCGCGCGGCCCAGCGCGACCGAGACCGCGCGCCCGACGCCCGAGCCGGCGCCCGTCACCAGTGCGATCTTGTGCTTGGAGTTGATCTCCCGCATGGCGTTCATGGGCCCGCAGCGTAGTTGAGGTACAGATAGGCGAGGCACGTGGATCTCGTGGATCTCATCGCACCCGTCCCTGCCAGGACCGTCGTCAGGAGAGCCGACAGGGGAGGGGCACATGACCGCCGCACACCGCCACGCACCCGAACTCAGGGCCGCCGCCCAGCACCTCACGTCCCTGGCGCGCACCGGAAGCCTCCCCCGCCGCCGCGTCCTGAGCGGCGCGAGCGCCGCCACCGCCGCCGTCCTCGCGTTCGCCGTGAACCTCCCCGTCGCCGGTGTCGCGGGCGCCGCCGAGCTGGACGCCGGGAGGCTCACCGCCGACCCGTTCACCCTCGGCGTGGCCTCCGGCGACCCCCGCCCCGACGGCGTGTTCCTCTGGACGAGGCTCGCGCCCGACCCGTACGTACCGGACAGCGGCCTCCCCCAGGAGCGCGTCGCCGTGAGCTGGGAGGTCGCCCGGGACGCGGGGTTCGCCAGGATCGAGGCGCGGGGCGAGGCGACCGCGCACCCCGAGTTCCACCACAGCGTGCACGTCGACGTGCGGGGCCTCGACGCCGACCGCGTGTACTGGTTCCGCTTCCGTACCGGTCCGTGGATCAGCCCGGCGGGGCGGACCCGTACCGCCCCCGCGTCCGGCGCGCTCGTGAACCGGCTGCGGTTCGCCGCCGTCTCCTGCCAGGCCTACCACGACGGGTACTTCACCGCGTTCAGGCACCTCGCCGACGAGGACCTGGACGTCGTCTTCCACCTGGGCGACTACCTGTACGAGTACGCCGTCTCCGCCACCGGCGGCGCCCGCGACTACACCGACCGCACACTGCCCGCCGTCTTCAACCGGGAGACGGTCACGCTGGACGACTACCGGCTGCGGTACGCGCTCTTCAAGTCCGACCCGGACCTGATCGCCGCGCACGCCGCGCACCCGTTCGTCGTCACGTGGGACGACCACGAGACCGAGAACAACTACGCCGGCGCGATCCCCGAGAACGCCGTGTCCCCGGAGGAGTTCCTGCTGCGCCGGGCCGCCTCGTACCGCGCGTACTGGGAGAACCAGCCGCTGGCCCCCCTCATGGCGCCCACCGGCCCGGACGTGGTGCTCTACCGGCGGTTGGGGTACGGCCGGCTCGCCCAGTTCGACGTCCTGGACACCCGGCAGTACCGCTCCGACCAGGCGTACGGCGACGGCTGGCAGGTGCCGGGCCCGAAGTCCGAGGACCCGTCGCGCACCCTGACCGGCGAGACCCAGGAGCGGTGGCTGCTGGACGGCTGGAAGAGTTCGTCGGCGACCTGGAACGTCGTACCGCAGCAGGTGACCTTCGCCCGCCGCCGTACCGCCCCGACCGCCGGCTACAAGCTGTCGATGGACTCCTGGGACGGCTACCCGGCGTCCCGGCAGCGGCTCCTGGACGGTGCGGAGGCGGCCGGGCTCGCCAATCTGATGGTGCTGTCGGGGGACGTGCACACGGGGCACGCGTACGACATCAAGAAGGACTGGGACGACCCGGACTCCCGCACGCTCGGCACGGAGATCGTGGCGACGTCCGTCACCAGCGGCAAGAACGGCCGGGACCGGCCGGCCGACTGGGACACGTTCATGGCGGCCAACCCCCACATGAAGTTCTACAGCGGGCGGCGCGGCTACGTGACCGTCGAACTGGGCCTCACGCGGGCCCGGGCGGACTTCCGGACGGTGGACGTCGTCACGTCGCCGGGCGGCGCGGTGAAGACGGCGGCGTCCTTCGTGACGGAAGCGGGCAGCCCGGGCCTGTCGCCTGCCTGACCTCTGTTACGCAGCCGAAGCCGCAGCTTCCGGGAAGCGCACGCCGATCCGGTCCCGTACCGCGTCCAGCGTCCGCATCACGGCCAGCGTGCCCGCCAGCGGTACGAGGGGCGACTCCGTCTCCCCCGCCCGCAGGCAGCGCATCACCTCGGCCGCCTCGTACTGCATGCCCCACAGGCCGCCCGCGCCCGTCAGCCCCTCCTCCGTGATCTCCTCGGGCTCCGCGCCCGACCGCCGCAGGACGAGCCGGTCCGGCGAGAAGAAGCCCGCGGGAATCTCGATCCGGCCCTTCGTGCCGGTGACGGTGGCGGTACGGGGCGTGTCGGCCGTCACCGAGCAGGTGAGGAGCGCCGTCGCGCCCGCGTCCCAGCCCAGCAGGATCCCGGTGTTGAGGTCGGCGCCCTCGGGAGAGAGCAGGGCGTCCGCCTGGACCCGGTCCGGCTCACCGAGCAGCAGGTGGGCGAACGACACGGGGTAGACCCCGAGGTCGAGGACCGCCCCGCCGCCGAGCGCCGGGTCACGCAGCCGGTGTTCGGGCGGGAACGGGCCCTCCAGGCCGAAGTCCGCCTGTACGGTCCTGATCTCGCCGATCGCCCCGTCCCGTACGAGCTCCACCAGGCGCCGGATCACGGGGTTGCAGTACATCCACATGGCCTCCATCAGGAAGAGCCCCCGCTCCCCGGCCAGCGCCACCAGCTCGCCCGCCTCCCGGGCGTCGAGCGTGAACGCCTTCTCGCAGAGGACCGGCTTCCCGGCGGCGAGGGCCAGCCCGGCGGCGGCGCGGTGCGCGGAATGCGGGGTGGCCACGTACACGATGTCGACGTCCTCGTCGGCGACGAGCCCCGCCCAGGCCCCGTACGCGCGGGGTATGCCGAGCCGGCCGGCGAACTCCTTCGCCGAGGCCTCGCCGCGCGAGCCGACGGCCACGATCTCGGCGTCCGGCAGTTCGCCGACCTCGGTGACGAACCGTTCGGCTATCCCGCCCGTCGCCAGGACACCCCAGCGCACCGGCCGGTCGGCCGCCACCGGGGGCACCCGTACCGGCACCGGCCGTTCGTGTTCCGCTTCCCGGCCTGTTTCCGCTTCCGCTGTCATGTGCCGCCTCCGTCGTGGGTCCTGCGGGGAACGCGCGGGTCGCGCGGGGGTCCCGGATAAATCCGTCCTGATCACGCCGCCCGAGCTGAGAGCATAGGTGCGGATTCAACGACATGGAGATGCGGATGCCTGACGGCGGGCGGACCATAGAAGGACGAGACGGGCACAGAGCGGCGGGTCACCTCCTGCCGGGAGCGGCGGAGGGGGTGGCCGGGGGGAGGGCCGGGAACCCGACCGGGAGTCCGACCGGGACGGCCGTGAAGGTGCCGGCCCCGCGTCAGGCGCCTGACCGGTCGGCCGGGCGGCGCGGGGAAGCCGCCGTACCCGCCGCCCGCCGGGCCGGGATCCTCGTCACCCTCGTCCTGGGCGGGCTCACGGCCCTGCCGCCGCTCTCCATGGACATGTACCTCCCGGCGCTGCCCGACGTCACCGGTTCGCTCGCCGCGCCCGCCGCCACCGTCCAGATCACCCTGACCGCCTGCCTGATGGGCATGGCCCTCGGCCAGATCGTCGTGGGCCCCATGAGCGACCGGTGGGGACGCCGCCGGCCGCTGCTTCTCGGCATGGTCGTGTACGTCTTCGCCACCGCCCTGTGCGCCGTCGCCCCCAACGTCGAACTCCTCATCGGCGTCCGCCTCCTCCAGGGACTGGCGGGCTCGGCGGGCATCGTCATCGCCCGCGCGGTGGTGCGTGACCTGTACGACGGCGACGAGATGGCGCGGTTCTTCTCCACGCTGATGCTGATCTCCGGGGTCGCGCCGATCATCGCGCCGGTGATCGGCGGGCAGGTGCTGCGGCTCACCGAGTGGCGCGGGATCTTCGTCGTGCTCACGGTGGTGGGCGCGCTGCTCACGTTCGTGGTGTGGAAGTGGCTGCACGAGACCCTGCCCGAGGAGAGGCGGCACAGCGGGGGTGTCGGCGAGGCGCTGCGTACGATGCGGGGCCTGCTCGCCGACCGGGTCTTCATCGGTTACACGCTGGCGGGCGGTCTGGCGTTCGCCGCGCTGTTCGCGTACGTCGCCGCCTCGCCCTTCGTCGTCCAGGAGATCTACGGCGCCTCGCCGCAGATGTTCAGCCTGCTCTTCGGGATCAACTCCGTCGGGCTGATCGCGGTCGGCCAGATCAACGGCAAGCTGCTCGTCGGCCGGGTCAACCTGGACCGGGTCCTCGCCTTCGGGCTGACGGTGATCCTGTTCGCGGCGGTCGCGCTGCTGCTGATGACAACGGGCGTGTTCGGCACGGTGGGGCTCTTCCCGGTGGCGGCGGGCCTGTTCGTGCTGATGTCCGCGATGGGGCTGGCGATGCCCAACACCAACGCGCAGGCACTGATGCGCACCCCGCACGCGGCCGGGTCCGCGTCGGCGCTCATCGGCACGTCGTCGTTCCTGATCGGGGCCGTGGCCTCACCGCTCGTCGGCATCGGCGGCGAGGGGACGGCGGCGCCGATGGCCCTGGTCCAGGTGGTGAGCGCGGTCGGCGCGATCGGCTGCTTCCTGGGGTTGGTGCGTCCCTGGCAGCGGAGGTAGTCCGGGGCGGGGGCGTTCGCGCGGCGACTGTCCGGGGCTCCGGGTTCCGGCTCCGGGTTCCGGCCCCCGGCTCCGGTCCCGGGCTCAGGGGCGGTGCTGGTACGCGGTCAAGTGCGGGCGGTCCCGTGCGTCGGTCCAGGGGAAGAGGCCCATGCCCCCGGCGGTGCTGCCGCCCGGCAACCGGACGTTGGGGGCCAGTGCCACCGCCTCGGGCGTCGCGGCCGTCAGGTCCACCGCGACCGGGGTGCCGCCGCCCGCCAGCGCGTCCGTCACCGAGCGGGCCAGGGCCGCGCCGTACGCGGTGCCCTCGTCCGTGACGGCCGTCAGGGTCAGCGGCCCGGTGCCGTCCGCCGCCTCGAAGCAGTGGCCCTTCCCCGTCGCCAGGTCGAAGGCGAGGCGGCCGGCGATCAGGTAGCGGCCGGTGGGGGAGAGGGTGGGTTGCGGCTCGTCGACGGGCGCGAGCGCGGGCGTGCGGCAGCGCGTTCGTGCCAGCACCTTGCCGGTGGTCATGTCGTGGACGGCCCAGGTCTCGTGCGTGGCGGTGTCCTTGCCGCCCTTCTCGCCCTGCCACCGGGCGAGGATCCGGCCGGGGGCCACGGAGGACAGCACGCCGGAGGCGGGGGCCGTGCCCGCGGGGGCGACCGTACGGCTGAACCAGCCGCCGCGGACCCAGAACTCGGCCGCCCCGCCGACCAGTACGCCCCGCTCGGTGACGGCGCGCAGCTCGGTCAGCCGCCCGCACGCCCGGCAGTTCTTCGGCCGGCCGAGCGCTCCCGGCTCCACCCGGGACACCTCGCCGGTCGCCGGGTCGACCACCGCGCCGGTGGCCTTCCCGTCGCTGATCAGCAGGCGGGAGCCGGCGGCGGACACCACGGGGGCGGCGGGCCAGGGGACTTCGACGCGGCGCCGGGCGCCGGTGGCCGCGTCGTACACGTCGAGGGAGACGATCGTGTCGGTGGGGGCCGGGGCGGTGGCGCCGAGCTTTCCGTACGACCAGGTCACGAAGTACGCGCGGCTGTCGGCGCCGGTGACGGACAGCAGGCGCGGGGGGAGGCCGGGGGCGAACAGGGCGCGGGTGGCGGCGCCTTCCCAGCCGCGAGCGCCGGTCGCGGGGTCGAGGGTCCGTAGCCGGAAGCGGTTCTGCCCGGCGCTCTCCAGGTGGGCGAGGCGGGTGGCGGTACCGGATCCGGCGAGTGCGTAGGCGGGCGAGGCGCTGGTGATCTCCCAGCCGTGGGCGGTGTTGTAGGCGGGTGGGGTGGTGAGCCGGGTGAGGGGTGCGGTGCTCTTGCTCTCGCTCTTGCTCTTCGCTTCGACGCCGTCCGTCTGTGGGTGGTCGCTGTCGCGCTGGACCGCGAGGAGGACGAGGAACGCCACCACGATGCCGCCGGCCAGCAAGGACAGGCGTAAGGCCCGCTGTCTCATGGTCCCCCCGGAGTAGGTCGTCCGCGGGCCACGGGAGCGGCTGCGGGTCACTGATTGTCCTCAATCGCCGGACGGGCTCGATTGTGCCCGCTGCGGCCCGGATGCGCTGGCGCGGGCCGGTTGCCGGGGGTCGGGCAGGGGCCGCGTCCTGCACTGCATGTTTTACGTCGCGCGCAACCAGTTGTTGAGGGCAACCCCCATCACGCGACACAAAACACGCTCTACGTTCCGGACACGACCCCTGCCCGCCCCCCTTCCAGGCGCGCGTACAGGCAAATCAAGCCCGTCCGGCGTTTGAGGACATCTTTGACCGCAACGGTCACGCCCGACCGCAACCCCCTCAAGCCCGTCCGGCGATTGAGGACATCGGTGAGCCGCGCGGCATCGCGCGGGTGCGTACGATTTGGCGGTGAACGCCGAGACCCTCTCCACCACCGACGCCCTGCGCAAAACCCTCGCCGGCCTCCTGGACGGCCTCCCGCCGAAGCAGGCCGCGCAGGCCGTCGAGCGGCTCATCGCGAACTACCGGGGGACCACCCCGACCGGCACCCCCCTCCTGCGCGACCGGTCGGACGTCGCCGCCTACGCCGCGTACCGGATGCCCGCGACGTTCGAGGCGGTGCGGGCCGCGCTCGGCGCGCTCGCCGACGCCGCGCCCGGCTGGGCGCCTGCCGGTCACCTGGACGTGGGCGGCGGCACCGGCGCGGCGGTCTGGGCGGCGGACGCGACGTGGGCGGAGCCCCGTACCACCACCGTCCTCGACTGGGCCGAGCCCGCGCTGGCGCTGGGCCGCGAGCTGGCCGAGCGTTCCGGCCTCCCCGGGCTGCGTACGGTCGACTGGCGGCGCGCCAGGATCGGCACCCCGCTCGCGCTGCCCGACACCGACCTGATCACGGTCTCGTACGTGCTGAACGAGCTGACCGAACGGGACCGGGACGCGCTCGTCGACGACGTGGCGCGGGCGGGGCAGGCCGTCGTGATCGTGGAACCGGGCACCCCCGACGGCTACTTGAGGGTCATCGAGGCGCGGCGCCGGCTCATCGGGGCGGGGATGCGCGTCGCGGCGCCCTGCCCGCACGACGGGGCGTGCCCGATCGAACCGGGCACGGACTGGTGCCACTTCGCCGCGCGGGTCGCCCGCTCCTCGCTGCACCGGCAGGTGAAGGGTGGTTCGCTGCCGTACGAGGACGAGAAGTTCAGCTACGTCGCCGCGGTCCGCTTCGTACCGCACCCGGTGCGGGACCGGGTGATCCGCAAGCCGCAGATCCGCAAGGGCCAGGTGCTGCTGGAGCTGTGCTCCTCGTCCGAGGGGCTGCGTGGGGAGACGGTCACCAAGCGGCACGGCGGGCTGTACCGCGCGGCGCGGGACACGGCGTGGGGCGACGCGTGGCCCCCGCCCGGGCCCGGGGCCGACGACGCGGGGGAGCCGGACGACGCGTAGCGCCTCGGCGGGCATCCCTCAGCAAGGCCCGCCCCGTTGGACCCCGTTCGGGTGATTCCCGTGGCCGCGGGCCCCCGTCGCGAGCGGCGACATGGAGGGCCGCTACCCGTTGGTAGATTGACGCCATGGCCGACAGCAGGGCACCCGACCCCACCCGTCGCAGCGAACGGTCGCGCCGGGCGATCTACGCCGCCGCGCTCGCCCTGGTCACCGAGGTCGGCTACGCGCGGACGACCGTCGAGGCCATCGCGGCGCGGGCCGGGGTGGGCAAGCAGACGATCTACCGGTGGTGGCCCTCGAAGGGCGCCGTCCTCCTCGAAGCCTTCCTCGATCTCGCCGACCAGGCGGCCCGCGCCGCCGACGGCGGGGCGGGGCTCCACGGGATCCCCGACACCGGTGACCTGGCCGCGGACCTGAGACTGGTGCTGCGCGCCACGGTCGACGAGATGAACGACCCGGCGTTCGACCTCCCCTCCCGCGCCCTCGCCGCCGAGGGGATCGTCGACGCCGAGCTGGGCGCCGAGTTCGCCCGCAAGCTCCTCGAACCTCAGCTCCAGCTCTACGTGAAGCGGCTGCGGGCCGGTCAGGAGGCCGGTGACGTACGGCGGGACATCGACGTCCGTGTCGCCCTGGAGCTCCTCGTGGGCCCCCTCGCGCACCGCTGGCTGATGCGTACCCTGCCGCTCACGCACGCCTACGCGGACGCCGTCGCCGATCTCGCCCTGTACGGCCTCGCGCCCCGCCCCTGACCCGCGCCCGCCCGCCGCCCGCCCCCCGCCTGACCCGCTCGTGACCCGCCCTTGACCCGAGCCCGACCCGGGCCCGCCCCGCCGCCCGCGTGGGCCACCCCCGGATGGGGAGGGCGGCCACCAGGAAGGCAGGATGGTGCGACGATGGAAGAGGCCGCAGGGGCCGGCGTGAGGTGTGTGAGGGGATAGATGGGCGACGATTTCGGCCGCTACCGCGGCACGGAGAGCAGGATTCCCCAGTGGTTGCGCAGGCGTGCCAAGAAGAGCGCCGAAGCGCTCGACGGGGCGGCGGCGGACCGTGAGGCACTGCTGCTCGCCGTGGCCGACGCCGGTATGCCCGTCTCGCCCGCGGCCCACCCCGTCGGATACCGGTGTTCCTGCGAGCGGATCGGCTGTCCGACCCCGGCCAGGCACCCCATCTCGTTCGCCTGGCAGACCCAGTCGACCACCGACCGCCCCCAGATCGAGCGCTGGGCCCGCAACCAGCCGCAGGCCAACTTCATCACCGCGACCGGCATGATCCACGACGTGCTCGACGTACCGCTGGAGGCCGGCAGCCGGGCACTGGAGCGGCTCCTCGAACGGTCCGTGGACGTCGGCCCCGTGGCCGATTCCGGCGGCGACCGCATGCTCTTCTTCACCGCCACCCGGGGCACCCCGGAGGACGAGGACGAGTGGTGGCCCTGCGAACTGGACTGCCACCCCGAGACGATGGACGAGCACCCAGGGCTGCGCTGGCACTGCCGGGGCAGTTACGTCCTCGTACCGCCCGCCCGGCTTCCCGGCGACCTGGCGGTGCGCTGGCTCCGCGGCCCCGAGCACCCGCTGCCCGATCCCCTGACGCTGCTGGAGACCCTGACGGACGCCTGCGCGCGGTACGCGGGCGAGAACGGCGAACTGGACCCGCACGCGGTGGCCTGGCCCCTGGGCCGGTGAGCGACTCCGGCGCCCCCGGGCCGTGTGGGGTCCGGGCCGCCCGGGAGCCCTGACATCTGTCAGGGTCGCTCCTGCCCGCCTCTCTCCTACCCTTTCGCGCAGGACGCCCGGCACAGGGCGGAAGAGAAGGGGCAGGGCATGACAAAACTCTGGAAGGGCGCACTCGTCACCGGAGCGGCGGGGATCGCTCTGGTCGGCGGCGCCGGTCTCGCGACCGCCTCACCCGCGGCGGCCGCCGAGCGCAACGTGCTGCAATGCAGTGCCTGGGTCGCGGACGATCTCGCCATCGGCGACTGCTACAACCCCGGGACGCAGCTGCACGCGTTCTCCGTACGCGCCATCTGCGGCTGGGCCCCCGACGCCTACTCGAACTGGATCTACGTGAAGCCGGGCACGAGCGCCTCCGTCGGTGTGCGCTGCGGCCCGTTGAGCACCGGCGTCGGCGGCGTGGCGATCGAGTACGGCGGCTGAGCGATCCGGGACGCCCGGATCGGCGGCGGGGGCGGCGGACCACGGTCCGCCGCCCCCGCCACGTGACCGGACCCCGTGCCCGTACGCCCCGTTACGACCCCACGGCCCCCGTCACGCCCTGCAAGCGCCCTATGACGTCGACCTGCGCGGCGCCCGACCCGGTGCGGGGGACGGTCACCGCCTGGTTCGACATCCACTCCTTCGTCAGGGTGTTGGTCACCGTCGTGGTCATCAGCGCCTGAACGTCGGCGCTCACGCGCGGTCGCAGCCCCTTCGCCGCCGTCTGCCGGTCGAAGAAGCGCGAGGCGAAGAAGACCAGCGCGCCGCCGTCCTTCGTCGCCAGACCCAGCGGGGCGAAGTCCCCGTCCTTCAGGGGCTGGTCGACGTACTGCTGGGTGAACCCCGGTACCCGCGCCACCTTCTGACGCTCCGTCCGCCACCCGTCGGTGTGCGGCCCCGGCGCGAAGTGCGCGGGCTCACCGGTCTTCAGGTACGAGGTGTACTCGTCGCTCAGCACGTTCGGCGCCACCGCGAGGGCCTTGTCGTCGGGGCGTATCGCCTCGCCCCAACCGTCGCCGTCCGTCTTGAACACCGGTACCGCGCCCGTGGCGATGATCGTCAGGTACGCCACCTCCCACGCGCGGTCGGGGCCGTTGCGTACGAACACCAGCAGCCAGCGGTTGTCCTGCGGCCCGTTGTCGACGTCCCGGTTGCTGTCGGTGTCCGCGAGGAAGAACCGCGGCCACCCCGCCTTCTTGGGGATGGTGAACTTCGCGTCGGTCAGTTCCAGCGGTACGTGCCGGGGATTGCCGTCCGGGTCCGTGACGCTCCGCGACCTCAGGCCCGCCTGGTTGATCGCGCCGAGCGCTCCCGTGACCTGCCCCGCGTCCAGCTCGGGGTCGTACGCCCGGTCCGCCGCGTTGTACGCGTCGGTGAAGACCTTCAGCGCCCGCGCGGCCTCACTGCGCTGCGCCGTCGGTACGACCGCCAGCTCCCCGTGCACCGTCACGCACCCGCTCGCCGTCAGTGACAGCGACGTGACCGCCGCCAGCCCCACCACTGCCCGCATCGGCCTCATCATCGGTCGCCTTCTGCTCCTCGGCCCCGGCCCCGCCTCCAACTGACCGTCCGAACCATACCGGGGCCAGGAACAGCGCGAGTGTCGGGATCAGGTAGACGAGCCACACGACGAGCTGGACCACGGTGGGATCGGGCTGGAAGTTGAAGACGCCCTTGAGGAGCGTCCCGTACCAACTGTCCGGCGGGATCGTGGAGCTGATGTCGAAGGCCTTGTCCGACAACCCGCCGATGTGGTCGGCCTCCTGGAGGTCGTGCACCCCGTACGCCAGCACACCCGCCGCGACGACGACCAGCATCCCGCCGGTCCAGGTGAAGAACTTCGCCAGGTTGATCCGCAGCGCGCCCCGGTAGAAGAGCCAGCCCAGCACGACGGCCGTACCGAGCCCCAACAGCACGCCGATCAGCGGCTCGTACGTGCCGTCCTGCGACGCGCGCACCGACGCCCAGACGAACAGCGCCGTCTCCAGGCCTTCCCGCCCCACCGCCAGGAACGCCGTCGCGACCAGCGCGCCCGTGCCCATCGCCAGCGCCGCGTCGAGCTTGGCCCCCAGGTCCGCCTTGAGGTGGCGGGCCGTGCGCCGCATCCAGAAGACCATCCACGTCACCAGGCACACCGCGAGGATCGACAGCGAACCCCCCAGCGTCTCCTGCGCCTCGAACGTCAGCTCCTGCGCCCCGTACTCGAGCCCGAAGCCGAAGGCCAGCGCGAGCACCACCGCGACCGAGATCCCGATCCAGATGGGCCGCAGCGCGTCACGCCGACCCGTCTTCACCAGGTACGCCACAAGGATGCAGACGACGAGACTGGCCTCCAGGCCTTCTCGCAGACCGATCAGGTAATTGCCGAACACGGTGGGTCCCTTCCGCTCTCTCTGCCGCTCAGGAGACCAGCGCCCGGCCCCACCAGTCGCCCGTGTCCCGGACGCCCGGCGGGACCGCGAAGACCGCTGAACCCACGTGCTGGATGTACTCGTTGAGCGCGTCGGAACGCGCCAGTGACTGCTGTACGGGGATGAACGCGTCCCGCACGTCCCGCTGGTAGGCCAGGAAGAACAGGCCCGCGTCGAGGCGGCCGAGCCCGTCCGTACCATCCGTGAAGGAGTAGCCGCGCCGCAGCATCCGCACCCCGTGGTGCGCGTCCGGGTGCGCGAGGCGCACATGCGCGGTCGGCAGCATCGCCTTGAGGTTCGGCTTGTCGTGCTCGTGCGCCTTGCCGACCGGCGCGCCCTCGCCCTTGTCCCGGCCGAAGATGTCCTCCTGCTCCTGGAGGGAGGTGCGGTCCCAGCTCTCGATCCGCATCGAGATCCGGCGCGCGACCAGGTAGGAGCCGCCGGCCAGCCAGCCGGCCCCGTCCTTCGCGGACACCCAGACGTGCCGGTCGAGCGCGGCCGGGTCCGCCCCGTCGATGTTCTCGGTGCCGTCCTTGAACCCGAAGAGGTTACGGGGGGTCTGGGCACCCGGCGTCGTCGACGACGTCTTGCCGAAGCCCAGTTGGGACCAGCGCACCGCGACCTTGCCGAAGCCGATGCGCGCCAGGTTGCGGATGGCGTGCACGGCGACCTGCGGATCGTCCGCGCACGCCTGCACGCACAGGTCGCCGCCGGTGCGCGCCGGGTCCAGGTTGTCGCCGGGGAACCCCGGCAGGTCCACCAGCGCGTCGGGCCGCCGGTCCGCGAGGCCGAACCGGTTCTCGGCGAAGAGCGAGGGGCCGAAGCCGACCGTCAGCGAGAGCCGCGACGGCTTGAGCCCCAGCGCCTCGCCCGTGTCGTCGGGCGGCGCCTCGGCGACCCCGCCGTACGCGCCCTCTCCGATCGTCCGGCCCGCCGTCATCCGCTCGGCGGCCCGCGTCCAGTCCTTGAGGAGCTGGACCAGCTCGGCGCGGTCCTTCGTCGTCACGTCGAACGAGGCGAAGTGCAGGCGGTCCTGGACGGCGGTGGCGATGCCCGCCTGGTGCGTCCCGTGGAACGGGACCGCCGCGCCGCTCTCCGCGGCGGGCTCGATCCGGTCCCCGCCGCGCACCGCCGCGACGGTGCCCCCGGCCGCGACGGCACCGAGCGCGAGCCCGGCCCCGCCCCAGCCGAGGAGGGCACGCCGGGAGGGCGCGGCGCCGCTGTCGGCGGCGTCAGTGGCGCTCCCGGCACCGGCGGCGGTCCCGGGGCCCGCCCCTTCGGTGGCCTCCGGGGAGCCCTCGGTGGTCTGGTCGTCCACGGCGTGCCCATCCCCTGCTCGATGCATGACTTCGTGATGACGTGATGACGTGACGAGGCCGACTACTTGACGACGGCGGCGGCGAGCCGGGAGAGCGGCTCCGCGAGCGCGTTCACCGCGTCCGACAGCTCCTTGCGCTGCGGCTCGCGGACCGTGTCGTACGAGACGAACTCGCCCGAACCGGCCCCGCCCGCGCGGTACTTGTCGAGCAGCGTGTTCAACGCGGCGAACTGCTTGCCCAACTCGGTCACCAGCGCCGCGTCGTTCTTCACCGCGACCGGCTTGAGCAGCTCGTACGACTGCTGCGCCCCCTCGACGTTGGCCTTGAAGTCGACCAGGTCGGTGTGGCTGTAGCGGTCCTCCTCGCCGGTGATCTTGCCGGCGGCGACCTCGTCGAGCAGTTCCTTGGCGCCGTTGGCCATGGAGGTCGGCGTGATGACGGCCGTGCCGACGCGCTTCTGCCAGTCGGCCAGGTCCTTGTCCAGCTCGTCCGCGAGGCCCGGGGCGTCCGGGCTCAGCTTCTTGTCCTGCCAGAGTTCCTTCTCCAGCCGGTGCCAGCCGGTCCACTTCTGGCCCTTCTCCAGGCCGTCCGCGCGGGTGTCGACCAACGGGTCGATGTCACCGAAGGATTCGGCGACGGGCTCGGTGCGCTCCCAGCCGACGCGGGAGGGCGCGTACGCCTTCTTCGCCCCCTCGATGTCACCGGCGCGCACGGCGTCGGTGAAGACCTTCACCTTCGGCAGCGTCGCGTCGGCCTGCTCCTGGGCGTACTTGCGGTACGCGGCGACCGCGGCGTCCTTCTCCGGGCTGCGCGCGGCGGCCGTACCGCCGGTGACGGTGACCTTCTGCCGGATGCCGTCGCCCTTCATGCCGGGCTTGCAGGCGATTTCGTACGACCCCGACTTCACCTCGGCGGTCAGCGTGGCCTTGGTGCCGGGGCCGATGTTCTCCCGCTCGGTGACGATCCGGTCGTCCGGGAAGAGGAGGTAGACCTCGGTGACCTTCGAGCCCTTGTTCTCGACGGCCAACTCGACGTGGCCCGAGGGGAACTCCTTCTTCGACACGTCGCACGAGGTGTCGTCCGCCGTGACCCGGACCGCGCCGGCGGCTGCCTTGGAGTCGCTCTTCTCGGTACATCCCGTGACGGCGGTCAGGGCGGCCACCGCGGCGATCGCGGAGACGACGGAGAGGCGGGCAGGGCGCATACGGGACTCCACAAGAGCGAGGGCAGACGAGGGCGGCTACGGCAGGGGACGACAGGGACGACAGGGACGGGAACGGCGGTGAGGCAGACCTAACTTAACCAAGGCTTACCTGGCTTTTCGCCCTTCGTCCAGTGACACGGATCTCAGTCCGCGTGGCCGGACACGGCCTGGTCACAGGCGCTCCACGGTCAGGTCATGGACGGGTCAAGTGCGGGTCAAGGTGTCCATTTCGCCTGTTTCGGGGGGCCGTTCGCCGGGCCGGTCCCGGGGTGGTTGCTCAGGGCCGATGTCCTGTTCGAAAGAGCGGGGCCCCGGGTGTTTGAATGCGCGGGTGAATGACATCGACGTACTCAGCGTCTTCTGCGCGGCCGACGGCCGGCACGGCAACACCCTCGGTGTCGTGCGCGAGGGGCGGCGGCACCCCCGGCGCGCCGACCGGCAGGCGATCGCCGCCGAACTCGGCTACAGCGAGACCGTGTTCGTCGACGACCCCGAGCGCGGTGTGGTCGACATCTACACCCCGGGCCTGCGGCTGCCGTTCGCCGGCCACCCCCTCGTGGGGACGGCCTGGCTGCTCGACCTGGAATCCGTGAACCCGCCCGCGGGCGAGGTGTGGGTGCGCCAGGACGGCGAGTTCACCTGGATCACCGCCCGCCCCGAATGGGCGCCGCCGCGGATCCTCCGGCAGTACGGCTCCGTGGCCGAGGTCGACGCCCTGCCCGCCCCGCCGCCCGGCGAGGGCTGGCTCTACGCCTGGGCGTGGCAGGACGAGGCGGCCGGACGGGTCAGGGCACGCGCCTTCCCGCGCCGCGACGACGGCATCGCGGAGGACGAGGCGACGGGCGCGGCGGCGCTGCTGCTCACCGAACAGCTGGGCCGCGCGCTGAACATCACGCAGGGCCGGGGCTCCCAGATCCTCACCGCGCCCGCGCCCCGGGGCGAGATCGAGATCGGCGGCCGGGTCCGCCTGCACCGGACTCACTGAGGGCCGGCCGGGCGGGGCGGGCAGGCGTGTCGCCCGTCCGCCCGGCCCGAACGTCATACGCGCCGCCGGGCCTCGTACGGTCATACGGGCCGCCGGGCCTCGTACGGTCATACGCGCCGCCGGGCCCCGCACCTCACGCGCTGCGCGGGAACCGCTCACCCAGCTCGCGGAAGACCGCGCCGTTGAAGTCGAACGCCCGCTTGCACTCGTCGACGATCCGCTGCTTCTCCAGGTCGTCGGCCGCCACCGCGTCCAGCAGCTCGCGGTACTCGCGCTTGAACGCGGCCGGGTTCGGGATCCCCTCGAACACGTAGAAGCGCACCCCGTCCCCCTTCCGTGCGAAGCCCCAGGCCTTCTCGGCCCGGTCGCGGATGATCTGGCCGCCCGACAGGTCGCCCAGGTAGCGGGTGTAGTGGTGCGCCACGTATCCGCCGGGCCACACGCGGGCGCACTCCTCCACCCGGGCCGCGTACGCGGCGGTCGCGGGAAGTGGTTCCAGGCCCGTACGCCATCCCGTACCGCACAGATGCGCCAGGTCGCGTTCCAGCTCCGGGGTACGCGCCAGCTCGCGCCGGACGAACGGGCCGGCGACCGGATCGTCCGCCAGCGCCTCCGACGCGCCTTCCAGCGCCCGGTAGACGAACCACAACTGCTGCGTGTAGCGGGTGTACGCGTCCACGCCGAGCCGCCCGCCCAGCAGGTCGCCCATGAACGGGGAGGTCTCGGCCTGGGTGTGCTGCTCGTGCGACGCGACACGGATCAGGGTGGAGAAGGGCGTGGGCGGTGTGGGCGGTGTACCGACGGTGACGGCGTGTGCGTCCAAGGCGGGCCTCCGGGGACCGAGGGGGACGGGAGCACCGGAAGTGCCCACGGCGGCAGCGCAGGGGCTTGCCACCACGGATACTCATACTTAGGCTTACCTAAGTCAAGTGGTTCCCGACGTCCTGTCGGTAAAACGCTACCCGCGTCCCACCAGGGACGCTCGCGCTCGGAGGCCGCCCGGGAAGGGCCGGAAGGGCCGGGGGAGGGCCGGAAAAGGTCAGGGAAGCGTGAGGATCTCCGCGCCGGTGTCCGTCACCACGAGGGTGTGCTCGAACTGCGCCGACCGCTTGCGGTCCTTGGTCACGACCGTCCAGCCGTCGTCCCACATGTCGTGCTCGTACGTACCGAGAGTGAGCATCGGCTCGATGGTGAAGGTCATGCCGGGGCGGATGACGGTCGTCGCGTGCGGGCTGTCGTAGTGCGGGACGATCAGCCCGGAGTGGAAGGACGTGTTGATCCCGTGCCCGGTGAAGTCCCTGACGACGCCGTAGCCGAAGCGCTTGGCGTACGACTCGATGACCCGCCCGATCACGTTGAGCTGGCGTCCGGGACGCACGGCCTTGATCGCGCGGTTCAGCGCCTCACGGGTCCGCTCGACGAGCAGTTTCGACTCCTCGTCGACGTCGCCGCAGAAGTAGGTGGCGTTGTTGTCGCCGTGCACCCCGCCGATGTACGCGGTGACGTCCAGGTTCACGATGTCCCCGTCGCGGAGCACCGTGGAGTCCGGGATGCCGTGGCAGATGACCTCGTTGACCGAGGTGCAGAGCGACTTGGGGAAGCCGCGGTAGCCGAGGGTCGAGGGGTAGGCGCCGTGGTCGCACATGTAGGCGTGGGCGACCCGGTCCAGCTCGTCGGTCGTCACCCCCGGCGCGATGTGCTTGGCGGCCTCCTCCATCGCCCGCGCGGCGATGCGCCCCGCGATCCGCATCAGCTCAATCGTTTCGGCGGATTGGATCTCGGGCCCGGTGTACGGGGTAGGAGCGGGTTTCCCGACGTATTCGGGGCGCCGGATGTTTCCGGGAACGGAGCGTGCGGGAGAGAGCTCCCCTGGTACGAGCAGCGACTGGCCAGACATGCCAGCGAGTCTAACCAGCGTCACGACGACGGTCCGGGGGCAGCATGGCGTCAGGGACGTGAGGGACGACGACGTCATCGACGACGGCGCGCACGACGGCACGGACGACGAAGAGGAAAGGGAGCCGGGGATGGCCCTGTTCAAGAAGCGCACGGTCGGCAAGCCGGGCGAGTGGTACTACTGCCTGGAGCACGGCAAGGTCGAGGAGGGCCCCGAGTGCCCGGCCAAGGACCGCTTCGGCCCCTACGCGTCCCGCCAGGAGGCGGAACACGCGATGGACACGGCGAAGGAGCGGAACGCGGACTGGGAGAACGACCCGAAGTGGCACGACAAGCCGGGTGACAAGGGGTAGGGCGGCCTGTCCGGCGGCGGGGGGAGTGCGTACGGTCTCCGGGCCGCGCACCCGGAGTGCGCCCGCCCCCCCCGCCCCTCAGCCCGTCGGCATCGACGTCGTGGGCGGGGCCGGGTCCGTCGTGGGCGGCGCCGGGGTGTCCGCCTCCCGGATGACCGGCTCCTGGATGACCGCCTCCTGGTGGGCGCGGCGGCGCAGCGCGTCCTCGTCCGTGCTCGCGTCGTACGTCACCAGCCTCGGCAGGACCGCCGACAGCAGGCCCACCGACGCCAGGCAGGCCAGCCCGCCGCCCCACACCGCCGGGCGGGTGCCGGTCCAGCCGGCCATCGCACCCGCCCTGACCTGCCCGAGCTGCGGGCCGACGCTGTACGAGAGCACCTCGATGCCCGCCAGCCGGCCGCGCAGCTCCTCCGGGATCGTCTGGTTCCAGATCGTCGAACGGCCCAGCCCGCTCAGCATGTCGCCCGCCCCGGCGAAGCCCAGGCAGACCAGCACCACCCACACGTTGGAGAACCACCCCGCCGCCGTGATCGCCAGCCCCCACCCCGCCGCGCCGAACACCACGAACAGCCCGTGCCGCCGCACCCGCGAGGTCCACCCGCTGGTCAGGCTGAGGAGCACCGAGCCGACCGAGCCCGCCGCGTACATCAGCCCCAGCGACCACTCCGCGTCGAGGTCGTCCGCGAGGAACGGGAAGATCGAGTTCGGGAAGGCGAACAGCATCGCCGCCAGGTCGATCGCGTACGTACCGAGCAGGACGGGCCTGCTCCACGCGTACCGCGCGCCCTCCGCGATGCCCCGCAGCGACGGCTTCTGCGCGTCGTGCGCGGCCGGCGCGGGCGACAGGCGCAGGCACATCAGTACGGAGACGGCGAAGCCCAGGATCGTGATGCCGTACGCCGGGGCGTGACCGGCGAAGGCCACGACCACGCCCGCCAGCGAGGGCCCCGCGATCGCGCCCATCTGCCAGCGCACCGCGTTCAGCGCGGCGGCGGCCGTGAGCTGGTCGTGCGGGACGATCCGGGCCAGCAACGAGTCCAGCGCGGGACGCTGGAGCCCGGCCAGCGCCGAGACCCCCGCCGCCACCACGTACAGCGGCCACAGCAACGGCTCCGGAAGCAGCGCGTTCACCAGCAGCACCCCGGCCAGCACGCCGAGCCCGGCCTCGGTGAGCAGGATGACCTTGCGCCGGTCGACGGCGTCGGCGAGCGCCCCGCCGTACAGGCCGAAGACCACCAGCGGCACCAGCTCGACGGCGCCCATCGCACCCACCGCGAGGGGCGAGTCGGTGAGGTCCTTGATCTGGAGGGGGAGGGCGATCATCGCCATGAAGCTCGCGAAGTTCGTCACCAGCCCCTGGACCCAGAGCAGCCGGAAGTCCCGGGAGGAGCGGAGGGGGGAGAGATCCGGCAGGAGCGCGGCGAACATCTTGGTCACAGGGGGCCATGCTGCGGGCGGAAGGCTGTAGCGGGCAACCGGATTTCGCCGGGCGGACCGGTTCTCCGCCGACTCAAGGGCCCCGGTCCTCCCACCCGGCTCAAGGCGCCCGGCGCTCCCTCACCAGCGTGAAGGCGGCGGCGCCGTCAGTTGGTCCGCCAGCCGGGACAGCCGGTCGCGGAAGCGACGCTTCCCCCGCTGGGCCGGCAGGCTGTTCTCGCCGGCCGCCGCGCTCACCAGATGCTGCACGGTGTCCAGGTCCACGCCGTGCGCCGCGTCGGCGGCCGCCACCGTCAGCGCCTCGTGCGCCAGACCCCGTACCTCCGCGTCACCGCCGTCGAGCGACAGCACCGTCGCCCCCGCCCGCCGCGCGTCGTGCACCCGCTCCAGCAGCCCGGCGTCCGGCCGCTCCGGCGCCACCACCAACAGCGTCTCCCCGCGCCCCGCCGCCTCCAGCCGCCCGAGCCCGACGGCCAGATGGGCCGGGTCGCCGTCCCGGACCCGGTGCCGTACGAGCGTCGGATCCAGCTCGGGCTGCCCCGACCAGGCGGCCTCGTCCGTCAGGTGCGCGGCCAGGTGCCACGGCTCGTACTCCTCGGTCCCGACCAGCAACAGCCCCCCGCCGTGCGGTACGACGGAGGAGCGCAGGGTCCCCGCGAACCGCCGGGTCGCCGACAACCACTCCGTACCGGCCAGGACTTCACGTAACAGCGCGACACGTACGGCATCCATGGCGCGCATCCTGCCCGACACCCCGCCCCCGCCGCCCCCACTCCATCGCACCTCACCCGAACGGGACCGCGCGGGAGCGGGCGAGCTCGCGCGCGGGCGGGCCTACCTGTGAGTAGTGCGGCAAGTAGGCTCCGCCGTATGACTTCAAGTGACAGTGGCAGCGCGCCCAAGCCCCCCGCCAAGGACCCCTGGGACCTTCCCGACGTCTCGGGTCTGGTCGTCGGAGTGCTCGGCGGTACGGGAGACCAGGGACGCGGACTCGCCTACCGGCTGGGGCGGGCCGGACAGAAAGTGATCATCGGGTCCCGCGCGGCGGACCGGGCGTCCGCGGCGGCGGCCGAACTGGGGCACGGCGTCGAGGGCGCCGACAACGCGGAGTGCGCGCGGCGCAGCGACGTGGTGATCGTCGCCGTGCCGTGGGACGGGCACGCCGCGATCCTCACGTCCCTCCGCGAGGAGCTGGCGGGCAAGCTGGTCGTGGACTGCGTGAACCCGCTGGGCTTCGACAAGAAGGGCGCGTACGCCCTGACCCCGGAGGAGGGGAGCGCGGCCGAGCAGGCCGCCGCCCTGCTGCCGGACTCCCGGGTGACCGCGGCCTTCCACCACCTCTCCGCCCCGCTGCTCCAGGACCCGGCGGTCGAGGAGATCGAGACGGACGTGATGGTGCTGGGCGAGGTCCGCGCGGACACCGACATCGTGCAGGCGCTGGCGGCCCGTATCCCGGGCATAAGGGGTGTCTTCGCGGGGCGGCTGCGCAACGCGCACCAGGTGGAGTCGCTGGTGGCGAACCTGATCTCGGTCAACCGCCGGTACAAGGCGCACGCGGGCCTGCGGGTCACGGACGTCTGACGGCGTCCGGCGGGCAGCGGGCGTCTGGCGGCGTCCGGCGGCGGGACCGGGGTGGCGCCCCGGAGCCCGTCGCGGGCCCGGGGTGGGGGAGACTGACCCCGTACGACCGCGGTGCCGCCAGGCGAGCACCGCCGCCCAGGAAGCCCCCGACAGGAGCCGACCGTCATGCCCCGCCTCGCTGTGTACGCCCTCGCCGTCTGCGCCCTCTCCGTGGTCGCGGCCGTGGTCTCCTTCGTCCAGGGCAGCTTCCTCGGCGTCGTGTGGCTGCTGCTGGCCGGGCTCTCGTCCAACATGGCGTGGTACTACCTGCGCCGCGCCAAGGCACAGCGCGCGGCGGACGGGGCGTAGCCGCGGGCGGCCGCTGCTGGAGTTCCCGCTCCCCCTCCCGCTCCCGCCTCCCCTCCCGCTCCCGCTACGGCTGGCAGAACGGGCTCTGGTCGGTCCAGAAGCGGTAGAGGTTCTGGCCCCACGCCGTGATGTTGGTGTCCGACGGGATGCCGAGGCCGCTCAGGACCGTGTCGACCAGGTCGAAGAAGCCCGCGTTCACCGACGGGATGAACAGCACGGCGAAGACGGCGAGCAGGCCGAACTGCCCGAACGGTTCCACCTGCCTGCGGATCTTGTACGACAGCCAGGGCTCGATGACGCCGTAGCCGTCGAGGCCCGGGACGGGCAGGAAGTTCAGGATCGCCGCGGTGATCTGGAGCAGGGCGAGGAAGCCGAGGGCGTAGACGAAGGTCGCCGGCACGCCGTCCAGCGCGTGCAGCCAGAACGGGGCGGTGCAGGCGAGGGCGAACAGCACGTTCGTCAGGGGTCCCGCCGCCGAGATCAGGCTGTGCTTCCAGCGACCCTGGATGCGGTTGCGCTCGATGAAGACGGCGCCGCCGGGCAGGCCGATCCCGCCCATGATCACGAAGAGCACCGGCAGCACGATGCTGAGCAGCGCGTGGGTGTACTTGAGCGGGTTGAGGGTGAGGTACCCCTTGCCGCCGATGGAGATGTCCCCGCTGTGGAGGGCGGTGCGGGCGTGCGCGTACTCGTGCAGGCAGAGGGAGACGATCCAGGCGGCGGTGACGAAGAGGAAGACGGCGACGCCGGGGTTCGCGGAGAAGTCCGTCCACACGGCCCATCCCGAGACCGCCATGACGGCGGCGATGCCGAGGAAGACGGGGGAGATCCGCCGATCGCTGCTGCGCGTGGCTGCGGTGGTCATGGGTGGGTCTCCTGGGTCTCCTGGGCGGCGGATGCCGGTGCGGAACGACCGTACTCGTGACGCGCGGAAAACGCCCCGCCGGGCGGCCGGGTTCCCGCGGGGGGTGGGGCGCGGCGAGTGGGGGTGGCGGGCGGTGGTGGGTGGTGGGCGTAGGTGACGGGTGGCACGTGGCACGTGGCGGCGGGCGGTTGGCGGCCGGCGGGCGCGTACGTGGTGGCCGGTACCGGGCGGTTGGCGCACGGTGGTCGCTGCACGGCCGGCCGAGGTGGGCGCAGGCGGCGGGGTGGCGCGCGGTGGTAGGCGCAAAGCGGTCGGCGGGTGGAGGTGGGCACGCGATGGTCGGCGGGCGGGGCCAGCGGGCCCATACGTGGTGGTCGGTACGGGGGCGACGGTTGCGGGTGGCGGTGGGAGGGGCGCGGTGGGAGGTGCGTGACGGTCGCACGGGCAGGGCGGCGGACGGGGCTGGTGGCTGGCAGGCCCGTACGCGGTGCGGGTACGAGGCGCGCGGCGGACTGCGGCCAGCGGGCGGTGGGCTCGTACGTGGCGGCCGGACGGGGCGGGAGGTGTGGGGCACACGTTGGGCGACACGCGGCGGTCGGCGGCTGGTGGGTGTGTACGCGGTAGTTGGTACGGAGCAGGAAGTGCGTGGTGGTCGGCGGGAGCCGGGACGCGGGCGGCACGCGGTGGTCTGTGTGCGGTGGGCCGCACGCGGTGGTGCGCTGTCGGTGCTGGTCGGCGCCGGTGGGCGTGCACGCGGCGGCCGGTACGGGGCAGGAAGTGCGCGGAGGACGCGGGCGGCGGGCGGTGGTCGGTGGTGGCGAGTTCGTTCGCCGTGGTCGGTACAGGGCGGGAGACGCACGGTGTGCCGTACGCGGTGGTGCGCTGTGGGCGGAGGGCCGCGGCCGGTGGGCGTGTGAGTGGTGGCCGGTATGGGGCAGAAAGGCGCGGTGGACTGAGGTCGGCGGGGTCGTACGCGGCGGGAGCTACGCCGTGGGCGGCACGCATCGGCACGCTGCGGTGGGCGGCGGGAGGTGGGCTGCACCCTGGCGGTTGGCGGCCGGTGGGCGCGTACGTGGTGGCCGGTACGGGGTCGTTGGCGCGCGGCGGGTCGAGGCCGGCGCGCGGCGTTCGGCGGGCGCGGGCCATGAGGTATCCGAGGGTCCGCGCGGCGCGCGGCGGTCGGTGGGCGCCTTGGCGTGCTTGCGCCGCGGGACACCGGTGTCCCGCGTTCGCCCTGCCTGCCACGGCCCCGCCGACTCCGTCGATCCGGTGAGGCGGTGACAATGGACGGATGCGCTACCGACTCCTCGGCACCGCCCAGGCTTTCCACCACGACGGCACGCCCGTCGCGCTCGGTGGTGCGCGGCTGCGTGCGCTGCTGACCGTGCTGGCGCTACGGGCCGGGCGGAGCGTTCCCGTCGGGGTGCTCGTCGACGAGGTCTGGGACGGAGACCCGCCCGCCGACGCCGTGGCGGCGCTCCAGGCGCTGGTCGGCCGCCTGCGCCGGGCGCTGGGACGCGAGGCGGTGGTGTCCTCCGAGGGCGGGTACCGGCTCACCGCCGACGAGGACGACGTGGACCTGCACCGCTTCGGCCGCCTCGCGACGGAGGGCGCGCGGGCGCTGGAGGACGGCGACGCGGGCAAGGCCGCCGTACTCCTGGACGAGGCGCTCGCCCTCTGGCAGGGTCCCGCGCTCGCCGACCTGCCCGACCGTGCGTCGGAGGCGCTGCGCTGGGACACCCGGCGGCTGGAGGCCCGCAGGGCCCGGCTGACGGCGGCGCTCGCGCTGGGCCGCGCCGAGGAGGCCCTGCCGGAACTGGCCGCGCTGTGCGAGGAGTTCCCCCTCGACGAACCGCTCCAGGCCCTCCGCATCCGCGCCCTGCGCGACGCGTCCCGCACGGCGGAGGCGCTGGTGGCGTACGACGAGGTCCGCCGGGACCTGGCGACCCGCCTCGGCACGGACCCGGGCCACGAACTGCGCGCACTGCACGCGGAGTTGCTGCACGAGGGCGGTGGGCGGGGCCCGGGAGCGGGCCGACGGGACACGGGCGGCGCCGCACACCGTACCGCGCCACGCGCCGATTCCTTCCCGGCCGCCCCGGGCACGACGCCGCGCACGCACGACGCACGACCGTCGCCCGAACGCGGCTCCGCGCGGGGCGAGTCGGCCGACTGGCAGTCGGCCGGAGTCCGGCGGGACGGATCGTGGCCGGGCGCGGGCCCATCGGGTGGGGTGCGATCGGGGCAGGTGCGGGAGGACTCGGGCCCCGGCCCATCAGGGCGGGGAGAGGGCCAGGGAGCGCGGGGTCCGGACCACTGGTGGGCCGGCGAACAGCATGGCCGACAAGCTGACGGACAGCGTGGTCGACAAGGCGACGGACAAGGCGACGGGCAGGGTGACTGGCAGGTCGACGCACAGGGTCGCCCACAGCTAGACGGGCAAGCCACCGGTCCCGGCAACCAGCACGCGACCGCCCCCGAGGCTTCGCGGGACGCGTCAGCACACGCCGTCGTCCGGGGCAACCTGCGGGCGCGGCTCACCAGCTTCGTCGGGCGGGAGGCCGACATCGAGGCCCTCCGCGCCGACCTCACCGGTGCCCGCCTCGTCACGCTCCTCGGACCCGGCGGTGCCGGGAAGACCCGGCTGTCGCAGGAGGCCGCCGAACGCGCCTCCCACGCCTGGCCCGACGGCGTCTGGCTGGCCGAACTCGCCCCCGTGAACGACCCGGACACCGTCGCCGAAGCCGTCCTCACCTCGCTCGGGGCGCGGGAGACCGTGCTGCGCGGGGCGGGGGCGGAGGAGTTCAGGGCCGTCGACCGGCAGGTCGGCGAGCCGCTCGTACGGCTGGCCGAACACTGCGCCCGCCGCCACATGCTCCTCCTCCTCGACAACTGCGAGCACGTGATCGACGCCGCGGCCACCCTCGCCGAGGAACTGCTCTCGCGCTGCCCCAACCTGACCGTCCTCGCCACGAGCCGGGAGCCGCTGGGGGTGCCGGGTGAAGTGGTACGCCCTGTCGAGCCGTTGTCGCCCCGGTCCGCCCACCGGCTGTTCACCGACCGGGCCCGCTCGGTGCGCCCCGACTTCGATCCCGAGGCCGACCCGGAGGCCGTGGCGGAGATCTGCCGGCGCCTCGACGGGCTGCCGCTGGCCATCGAACTCGCGGCCGCCCGGCTCCGGTTGCTGTCCCCTCGGCAGATCGCCGACCGCCTGGACGACCGCTTCCGGCTGCTGACGAGCGGCAGCAGGACGGTGCTCCCGCGCCAGCAGACCCTGCGCGCGGTCGTCGACTGGTCCTGGGACCTGCTGGACGAGCCCGAACGCGCCGTCCTGCGCCGCCTGTCCGTCTTCGCAGGCGGCTGCGCCCTCCCGGCGGTGGAGGCAGTCTGCGCCGCCACACCCCCGGACACCCCTGCCACCCCCGCGGCCACGCCCCCTGCCGTCCCCGCGGGCATGCCCCCTGCCACCCCCGCCGATGGTCCCGCAGGCGCGCATTCAGCTGATCCCCCGCATCCCTCGGGCGGGAGGCCGGACGCTCCCGCCCGTCGCCCGGCTGCGACTCCGGGCGACCCCGCAGGTGGCGCCCCCACACCCCCGAACGCCCCCGCCGGTCACGCGGGCGTGACACCCGGCGACCCCGCCGGTCCCGCAGGTGATCCCGCGCATCCCCCCGGCGGGACGCTGGACGATCCCGCCCGTCGCCCGGCTGCGACTCCGGGCGACCCCGCAGGTGGCGCCGCCACGCTCCCGATCGATGACGCACGTCGCGCGTGCCTGCCCCCGGGCGAACCCGCCGACCCCTCAGGCATCGCCCCGGGCGGCTCTGCCGGTGCCACCGGCGTGACCCCGGGCGCCCCCGCCCGCCACTCCGCCGCCCTCGCGGCCGCCCCCGCCGCGCCCCCCACCCCCGACCCCGTTCGTCGGCTTGACGTGCCTGCTCTCCTCGGGTCGCTCATCGACAAGTCCCTTGTCGTCGCCGCCCCTTCGGCGGACGGGGACATGCGGTACCGGCTCCTGGAGACCGTCGCCGAGTACGCCTCCGAGCGGCTCGACCAGGCCGGGGACCGGGGCGCCACCGAGCGGCGGCACCTCGTGCACTACCGCGAGTTGGCCCGTACCACCGACCCTCTGCTCCGCGGCCCCGACCAACTCGCCGCCATCGCCCTGCTCCAGCTGGAGCACGAGAACCTCCGTACCGCCCTGCGCCGCGCCGTCGCCGCCCGCGACGAGCACGAGGTGCTCTGCATGGTCCTGTCGCTGGCCTGGTTCTGGTCGATGCGGGACATGCGCGCCGAGGGCCGCCAGTGGGCCACGGCCGCCGCGTCGCTCGGCCCCGACCCCTTCGCCCCGCCCGCCGAACCCGCCCCGCCCCTGTACCTCCGGTGCACGGACCTCCCGCCGCCCATGGCGGAGGACCAGCTGATCGAGGCCCGGCGCCAGGTACGCGTGGTCGAGATGGTCACCCTGGAGCACGCCGAGGACGAGTGGGCGGCCCCCGAGCGGCAGGACTGGCTGCGGAGCGTCGCCACCGTCTACCGGGCCGGGCTGCCGCAGACCTGCCGCTTCCCCGCCTCGCTCTGGTTCTTCTCGACCCTGATGAGCGGCGGCGACGCCCGCCTCAGGGAGGTCCTCGACGAGACCGTGGCGGCCTGCGAACGGTTCGGCTTCGACTGGGAGTTGGCCGGCGCGCTCCAGATGCGGGCCAACATCCTCGCCAATCGCGGCGCGTGGGCCGACGACGCCGACCGGGACGCCGACCGCGCCCTGGAGATCTACGACGCCCTCGGTGACGCCTGGGGCAGGACCGAGGCGCTGTCGGCGCGCGGCGAGGCGCGCGAGAGGCGCGGGCAGTACGAGCTCGCCGTCGCCGACTTCGCCACCGCGATCGGCCACGCCGAGAGCCTGGGCGCCCGGAGCCAGATCGCGGTACTGCGGGCGCGGATGGCGAGCAGCATGTTCGAGACGGACCGCGCCGCCGAGGGCGAGGCGATGCTGCGCGCCGTACTGGACGACAGCAACGACGTCTCGCACGAGTCGCTGATCGCGGCCCGGCTCTTCCTCGCGCTGCGGCTGGGCCGTACCGGGCGCAGGGAGGAGGCCCGGCAGCACCTGGACGTGATCGCGGAGGCGTTCCAGCACGAGACGCTGGCCGTGTTCCAGGGCTTCATCAAGGGGGCGTACGCCTGGCTGGACTGCGAGGACGGGCGGTACGCGGAGGCGCTCGAAGCGGTACGGGTCGCGCTGCGGGCGTCCCACTCGATCCTGACCCAGATGGTCGCTCCGCACATGGCGGCGGGCTACCTGATGACGGCGGCCTGGGCGTTGGCGGGGCTGGCGGGCCTGGCGGGGCAGGACAAGGAGCGGGCCCGCGAGGCGGCCCGACTGCTCGGCGCGTCCGAGGCGTTGACCCCCGAGGGCCATTTCCGCCCCCCGACGGAACAGGAACTGTTCGCCGCCTCGCGACGCGCCGTCCTGTCCGCGCTCGACGACGACGAGAAGGCCTTCGCAACGGCATACGCGGAAGGCACCCACCTCTCACTGGAAGAGGCCGCCGCCCGCGTGTGATGGCGTGGGGCGGTGGGTCGCGGCTGGCCGCCGGGGCCGGGCACCGAGGGCCGGCACCGAGGGTTGGAGGCCGCCGGCCGAGGCGGGTGGCCGGGGCCCCAGGTCGGGCGCCGGGCGCCGGGACGTGAGTTTGGCCTCTACGCGCCCTGCGCGCGTGCCTCGCTTGAGTGCACTGCTGCGTGCTCCGCCCAGGCGCCTGGCCCAGCTGGGCGCCACCCTGGCGCGATGGAAGGGCCGCTGCTCGTGTCCGGACCAGGGTGGGGAGCGATGGCCTGTCCGCGAGCGCGAACGGTCCACCTCACCCCGCCCACCTGGGCCCCCGCCCAGGCGCGCCGCCCTGTCACGGTGCCCCGGTCCAGTTGACTTCCGGCCGCCCCCGCCGGGCCCAGCCGGGTCCCCTCGCCCCGGCCCGGCGCCGCGACGGAGCGGCTGCCGGCGGCCGGATCAGGCTGGGCCGCCTCACCCGGCAGGTCAACCACGTCCAAGTGCGCCCTGGTCGAGCCGGGTCCCCCCCGCCCAGGCCCGGGGCTACGGACTGGGCCGCTGCCCGCATGCGGATCAGGTGGGGAGTTGACGGTCTGTCCGCATGCGCGAACGGGCCCGCGCCGCCCCGCTCGGGCCGCGCCGCCCGGCAGGGCCATCTCGCCCCATCCCGCCGCCTCGCAGGCCACCCCCACCTGGCAGGCGTCATCGCCCGGCACCGGCACGGTCACCTCGCCTCGCAGGGCCGCCCCGTCCCGTACGGCCACCTTGCGCGGCAGGGCCGCCTCGTCCAGCGGGGTCACCCTGCCCCGCAAGGCCACCCCTGCTGGCAGAGGTGGCCCGCCCAGCCGTCCCACCCGGCAGGGCCACCCCGCCCCGCAGGAGTCACCCCGCCCGGCAGGGCCGCCCCGTCCCTCAGGGCAACCTCACCCCGCACCCCCGCCCAGCAGGGCCGCCTCACCCAGCAACCCCGCCCCGCAGAGCCCCCGCCCCGCAGCGCCCTCCCCGCAACCCCCCTCGCCTCAGGACTTCTTGCGGAAGCGTGCCACCGCCAGTGGCATCGAGATCAGGGTGATCCCCGCCGACCACGCCAGCGTCAGCCACACCGAGTGTCCGACCGGCTGGTCGTTGATCAGGCTTCGGGCCGCGTCGGCCAGGTTGGACAGGGGGTTGTAGTCCGTGAAGGACTGGAGCCAGCCCGGCATCGTGGACGGCGGGGCGAAGATCGAGGAGCCGAACTGCAGCGGCATCAGGACGAGCATCGCCGCCCCCTGCACCGCCTGCGCGGTCTTCATCGTCAGCCCCAGCAGGATGAAGATCCACATCAGCGAGGCGCCGAACACCGTGGACAGCCCGATCGCCGCGAAGAGGTGGAACACCGAGGACTTGATCTCCAGGCCGAGCAGGAAGCCCATGCCGAGCAGGATGGCCGTGGCGACCAGCATGCGGCCCATCTCCACGACGATCTTCGCGATGAGGACCGACGAGCGCGCTATCGGCATCGTACGGAACCGGTCCATGACCCCCTTGCGGAAGTCGTCGTTGACGCCGGTGCCCACCGCCATGGCGATGTTCATGCCCATCATCGCCATCAGGCCGGGCACCACGTAGTTGACGTACTCGTCACGGCTCCCGCCGAGGCTGGCGCCCACGGAGCCGCCGAAGACGTACACGAACAGCAGCGTGAAGATGATCGGCATCAGCAGGACGTCGAACATCGACTCCGGGTCCTGCTTGATCTGGAGCGCGTTGCGGCGCACGAGCGCGCCGATGTGCCGCAGGTTCGCCCGCAGTCCGATCCGTGCGTCGTCCACGGAGGCGGTACCGGTACGGCCTCCGGCGGAGGCGGCGCGCGGCGAACGGTCTCCCGGCTCGCCGGCCGGCGTCCCGGGGGTGGATGTGGGCAGTGTGGTCGTGCTCATGCTGCGACCTCCTCGGGCGTCGTGTCGGAACCGGCGGTAGCGCCGGTGGTGGTCGCGTCGGAGGGGGAGGTCTTCTGGCCGGTGATGGCCAGGAACACCTCGTCCAGGCTGGGCAGATGCGTGCCGATGTTGGCGATGCCGAAGCCGCGCTCGCCCAGCAGGCCGATGACCGCGGTCAGTTGCTCGTCGCTGAGGATGGCCACGTGGACCAGCCCCTCGGCGGCGTCGGCCTGCGCACCGGCCAGGCCGACGAGGCCGCTGTCGGTCAGGGCCTGTGCCATGGAGGCCAGTTGGGCCGGATCGGCGGGGCGGATCTGGAGCGTACGGCCACCGACCCGCGCCTTCAGCTCGTCGACACCGCCGCTGGCGATGATGCGCCCGCGGTCGATGACGGTCAGCTCGTTCGCCAACTGCTCGGCCTCTTCCATGTACTGGGTGGTGAGCAGGACCGTCGCCCCCTCGGCGACCATCCGCTGCACCTCCTCCCAGACCTCGTTACGGGTCCTGGGGTCGAGCCCCGTCGTCGGCTCGTCCAGGTACAGCACGGCCGGGTGGCCGATCATCGAGGCGGCCAGGTCGAGCCGGCGGCGCATGCCGCCGCTGTACTGCATCGCGGGCCTCTTCGCGGCCTCGGTGAGGGAGAAGCGCTCCAGCAGCTCGTCGGCGCGGCGGCGGGCGTCCGCGCGGGACAGGTCGAGGAGCCGGCCGATCATGTAGAGGTTCTCCCAGCCGGAGAGCTTCTCGTCGACCGAGGCGTACTGACCGGTGAGCCCGATCGTGCGGCGCAGCTGCCGGGGCTGGCGGAGTACGTCGTACCCCGCGACCATCGCGGTGCCCGCGTCCGGCTGGACGAGGGTGGAGAGGATGCGGACGAGCGTCGTCTTGCCGGCGCCGTTGGGCCCGAGCACACCGAGAACGGTGCCCTCGCGGACATCGAGGTCGATGCCGTCCAGGGCCTTGGTGTCGCCGTAGTGCTTGACCAGCCCCCGCACCTCGACGGCGTTGCCGGTGCGGCCGCCGTTGGGGTTCTTGTCGATTCGCGTCATGCCCCTATAGGACCAGCCGCCACCGACAACGCGCCTACAGATTTCCGACAGGCATGCGACAGCCCGCCGACGGGGGACGATCGGCGGGCTGTCGTTCGCGCGGCAGTGGTCAAGGGGAGGGGGGGAGGGGCGGGCGGGAGGCGCGCCCCTCCCAGACTGCCGGGCGGATGGCGGATGGCGGTCGGCCGACGGCTCAGTGGAAGGTGTGCTCTTCCTGCGGGAACGTGCCTGCCACGACCTCGTCGGCGAACGCCTTCGCCGCGTCACCGAGGGTCTGCCGGAGGTTCGTGTACTGCTTGGTGAAGCGCGGCACCTTCCCGCCGGTCAGTCCCACCATGTCGGTGTAGACGAGGACCTGCGCGTCGGTCTCGATCCCCGCGCCTATCCCGATCGTCGGGATGTGCAGGATGCGGGTCACCTCGGCGGCCAGCTCCGCGGGTACGAGCTCCAGCACCACGGCGAACGCGCCCGCGTCCTGGACGGCCTTGGCGTCGCGCAGCATCTGCTGGGCGGCCTCCTCGCCACGGCCCTGCACCCGGTAGCCGAGGGTGTTGACGGACTGCGGGGTGAGCCCGATGTGGCCCATGACCGGGATGCCGGCCTGGACGAGCAACTCGATCTGGCCGTGCGAGCGCTCGCCGCCCTCCAGCTTGACCGCGCCGACGCCCGCGTCCTTCACCAGGCGCGTGGCGCTGCGCAGGGCCTGGACGGGCCCTTCCTGGTACGAGCCGAAGGGCAGGTCCGCGACGACCAGGGCGCGCTTCGTGCCCCGTACGACCGCGGCGGACAGCATCGTCATCTCGTCGAGCGTGACCGGCACGGTCGTCTCGTACCCGAGGTGCACATTGCCCATGGAGTCGCCGACGAGCATCACGGGGATGCCCGCCTCGTCGAAGACGGAGGCCGTCATCGCGTCGTACGCGGTGAGCATCGGCCACCTCTCGCCGCGCTCCTTGGCGGCGGCGAGGTCGTGCACGGTGACGCGGCGGGAGCTCTTGCCGCCGTAGAGCGATGGGGGGGTGCCCGCGGGGCGCCCCGCGGGAGATTCCTGTTGGTTCTGCTGGCTCTGCTTGTTCTGCTGTTCCTGCTGGTCGTGCGCAGCCTGAGCAGTCATGGCCGATGGCCCTTTCGTCATCTCGAGGCACCCTGACGGTGTCCCCGGACCACACCCATGGTGGCATCCCGGAGCGGTCCACGGGAAGTGGGGATGTCGGGCCCGGGTAAAGACTTTCCAATACGAGACGGTCTCGTATCGAAACGCCGTTACGCTGCTCGCCATGTCCACACCGTCCGGCGGGCCACCCGCCGCCGCATCCCGTGTCCCCGAAGCCGTCCACCGCCGCCGCTGGGCGATCCTGGGCGTGCTCATGTTCAGCCTGCTCATCGTCGTGCTGGACAACTCGATCCTGAACGTGGCGGTCAAGACCATCGCCGCCCCCGCGCCCGAGGGCATCGGCGCCACCCAGAGCCAGCTCGAATGGGCGATCAACAGCTACACGCTCGTCTTCGCCGGGCTCCTCTTCACCGCCGGCCTCCTCGGCGACCGCATCGGCCGCAAGAAGGTGCTGCTCTTCGGCATCGCGGTCTTCGGCGCCGGCTCGGCGCTGGCCGCCATGTCCGGCTCACCGGCCGAACTGATCGGCTACCGCGCCCTGATGGGGTTCGGCGCCGCCTTCGTGATGCCCGCCACCCTCGCCGTCCTGATGAACGTCTTCGAGCGTGACGAGCAGCCCAAGGCCATCGGTATCTGGGCGGGCAGCGTCGGGCTCGGCATAGCCATCGGCCCGATCACCGGCGGCCTGCTGCTGGAGCACTTCTGGTGGGGCTCGATCTTCCTGGTCAACGTCCCCGTCGCCGCCGTGGCCCTGGTCGCGATGGTCCTGCTGGTGCCGGACTCCCGGGATCCGCGACCCGGGCGGCTCGACCCGGTGGGCGTACTGCTCTCCATCGTCGGACTGGTCCTGCTGGTGTACGGGATCATCCGCGGCGGCGAGCTGGCCGACTTCACCAAGGTCTCGGTGCTGGCGCCGCTGCTGGGCGGGGTGGCCGTCCTGGCCGGCTTCGTGTGGCACGAGAAGCGCAGCAGCCACCCGGCGATCGACGTCACGTACTTCAAGAAGCCGGCCTTCGCCGCCGCCGTCGCCGCGATCGCGCTGGTGTTCTTCGCGCTGATGGGCGTGACGTTCTTCTCGGCGTTCTACCTCCAGAGCGTGCGCGGCTACACCGCGCTCCAGTCCGGGCTGCTGATCGTGCCCCTCGCCGCCGCCCAGATGATCTTCGCGCCCCGTGCGCGGCTGGTCGTCGACCGGTTCGGCGCGCGGGCCGTCTGCACCGTGGGCATGGTGCTGGTGGCGGCCGGGCTGGCCGCGTTCGCCCTGTTCACGGCGGGCACGCCGGTGTGGGTGCTGTGCGTCGACTACTTCGTGCTCGGTACGGGCATGGCCCACATCATGCCGCCCGTGACCGTGGCGATCATGCAGGCGCTGCCCCGCGAGAAGGCCGGCTCGGGCTCGGCGATCAACAACACCTTCCGCCAGGTGGGGGGCGCGCTGGGCGTCGCGGTCCTGGGGTCGGTGCTGTCCGCCTCGTACCGCGGCGACATCGAGAGCCACCTCGGCGCGCTCCCCGCGGGGGCGCGGGACGCGGCGGGGGAGTCGATCGAGGCGACGCTCACGGTCGCGGGCAAGCTGGGCCCGGCAGGGGCCCCGCTGGTCGAATCGGCGCACGACGCGTTCCTGCACGCGATGCACCTGACCGCACTCGGCTCGGCGGCGGTGGCGCTGATCGGGGTGGCGGTGGTCGCCCTCTTCCTCCCGGGCCGCACCCCGGCGGCGAAGGCCCCACAGGAGGACCGCCCGGCGACCCGCGAGCCGGCTGCGCGCGGCTGAGGGGGGTGGCCGCGGGGCGGCCGGGGGGCGGTGATCGGTGGTTGGTTGGTGGGGGGCCGGTGGGTCGGTGACCGGCCGGTGAGCGGTCGGCGATCGGCCGGTGAGCGATCGGCGATCGGCCAAGGACCGGGGGCGCGGTCAGCGTCCCGGGGGCCGACCGGCGGGTGGCGATCAGCTGATGACCCGCGGGGGTGGTCAGCGGCTGCCTGGCGACCGGTCGGCGACGGGCGGGACTGGGTTGGCGATCAGCCGAGGACCGGCTGGAGTGGTCAGCGGCCCGGGGCCGCCCGGCGGTCGGTCGGCGACCGGCCAGCGGGTCAGCGACCGGCTGGCGGTTGGTCGGTGACTGGCGGGTCACCGGCCCCGGGGGCCGGTCGGTGGTCGGTGATCGGCCGAGGACTGGCCGAGGTGGTCAGCGGCCTGGGGACCGGCGGTTGGTCGGCGACAGGTCGGTGGGTCAGCGGCCGACTGGCGATCGGTCGGCGACGGGCCGGTTATCGGCCCCGGGGGCCGGCCGGGTTGGCGATCAGCCGAGGACCGGCTGGGGTGGTCTGCGGCTCGGGGACCGACCGGCGGTCGGTCGGCGACGGGCCGGTGGGTCAGTGGCCGACTGGCGGTCGGTCGGTGACGGGCGGGTTATCGGCCCCGGGAGCCGATCGGTGATCGGCCGACGGCCAACGATCGCCTGACGACCGGCCGGCCGACGACCGGCGAGCGCTCGGTGACGGGTCAGCGACTGACGGCCGGTGGCTCGGTGGCCGACTGGTGATCGGTCGGTGATGGGCCGGCGATGGCCCGGCGGCCGACGGCGACTGGTTGCTGGTGGCCCGCCGATCGGTTGACGACCATCGGCGACTGGCCCGCGGCCTGTTCAGCAACCGGCCTGTGGCCGCCCGCCGCAGGTTTCGCGGGCGGCCCGTCGTGGCCCCGGGGCCGGGTCGGGGGTGGCTGTCGGTGTTCGTGGCGGGGGTGGTGGGTGAGAATCGGGGGGTGGGGTGGGCTGGACGGCGAGAGGTGGCGTACGTGCGGGACCAGGAGTACGGACAGGGCGGCGAGCACCGGCGCGGCAGGCCTCGGAGCGAGGCGGTCGAACGGGCCATCCTGGAAGCCGTCGTGGCCCTCCTGGAGGATGGCGTGCCGCTGGGCACGCTGTCCATCGAGCGCATCGCGCGCACGGCCGGGGTCGGCAAGGCCACCATCTACCGGCGGTGGCAGGGCAAGGAGGCCCTCTTCGTGGACGTCCTGCGCGAGATCGAGCCCCCCGAGCCCACCCTCCCCGGCAAGTCCCCCCTCGCCGACCTCACGGTCCTGCTGGAGTCCCTGCGCACCCGCGGCCTCGCCCAGCGTTCCTCCGCGTTCCTGCACAGCGTCTTCGCGGAGATGAAGAGCAGGCCCACGCTCTGGGCCGAGTACCAGCGGACCGTCATCGAACCCCGCCGCCAGGCGATGCTCGCCGTGCTCCGCCGCGCCGTCGCGGAGGGGGAGTTGCGCGACGACCTCCCGGTGGACCTGATGTACGACCTGCTGGTCGGCGCCATGCTCGTACGGACCCTGCACCGCCCCGACGCGCCACTGCCCGAGGATCTGGCCGAACAGATCGTCGGGGCGGCGCTGGAGGGGCTGGGCGCGCGCAAGGCCTGACGCCGCCGCGCGCGGAAGGCGTAACGCCGGGCCCCGCCGGGTCAGCCGGCCTCCGCCGGACCAACCGGGCCAACCAGCGTCCGCCCCCGGGCCAACTGGCCCCGCCCCGGCCGACCGACCCCCGCCGGACCAACTCGTCCACGTGACGTTCGCAACACCACAATCGTGCGGGTTCTGTCACAACCGGTCGTGATCTGCCCGTGATCGGAACCCCTCCGCGCGCCGGTTTCGTCCTCCTGGCAGTACGGCCGTCCCGGACGGCAGAGAAAGCGGCCGCGTATCCCCTAGGGTCGGGGGCGGGCGTGCACGGCAAGGCAGTGAGGGCAGCGGACATGACGCAGGAGTACACGGCGGAGTCGGTGGAGACCGGCGCGGACGCGGAACACCAGCGCGCGGGTGCGGGAGCCCGGGTCCGGACCGTGCTGTCCCGATGGCGCGGCGGCCGGAACATCTGGCGGCGCGGCATCGTCCTCGCCGTTCTCGCGTTCCTGGTCGCGCTGTTGATGATCCTGCACGCCCAGATCCCCAACCGGATCGGCAACCTGGGCAGCCTCACCGAAACCTTCCTGCCCTGGCTCGGCCTGGCCGTGCCGGTGATCCTCGTCCTCGCCCTCCTGCGGCGGTCCGCGACCGCGCTGGTCGCCCTTCTGCTGCCCGCGGTCGTCTGGGTCAACCTCTTCGGCGGCCTCCTCGCCGACAAGTCCGCCGGGGGCGGCAACTTCACCGTCGCCACGCACAACGTCAACGCGGACAACCCCGATCCGACGGGTACGGCCCACGAGGTCGCCAAGTCCGGCGCGGACGTCCTCGCGTTGGAGGAGCTGACCGAGACCGACGTACCGACGTACGTGAAGGCGCTGGCGGCGACGTACAAGTACCACTCCGTGCAGGGCACGGTCGGGTTGTGGAGCAAGTACCCGATGTCCGGCACCCGCCCGGTCGACATCCGGCTGGGCTGGGTCCGCGCGATGCGGTCCACGATCACCACGCCCATGGGGCGGGTCGGCGTGATCGTGGCGCACCTGCCGTCCGTACGGGTCAAGCTGCACGCCGGCTTCACCGCCAACCAGCGCGACAACAGCGCGGACGCGCTCGGCGAGGCCATCAGCCGCGAGCCCGTCGGCCAGGTCATCCTGCTCGGCGACCTCAACGGCACCATGAACGACCGCTCCCTGAACGCCGTCACGTCCCAGATGCGCTCCACGCAGGGTGCGGCGGGGCACGGGTACGGGTTCAGCTGGCCGGCCTCGTTCCCGATGGCGCGCATCGACCAGATCATGGTGAGGAACATCGAGCCGACGGCGTCCTGGACCCTGCCGAGGACGGACAGCGACCACCTGCCGATCGCCGCGCGCGTGGAGTTGAAGGCGGACTAGGACGCGGGGCGGAACCTGGCGTTCATCCGGGGGTTCTTTCGCGGGAAGAAACGTCTGAGAGACTTTGTTCAGCCGAGGTACTTACTCGCTGGCGTCTTCTCGTCGTCCCCCTTCCCTCGTCCCGCTTCCCCGGAAAGGCCCTCCTTCCATGCCCTTGGCGCTACTGGCCCTCGCTGTAAGTGCCTTCGGTATCGGTACCACCGAGTTCGTGATGATGGGCCTGCTGCCCAACGTCGCGGACGACCTCGGTACCTCCGTACCCACCGCCGGCTACCTCGTGTCCGCCTACGCGATCGGGGTGGTCCTCGGCGCCCCGCTCCTCACCGCCGTCGGCTCCCGGATCCCGCGCAAGCGGATGCTCCTGCTCCTGATGGGGTTCTTCGTCGTCGGCAACCTCGCCTCCGCGCTCGCCCCCGGCTTCGGCTGGCTGCTGGCGGGCCGGCTGCTCGCGGGGCTGCCGCACGGCGCGTTCTTCGGCGTCGGCGCGGTGGTCGCGTCGCGGCTGGTGGAGGAGGGGCGGCAGGCGAGGGCGGTGGCGACGATGTTCCTGGGCCTGACCGTCGCGAACATCGTGGGCGTCCCGGCCGCGACCCTGCTGGGCCAACACCTCGGCTGGCGCGCCACGTTCCTCGTCGTGACCGTGATCGGCCTGGTGGCGCTGGCCGCACTGGCGAGGCTGGTCCCGTACGTACCCCTCGACGCGCACCAGAGCCTCGGCCGGGAGCTGCGTGCCCTCGGGAACCGTCAGGTGCTGCTCGGCCTCGCCACGGCGGTCTTCGGCTTCGCCGGGGTCTTCGCGGTGTACTCGTACCTCGCCTCGATGACCACGGAGGTCATGGGCTTCGGGGAGTCGTCGGTGACGGTGGTGCTCGCGCTGTTCGGCATCGGCATGACGCTGGGGGCGCTGGCGGCGGGGCCGCTGACGGACCGGGCGCTGCGGCCGACGCTGTACCTCTCGCTCGCCACGCTGGCGGTGGTGCTGGTCGCGTTCCGCTTCACGGCGCACGTGCGGTGGGCGGCGCTGGTGACGGTGGTGGTGCTGGGCGCGGTGGGGTTCCTGACGACGACGCCGCTTCAGATGCTGGTCATGCGGAAGGCGAAGGACGCCCCGACGCTGGCCTCGGCCTCCAACCACTCGGCCTTCAACCTCGCCAACGCGGGCGGCGCGTGGCTGGGGGGTGCGGCGATCGCCGCGGGGTGGGGGTGGATGTCGCCGGCGCTGGTGGGGGCGGTGCTGGCGGTGGTGGGGTTGCTGATCGCGCTGGTGGCGGGGCGGATGGACGCGTCCGGGGCGGCGCGGGGGCCGCGGTCGAGGCTGGTCGCGAAGGGCACCCCCCACCCCCGAGAACCGGCCTCCACCCACTGACGCGCCCCACGCCTCGTCCTCAATCGCCGGACAGGCTTGCGGGGACGCCCAACTGTTCAGGGCGCTGCGCCCGCCCGCCGCGCCTTGTCCTCAATCGCCGGACAGGCTTGAGAGGGCGCCCCGCTCGTCAGGGCGCCGCGCCCGCCCACCTCACCTCGTCCTCAATCGCCGGACGGGCTCGAACGGGCGCCCAACCCGTCAAGGCGACGCCCGCGCCCGCCCCGCTCCGTCCTCAATCGCCGGACGGGCTCAAGGAGGCGCCCAACCCGTCGGGAGCACGCGCGGGCATTGTCAGCCCGTCCGGCGTTTGAGGACGGACCGCAACCCGGTCGGAGCCGAGCATGACCAGCACCCCAGCCGCCCCCAGCCCGTCCGGCGCTTGAGGACAAACGGTCACCCCGGCGGCCCCGGGCTCGACCAGCCCGCCTCAGCCCGCGCGCCCCGGCGAAGGACCCCCCCAGCCCGTCCGGCGCTTGAGGACAAACCGGCCCGCGGACCGACCCGCGCCGCACGCACCCCCGCCCAGGCACCCCCCACGCCCTCACCCCGAAGGGGCCTCCCGCCACCGGTTCGTGATCGGCAGCCGCCGGTCCTTGCCGAAGCCCTTCGCCGAGATCTTCGTCCCCGGCGGGTACTGCCGCCGCTTGTACTCCGCCACGTCCACCATCCGCAGCGTCCGCGTCACCAACTCCTCCTCGAAGCCCGCCGCGACGATCGCGTCCTTCCCCGTGTCCCGGTCCACGTACAGCTCCAGGATCCGGTCCAGGACGTCGTAGTCCGGCAGCGAGTCCGTGTCGACCTGCCCCGGACGCAGTTCCGCGCTCGGCGGCTTGCTGATGGAGTTCTCCGGGATCGGCGGCACCTGCCCCCGCTCCTCCGCCGCGCGGTTGCGCCACCGTGCCAGCCGGAAGATGGTCGTCTTGTAGACGTCCTTGATCGGCCCGTACGCGCCGACCGAGTCCCCGTACAGCGTCGAATACCCCACCGCCAGCTCGGACTTGTTGCCCGGCGCCAGCACGATCTGGCCCTCCTGGTTGGAGACCGCCATCAACGTCGTGCCGCGCAGGCGCGATTGGAGGTTCTCCTCCGCCAGCCCCGTCAGGCCCAACGCGTCCATGTACGCGTCGAACATCGGCTCGATGACCACGGTGCGCAGGTTGAGGCCGGTACGGCGGGCCAGTTCCGCCGCGTCGTCCTTGGAGTGGTCCGAGGAGTACTTGGACGGCATGGAGATGCCGTACACGTTCTCCGCCCCCACCGCGTCGCACGCGATCGCCGCGACCAGCGCCGAGTCGATGCCCCCGGAGAGCCCGATCAGGACGGACCGGAAGCCGTTCTTCGCCGCGTACGCCCGCAGGCCCACCACCAGCGCCGAGTAGATCTCCTCGTCGTCCTCCAGCCGCTCCGCGTACCCGCCGGACAGTTCACGCTCGTACGCAGGCAGCGGCTCCTCGGAGAGGACGACGTGGTCGATCACCAGCCCGTCGTCCACCACACCCGACGGCGGCGCGGCGGGCGCGGCGGGCAGGTCCAGATCGAGCACCACACAGCCCTCCGCGAACTGCGGCGCACGCGCGACCACTTCGCCGTCCTTGTCGACGACGATCGAGTCCCCGTCGAAGACCAGCTCGTCCTGGCCGCCGATCATCGCGACGTACGCGGTGGTGCAACCGGCCTCCTGGGCGCGCTTGCGCACCAGGTCGAGGCGGGTGTCGTCCTTCTCCTTCTCGTACGGGGAGGCGTTGATGGAGATCAGCAGCCCGGCACCGGCGGAACACGTCGCCGGGACCCGCCCGCCGTCCTGCCAGAGGTCCTCGCAGATCGCCAGCGCGATGTCGATGCCGTGGACCCGTACGACGGGGAGGGTGTCGCCCGGCACGAAGTACCGGAACTCGTCGAACACCCCGTAGTTCGGCAGATGGTGCTTGGCGAACGTCAGCGCCACCTCCCCGCCGTACAGCACCGCGCCCGCGTTCTGCGGCGCGCCCGCGGGCTGGCCGTACCGGGGCTGGGCCTTCTCGGAACGGTCGAGGTAGCCGACGATCACCGGCCGGTCCCCGAAGCCCTCGGCGTCCAGGCGCCCCGCGAGGGCGCGCAGCGCGTCCCGGGAGGCCTCGACGAAGGACGACCGGAGGGCCAGGTCCTCGACGGGGTAGCCGGTCAGCACCATCTCGGGGAACGCGACGACATGCGCCCCCTGCTCGACGGCGTGACGGGTCCAGTGCACGATCGCCTCGGCATTCGCGGCGAGATCGCCGACGGTCGAGTCGATCTGATTCAGAGCGAGGCGTAGTTGAGGCACGGGACCAGTGTAATCGTCTTTCTGACGCGATGTCGTCCGCCGGGGTACGGATGTGTCGGGCCCCACTCCACCACCGCCGCCCACCCGACGCGGGGGCCCGCCTTGCGGCACGGGGCGGGCTCACGGCGTGGGCCGGGTCGCACTCTGGTGGGGGGCGGGGGCGACGCCCGCCCGGCGCGATACCCCACATGGTGCGGCTCTGCCCCACACCCCGGGCCCGCCTCATGGCGCTGGGACCGGCCCCAGCCCGGCGGCGACGCCCGCCTGGCGCGGGTCAGTGGCGATACCCGCCTGGCGCGGGTCCGGCTCGTGCTCCGGGTCCGACTCACGATGCGGGGTGTTTCCGCTCCGGCGGCGGATGGCGTCACGCTGCGGGGCGGTCCCGCTCAAGCGGGGTGACGCCCGCTTGGGCGCGGGTCCGCCTGACGGCGTGGGTTCGCCCTGCGCTGCGGATTCGCGCCACGCCCTGGGGTCTCCTCACGCCGCAGGGCGTGCTTGCCTTGCGGGCGCGGGCCGAGGGTGTGCGTGATGCGGTACGGGGCGGCCGTATCTGCGGCGGGGGCGCTCGTGGTTTTGTCGGGCGTGCTGAGCCCCGTACCTGGGCGTACGCGGACATCGGCCGCCTACGCCCACCTCGACCGCCCCGGTCCGCGTCAGCCGCGTGCGTACACCTGCTCCACCCACGCGCCCATCTGCGACTCGGTGAGGTGTCGGGCCAGGTCAGCCTCGCTGATCATGCCGACCAGCCGCTTGTCCTGGATGACCGGGAGCCGGCGGATCTGGTGGCTCTGCATCTCCTGGAGCACCTCGCCGACGTCCGCGTCCGAGTCGATCCAGCGCGGAGTGCCCTGCGCCAGGTCGCCCGCGGTGATCTTCGACGGATCGTGGCCCATCGCCACGCAGCCGACGACGATGTCGCGGTCCGTGAGAATGCCCGCGAGCCGCTCGTCCTGGTCCGCGATGAGCAGCGACCCGACCTCCATCTCCCGCATCAGCTGCGCGGCGCGGTCGAGGGTCTCGTGGGCGGGGATCCACTGGGCCCCCGGGTGCATGATGTCCTTGGCGGTGGTCATGGGGTCGTACCTCCTGCGTGCCCTAGCCGTACTCCCCGAGCCACCCCCATTGTCAGGGGGCCGTTCGGATGACGCGACCGCGCGGGAGCGGGGGTAGCCGTAGCCCGGACCCCGTACACCGGGCCTCGGCGCACAGCGGCCGGACAGCGACGGGCGGGCCGCCGGGACTAGGACGAGAACCCCCGCCCGTACCCGACAACCCGCCCGGTGATCCGCCTGGCAAGCCCGCGCCCAGCGGACCCCGCCCGGCGCCCAGCCCGACGACCTGCCCGACGGGCGCGCCCCCAGGACCCAATCCGACGACCGCGTCCGGCGACCCCGCCAGGCAGCACCACCAAAGCTTCGCCTCACCCCCGAGGCTTCGCCCCCCGCTCCCTCAGCAGATCCGCCATCAGCCGGATCTCCGACCCCTGCGCCGTGACCATCCCCTGCGCGAGGTCACGCTCCGTACCCGCCGCGCACAGGTCCACACACCCCTGCGCCATCATCACGCCACCCTTGTGGTGGTCGGTCATGAGCTGGAGGTACAGCACCTCGGCCGCCTTCCCGCGCGCCGCCCGCAGCCGGTCCAGCTCCGTGGTGGTGGCCATGCCTTCCATCAGCGCGCCGTCGTGCGGCTCGAACATGGCGTGGCCCGCGCCCATCCGCATGTCCATCGGCATCCACGCCATCGGCTCGATGCCCGACTCGACCTTCGGCAGCTTCCACATGTCCAGCCAGCCCAGCAGCATCCCGCGCTGGTTCGCCTGGGTGTTGGCGATGTCGTACGCCAGCCGGCGCACGTCCTCGTCGTCCGTGTTGTCCCTGACGATGAACGACATCTCCACCGCCTGCTGGTGATGGAGCGCCATGTCCCGCGCGAAGCCGGCGTCGGGGGAGCCCGCCGAGGGGGTACGGGGCGCTCCCGTACCGTCGTCACGCCCCGCCGACGCCACCGTCGCCGCGCCGGCGAAGAGCAGCGCCAGCACGACGGCCGCGATCGCCGCCCACTGCGTACGGTTCACGGAGGCCACGACCCCGAGCCTCACTGCGCGCCCATTCCACCCGTGCAGGCGGCACCCGGCTCGGGGGTCTGCGCGCCCTGCACGTACTTCGTCAGGAACTGGTCCACCCGCGGGTCCGACGCCTTGTCGACCGTGAGCTGCTTGCCCCACGCGCTCAGCATGATGGTGCCGGCCTGGTCCTTGTACGGGCTCATCAGCGTGTACGAGGTCTTCTCGACCTTGTCGCTCAGCGCCTTGACGTCGGCTTCCGAGGCCTTGTCGTTGTACGTGACCCAGACCGCGCCGTGCTCCAGCGAGTGCACCGCGTTCATGTCCGGGATCGGGTCCTTGTAGACGTCCCGGTCGCAGTTCATCCAGACCTGGTTGTGGTCACCGCCGACCGGCGGCTTCATCGGGTACTTGACCGCCGTGGTGACGTGGTTGCGCGTGAGCTTCTTGGCGTCCCAGGACTTCTCGCCCTTCACGGGCTCCTTGGCGGCGGCCTGCTCCTGTTCCTTCTGGTCGGACTCCTTGTTCAGGATCACGGCGCCGAACCCGACGAGACCCGCCACGACCACGGCGCTCACCGTGATCGTGATGATGCGACTGCGCCGCTCGTGAGCCTGTTCGGCGCGGCGCATGCTCTCTATTCGGGCCTTGCGCTCGGCGGACTGGGACTTGGAAGCCATGGTGTCTGTCCTTCTGGGGGTGACTGCGTACGTACGTGACGGGGGCGTTGATCTCGTGAACCCGCGCGCGTTCGCCGTCTCGCCGGGGTACGGCGTGGACGTGCCGGACGGCGGATGTCGGATGCCGGATGGCGTACGGCGGACCGCGGCGGATTCCGGTCCGGACTAGGTCCGCAGTACTTGAAGGACGTGGAGGTCCGGTGCGCGGGCCCGCGCACCGGGGCGGGGGAGCCGGCCGTCGGGGGCCGTCGGTTCGACGCGCGGGTGCGGGACTCCGGAGGCCAGCGGCGCGGCCGGCGGCGGTACGGTGAGCACGGCCGGGCTCAGGTGCGGGAAGTAGCCGCAGTCGTTGCCGTCGTACGGGCAGCTGTACCGGGCCACGGGCTTGTTCACGGGCGTGAACGGGGCGGCGGCGCGGTGATGGCCGACTCCGGCGGGGCCCCGGGCGGACTCGCCGTCGGCCCCCTCGCCGACCTTGTCGACGCCCAGACAGACGAAGAGCGCGGCGAACAGCGTCGCCATGGCACTCAGCAGTGCCATGGGACGCGTGATGCGCGTGCGGCGGGCTCCCCCCATGAGCGCAGATCGTAGTGCGTACTACCCCGGAAGCAGCAGTGCGGAGCGGCTTCCGGCCGAGGAACGGGCCGACGGTCCCACCCGATGCGGTACGAACCGGGCGCGGGCGCGGTACAAAGAGGCATGGCCGACCCCGCAGACCCACCCCGCCGAGCCGGCCACCCCCCCAACCCGCCGGCCACCCCGAACCCGCCGGCCACCCCCAACCCGCCGGCCACCCCGAACCCACCCCACCCGGGCACCCCGGCCCCCGATCAGGCCGGGTCGGTCCAGAGCGACGAGAGCGCCACGGACCCGGCCCCCGGCGACGTGGACGCCGTGACGCATGCCGTGCTCGCCGCGTCGCGGGTGCTCGTCGGCATCTCCGTGCGGGCGTTGGAGGTCGTCCCCGACCGGGTGACGCTCCCGCAGTACCGCCTGCTGGTGGTCCTCGACACCCACGGCGACGCCAAGCTCGTGGAGGTCGCCGAGCGGCTCGGCGTGAACCCCTCCACCGCGATGCGCATGCTGGACCGCCTGATCGCCGCGGGCCTCGCCGCCCGGCGGAGCAACCCCGCCAGCCGCCGCGAGACCCTGCTGCGGCTCACGCCGGACGGCCGACGCCTGGTCGACGAGGTGTCGGCCGCCCGCCGCCGCGAGATCACGACGATCGTCGAGCGGCTCCCGCCGGAACAGCGCGCCCACCTGGTCACCGCGCTGACCGCGTTCACCGAGGCGGGCGGGGAACCCGCGGACCCGGTCGGGGACGCGGAGCCGTACCCTCTGGGCTGGTCGGACACCCACACCAGACCCGGCGACGCCTGAGCCGACCGCGCGCCGCCGCCACTCCCGCAACAGGAGCGTTGTCGGAGGTACCGGCGTACCCGCCGAGCAGGCACTATGGGGCAGAGACCCGTACATCCGCGCGACGGAAGGCGTTGGACCGGGGTTCGCAACGCGCCGGAAATCGTGTGGTGGGATGCTCGTGTGCCCCAACGTGCCCCTCGGCATGGGAGCAGGTGGCCTGACCAGCAAGGATGGGTAGGACAGCGATATGGACAAGCAGCAGGAATTTGTGCTCCGCACACTGGAGGAGCGCGACATCCGCTTCGTACGCCTCTGGTTCACCGACGTGCTCGGCTTCCTGAAGTCGGTCGCCGTGGCGCCCGCCGAGCTGGAGCAGGCCTTCGACGAGGGCATGGGATTCGACGGCTCGGCCATCGAGGGCTTCGCCCGCGTGTACGAGTCGGACATGATCGCCAAGCCCGACCCGGGCACCTTCCAGATCCTGCCCTGGCGCGCCGAGGCCCCCGGCACGGCGCGGATGTTCTGCGACATCCTGATGCCCGACGGCTCGCCGTCCTTCGCCGACCCGCGCTACGTGCTCAAGCGGATGCTGGCCAAGACCTCGGACCTCGGATTCACCTTCTACACCCACCCCGAGATCGAGTTCTTCCTGCTGAAGGACAAGCCGCTGGACGGCTCGCGGCCCACCCCCGCCGACAACTCCGGCTACTTCGACCACACGCCCCAGAACGTCGGCATGGACTTCCGCCGCCAGGCGATCACGATGCTCGAATCCATGGGAATCTCCGTGGAGTTCAGCCACCACGAGGGCGCGCCGGGCCAGCAGGAGATCGACCTCCGTTACGCGGACGCGCTGTCCACGGCCGACAACATCATGACGTTCCGTCTGGTGATGAAGCAGGTCGCGCTGGAGCAGGGCATCAACGCGACGTTCATGCCCAAGCCCTTCTCGGAGTACCCCGGTTCGGGCATGCACACCCACCTGTCCCTCTTCGAGGGCGACCGCAACGCGTTCTACGAGTCGGGCGCCGAGTACCAACTCTCCAAGGTGGGACGCTCCTTCATCGCCGGCCTGCTCAAGCACGCCGCGGAGATCTCGGCCGTCACCAACCAGTGGGTCAACTCGTACAAGCGCATCTGGGGCGGCTCCACCCGCACCGCGGGCTCGGGCGGCGAGGCCCCCTCGTACATCTGCTGGGGCCACAACAACCGCTCCGCGCTGATCCGGGTCCCGATGTACAAGCCCGGCAAGACCGGCTCGGCCCGCGTCGAGGTCCGCTCCATCGACTCCGGCGCCAACCCCTACCTGACCTACGCGGTCCTCCTCGCGGCGGGCCTCAAGGGCGTCGAGGAGGGCTACGAACTCCCGGCCGGCGCCGACGACGACGTCTGGGCCCTCTCCGACGCCGAACGCCGCGCGATGGGCATCGAACCCCTCCCGCAGAACCTCGGCGAGGCGATCTCCCTGATGGAACGCAGCGAACTGGTCGCCGAAACCCTCGGCGAACACGTCTTCGACTTCTTCCTCCGCAACAAGAAGCAGGAGTGGGAGGAATACCGCAGCGAGGTAACCGCCTTCGAACTCCGCAAGAACCTCCCGGTCCTGTAAGAGCTTCCATGACCCGGGCCAGTGGGGAAATGCCACTGGCGCCAGCGGTCTCAGTGTCGCGGGCTGCGAACCGCGTGGCGCGCGAATCTTGGAACGGCTCCGGCTCCCGCACCGACTGGTGCGGGAGCCGGAGCCACATGCGTTCGTCAGTCGCTGCTTTCCTTCCGGGCGTCCTCCGTGGCGTCCTTGACGATGTTCGCTGACGGGACGCGCGACATGTCCCAGGGTTCGTCCCGCATCTCGCGCATGTCCCGGTCGAAGGAACGCAGTTCCTGACGAAATTCACGCACGTACGAAGCCGCGCGCTGAACCAGAAAGATCACGTGATTCCCTCACGTGCCCCCGAGCGGCCCTCCGGGCATTTCCCGGCGGTACCGCCGCCCCAGGCGGGGACGGGTGGGTGGGGGCGCTACCTCACGCCGTCAGGGACGGAGCGGGAGGGAGGGCGTGGAAAGTGGTGGCGGAAAGCCGTCCAGGAAGAATGTGACGACTATCCGCGAGAGTGCCCAGACGGATATTGCAGCGAACATGCCAACAATTAGCATTACCGCGCGCGGCTGGAGAACGAACAGAGCCGGGTCGAACAACGTAGCCCCCTTTCGATGGTGCGAGACCCTAGCAGCTCAATCTCGAACTGCCTCATCTTCCAGGTCAGTTCTTGATCGTGAGGCCAGTAGGCCCATGCCTCGCGTAGAGGCCGTCCACAGTTCCCCGCGTACGTCTTTCGCTGCTGGGCGTTTGAAATGGTGGGGGGTCAGGTTTCCATGGCCGTCGCCGTGGGGTGGAAGCCCAGGCGGGTGTAGATGCGGGCTACTTGGGGGTCTGTGGCGCTCAGGAAGATGGTGTGGGCGCCGCGGGTGCGGGACTCTTGGATCAGGGTTGCGGTTACTGCCAGGGCCAGGCCTCGGCGGCGGGCCGTGGGGAGGGTGGCCACGGCGCAGATCTCGGTGATGCCGTCGACCACTCCCGGCAGCAGGCCCGAGCTGAGGGCGATGCCGTTCTCCACCGCCGCGACCAGGGTCGTACGGCCCTCGCGGATGCGCATGGCCATGAGGGTGATCGCCGTGGCGTGGTGCTCCTCCGCCTCGGGGAGTTCCGCCGGGCCGACCTCGCCCACGTGGGTGCCCAGGTTCGCGAAGGCCAGGTGGGCGGTGGCCACCGCGCTGGGGAGCCAGGGGGCGTCCGGGGTCACCGTGAGGATCTCGACGCCCTCGGGGGTGAGGTCGGCCAGGGGTGGTGTCGGGGCGTTCTCGGGGAGCACCAGGAGCGGGCGGGGTGTGACCGGCAGGTCCGTCGCCTCCACCGCCGCGCGCAGGTCCGGGGCCGACTCGTGGACCCACTCGAAGCTCTCCGGGAGGCCCAGTTCGCGCTGGCGCGCCCGGACGGCCGCGACATCCGCCGGGGTCACCGGTCGGCCCCGCCAGCCCCGCGTCGGGCGGGCCTGGAGCGGGCTGCCCCCGTCCTCCCGTACGAACAGAGTCAGCGGACCGAAGTCCTCCGCCCGGCCCACCCGGCGGGGCAGGGCGTCCAGGTAGTGGTCGATCCGGTCGAGGGCGGAGGGATGGGTGGGGGAGGCCGGTCGGTTCGTGGGGGGCGCTGCGTGTTCTGTCACCTCGGAAGCACATCATCGGGGGGCCGTTGCCGACCAGTGATTTCCAGTGAGGGGAGGGGAGGGCCGCCCCGTCAGAAGCGCCAGCGCGTCTGGCTGTACGGCGCCTTGCCGAAGCCGAACGCCGTGCGCGGCGCGACCTCGTGGACCACGGCCACGTTCCCCCGGTCGCCCGCGAAGCCGCCGTCCCGTACCTCGAAGTGCCAGTCGGCCCCGTACTTCGCCTCCCACGCCCCGGCCAGCGCGGTCAGCCGCGCCTCGTCCGTCACGCGGACCGCCGTGCCCTCGACCACCAGGTCACAGCCCCCGGCGAGCGCGTTCGTGCCGGTCGTCAGGACCACCTCCGGGTTCGCCGCGAGGTTCCGGCTCTTGCGCTCCTCCGCGCCGGTGCAGAAGTACAGCGCGCCGTCCGCCCACACCGCCAGCAGCGGCGTGACGTGCGGGCGGCCCTCGGGCCGTACCGTCGTCAGCCAGAACAGCTCCGCGGCCGTCAGCAGCGCCACCGCCTCCCGCCAGGGCGTGGCCGTCGCCCCCGGCTCGCCGTAGCGGGTGTCCAGTTCCTCCGTGCGGGGTTCGGTCGGTTCGATTCGGGCCATCGTCTGCTCCTGGTTCGGTCGGATGGAAGGGGAGGGGAGGGGACGGGAGGGGAGGGGAGGGGACGGAAGGCGAGGGCCGCCCGTTCCCCGGAAGTCGTCGCGCCTCCTCCCGACCGCACCGGACGCGCCCGGTCCCGGCTTCCCCTCCTGCGGTTACGCTCGATCCCTCAGCTTGATCGGAAACACTGGCGGGAACGCGGACGGGAGACGGTGACATGACGATGCCGGGGCGCAGGAGCAGTATCTTCACCCGTCTGCTCCGCCACGGCTTCACCGATCCGTCCGGTGCCGAGCGGCTCCTCGACGTCCCGGAGATGGCGACCGTACGGTCCGACCCGCTCTTCCTCGACGCGCTAGGCGCCACCGCCGACCCGGACCTGGCGCTGCGCGGTCTCGTACGGCTCATCGAGGCGGCCAACGCGGGGGAGCGGCGGATCCTGCTGGACACGCTGCTCACCGCCAAGCCCCTGCGGGACCGGCTGCTCGGGGTGCTCGGCGCGTCCGAGGCGCTCGGCGACCACCTCGCCCGGCACCCCCACGACTGGCACGTCCTGGTGACGTACGAGTCGGCGGACCTGCACCCCGGCGTCGCGGAGTTCGAACGCGGCCTCGCCGACGCCACCGATCCCGTCTCCCTGCGCATCGCCTACCGCCGCTGCCTCCTGGCCATCGCGGCCAGGGACGTGTGCGGCACCATCGACGTCGCCGAGACCGCCGCCGAGCTGGCCGACCTCGCCACCGCCACCCTCCGCGCCGCCCTCGCGATCGCCCGCGCCGCCGCGCCCGAGGACGCCGCCGCCTGCCGGCTCGCGGTCATCGCGATGGGCAAGTGCGGCGGCCACGAGCTGAACTACATCTCCGACGTGGACGTGATCTTCGTCGGCGGCCTCCCCGAGGCCCCCGCCGGCACCCTCGCGGGCGACAACGCGGCCGCCCCCCTCAACACCGACGAGGGCAAGGCCGTCCAGGCCGCCACCCGCCTCGCCTCGCACCTCATGCGCATCTGCTCCGAGACCACCGTCGAGGGCGCCATCTGGCCCGTCGACGCCAACCTCCGCCCCGAGGGCCGCAACGGCCCCCTCGTCCGCACCCTGAGCAGCCACCTCGCCTACTACCAGCGCTGGGCCAAGACCTGGGAGTTCCAGGCGCTCCTGAAGGCCCGCGCCGTCGCCGGGGACGTCCCGCTCGGCGCCGAGTACATCGACGCCGTCTCCCCGCTCGTCTGGCAGGCCGCCGACCGCGAGCACTTCGTCCCCGACGTGCAGAAGATGCGCCGCCGCGTCGTGGACAACATCCCCGCCGCCCAGCTGGACCGGGAGCTCAAGCTCGGCCCCGGCGGCCTGCGCGACGTCGAATTCGCCGTCCAGCTCCTCCAGTTGGTCCACGGCCGCAGTGACTCCACCCTCCGCAGCGGCTCCACGCTCGACGCGCTCGGCGCACTGGCCGCGGGCGGGTACGTGGGCCGGGCCGACGCCGCCCAACTGGACGACGCCTACCGCTTCCTGCGCTCCATGGAGCACCGCATCCAGCTCCACCGGCTGCGCCGCACCCACCTCGTGCCCGAGGACGAGGGCGACCTGCGCCGCCTCGGCCGCTCCCTCGGCCTGCGCGGCGACCCCGTCGTCGAGCTCAACAAGGCCTGGAAACGGCACGCTTCGGTCGTACGGCGGCTGCACGAGAAGATCTTCTACCGGCCGCTGCTCGACGCCGTCGCCCAACTCGCCCCCGGCGAGACCCGGTTGAGCACGAAGGCGGCCCGCCAGCGCCTCGAAGCGCTCGGGTACGCGGACCCGGCGGCCGCCCTGCGCCACCTGGAGGCGCTGTCGTCGGGCGTGAGCCGCAAGGCGGCGATCCAGCGGACCCTGCTGCCGGTGCTCCTCGGCTGGTTCGCCGACTCCGCCGACCCGGACGCCGGCCTCCTCGGCTTCCGCAAGGTGTCCGACGCCCTCGGCAAGACCCCCTGGTACCTGCGGCTCCTGCGCGACGAGGGCGCGGCGGCCGAGAACCTCGCCCGGGTCCTGTCGGCGGGCCGCCTCGCCCCCGACCTGCTCCTGCGCGCCCCCGAGGCCGTCGCGATCCTCGGCGACCCGGGCGGGCTCGTGCCGCACGGCCGCGCGCACCTGGAGCAGGAGGTCATCGCGGCGGTGGGCCGCGCCGAGACAGCCGAGGGCGCCGTCGCGGCGGCGCGCGGGACGCGCCGCCGGGAGCTGTTCCGTACGACGGCCGCCGACATCATCGGCTCGTACGGTACGGAGGACAGTCCCGCCGAGGAGGACCCGGGCGCCCTGGTCGACCGCGTCGGCAACGCCCTCACCGACCTCAACGCCGCCACCCTCGCCGGCGCCCTGCGCGCCGCCGTCCGCGGCCGGTGGGGCGACACCCTCCCGACCAGGTTCGCCGTCATCGGCATGGGCCGCTTCGGCGGCCACGAGATGGGGTACGGCTCCGACGCGGACGTCCTCTTCGTCCACGAGCCGCGCGAGGGCGTCGGCGAGCAGGAGGCCGCCCAGGCGGCGAACGCCGTGGTCGCCGAGATGCGCCGCCTCCTCGAAGTCCCCGGCTCCGAACCGCCGTTGCTGATCGACGCCGACCTGCGCCCCGAGGGCAAGAGCGGCCCCATGGTCCGTACGCTCGCCTCCTACGCGGCGTACTACCGGCGCTGGTCGCTCGTCTGGGAGAGCCAGGCGCTCCTGCGCGCCGAACCGATGGCGGGCGACGCGGACCTCGGCCGCCGGTTCGTCGAGCTGATCGACCCGATGCGCTACCCGCCCGAGGGCCTGGGCGAGGACGCCGTACGCGAGATCCGCCGCCTCAAGGCGCGGATGGAGACGGAACGGATGCCGCGGGGCGCCGACCCGACCCTGCACACCAAGCTGGGCCGCGGCGGGCTCTCGGACGTCGAGTGGACGATCCAGCTGCTCCAGATGCGGCACGCCTGGGCGGAGCCGGGGCTGCGGACCACCAGGACCCGCGGGGCACTGGCGGCGGCGCGGGCGGCGGGGCTGCTGTCGGCGGAGGACGCGCAGACCCTGGACGACGCGTGGGTGCTGGCGACGCGGGTCAGGAACGGCGTGATGCTCGTACGGGGCAGGCCGGGCGACACCTTCCCGTCGGACGGCCGCGAGCTGGGCGCGATGGGGCGTTACCTCGGGTACGGGGCGGGGCCCACCCGGGGCCAGACGCAGGAGGTCCACAGCGGGGACATGCTCGACGACTACCGCAGGACGACGCGCCGGGCGCGCGCGGTGATGGAGAGGCTGTTCTACGGGGCGGAGTGAGGCGGCGGGGGCGGGCCCCCGGGGCCGTGAGGAGGCGGGGGCGCTAGGAGGTGACTACAGAGCGTCACGCGAACCCCGTCGCTTCAGGCAGCCGCCGGCCGCCGCCCCTTGCGATGCGGGTCGTCCACGTACCGCGGCAGGTTGTACGGCAGCGATCCGTACCAGAGGTACGAGACGGTGAAGCCGAAGGCCAGGCACACCAGGCCGCCCACCGCGTCCAGCCAGAAGTGGTTCGCGGTGGAGACGATCACCAGCAGGGTCACCACCGGGTAGAGCAGGCCGAGGATCCGCACCCACGGGACCTTGCACAGGGCGAAGATCGTCAGCCCCGACCAGGTCGACCACCCGATGTGCATCGACGGCATCGCCGCGTACTGGTTCGACACGGTCTTGAGGTTGTCCGAGGACAGCGAGCCCCAGGTGTGGTGCAGGGCGACGGTGTCGATGAAGTGGCCGTTGGTCATCAGCCGGGGCGGCGCGAGCGGGAACAGATAGTAACCGAGGAGGGCCACGACGGTGGTCGCCAGCAGGACGAGGCGGGCCGCCGCGTACCGGCCGGGATGTCTGCGGAACAGCCAGATCAGCACCCCGAGGGTGATGATGAAGTGCAGTGTCGCGTAGTAGTAGTTCATCCCCACGATGAGCCAGGTCACCGAATTGACACCGTGGTTGACGGCCCGCTCGAACCCGAGTCCCAGGGTGCGTTCCGCGTGCCAGATCCAGTCGGCGTTCCGCAGGGCCTTGGTCCGCTGTTCGGGTACGGCGTTGCGGATCAGCGAGTAGATCCAGTAACTCACCGCGATCAGCAGGATTTCGAACCAGAGGCGGGGCTTGCGGGGTGTCCGGAGCCGCCGGATGAACGTGTGCTTCTCCACCGGTTCGGTTTCCGTGTCCCTCGCTGTGTCTGTCGTGTCAGCCACCTCGTCGGTGAAGGGCGACGAGCCGGCCTTCCGGTCCGCCTGCGCCTCCACAGTCGATTCACCCATGCCAGGAGTCTGCCAGATCCGGACTCCTCGACCGATCATCCCCCGGTCGGGTCGGTCCCGCATTCCCTACGCCCTGAGGACGACCTCGGACGGCGTACGGACGGCGTGCGCACCCCTTACGGGCGCCGCCCCGGCCCCGACGCGGTCGACCCGCGCACCACCAGTTCCGGCATGAAGACGAACTCGCTGTGCGGGGCCGGGGTGCCCCCGATCTCCTCCAGGAGCGTACGGACCGCCGCCTGGCCCATCGACGGCACCGGCTTGCGGACCGTGGTGAGCGGCGGGTCCGTGAAGGCTATGAGGGGGGAGTCGTCGAAACCGACGACCGAGAGGTCCCGCGGCACGTCCAGGCCCAGGCGCCGCCCGGCCCTGATCGCGCCGAGCGCCATCATGTCGCTCGCGCACACCACCGCCGTGCAGCCCCGCTCGATCAGCGCGGTCGCCGCCGCCTGGCCACCCTCCAGGGTGAACAGCGACTGCTGGATGAGCTCGTCCGTCTCCGCGTCCGACAGGCCGAGCAGCTCGCGGACCGTGGTCCGGAACCCCTCGATCTTGCGCAGCACCGGTACGAACCGCTGCGGCCCCACGGCCAGGCCGATCCGGTGGTGCCCGAGCGAGACGAGGTGCGTCACGGCGAGCCGTACCGCGGCCCGGTCGTCGGGTGAGATGAAGGGGGCCCGCACCTTCGGCGAGAAGCCGTCCACCAGGACGAACGGCACCCCCTGGGCGCGGAGCCTCTCGTACCGCCCCATGTCCGCCGACGTGTCGGCGTGCAGTCCGGAGACGAAGATGATGCCGGAGACGTCCCGCTCGACGAGCATCTCGGTCAGCTCGTCCTCGGTGGAGCCGCCGGGGGTCTGGGTCGCCAGGACCGGGGTGTAACCCTGACGGGTGAGCGCCTGCCCTATGACCTGGGCGAGCGCCGGGAAGATCGGGTTCTCCAGCTCCGGGGTGATCAGGCCGACCAGTCCCGCGCTGCGGCGGCGGAGGCGTACGGGGCGTTCGTACCCGAGGACGTCGAGTGCGGCGAGTACGGATTCGCGGGTGGCCGCCGCAACCCCGGGCTTGCCGTTCAGAACGCGGCTGACCGTCGCTTCGCTGACCCCCGCCTGGGTTGCGATGTCGGCAAGCCGTGCGGTCATGGGAGTGGACTGTACCGGTGGTTCAGCGGATTGCCCACCGGGTGGCCGGGGAGCGGGCGGGCACCCTTCTTGCAAGATCTTGCGAAACCTTTCTGCCCTGTCCGCGCCGGGTTTCCGTGCCACGTCAGGTCGTACGGGCCCACCACGCCTGGGTACTTGTAACAATCGGCGCGCCCGGCGGAAATCCTCCGCAAGGTCTTTCGGGCTTCTTGCAACGCTGTTACCTTCACGTCCGACCCGGAGCCGCAACGGAGCGGTACGGCAGTTGAAGGAGTTCGGATGCGACGTGGCATAACGGCCGCCGCCCTGGCCGTGACCCTGGCTCTCGCGGTGACCGCCTGCGGTGGTGACGACGCGTCGGGCGGCGGCAAGAGCGCCGGGGGCGAACTGTCGGGCAAGGTCACCTGGTGGGACACGTCGACCGTCGGCAGCGAGGACAAGGTCTTCGAGGAGCTCGCCGAGGGCTTCGAGAAACTGCACCCCAAGGTCGACGTCGTGTACGTCAACGTGCCCTTCGGCGACGCCCAGAACAAGTTCAAGAACGCCGCGCAGGCGAACTCCGGCGCCCCCGACGTCATCCGCTCCGAGGTCGCCTGGACCCCCGAGTTCGCCGACCTGGGCTACCTCGCGCCGCTCGACGGCACCCCGGCGCTCAAGGACGGCGCGGACTTCCTGCCGCAGGCCGCCGCCTCCACGCGTTACGCCGGCAAGACGTACGCGGTGCCGCAGGTCATCGACTCCATGGGCCTCTTCTACAACAAGAAGATCTTCAAGGAGGCGGGCGTCGAAGTCCCCGCGACCGTCGACGCGTTGAAGGCCACCGCCAAGACGGTCAAGGAGAAGACCGGGAAGACGGGGCTCTACCTGCGCGGCGACGACGCGTACTGGTTCCTGTCGTTCCTGTACGGCGAGGGCGGCAACCTCGTGGACGCCGACAGCAAGACCGTCACGGTCGACAACGCGGCGGGCGTCAAGGCCCTGACCGTCGTCAAGGACCTGGTCGACTCGGGCGCGGCCCGGACCGACGCCACCGACGGCTGGGAGAACATGCAGGCCGCGTTCAAGGACGGCCGGGTCGCCATGATGATCAACGGCCCGTGGGCCGTCACCGACACCTACGCCGGGGCGCAGTTCACCGACAAGGCCAACCTGGGCATCGCGCCGGTCCCGGCCGGATCCGCCGCCCAGGGCGCCCCGCAGGGCGGCCACAACCTCGCCGTGTACGCGGGCTCCGGGAACCTCGACGCCTCCTACGCCTTCACCGAGTACATGACGTCCGCGGCGAGCCAGACGCGGATCGCGGAGAAGCTGAGCCTGCTGCCCACCCGTACCTCGGTCTACACCCGGCCCGGAGTCGCGGACAACGAGATCGTCGGCTTCTTCAAGCCCGTCGTGGACAAGGCCGTCGAGCGCCCCTGGATCCCGGAGACCGGCAGCCTCTTCGCGCCGCTCGTCACCGAGTACACCAAGGTCCTCACCGGCCAGACCACCCCGGAGAAGGGCGCCGGCGCCACCGGCGACGCGTACCGCAAGCTCCTCAAGGGCTGGAAGTAACAGGAAGGCGGGCCGGCTGATGGCCGTCCAGACCGGCCGGCCGGTGGCGGGGACCCGGGGCGGGAAGACCGCCCGAGGCCCCCGCCCCGGGCCCGGCACCCCCTCCGGCGGGCTCCGCCGCGCCGTCTCCACGCACTGGTACGCGTGGGCCATGGTCGCCCCGGTCGTCGCCGTCATCGGCGTGATCATCGGGTATCCGCTGGTACGCGGCGTCCACCTGTCGCTCACCGACGCCGACGAACGCAACGTCGCCCGCCACATCGGCGTCAACAACCTACCCGCCACCTACGAGTTCGTCGGACTCGACAACTACCGGGCCGCCCTGACGGGGGATCAGTTCCTCTCCACCCTCGGCTGGACCCTGGTGTGGACGGTGTCCTGCGTCGCCGTCACCTTCGCGCTGGGCCTCGGCCTCGCCACGCTCCTCAACCGCCGGATCGCGGGGCGCTCCCTCTACCGGATGCTGCTGATCCTGCCCTGGGCCGTGCCGGGCTTCGTCTCCGTCTTCGCCTGGCGCTTCCTCTACAACGAGGACCGCGGGCTCCTCAACAAGCTGCTCGCCGGCGGCGGCATCGACGCCGTGCCCTGGCTCAACGACCCCACCTGGGCCAAGTTCTCGGTCATCGCCGTCAACATCTGGCTCGGGGTGCCGTTCATGATGGTCGCCCTGCTCGGCGGCCTCCAGTCCCTTCCCGGCGAGCTGTACGAGGCGGCCGAGATGGACGGCGCCGACGCCTGGCAGCGGTTCGTCCACATCACCCTGCCGGGGCTGCGGCCCGTCAGCACGACCGTGATCCTGCTCTCCACCATCTGGACCTTCAACATGTTCCCGGTGATCTTCCTGCTGACGCGCGGCGGACCCGGCGAGGCCACCCAGATCCTGGTCACGCAGGCGTACAAGTTCTCCTTCGAGATCAGCCCGCGCGACTACGCGCAGTCCTCCACCTGGGGCGTGCTGATCCTCGTCCTGCTGATGCTCTTCGCCGCGCTGTACCGGCGCGTCCTCCGGAACCAGGGAGACAGCTGGTGACCCTCGCCGCGCCGAACCCCGCCCCGAAGCCCGGCCGCCCGAACCCCGGCCGCCCGAACCCCGCCCCGACACCCGCGACCGACCCCGCGGCCGCCACCCCGTCCGGAGCCGGGCGGATCACCTCCGCGACCGGCGGCGGTCACCGGAACCGCCGTTCGCCGCTCGCGTCCGTCGCCCTCCACGCCACCCTCGTCGTGGCGTCGGTGATCGCCGTCTTCCCCGTGCTGTGGGTCCTGCTGACCTCCCTCAAGCCCGCCGCCCACGCCACGACCACGGACTTCCTCAGGGACACCACCCTCGACAACTACACCGGGCTGCTGCGCGACACCCCGTTCCTGACCTGGTTCGGCAACTCCGTGCTCATCGCGGGACTCACCACCGTGCTCGGCGTCTTCGTCGCCGCCACCACCGGCTACGCCGTCAGCCGCTTCCGCTTCCCCGGCAAGCGCGGGCTGATGTGGACCCTGCTCGTCACCCAGATGTTCCCGGTCGCCGTCCTCATCGTGCCGATCTACAACATCATGGCGGGCCTCGGCCTGCTCAACGACCCGGTCGGCCTGGTGCTCACGTACCTCACCATCGCCGTCCCGTTCTGCGCCTGGATGATGAAGGGCTTCTTCGACACCATCCCCCGCGAGATAGACGAGTCCGGCATGGTCGACGGGCTCACCCCCTTCGGCACCTTCCGGCGGCTCGTCCTGCCGCTCGCCAGGCCGGGGCTCGCGGTGACCGCCTTCTACTGCTTCATCACCGCGTGGGGCGAGGTCGCCTACGCCTCCGCCTTCATGGTCGGCGACGAGAACCTCACCCTCGCCGGCGGCCTCCAGAAGTTCGTCAACCAGTACGGCGCCCAGTGGGGCCCGATGTCCGCCGCGTCCGTACTCATCGCCGTCCCCGCCGCGCTGGTCTTCCTCTTCGCCCAGCGCCATCTCGTCACCGGCATGTCCGCCGGTGCGGTCAAGGGCTGACCCCGCCGGGGCCGGCACCACCGCACCCCTCAGACACCCCAGGAACCACATGACCCAGCACCTCACCGCCCCCACCGCCCGCCCGGCCGCCGCGACGTCCGCCGACGCCCCGGGCCACCACCCGGGCTGGTGGCGGGACGCGGTGATCTACCAGGTCTACCCCCGCAGCTTCGCCGACGGGAACGGCGACGCGATGGGCGACCTCGACGGGGTACGCCGCCGGCTCCCCTACCTCAGGGACCTCGGCGTCGACGCCGTCTGGCTCAGCCCGTTCTACGCCTCCCCGCAGGCCGACGCGGGCTACGACGTCGCCGACTACCGGGCCATCGACCCGATGTTCGGCACCCTCCACGACGCCGACGCGCTCATCAGGGACGCGCACGGACTCGGCCTGCGGATCATCGTCGACCTGGTGCCCAACCACTCGTCCGAGGACCACGCCTGGTTCAGGCGCGCCCTCAGCGAGGGCCCGGGATCCGCGCTGCGGGCCCGCTACCACTTCCGCCCCGGCAAGGGCGCGAACGGCGAACTCCCGCCCAACGACTGGCAGTCCGTCTTCGGCGGGCCCGCCTGGACCCGCACGACCGACCCCGACGGCACCCCCGGCGACTGGTACCTCCACCTCTTCGCCCCCGAACAGCCCGACTTCGACTGGACCCACCCGGCCGTCGCCGACGAGTTCCGCTCGATCCTGCGCTTCTGGCTCGACCGGGGCGTGGACGGCTTCCGCATCGACGTGGCCCACGGGCTGGTCAAGGCCGACGGCCTCCCCGACCTCGGCGGCGACGCCCAACTCCGGCTGCTCGCCAACGAGATCACGCCGTTCTTCGACCAGGACGGCGTCCACGAGATCTACCGGCAGTGGCGCACGATCCTCGACGAGTACCCGGGTGAGCGCATCGCCGTCGCCGAGGCCTGGACGCGGACCGTGGAGCGCACCGCCCGCTACGTACGCCGCGACGAGCTGCACCAGGCCTTCAACTTCCAGTACCTGGCCACCTCCTGGGACGGCGCGGCGCTGCGCGAGGTCATCGACGCCTCGCTCGCCGCGATGCGGCCCGTCGGTGCCCCCGCCACCTGGGTGCTCTCCAACCACGACGTCACCCGGCACGCCACCCGCTTCGCCGGACCGCCCTTCGCGGGCACCCAGACACGCGAGGCCGGCGACCGCGCGCTCGGCCTGCGGCGGGCCCGCGCGGCGACGCTGCTGATGCTGGCGCTGCCCGGGTCCGCGTACGTCTACCAGGGCGAGGAACTGGGCCTGCCCGACGTCACCGACCTGCCCGACGAGGCCAGGCAGGACCCGTCGTACTTCCGCGCCGCCGGCCAGGACGGCTTCCGCGACGGCTGCCGGGTCCCCATCCCCTGGACCCGCGAGGGCAGTTCGTACGGGTTCGGCGGCGGGGGCAGCTGGCTGCCGCAGCCGGCGGGCTGGGGCGCGCTGAGCGTCGAGGCGCAGACCGGCGACCCCTCCTCGACCCTGGAGCTGTACCGGGCCGCGCTGGCCATCCGGCGCGAGCACCCGGACCTCGGGGCCGGTGACTCGGTCGCGTGGCGGGACACGCCCCCGGGCGTACTGGCCTTCACCCGGGGCGACTTCGCCTGCACGGTCAACACGACACAGGAGCCGGTACGGATCCCCGTCCCCGGCAAGCTGCTGCTGTCGAGCGGCCCGGTGACCCCCGGCGGCACGCACACCGACCTGCCGCCGGACACCACGGCGTGGTGGACACGCTGACCACGCGACGACCCGCAGCACCCCCGAACCGCACCACACCGTAAGGAGCCTTGAGGGCAGAGCGCGACGCCACGCGAGGCCGCACCACCGTCACCCGCACACCCCACTCGTGCAGGAGGAACCATGGTCCGCAGATCCCTCGCCGCCGCGCTCGCCCTCGGGGCGGCCGCCACCGCCCTCGCCGTCCCCACCGGGACGGCGCAGGCCGTACCGCCGGGCACCAAGGACGTCACCGCCGTCCTCTTCGAGTGGACGTTCGCGTCCGTCGCCAAGGCGTGCACCGACACCCTCGGCCCCGCCGGATACGGGTACGTGCAGGTCTCGCCGCCCCAGGAGCACATCCAGGGCGGCCAGTGGTGGACCTCGTACCAGCCCGTCAGCTACCGGATCGCCGGGCGGCTCGGCGACCGCGCCGCGTTCTCCGCCATGATCGGCACCTGCCACGCGGCCGGGGTCAAGGTCGTCGCCGACAGCGTCATCAACCACATGGCCGCCGGGGACGGCACCGGCACCGGCGGCTCCCCGTACACCAAGTACACCTACCCCGGCATCTACTCGGGCGCCGACCTGGACGACTGCCGGGGGCAGATCAACAACTACCAGGACCGGGCGAACGTCCAGAACTGCGAACTGGTCGGCCTCGCCGACCTCGACACCGGTGAGCCGTACGTACGCGGCCGGATCGCGGCGTACCTGAACGACCTGCTCTCGCTGGGCGTCGACGGCTTCCGGATCGACGCCGCCAAGCACATGCCGGCCGCCGACCTCGCCGACATCAAGCGGCGGCTGAGCGACCCGGGAGCGTACTGGAAGCAGGAGGTCATCTACGGCGCGGGCGAGGCGATATCGCCCGACGAGTACCTCAACACCGGTGACGTACAGGAGTTCCGGTACGCGCGGAGCCTCAAGCAGGTGTTCCACCACGAGAATCTCGCCTACCTCAAGAACTACGGCGAGGGCTGGGCCTTCATGCGGGGCGACAAGGCGGCCGTCTTCGTCGACAACCACGACACCGAGCGCGGCGGCGACACCCTCAGCTACAAGGACGGCGCGAACTACACCCTCGCGAACGTCTTCATGCTGGCCTGGCCCTACGGCTCGCCCGACATCAACTCCGGCTACGAGTTCACCGACCGCGACGCGGGACCGCCCAACGGCGGCACGGTCAGGGCCTGTTACACCGACGGCTGGAAGTGCCAGCACGCCTGGCGGGAGATCGCCTCGATGGTCGCCTTCCGCAACACCACCCGCGGTCAGGCGGTGACCCAGTGGTGGGACAACGGCGGCGACCAGATCGCCTTCGGCCGGGGCGCCAAGGGGTACGTGGCCCTCAACCACGAAAGCGCCGCGCTGACCCGTACGTTCCAGACCTCCCTGCCCCCGGGCGGCTACTGCGACGTGCAGAGCGGCCGGCGGGTCACCGTCGACAACGCCGGGCAGTTCACCGCAACGCTCCCCTCCAACACGGCCGTTGCCCTCCACACGGCCGCCAGGAACTGCTGAACCGGGCGCCGTGACGGGTGTGGCGGAGTCTTCGCGTAGTGGCCTTGTAACGGACTCCGCCGCGCCCGTGTGAACCGCCCCTGGCGGGAAATCAGTCAGGTATGACGTCCACCGACGTGCAACCGGAACAGAGCCAGCGCAAGCCCCGCCCGGCGGGGCTGCCCTGGTGGAGCAAGCTGCTCATCACCCTCGTCGCCGTCGCGGCCCTGCTCTTCGCCGGGAGCAAGCTGGACCTGATCCCCGGCTTCGGCGACGTCTTCGGCAGCGAGACGAAGGACAGGACGGGGCCCACCCTGCTCCAGTCCATGCAGGACCTCGACCGGTACGAAGCCGCCTCGGGCAACTTCCAGGTCGTCGTCGACCTGGAGAAGGACGCCAAGTACCTGCCCGACGCGATCCGCGGCACCCGCACCCTCTACGTCGGCGCCGGCACCGTCAGCGCCTCCGTGGACTTCAGCGGCATCGGCGAGGGCAACGTCACGACCGACAAGGAACGCACCATGGCGACCATCCGGCTGCCGCACGCGCAGCTGGGCAAGCCCGCGCTGGACGCCGAGCGCTCCTACGCCGTCTCCAAGCAGCGCGGGCTGCTGGACCGGCTCGGTGACCTGTTCTCGGACAACGCGGCGAGCGAGCGGGCCGTGAACCAACTGGCCGCCAAGCACATCGGGGAGGCCGCCAAGGACAGCGAACTGGCCTCCCGCGCCGAGAAGAACACCACCAGCATGCTCCAGGGCCTGCTGCGGTCCCTCGGCTTCACCCAGGTCACCGTCGTCTACGGGACGAACTGACCGACCGGGCGGCCGGGGTACGGGAGGGGCCCACCGGCCGGGTCACGGGACGCGCTGACCCGGCAGCCGGGTGCCCAGCCCCATGAGCCGGCCGAGCAGGTCGCCGAACGGGCCCTCGGCCGGCTCGTCCGCGACGATCCGCAACAGGATCTCCGCCATCTCCGCGTCGTACGCGGCGCTCACCGCGGCGAGCGCCGCGAAGTCGTGCACGAGCTGCAACTCCAGCTCCCCGCGCGGGATCACCCGCCCGTCGAGCCAGATCAGCGCCGTCGACTCGGCGAGCGACACCCAGGACCGGACGACCAGGTGCAGCCGCGCGGGCGGCGTCGTCACGTCCAGGTGCGCGAGGATCTGCTCGTACGCCGCCTGCCGCACCTCGTCGATCATCGCGTTCGCCGTCGAGGAACCCACCGCGGGACCCCCGCGCATCAGCGCGGAGAAGCCGGGACCGTGCTCGTCGACGAAGTCGAAGAACCGCCCCATCACCCGCAACAGCCGGGCCCCGAGCGGCCCTTCCCTCGGCTCGACGAACCGCTCCGCCAGGTCCTCGGCCGCCCGGCGCAGCGCCGCCTCGTACAGGCTCTGCTTGCCGGGGAAGTAGTGGTAGACGAGCGGCCGCGAGATCCCCGCCGCGGCGGCAATCTCGTCGATGGAGACGTCCTCCGGGGAGCGGTGGCTGAACAGTTCCAGCGCGACACCGATCAGTTGCCGCTTCCGCTCTTCGACGCCCATCCTGCGGCGCACCCCGGTCGTCATACGAACAGCCTAACGGGCACGCTCCCCGGGGTGTCGATTACGCTGCCGGTCCATGACCTCATCTGACCCGGACCAGCCGACAGAGACACCCGCCGAGGCTCTTGGCGACACTGTGGCTGAGGATCCGGCCGAGGATCCGACTGAGGACCCGGCCGAAGACCCGGCGGAGGATCCGGCCGAGGATCCCGCACCCGGCCTGACGCCCCGTCAGGCGCGGGCCCTGCGGGTCACGCTCGCGTCGGCACTGCTGGTGGCGATGGCCGTGCTGCTGGCCGTACGGCTGGCGGAGCGCACGTCGGTCCTGGTGGTCGGGGTGTACGGGCTGGCGATGGTCCTGTGCGGTGTGGTGATCGAGCTGAGCCGCAACGGCCGTACCCGCCTGGGCACCTGGCTGCTCGCGGCGTGCCTGCTGTCGGCGCTGGGCGCGGACTGGCTGCTGCCGTAAGGCCCCGGGGTCACCGGAGCCCTTGGCGTCAGCGCGGCACCGCACGCCACCGAGGCGCCCCCGGCGTCACCGCAGCGCCCCCACCGAGGTGCCGTCCGCCACGACCCCCTTCAGCTCAGCCCGCGCGCCCGCCGAGGCCCGTACCGCCAGCAGGCGGCCCTTCGAGGTGCCCTTCACCCCGCCCGACACCTCCAGGGACCTGAACTCCTCGCTGCCCGCGGCCAGGACGTACCAGTGGCCCGCCCGCGACTTCCAGAGCACCCCGGCCAGCACCTCGCGCGGCCCCCGGGCCCCGCACGCGAGCGAGTCCTCGGCGCGGGCCGCGATCGCCCCCGCCGACGCGGGCCTGGTGGAGGAGGGGGCCTGGAACTGCGCCAGCACCCGGCTCCCCGTGCCCCGCCAGGTCTCCGCGCGGGTGCACAGCCAGTCCGCCGTGCCGTTCGACTCGGGCAGCTTCTGGCCGGCGAACGCCCAGGAGTTCACCGACCGCACCCCGTGCGAGCGGACCGTGGGCAGCAGGCACGCGGTCCTGGCCCACGCGGCCCGGTCCCGCGCGCTCCACACGTCCGAGGGGGCCGACGGCGGCCCCGCCGTCAGCCGCGCCGGGGTCAGCTCGCCGAGGTCCGTGAGCAGCCGGTCGTGGGACCCGTCCCGGATGTCGAGGGTGTCCCAGGAGCCGCAGTCGCGGGCCGTCGCCGGGCTGTCCATCGGGTCCGTCACCCCGTCCGCGTCCCGCGCCAGCGGCCTGACCGGGGTGGCGGGGTCGCGCAGGTCGCGCACGGACGTACGGGTCACCCAAGGCGCCGTCAGATAGCGGACGTTGCTGTCGGAGCGGCCCACCACCAGCGCCCCGGAGGCCGCCGCGTCCGCGCCGTCGACCCGGGCGAAGTCCAGCCCCGCCGCGTCGCCGCCGTCCGCCGGCTCCGCGTACCGCACGACCCGCAGGCCGTCGTACAGGAGCACCACGCGCGCGGCGTCGACCCGGCCCGCGTACAGCAACTGCGGTGATCCCATGGGCGGTCCCGAGGGGGTCCCCGGGGTGGTGGAGACCTGGACGGTACGGCCGGGCCGCGCCCAGACGGCCAACGCCCGCCGCAGCAGCCCGGTGTCACCGGCCAGAGCGCCGCGGGTGGGCCAGGCGGAGAAGTCGGTACGGGCGGAGGTCTCCCAGAAGGTGGGGGCGACCCGGCGTACCTTGGCCGGGTCCAGGGCGGACTGGGCCATGGGGTTGCGGGCGTACGAAGGGGCCGCCGCGCTCCCGGGGCCCCAGCCGTCGCCCGGCAGCCCGAGCAGGGTCCCGCAGACGAGCACGGCGGCGGTCGCCGCGAGGGCCGCCTTCGCGTGCTGGCGCCTGCGCATCAGGTCGGTGGGCCTGGCCTGGAGCGAGCAGGGGTCGAACTCGGCCGACCGCAGCAGCGTGCCGCTCTCCGGCGTCCCGGCGGCGACGGCCTCGGCGAGCGCCCCCGCCGGGTCCTCGGCCCCGGCCGCGGCGAGTGCGCGCTGTACGTCGGCGTCGGCCAGCCCTTCCAGGCCGCGCAGGACGAACGCGGCCCTGGCCGGCCCGGAGAGGGCGGACAGCCGCTGGTCGAGGGCGAGTTCGTCGGCGCCGCCGGAGCGCGGGAAGAGCCGCAGCCCCCAGACGTGCGGGAGCACCGGCGGGAGCTGGGCGCGGCGGGGCCTCGCGAGGCGCAGGAGGGGGCGGCCCGCGTCGAGGGCCTGGCGCAGCACGCGGGCGCGTACGTACGTGTAGCCGGGGTCGCGTGCCCCGTCGGAGCCGCCGCCCGCCCGGCGCGGGGCCGGGAGGACGCCCTCGACGGCCGCGGTACGGCCGCGGGGCAGCGAGCGCTGCACGAGGGCGTGAGCGGTCAGGACGCGCCGGTTGCGGCCGAGCGACGGGGGGAGGACGAGATAGGCGATCCGTACGAGACGGGGGTAGTGCTCGACAAGCGCCGCCTCGGCCTGGTCGACGTCGACGGGACCGCCGGGGGCGGAGGTGGCGGGGGCGGTGGCGGTGGCTGAGTCCTGTGGGCGCACGTTCAGCAGAACGAGCGATTGGTCCGATGGTCACCTCGGAATCCGGTGGTGCCCCCGGACGGCCACCTCGGAATGAGTCATTCCGCTCATTCCGTTCATTCCCTCGTTCCGCCGCGCGAAGGCGCGTTCGACAGGGCACCATGGGCCGCATGCGTACGGAACGAGCAGGCGTGGCAGTCGCGATCCTGGCCCTGGCCCTGACGGCGGGCTGCGGCGCGAACGACAACAAGGCCCCCGCGGTGCCGAAGGCGGCGACGGGGAGCCTCGAACAGCTCGCCGCGAAGGCGAAGTGCGAGCCGAACATCTCGACGGACGCCGCCGAGCTGCGGCAGGCCAACTGCGTGACCGGGGACGGCAAGTACGTCCTGGCGACCTTCGCCACCGACCGCGGCCAGCGCGAGTGGATCAACGAGGCCAAGGACTACGGCGGTTCGTACCTCGTGGGCCGCAAGTGGGTCGTGGTCGGCGAGGCGGCCGTGGTCGCCACGGTGCGCGGCCGGCTGGGCGGGGAGGTGGAAACGGGCTCGTCCCACCACGCGCAGAACGGTGGTGGGACGAGTGCCGATCCGTCCGGTCACGACATGAGTGACATGCCCGGCATGGACGGTATGGAGGACATGCCGTCCATGCGCTGACCGGCGTGGTGACGCCTACGACGTCGGGACGCGTGCCTCAGCGGCACGAGGTCCCGGCGTTGAGGCAGCTCACCATCTTGTTCATGATCCGGGTGTCGAACACGTTGATGAAGTCACCGTGGTCGGTCACCGGCTTGTGCAGCTGCTCCGGGAAGGAGTCGACCGCGAAGCCGGGGCCCGGCGGGACGCGGTAGACGATGCGCTGCTGGAGCTGCGGAATCGCCTTGAACCCGTTCTGGCAACGGCCGTTGGCATCGGCGAACGCCACGTGGGTGCGGTGGTTCGCACTGTCGGTGTTCGTGCCGTCCCAGCAGCTCTGGAAATTGAATGTACGGACCACCTTGCTGCCGCGCGGGCAGATCGGGTATTTGTCCTTGAGCTGGCGGTTCTCGAATCCGGTGCAACTCCACGACGCGTTGGCGTTGGCGTTTCCGTTGACGAACGCCTTGGCGTCACCCGTGATGATCCGCAGGAAGCGGGGCATCGCGACGACCTTGGAGGTCGGGTTGCCGACAAACTTCAGAGTCACCTCGGCGGGCGTCTGAATCTTTCCGGCATTTCCTTCCTTGCCGCCGCCGTCCGCGTTGACGTCGAACTCGGCCTGGCCGTTCTGAAGACGCAGCACCGGCCAGTAGTAGGTCGACTTGTCGCCCTGATTACGGCAGCTCGTGGCCGCCGCGGCGAGCGCGTCGTCACTGGCGAAGGCGTTGTTGCCCTGATTGCCGACATAATCGTGCATGTGGTGCGCGCCGTTGCTCACGCCGGGCGCCACGATCACGTTGTCCGAATTGTATTTCTTGTTCTTGTTCACCCCGCATGAGGTGGTGAACGAACCCCGGGACGCCTGGCGCAGCTTGCGCGGCTTCACCACGTTCGGCCGGACCGACCTGATGCTGACGAAGTCCGAGGCGTCCGGGCCGTTGCCGCCCTGGCCCGCCGCAGGCGGCGCGCTCGCACCGGCCTGGCCGTTGCCGGCCTGCCCGTTGCCCTGCGCGCCGGCGTCCTGGCCCTCGGCCGGGGCGCTCTCGGCGCCGGACGGGGCCGGGGAGGCGGTCGCGGGCTGCGCCTGCGCGCGCAGGGTGCACGGCGCGAGGGCCTCAAGACCCTGCGGCTGCTGCCCGCCGGCGCCGGTGATCGCCGCGGAGATCTTGTTCAGGCTCTCCAGGCGCTTGTCCTTCAACGGATTGAGAATCGCGTTGTCGGCGACGGCCGGGTCCTGCTCGATCTGGGCCTTCTGATCGGCGAACTGCTGGTAGGCCGCGGTGATCTGGCTGTCGATCCCGGCCAGCTCCTGGTCGACCGCCGGGCGGGCCGCCTCGGGCACGTCCGTGATGCTGTTCGCCACTTCGGGACAGTCGATGGTCGACATCTGCTGCGCGGCATTCTCGGCCTGGGCCGGCGGCTGCTTGTCCTTCGACCAGCCCTCACCCGCGGATGCGTAGAAATTGGCTGCTATCAGCCCACCCCCGCCCAGGAGCAAGGCAGCCGTGGCGGCGATCGCCCGGTTTGCCACGGTGGAACGTTTTCTTCTCGCTGTGCGTGCCATGGAACTCCTCAAGCTTCGTTGCCGGTTACAGGGAAATCGCGGCAGGGGAAGCGAAGCGCTCCGTTCCATACGGACGGCATTCGGGGAGTGTTCAGAGGTTCCGAGAATTCGTGGAAATCTCCGAAGCCAAACGGGCGGATACCCCCCATCACGGCACGATCGACCCCTGTACGGTCCGCCACGCGTTCCCGCTCGCTCACGTCCGGCCGCTCATGTCCGCCCGCTCATGTCCGGCCACTCACGTCCGGCCGCGGTCCAGGTAGGCGAGGACGGCCAGGACCCGCCGGTTGTCGTCGTCCGACACGGGCAGCCCCAGCTTCGCGAAGATGTTGGACGTGTGCTTGGCCACCGCACGCTCCGTGACGACCAGTTGACCGGCGATGGCCACGTTGGACCTGCCCTGCGCCATCAGTTCCATGACCTCCCGCTCGCGCGGGGTCAGCGCCGCGATCGGTTTGTCCTGCGACCGCCGGGACAGCAGTTGCTGGATCACCTGCGGATCCATCGCCGTGCCGCCGCCGGCCACCCGGCGTACCGCGTCGATGAACTGCTCCGCGTCGAAGACCCGGTCCTTGAGCAGGTAACCGACCCCGCCGGTGCCGTCCGCGAGCAGTTCGCGCGCGTACAACTGCTCGACGTGCTGCGACAGGACGAGGACCGGCAGGCCGGGGCGGGCCCGGCGGGCGGCGAGCGCGCACTGAAGGCCCTCGTCCGTGTGCGACGGCGGGAGCCGGACGTCGACGATAGCGACGTCCGGCTCCAATTCCGCCAGGGCCTTGGTGAGTTCGGGCCCCGTCTCCACCGCGGCGAGGATCTCGAAGTCGAACGCCTCCAGCATCCGGACCAGACCGTCGCGCAACAGGAAGAGATCTTCGGCTAGGACAACTCGCAAGGAATCTCCATGGTCACCATGGTGGGACCGCCTACAGGGCTGTTGACGGCCAGGACTCCGTCGAATGTACCGAGTCGCCGCTCCAGGCCGCTCAGCCCGGACCCCTTCCCGACCGCCGCCCCGCCCGATCCGTTGTCGGTGACCGCGACGCGCAGCATCCCCTCGCCGTACGAGATGTCCACCCAGATCCGCTCGGCGTTCGCGTGCTTGACCACGTTCGCCAGCGCCTCGCTCACCGCGAAGTAGGCGGCGGACTCGACGGGCGCCTCCGCCCGCCCCGGCAGGTCCACGTTGACCTCGCTCTCCAGCGGCAGCCGCAGCGCCAGGGCCCGTACGGCGTCCCCGAGGCCGCGCTCCGCCAGCACCGGCGGGTGGATCCCGCGCACCAGGTCCCGCAGCTCGGTCAGGGCCTCCGCGGACGACAGCCGCGCCTTGCCGAGCAGCTCCTTGGCCTTGGCGGGGTTCTTCTCGATCAGGGCCTCGACCGTGCCGAGGTCCATGCCCACCGCGACCAGCCTGGCCTGCGCGCCGTCGTGCAGGTCCCGCTCGATCCGGCGCAGTTCGGCGGCGGACGTGTCGACCGCGTCGTGCCGGGACTCGGTGAGCCGCTCGATCCGCCGCGCCAGCTCCTCTTCCTGGGTGGGCGCGATCAGCGCCCTGGTCAGGGTGAAGTGGGCCCGGACGAGCGCGGGGGAGTACCGCAGCCCGGCGGCGAGGACCACCAGGCCGAGCGCGAACGCGTACAGCCCGGTCAGCTGGCTGTCGACGGGCACGAAGGCGTACCAGTACGGGTCGTCCGTGAACACCCGCCACAGGCCGGCGGCCAGGGCGAGCCCCTCCACCGGGAAGACGATCAGCCAGGTGGCCGCGACGGCGACGGCGAAGCCCGCCGTCATGTCCACCAGCAGCCACCGCAGGTCACGCCAGGTGGCCCGTTTCTTGAGCAGGAGGACGGTGCGCTCGACGCGGCCGGTGAGCCCGCCGCGCACGTCGGCGGGGAGCGGCTCGTACGGCGGCGGGATCCGTATCCCCGACCACTTCGCGGCCAGCAGGCGGCGGCGGTTGGCGTGCGCCCTGACGGCCGCCAGCGCCGACGGGGTGGTGAGGAAGCCGATGCCCACCGTCGTGAGCGCGACCGAGACCACCGTCAGGACGAAGAGGGTGACGGATCCCACGATCGCGGTGAGCGCGAGTGCCAGCCCCCGGCCCGCGGCCACCATCGCACCCCGTATGTCGATTTCTTTCATGACGGTCCCTCTCCTTCGCGGCCGGACGGCCCCGGCCCGACCCCCGGGCAGGTCCCCAGTCTGACCGCGGCGCGGTGCGGGACGGCAGCCGGTTCGCCCCCCGGGCCGGGGTGTTGCCAGCACCACCCCCGGGCCGGGCCCCGCGTCCGCCCGCGGTCGTCCCTGAGGTCGTCCCCGGGATTGTCCCTGGTCAGGGTCGATTGTCAGTGGCGGGTGGCACGATCGGGACCATCGACGGATCGGGCGAACAGGGGCGGACGATGGGCGTGTGGGACACCGGACACTTCGACAACGACACGGCGGCGGACTTCGCCGGTGATCTCGACGCCGCCGCCGGGGCCGAGCGGACGGAGCTGGTGCGGGGGGCGCTGGCCCGGGTGATCGGTACGGGCGGGGGCGCGGTCCTGGAGGAGAGCGACGGGGCCGTGGCCGTCGCGGCGGCGGCGCTGGTGGCCGCGCAGTGCCCGGGCGGCCCGCCCGTGGAGACGGTGTACGGCCCCGACGAGCCCCTGCCGTCCTTCCCGGAGGAGTTGAGGGACCTCGCGGTCCGGGCCCTGGACCGCGTCCTCGCGGAGGACTCCGAGCTGCGCGAGCTGTGGGCGGATGGGGAGGGGGAGCGGGGACCCTGGTGGCGGGGGGTGACGTCCCTGAGGGGCGCGCTGGCGGCGGCGACCGCGATATCGGGCCAGGTCCCGGAGCTGTCCGGCGCGGTACGGCCTCCGGCCTGAGGGGGCGCCGCGCAGGGCGGGCGGAGGCGGGGCGGCCCGGGCCCGGGCCGCATGGGCCGACAGGGCTCCGGGTGTTGCCTCGTCGCGGCTCCCTGTTACGCGTCGCCGGTCAGGACCCTTGCCTCCGCTTCGGGGGACAGGCCCAGGGTCGGACGGTCCGGGCGCTGGGGGGCCTGGCCGCCGATCGACCGGAGCCAGGACCAGGTGTCCGCCACCGTCTCCTCCACCGGGCGGCACCGCAGGCCCGTGGCCAGGGCCTTGCTGACGTCGCCCCCGTGCATGGAGTCGTGCGCCTCACCCGGCGGGAGCCAGACGGGCAGGTCCGTCCACGGTTCGACGCCCGCGGCGAGGATCGGCCCGGGGTCGGTCCAGCGCAGCTCGGCGTCGGAGCCCGTGGCCCGGACGCAGGCGTCGAGCAGCCCGCCCATGGTGGTGTGCCCGGACGGCGAGACGAGGTTGTACGGGCCGTCGAGACCCTGCTCCACGGCGCCCACGATCCACGCGGCCAGGTCCCGCGCGTCGATGTACTGGAGGGGGTTGTCGCGCGGCCCCGGGGCGAGCACGGGACCGCCCCGGGCGATCCGCCCCAGCCACCACGGCAGCCGCCCGATGTTCTCCCATGGACCGAGGATCAGCCCGGCGCGGACCAGGACCGCGCGGTCGCCGAAGACGGCCTCCGCCGCCAGTTCACCGCCGAGCTTGTCCTGCGGGTAGGCGGTCGGCCCGGCGTCCGCCGACGCCCCCTCCACCAGGGGGCCGTCCTCCGTGAGCCCCGCCGGGCCCGGATAGGCGTACACCGACCGGCTGGAGACGTACACGTACCGCTCCACGCTCGCCTTGAGCGCCCTGGCCGCCTCGCCCACCACCGAGGGCGCCCCGGACCAGGTGTCGACCACCGCGTCCCAGGCCCCGCCCGACAGCGCCGCCAGTCCCTCCGGGTCCGTCCGGTCGCCCAGCACGGACGTCACGCCCTCCGGCGCCTCGTGGCGGCCGCGGTGGAACGCGGTCACCTCCCAGCCCCGTCCCACCGCCGCCTCCGCGACGGCGCGTCCGACGAATTCCGTACCACCGAGGAGGAGAAGTCTCATGGCACCGACTCTGCCTCGCGGCCACCGCCGTCGCCAAGAGAGTTCGCCGCGGGGTGAATCGGCGGCTTTTGGGACCTGCCGCGCGGCCCGGTCGGGATGGCAGCATGTGCGGACCATGACAGATGCCCGGTCGCCGATGCGCGCCCTGCGGGCCGCGTTCTTCGCGGCGGTGTGCGTGACGCTGGCGGCGCTGGGGCATTTGTACACATCCGGGCACGACATCCCGGCCGGGGCGGTGTGGACCGCCTTCGGGGCGACCGGGTGCGCCGCCTGGCTCGCGGGCGGCCGGCGCCACGGCTTCCTCTCCCTCGGGGCCGGACTGCTCACCGTCCAGGGCACCCTGCACCTGCTCTTCGCCGGCGTGCTGCCGTACGGACCGGCCACGGCCGCGCACGACCGGCACGCCATGGCCGGGGGAGGGGCGGACGCCCGCGCCGGGCTCGGCATGGGCCTCGGCATGGGCGGGCGCCCCGGCATGGACATGGGGACGGGCGGTGAGGGCGAGACCGCCGCGCTGGCCGCGGTCACCGACGGCCCGGCCGCGATGGTCGCCGCACACGTGCTCGCCGCCGCCGTCTGCGCCCTCTGGCTCGCGCGGGGCGAGGCCGCGCTCTTCCGGCTCGCCCGCACGCTCGGCGCCCTCGCCCTCGTACCGCTGCGACTGCTCCTCACCCCGGCGCGGCTGCCCGCCGTACCCCGGCCGGCCCCGCTCACCCCGGGGGCACCCGCCCCGCGCCGCTTCCGTGGCGTGGTCCTCGCGCACAGCCTGTCCCGGCGTGGTCCGCCCGTCGTGCGCACCGCTCGCACCACGGACCCGGGAGCCGCGCTCGTCCTCACCGCCTGACGTCGGCCGGCACCGGGGCCGCTTCCCCCATGCCCACGCCAACACCTAGGACAGTCATGGCCATTGACGATCCCCTCAAGGACGCGGACCCCGTCGCGGAGACCGCCACCACCGTCACCACCGACCCCGCCACCTCTGCCCCCACCACCTCCGCTTCCGCGTGGAGTGCGCTGCGCCCCCTCGTGCTGCGCCTGCACTTCTACGCGGGCGTGCTCGTCGCGCCGTTCCTGCTCGTCGCCGCCGTCAGCGGGCTCCTCTACTCGCTGTCCTTCCAGGCGGAGAAGGTGGTCTACCGCCACGAGCTGCGCGTCCCGGCCGGCGACCGTGTCCTCCCGCTGGAGACCCAGGTCAACGCCGCCCGTACCGCCCACCCGGACGGCAAGGTGACCTCCGTACGGCCCTCGTCCGAGGAAGGCGCCACCACCCGCGTCCTGATGTCCACCCCCGAGGTCGACGAGGGCAAGTCCCTGGCCGTCTTCGTCGATCCGTACACCGCCGAGGTACGGGGCCAGCTCGCGAGCTACGGCAGCTCGGGCGCCCTCCCGCTGCGCGCCTGGCTTTCCGAGCTGCACCGCCATCTCCACCTCGGCGAACCGGGCCGCCTCTACAGCGAACTGGCCGCCAGCTGGCTCTGGGTCGTGGCGCTCGGCGGGCTGGTCCTGTGGCTCGGCCGCCGGCGCACCTCGAAGCGCGCCCTGCTCCTCCCCGAGAGCGGCGCCACCGGGCGGCGCCGGACGCTCACGCTCCACGGCTCGCTCGGCCTGTGGGCCGTGACCGGCCTGGTCCTGCTCTCCGCGACGGGCCTGACCTGGTCGACGTACGCGGGCGCGAACATAGGCAAGGTCCAGGACCAGCTGGGCGGCTCCACCCCGTCGGTCTCCGCCACCCTCGACGGCGGAACCGGCTCCACGGGCGGCGGCCACGAGGGCCACGAGGACATGCCGGGGATGACGGACGACATGCCGGGCATGGAGGGCATGGGCGGTATGGACGTTGGGATGGACCTCGCGGTGGTCGCCGCCCGCCAGGCCGGCCTCGACGGACCTCTCCAGGTGACCCTGCCGACCGCGGGCAACGGGTACGTCGTCGCGCAGACGGACACCCAGTTCCCCGTCCGCCTCGACTCCGTCGCGGTCGACCCGGCCAACGGCATGGTCATCGACGAGCTGCGCTTCGCGGACTACCCCGTGCTCGCCCAGCTCACCCGCTTCGGCATCGACGCCCACATGGGGGTCTTCCTCGGGCTCGTCAACCAACTCGCCCTCGCCGCGCTCGCCCTGTCCCTGGTCCTGATCATCCTCTGGGGCTACCGCATGTGGTGGCAGCGCAGGCCCACTCAGGAGCGGAAGGCGGGCGTCGGCCGGCCGATGGCGCGCGGCGCCTGGCGGAAGGTCCCCCTGCGGGTGCTGCTGCCCCTGGCCGCGGTGACGGCCGTGGTCGGCTGGTTCGTCCCGCTGCTGGGTATCAGCTTCGTTGCGTTCCTGCTGCTGGACGGGGCGCTGGGCCTCACGGCCAAGGCGCGGGCGCGCGCCGCGCGATAGGGGTCACCGGCACATAGGGATCACCGGCACGCACGCGGCACAGAAGGACGCACCGGCCCGTCAGGTGCCGGTGCGTCCTCCTCGTGCCACGCGTCGGGGGGCCGGGGCGCCGCGCCCGGCCCGCCCGCTCAGGGGGCGTACTTGTACCCGACCCGTCGTACGGTCTGGATGGTGTGGCGGTGCTCGACGCCCAGCTTCCGGCGCAGGCGCGCCACGTGCACGTCGACGGTCCTGCCGTCCCCCACGTGCCCGTAGCCCCACACCGTCGTCACCAGCTGGTCCCGGGTGTGCACCCGGTGGGGGTGCGCCACCAGGTGCGCGAGCAGCTCGAACTCCAGGTAGGTCAGGTCCAGCTGCTGTCCGTCCACGAGCGCCGTGCGCTGGACGCTGTCGATCCGCACCGGACCGCCGCCGGCCTCGGTCCTCGGCGCGGCCGCCGCGCCCGCCCGGTCGGCCGGGTCCGTGGCGAGGTACGGCACGGAGGCGGCCAGCGCCGCCGCGTGCTGGTCGGCCGGGACGAGCACGAGGTAGCCGACCATCGGCGGCTGGCCGGGCAGGGACGGCAGGGTGTGCTGGGGCGCGGGCAGCCAGGTCGCGCCCGGCGGCAGGAAGTCCACGGCCTGCCCGGACGTGACGGCCGCGGGGAACGCGGCCGGGACGGTCTCGTCACGGTCGACGGCCCGCAGCCGGTGGCGGCCGGGAACGGGAGGCTTCTGGTTGAGCGGGGCCGCGGTCGCCGCGGAGAAGGAACGGGTGTTCGCCATGAGAGGTCAGCTCTTTCGCGCGAAGGAGTCGTCATGTGGGGAGGACGTACGTCATGCGCGGCGGCCGAAGGCCAGAAAGGAAGCTTTAGAGGGCCGGCGCGTTCTTCGCGCGACAACACACCCGGTCGAAATCGTGGTGCTGCCGGGACGGCCAGAACGGCTCCAGGTCGATGCGACCCGTCGCGGTGTGCTGGAAGCTGGCCATGCACCCATTGAAGCAGATAGCTGCCCGGCGCAGCAGACCCAGTTCACGCTACTGGGCGCACGCCGGGCGCGAGGCGGGTCGCCGGCCGCACGCCGAAGGGGCGGCCGCCGGCCCGGCGGTCGCCCCTCAGCTGCGTGTTCCCGGGTCCGGTCAGACCTGTCCGGCCTTCTCCAGCGCCGAGCAGCAGGTGTCCACGATGAGCCGCGTCACCACGTACGGGTCGACGTTCGCGTTCGGGCGGCGGTCCTCGATGTACCCCTTGCCGTCCTTCTCGACCTGCCACGGGATGCGGACCGACGCGCCGCGGTCCGAGACGCCGTAGCTGTACTCGTTCCACGGGGCGGTCTCGTGCAGGCCGGTCAGCCGCTCGTCGATGCCCGCGCCGTAGTTCTTGACGTGGTCGAGCGGCTTCGAGCCCTCGCCCAGCGACTCGGCGGCCGTGATGATCGCCTCGTACGTCTCGCGCATGGCCTTGGTCGAGAAGTTGGTGTGCGCGCCCGCGCCGTTCCAGTCGCCCTTCACCGGCTTCGGGTCGAGCGTCGCCGACACGTTGAAGTCCTCGGCGGTGCGGTAGAGCAGCCAGCGGGCCAGCCACAGCTGGTCCGAGACCTCCAGCGGCGACAGCGGGCCCACCTGGAACTCCCACTGGCCCGGCATGACCTCGGCGTTGATGCCGGAGATGCCCAGACCCGCCTTGAGGCAGTTGTCCAGGTGCGCCTCCACGATCTCGCGGCCGAAGATCTCGTCCGCGCCGACACCGCAGTAGTAGCCGCCCTGCGCGGCCGGGAAGCCGCCCTCGGGGAAGCCCAGCGGGCGCGCGCCCTTGAAGAAGGTGTACTCCTGCTCGATGCCGAAGATCGGCTCCTGGCCCGCGAACTTCTCCGCGACCTCGGTGAGCTGCGCCCGGGTGTTGGACTCGTGCGGGGTCATGTCGATGTTCAGGACCTCGCACATCACGAGGACGTCGTCCCCGCCGCGGATCGGGTCCGGGAAGGAGGCCACCGGCTTGAGCACCCGGTCGGAGGCGTGGCCCTCGGCCTGGTTGGTGCTCGATCCGTCGAAGCCCCAGATGGGCAGCTCGGCACCGTCGTCCAGGATCTTCGTCTTCGAGCGGAGCTTTGCGGTCGGCTCGGTTCCGTCGATCCAGATGTACTCAGCCTTGAAGGTCACGGGGCCTCATCCTTTGCGGGTGCAGCAGTTGTGGCCAGAAGAGTCGCAATCTGTCATGTCCCGGTTGTTGCCCGTTCATGAACTGCGTGTTACTCAGGTTTATTTTGTTTCCGCGATCCGGCGCGCGACCACGTGCTCGTTCAGCAACGGTCCAAAACCGGCGGCCTTGATCCGGCGCACCAGCTCCTCGTACGTCGTCCCCAGCGCCTCCGCCGCCCCCGCCAACCCCCAGTCGTGGTCCGCCAGCACGTTCAGCAGATGCCCGCGCCTGACCTGCGCGTCGGACAGCCGGAACGTCTTGAGGTACGCCGTGCGCCCCTTGTGGTCCGTGATCAGCTCACCGATGTGCTGCTCCTGCCGGCCGCGCGAGAACGGCGGCAGGAAGCGGTGCAGCTCGTACGAGCCCATCCGGTACACCCGCTCGAAGGCGTACGACTCCGTCAGCAACTCCCTCGCCAGGACCGCCCGGTGGGTCTCGTCCCACAGCCGCTCCTGCGCCACCGCGCGGGCCCGCAGATCGGCGAGCGTGGTGACGTACCGGTCGGGGATCCGCGCCTCGAAGTCCGCGACCGGGCCGCCGAAGAAGGCGTACTGGTGGACCAGTTCGCCGTACAGGTCCTGGAGCAGGCTCGGGTGCAGCGCCCGGTAGTCGTCCGGATGCGGCACGACGAAGGCGGCGGCCAGGGAGTCGGCCGTGTAGAGGAGCACCCCGCACTGGCCGGGGTGGATCTCGAAGACCCGCAGCGCGTCGGTGAGCCCCCGGACGTCGAGCCCGAGGTACGCCTCCTCCTCGCGGGGCGAGAACCCCTGCCGTACCGCCTGCCGGGACCACTCCTCCCAGGCGACGGACGGGCCGCCGAAGTGCAGCGACAGATAGCCCTCCAGGGCCAGGTGGAGCGGCAGGAACCGGCAGCGGGTCGTGGCGGCGCCGCCCGACAGCCCCTTGCCGGGCCGGCGGCGCTTCACCATGCGGTGGTGGTGGTGAACGGCCATGGCGTCCGGGCGGGCGTCACCCAACTGCGTCCCGTAGGAGGCCCGTTGCTGCGCCCTGCGGCCGTTGCCGTGTCCGTCGCCCCGGCCGCCGTCCTGGCCGCCGCCCGGTCCGCCGTCCGGTCCCGGGTGCGACTCCTCCCCGGACCAGTCCGCGACGAAGCCGTGCGGGACGTACGCCAGGTACTCCACGCCCTTGTCGACCGCGACCGCGCCCAGCCCCGCGTAGATCTCCGCGTGCAGCCGCAGACCGGGCATCGGCTCGGCGCGCACCAGCGGGACCAGCCGGACGCCGCCCCACACCTGCGCGGGGCGGGTCTCCAGCCCCGTGAGGTCGAGCCGGGTCATCGCCCCTCCCGCGCGGTGCCGGGCTCACCCGGGAAGTAACAGAACGGATCGTCGTCCACGAAGAGCCCCACCCGCCGGTCCAGGTACTCCCGCAACTCCGCCATGCCCGTACGCCCCTCCGCGAACTGCGCGATCTCCACCAGGGCCGGCAGATCCTCCGCGTCCCTGATCCCCGCCGTCGGCACGCTCGGTGCGAGCCGCCGTACGTCAAAACCATCCGTGTCGTATACGGGGTTGAGGTGAACCACGGTCGTCCGCCCCTCCCGGTCGAGCCGCGACCGCCACACCCGCAGCACCTCACCCGCCAGCCCCGGAGGCGCGTTGTCCCACCCGTCCGAGACGATCACCAGCCGTTCGGGGGCGTGCTCCAGGGCGTCGAGGATCCGCGTCCCGAGCGGCGTCGGCCCCCAGGGCCGTACCAGCAGCGCGTCCACGGCCCCCGACGTCCACCACGCCGTGTACGCGCCCGGCGCCGCCAGCGACTCCAGCAGGAAGTGGCAGGCCAGGGCCGTGCCCAGCGGGCGGCGGCGCCTCTCGCCCGAACCGGACGACGAGTAGCTGTCGTCCAGCACGGCGGCGACCCGCCCCCACGTCCCCCGGTACGGCCCCGCCGTGCGGCGCGCCGCCGTCCGCAGCGCGCCCGTGAGCTCCGCCCGCCGCCGTACCCGCTCGTCCAGGGGCAGCGACAGGGCGTACAGCGCGAGGCGGGTCAGCGGCATGGCGGACAGGTCCGCCCCGACCCCGGTGGACCGCTGGGTCCGCAGCCGCTCCAGCCGGGTCATCCGGGGCGCGAGCCGCTCCGCGAGGTCCTCGCGGCCCACGGCGTGGCGGGCCGCGAACCCCTCGGCGACCGTGAACGGCAGGTCGTACAGCGCTCCTTGCTCGTAATGGGCGCGGCGGTGCGCGTCCAGCAGCGGGTGCTGGTACTTCGTGCGGCGGCCCGGCGCGAAGAGGAAGTCACCCACCTCGCCGGCCCCGTTCCCCTTGCCCGCCGAGCCCGCCGAGCCCGCCGCGCCCGCCCCGCCCGTTACGAGCGGAAGGTGCGCGTGACGCGCAGCCGTCTTCAGCCCCCGCCGGTACTTCACCGCGTCGTGCCCCAGGTCCGGCCGCCCGGCCAGCCAGTCGCGCAGGATCGCGCGCGTCCGCCGGTTGTTCACCCGGGCCGCGCGCAGCGCCCGGAACAGCCGGTAGACCCGCTGCGGCGGCAGTATCGCCAGCCTGCGGGCGATCAGCCGCCCCTCCGCCCGCTTCTCCTCCGCGCTCGCCTCCCCGGCGGTGCGCAGCAGCGTCTCGACGATCCGCGCCGCGTTGTGGTCGTTGATGTCGAGCGCCAGCGTGGCGGCGTACAGCGGGCGGTAGTTGACGCACACGTACTCGTGCAGGAAGTCCAGGGACAGCCGCTGGGCGTGCGCCTCGGAACGGAACTCCCGCTGCCCCGTCGCCGTGACGGCCGCGTTGACGAACAGCAGCACGTCCTCGGCCGCGATCAGATCGGCGAAGGTCTCCGCCACGGTGTCCCCCCCGGGTGCGTGCCGTCGGATGCCGGCCGGGGCATGGAGGCGCGAACAGCGAAATGTTTGCTTCATAGGCAAGTCCCGGAAGTCGCACCGGAGGCCCGCGGCCGGCCCGTGCAACGTAACACCGATCCCCACCACCCCGGCCAGGGAATTTCCGCCCTGGCGGTGTCACCGCCACCGCCCCGGTGCACACTGAGCGCCATGAGCAAGCCACCACGTATCGGACTCCTCGGCGCCGGCCCCTGGGCGGAGCGCACCCAGGCCCCGGCCCTGGCCGCCCACCCCGGCCTCGAATTCAGCGGTGTCTGGGGGCGGCGCCCCGAGGCCGCCGCGGCCCTCGCCGCCGCCCATGACACCACCGCGCACTCCGGCGAGGCCGGGATAGACGCGCTCTTCGCGGAGAGCGACGCCATCGCCTTCGCGCTGCCGCCGGACGTACAGGCGCCGCTGGCGGTACGGGCGGCCGCCGCCGGCTGCCACCTGATCATGGACAAACCGGTCGCCACCACCGTGGAGGGGGCCCGCGCGGTGGCGGACGCCGCCGCGGCCGCGAACGTCGCGTCGGTGGTCTTCTGCACCCTGCGCTTCTCGCCGGTGACCTCGGCCTGGATCGACGACCAGGTCGCGACCGGCGGCTGGTTCACGGCCCACGCGCAGTGGCTCGGCTCGCTGTACGGGCCGAGCGCGGAGAGCAGCCCGTTCGCGGCCTCGCCGTGGCGGCGGGAGAAGGGCGGGCTGTGGGACGTCGGCCCGCACGCGCTGTCCGCGCTGATCCCGCTGCTCGGTGACGTCACCGAGGTGACGGCCGTACGCGGCGAGCCGGACCTCACCCACCTCGTCCTGCGGCACAACTCCGGGGCGACGAGCACCGCCGCGCTCAGCCTGAGCGCGCCGTCCAAGGGGGCGCGCACGGGGTTCGTCGCGCACGGCGAGCACGGCGTCGTGTCGCTGCCCGAGGAGTGGGGCGACCCGATCGGCTCCTTCACGGCGGCGGTCGACGCGCTGCTGGCGTCGGTGCGCTCGGGGCTGCCGCACGCGTGCGACGTGCGGTTCGGGCTGCGGCTGACCGAGATCCTGGTTGAGGCCGAGAAGCAGGTGGCGGCCGCGGCCGCGGGGAAGTAGCGGGGAGGGGTACGGGTACGGGTACGGGGGCCGCGTCGGCGAACCCGTACCTGTACCGCTCGTGTCCTCAGCCGACGCGCTCGATCCGGGCCTTGCGGATCAGGAACTTGCCCGGCTCGCGGACCTGCTCGAAGGCCGCGTTGTTCAGCAGCACGCAGCTCGCCGACGTCGAAGTGACCTTCACCGTCGTGGACTTGGAGTTGTCGAGGTTGGTCACCCGCAGTGTCGTCCCGATCGGGAACTGACCGCTGGACGCGCCCGGTGCGCCCTCCTCGTTGAAGAGGGTGACGGTCGAGCCGGGGCACACCACCTGCCCGGCGCCGTTGCCGGCACCACCCGCGGCGGGCGGCGCCTTCACCGGCGGGGTCTTGGCCGGCGGGGCCTTGACCGGCGGCGTCTTCACGGCCGGGGGCGCCTGGACCGCCCCACCGGCGACCACACCCTTGCCGCCCTCGCCGACCCGGCAACCGGACGCCTTCTGCTGCACCTTGATCTGCTCGATGACCGCCACCCGGTTGGCGATGCGCGCCTCGGACTGCGCGTCCGGCGCGGAGCGCTGCCCGGCGATGAACGCCTCGTTGTTGCCGAGGGCCGTCGCGAACCCGTCACAGGCGACGGACGCCTGGCTCGTACCGGTCATCACCACCGCCGTACCGCCGACCAGGGCGGCCGCCCCGACGAGCAGGGAGATCTTCTTCTTGCGGCTGAGCGTCTTCTTGCGGGACACGTGTGGGGCTCCTGTTCCCGGCCGCGCGCAGGCGGGCCGGCTGGGGTTCCGTGTGCCCTGGGATACGGGTGAGCTGGGCGTTCCACTCAATCGGCGGGACATCAACTTCCCTTTTCCGCAACGGGGTTCGCCTTTCACGTGTCACCCCCGCGCCCGCTCGGCCCGCTCGCGCCCCGCTCACTTCGTCGACCGGGAGCGGGACGATACGGCCCGCGCCGGATACCTGTCCGGCGCCTCCGGCATGAGCGCGGCGCGCCGCCCGCCGGGGGCGTTCCCGCCTCTTTCGCCACTCTCGGCACCGCGCTGTACTCCTGTCGCCAAACAGCCTCTGGCCAGGCCCGATTGTCAGTGGGGGGCAGTAGAATGGAGGGAGTTCGTGAGGGTTCCACCACCGTGCCGGGAGGTCGCCGATGGCCGTTGCCACAGTCACGACAATCACCACGAAAACGATCCGGATCCAGCCGAAGCCCGAGCGCAAGCCACTGCCCGCGGGACAGCCGCGTGAGTGGTACGAGACGCACAACCGCCGGCTGAAGGCCATGCGCCTCGCCATCGCCCTGCTGGACTCGGGCGTGTACCACCCGGCGAACGCCGGCAACCGCAGGATAAGGAGTACGGCGGCCAGGATCGGCATCCACCCGCCGTCCGACACGACGTGCCGGATGGTGCGCGCGCTGATCAGCTAGAGCGCGGGGGGCCGGGCGCCGGGCGTACGGGATCGTTCCGGCGTCCGGCGTTCCGGGTTCGGCGTTCGGGCCCCCGCACTACCGTGGAAGCGTGACCACGGGGACAGCGAAGTGCCGGACGTGCGGCCGGCCGATCGAGACGGGTGGGCGGCCCGGGAGGGCCGCGTCGTACTGCTCACAGGCGTGCCGCCAACGCGCGTACCGCGAGCGCAGGCAGCCGGACGGGCCGCCGGTCGAGGAGCTGATCGCCGGGATCGGCGGGCGGCTGCGCCGGCTGCGCCTGGCCCCCGCGCCCGCCTTCCGGGCGGACGTGGAGGCGGTGTCGGCGCAGTTCGCCCGGCTGCGGCGGCTGGCACGGCTGGCGGGGGAGCGGGTCGTCACGGAGCCGGTCGTCACGGAGCCGGGTGTTACGGAATCACCCGCCACGGAGCCGGCCGTCACACCGGCCCGAAACGTCACAGCACCCGGCGTGACGAATCCGCCCCGCGACGAGGACGCCTTCGCCGCCCTCACCGAGGAGTACCGGCGTGAGCTGCGCGCCCACTGCTACCGGCTGCTCGGGTCGTACGACGAGGCGGAGGACCTGACCCAGGAGGCGTTCCTGCGGGCCTGGCGCGCCTGGGAGACGACCGGCGCGATCGAGCACCCCCGCGCCTGGCTCTACAAGATCGCCACCCACGTGTGCCTCGACTTCCTCCGCAAGCACCACCGGAGCCCGACGACGTACGAACCGGTCCCGGGCATGGAGTCCGGCGACGGACCGCCCCCGCCCCGGCTGCCGTGGCTCCAGCCGTTCCCCGACGACCAACTGCCCGACGTACCCGCCCCGCAGCACGACCCGGACGTCCGGGCCGTGGCGAGCGAGACCATGGAGCTGCTCTTCCTGACGGCGATCCAGCGGCTCCCCCCGCGCCAGCGCGCCGCGGTGATCCTGCGCGACGTCGCCGGATGGTCCGCCCAGGAGACGGCCGACCTGCTGGGTTCGAGCCTGGCGTCGGCGAACAGCGCGGTCCAGCGTGGCCGGTCCGCGCTGCGGGCCGCGCTGCCGGGGCGGCGCGAGGACTGGTCGGCGGCCGAGCCGACCGCCGATGATCTGGCCCTGCTGGAGCGGTACATGGAGGCGTCCGCGCGCGCCGACATCGACGCGATGGTCGCGCTGGTACGGGAGGACGCGGTGCTCACGATGCCGCCGAACCCGTTCTGGTTCACCACCAGGGAGGCGCTGTTCGGGTTCGTACGGCCGAGCCTGGACCCGGCGTCACCGGCCTACGCCGGGCACTGGAAGCACGTGCGCGTGCACGCCAACGGGCAACTGGCCGTGGCCGGTTACCTACGGCGGCCGGGCACCAGCGTCCACCGGGCCCAGACGATCGACGTGCTGCGGGTGGAAGAGGGCGCGATCGCCGAGATCACGACCTTCGAGCCGCACCTGTTCGCGTCGTTCGGGCTGCCGATGACCCTGCCGGGGAGCGATGAGTCCGGGAGCGATGAGCCCCGGGGCCGATGAGTTTGTCGCTCCCGCGCGTCCTACGGGGTGAAGGGCGCGCACGGCGCCCGGGACGAGGACGACGGAAGGACACGAGACCATGCTGAAGGACAGGACCGCGGTCATCTACGGCGGAGCGGGTTCGCTGGGCACCGGCATCGCCCGGGCGTACGCGGAGGCCGGGGCGCGGGTGTTCCTCGCCGGCCGTACGGAGTCCACGCTCCGGAAGGCCGCCGCCGAGACCGGCGCCTCGTACGACGTCCTCGACGCGGAGGACGAGGAAGCGGTCGAGGCGCACGCCGCGTCGGTCGCCGAACGGGCCGGCCGGATCGACATCTCCGTCAACCTGGTCCCGCGCGGGGACTTCCAGGGGGTGCCCCTCACGGAGATGTCCGTGGAGGACTACACGCGGCCGGTGGTACGGGGGATCGCCTGCCAGTTCCTCACCGCGCGCGCCGCCGCCCGCCGGATGACCGCGCAGGGGTCGGGCGTGATCCTGTCGCTGAACAGCGGGTCCGCCAACGGCAGCCCGATGATGGGCGGCACCGCCGCGGCCGACGGCGCGATCGACGCGCTGATCCGCCAACTGGCGCAGGAGGTAGGCCCGTCGGGCGTCCGGGTCTGTGGCATCTGGACCGCGGGGGTGGCGGACTCCCTGACCCCGGAGAAGCTGTCGGCGGCGGGCGCCCCGGCCATGGACGAGGCGGCCGTCAGCGGGATCGTGGCGCACCTCGACTCCCTGCGCATGACCAGGCGCTCCCCCCGGATCGCCGACATCGCGGCCCTGGCAACGTTCCTGGCCTCGGACGCGGCCGCGTCGATCACCGGGACGTGGATCAACGCAACGGCGGGCATGTTCGCAAGCTGAACCACCAGGGGGCGGCCCGGACGCGGGGCCCGCGTCCGGGCCCCGCGTCCGCGTCCGGGCCCCGGCCTCCGCGTCCCGGCCTCCGCGCCTCCGCGCCCCCGCGCCTTCGGTCCCCCGCGTCTGGGCCCGCGTCCGGGCCCCGAGTCCGCGTCCGAGCCTCCCTCTCCATGCCTCCGCGTCCGCGTCCGCCTCCCCGCGTCCCAGGGCGCGGCCCTCCTCGTCGGGCCGGGGACGCAGAGACGCACCCCCGACCGACCGCCCTCGGACCGCCCCCCCCCGGTCGACCGCCCCCCATCACCCCACCCGCCGCTCCCAGCGGACCTCGCCGTCGTGCCACACGGTGGTCGGCGTCAGGCCGCACGCGCGGGCCACCGCGGCCGACGCGTGGTGGTCCGGGTGGATGTGCGCGATCACGCTGCCGACCCCTCGTACCTCCAGCCACCGTACGAGCCCCCGCGCGGCCTCGGAGGCGAACCCCCGGCCCTGCCACGGCGTCCCCACCACCCAGGCGATCTCGGCGACGCCGCCCCGCCCGGGACCGCTACCCGGAGCGGCCGAAGTAACCGTGGCCTGCACGGTCCCGACCAGCACGCCCCCGGCGTCCCTGACGCTCTCCCCGTCCCCGAGGCTCTCCCCGCCCCCGGCGCGCCCCACCCGCTCCACACCCTCAGCGCTCCCCGCGCCCCCGGCCTCCTCCGCACGGAGACGCAACACCCAGTTGCACCAAGCCACCTCCGGATCCGGAGATCCCCCGACCATCCGCGCGTAGCGCACCCGAAGTTCCGCCTCCGTCGACGGAGCCCCGCCGATGAACGCGTGCAGAGCCGGATCACCGAGCACGACGGCCATCTCCCGCGCGTGCTCCACCGCCAGGGGTACGAGGCTCAGCCGTTCCGTCCCGATCGGCCCCGGCCGCAGCCTCGCCGTCATCGGGCGGCGATCCACGGCCCCGCCGCCACCGCGTGCAAACGCCCGCGCCGCAGGGCGAGTTGCGGCAGCGCGACGCCGAAGAAGTCCGTCAGCGCGTCGAGCGCCTCGAACTCGTCGTCGACGTCAAGGGCGACCGGCGCCGGCCCCGCGTACTCCTCGTGCTCCACGTACTCCTCCTCCACGTCCTCCGGCACCTCCGCCCCCGGGAACAACTCCTCGGGATCGAGCGCCTCCGGAACGTCCCCCCACTCCTCGATCTCGTCCCCGCGCACGGCGAACCCGTACACGCGCCGCCCATCCTCGGCGTACGAGAAGTAGAACGCACCCGGCCGCGCCGCCGCGGTGTCCCCCCGCTCGACCCATACCGTGACAGCCTCCGTACCGCGCGAGGCCCGCTCCCCGGGATCGGCCAACTGCCCCGACCTGAAAGGCTCCAGGACCGTACCGAAGGCGAAACTCCACCCCTCCCCGGCCGTCCCGACCCGGACCATCGGTCGCGCGTCCGGCCCGAACGATCGCCGCTGGAACTCCCCTTCGTCGCCCGGCGGCAGCAACACCCCCTCCCCGACCCGCGCCGCCACCTCCCGCGGCGACACGCCCCGGACCAGCACGAACCGGTAGTCGCCGGGCTGCGCCACATGATCGGCGAGCCAGGTCAGCCCGACCTCCCGGGACACGAGCCCCGGCGCGTCCCAGCCCTCACCGGCCTCCCCGAGACCCTCCCCGCCACCCGCCCGCCGCCCGCCCCCACGCGGCGTCTCCAGCAGGTACCGCCCCCGCTCCGGAGTGATCACCGGCCCGAGGACCGGATCGGCGAGAAGCCCCACAGGAGCGACATGCTCGTTGCCGTGCGGCTCCCACGTACCCACCGCCGTCGCGAGCGTGCGCCACGCCGCGTCCGTGTCGCCCCAACGCGCCTGCTCCCGCGCGGTGTCGACGGCCACGCGGAAGGGCCCGTCCGGTTCGTACGGCAGCAGCCGCGCCCCCGCGTCGCCCGGACGCCCGTCCAGCAGGGCCGCCAACTCGGTCCGGAACCCGCCCGCCCGAGGCCGCCCGTGCTCCACCGCGTCCTCGAACACGTCGAGTTGGCCGTCGATGTCCTCACCCGCCAGACACGCCACCCGCGCCTCCTCCACCGCCGCGTCGAGTTCGCGCGTGGTCGCGTTGACGAACTCCGGGACCGCGCTGCTCCGGTGGAAGTCCCGGAAAAGCGCCTGCATGAGGTCGAGGAACGACTCGTAACGGACCGGCGGTTCGCCCGACCACGAGCGGTAGAGGTACGCGGCCCACTCCCCGTCCGCGTTCACGTCACCCGGGTCGAGCAGGAGGTCTGTGAGGTCCGACGCCACGGACAACTGGAGCGCGCGCCCCCACATCCCGGCCCGCAGCACCTCGCCGTCGGACGCCCCCTCGTCCAACCCGCTCTCGTACAACTCCTGGAGCTCGGCGCCCTTGTGCCAGTGCACCCCGTCCACCGTCCCCAGCAACTCGACGGCGGTCCCGGCCGGCCGCCACCCGTCCGTGACCGCGAGGAAGGACCGGAACGACGGCGGCAACTCCGTACCCAGCCGCTCCTCCAAGCCTGATATGCGCTCCGCCCCGGCCGGCGCGAACCCGAGCCACCGGTCCCGGACGACCTCCTCGGCCGCGTCCTCCCGCCCCTCCGCGTGAGGTGAGTCGATCCAATCCGCACTCCACCGGTCCAGGAACGGGCGCCAGTTGTAGATCTTCATGCGGTCATGGTGCCAGCGCCCACTGACAAGGGGCACATTCCGGCGGCCGGTGCCAGACTCTTCCCCGCACAGGGATAACGGCACGCGAGGATGACAGACATGACAGACGCAGCAGAGAACACAGAAGCCCCCAGCACAACCGCCACGCCCGACAGGTCAGGCACACCGGTGGCAACCGCCCCGACCACCTCGACCGACACAACCGCCCCGACCACCACCCCACTCACCCCCACAGACACCCCCCTCAACGCCCTCCGCAGCCGCTTCGCCGCCCTCACCACGGCCCACCTCGCGGACGCCTGCATCCGCGCCCGTATCCCCGTGCGCTGCGCCCCCACCGCCCTGCGCGCCCTGCAACCCGGCACACGCCTGGCCGGCCGGGTCGTCCCCGCCCGGCACGTCGGCAGCGTCGACGTGTTCCTGGAGGCCTTCGAGGGGGCCGACCCCGGCGACGTACTGGTGGTCGACAACGCCGGCCGGTCCGACGAGGCCTGCGTGGGCGACCTGGTGGCCCTGGAGGCCCGTATCGCCGGACTGGCCGGGATCGTGATCTGGGGCCTGCACCGCGACACCGCCGACCTGCTCGCGATCGGCCTCCCGGTCTTCAGCCTCGGAGCGCTCCCCACCGGCCCGCAACGCCTCGACCCCCGCCCCGAGGACGCCCTGACCTCCGCCACGGTGGGGGAGTGGAGCGTGGGCCGCGACGACCTGGTCGTCGCCGACGAGGACGGCGCCCTCTTCCTGCCCGCCGCCGGCATCGAGGCCCTCCTCACCCTGGCCGAGACGATCCGCGACACGGAACACCGGCAGGCGGACCGGATCCGCGCGGGCGTCTCCCTGCGCTCCCAGGTCGGGTTCGACACGTACCTCGCCGCACGCCGCCTCACCCCCTCCCTCACCTTCCGCGATCACCTGCGCGCGGTGGGCGGAGCGATCGAGGAGTAGACCTCTCGCCCCTCAGCCGGCCCAAGCCTCCCGCTCCGTGGTGACGGCGCGCCCGGTCCGTACGGACTCCTGGATCGCCAGGCTGATCAGATGGTCCTGACACCCTTCGGCGAGGGGGTACGGCTCCGGCCCCTCGCCGCGCACCCACGCGCCCGTACGGCACAACAGGTCGACAACGGCGAGGTCGTCCTCGGACAGCTGCGCCCCGACGTACTCGTTGCGGTACACCACCCGCCCGTCGAAGGAGATGTGGTGCAGCTCCCGCCCCTCCAGATTGAGGTCGGTCCCGGTCAGGCGGCGGACCAGCGGCGATTCCACGGGCGTACGGGGATCGGCCATCCGGATCACCTGATCGTCGACGATCTCGCCCAGCGAGCCGCGTACGACCATGCGCCGGGCGCGCAGCGGGTTCCACCACTGGTTGTCGGTGAAGTCGTACAACCCGGCCCGCCCGCCGCCGAAGTCGAGGAAGGCCAGGCAGGTCTCGGCGTCCCGGGGGGTCAGGTCGTCCGTCCAGCCGTCCCGGGACAGCGGGTCGGCGAGCGGGGCGGTGAAGGCCCGGGCCGTCACGGTGACGGGATCGAAGCCGACCCCCAGCAGGTGCCGGATCAGGGACACCGCGTGGTAGAGGTGGGTGGAGGACAGCTGTACGGAGGTGACGTCGCCGATGACCCCGTCCCGCACCAGCCGGAGCCGCGCCGCGTGCCCCGCCATCAGCGGATACTGCTCCGCGACCTGTACGAGCCCGCTTGCCCCGGTCGCCCGCCACAGGTCGCGCAGGCCGTCGGCGTCAGGGGCGGGGGGCGTCTCGGCGAGGACGGGCACGCCGAGGGCGGCGAGCTCCTTGGTCACGCCGGGGGTGGCGTCCCAAGGCACGGACGGAATGACGAACTCCGGCCGTACGTCAGAGCCTTCTGTCCCCGCCATCAACGCCTCGACGCTGCGATGGACGGGCACCCCCCAGGCGGCCTCCACCTCCGCGGCCCGCTCGGCGGACCGGCTGACCACCCCGACGACCGTCAACCGGCCGGGCAGCGCGCGGGCGAGCCGTACGAAGAACTCGGACCGCCACCCGGTCCCGACCAGCCCGAACCGCACGGGCGCCGCGCTCGCACTCACGTCATTCGCTCCTCGTACCGAGACCGTTTTTGTTCCGCCGCTGAACGATAGACGCAAAGGCACCCGGGCCCCGGCGCGGGCGGAAACTGTTCGAGCGACCGATGAGTTCCCCCAGGACCAACAGTCAGACCCCACAGACCCACAGACCCCACAGACCCACCACTGAACACGTACCAGGAGAACAAGATGCGCACCCTGATCAGCACCGCCTTCGTCTCACTCGACGGCGTCGTGGAGGCCCCGGGCGGCGAGCCCGGCTACCGCAACTCCGGCTGGACCTTCAAGAGCGTGGAGTTCCTCCCCGAGGCGTTCGAGATCAAGGGCCGCGAACAGGAGGAATCCGCCGCGATGCTCCTGGGCCGCACCAGCTACGAGTCGTTCAGCGCGGTCTGGCCCGACATGGAGGAGTTCGCCAGGTACAAGGTGATGCCGAAGTACGTCGTCTCCACCACCCTCACCGACAACGACCTGGTGACGAACTGGGGCGACACCACGATCCTGCGCTCACTGGACGACGTGGCCGCCCTGAAGGAAACCGACGGCGGCCCGATCATCATCCACGGCAGCGCCACCCTCAACCAGGCCCTCTCGGACGCCGGCCTGATCGACCGCTACCACCTGCTGGTCTTCCCCCTCCTGCTCGGCGCCGGCAAGCGCCTGTTCAGCACCACGGACAAGGACACCCAGAACCTCAAGCTCGTAGAACACGAGGCCTACCCCAACGGCCTCCAGAAGAACGTCTTCGACGTGGTCCACTGACAGCGCCGTCGGTCCGGCTGGAGCGGCACAGTAGGTCATTGAACGCACCACGTCCTGGGTTGCCGGTTGCCGGTTGCCGTCGTCTCCACCGCCATTACGAACGCGAACCCGAACACCTCCTAGCCTCCGCCGCCATCGCCACCAGCCTGATCGGCTACCGCTGATTCGCCAACCGAAACGACGTTTCAGGGGCGGTCCCGCATGCCACGCGACAACAAGGCGATGTATGACGCCGCCGACAGCATCAGGCCCTCGCCGCTCTTTGTGAAGAGTGACGAGGGCCTGATCGATCATGGCGAGCCATCGGCCTCGCGAGATCCACGTGTGTCCGGTGCAGCCCGAGCCTGTCGCGTGCCCGGTTCCGGACATGTGCGACCTAGGTCAGGGCGCTGGGGGTGAGAGGCGCCCGCACGTGCTTGAGCGGCGTCCCGTCTCAGTTCTCTGGGAACTGCCGATCGAAGAACTGGGAGGTGTCGGAGACGGCCCTCGCGTACGCATCGTCAACCATCCGATTCCGTGTCGGAGTCCGTTGTGTACACGGGCATTTCCTCGATTCCTAGTGAGCGCATGAGTTCGCAGGTCGCGATTCTGTAGATGCCCCCGACATGCAGGACCCGGCAGGGGAAAGTGTTCTGGTTGATCAGTCGGTACGCCATTGCGGGGGAGATGTTCAGGGCGCGAGCCGCCGTTCGCACGTCCACAGCGGTGGGCAGATTGAACAGGTCGGTGAACGAGAGCGCCCCGCCCTCGACGGACTTCATCGGCGCCTCGTACGGCGCAAGGAAACCGAACGGGTCGGACGCTTGATCGACTTCTTACGGCGGCGACGGATGGCCTTGTGCTGGTGGTCTGCGCCCAACTCCTTCAGCATCTCGGTGGGGACCGAGAACCTGAGGCTCGTTCGAAGGCCGTCCGGGCTGTCGGGGCGGTCGACCGTGATGTCCGTCGTCTCCGGGGCACTGTTGGAGTCCGGCTCCGTATCGGAGCGCAGGCAGTCTCCGTGAGCTACCAGGTTCTCCAGGTAGGAGACCGGCCGTTCCCGCAAGCCTTCTCGAGCGAAACGCCATCCGGCCGCGCGCGCGGCGGTGATGAGAGCGTTCGCCGGCAGAGGTGACTCCGGGTCGACAGATGCCAGACGCTCCAGGAACGCCACCATCATCTCCGATTCGACGTCGGCACGATGGGCACGCAGACGGGTGCTGATCCGGTGGGCGGCTCCGGTGAGGTGGGGAAGTGCCAGCCAGAGCAGCAGCATCTGTGATGAATCGGAGTATTTCCCCTTCTCCTGGGCTGCCCTGACGGCGGACCGCCAGACAGCCGAGGAACGCGCGGGTGTGGTGTTCGGGCCGTGCACCGCCGCGTAGGCCTCGGCGCAGGTCAGCCAGATGTTCCTGTCCCCGGCGATTTCCGGGACCTGAAGCAGTGCCGCGTCGTGTGAACGCGCGTTGCTGAAGTGTCGGCTGATCGCGGCGAATGCGCCGGAGGGTGGGATGGCCGTCATGTGAGGTCCTCTCTCGGATGAAGGACTTTGCATGTACTGGTCAACGGTGAAGTCGATTGACCGGGGTCACGTTCCGGGGCGAGCGGACACCACGGACACACATGTCCTGTGTCTCAGCGTTGTCCTTCTGTGTCGTCCTGAGCTCACGTGCAGGTCGAGAGTGGCGACACCCCTCTGCGGTTGACAGTCCGGGAAAGGGGGACGTCGTGCGGCAACGGCCGTTGCCGCGTTGTGGGCCGGGGCAGCCCGCCTGGGGCTGCCCCGGCCCAGCCGGGCGAGCCTCAGTTGGCCGTCGGCACCTGCGTGTCGGGTGTCGGCGGCTGCTGGGTCTCCGTCATCTGAGGGTCGGTGACGGCCGGCCGTCGGCGGTTGGGTTCGATCGGCGGGGAGGTGCGGTTGCGGCGAGGCTTACTGGTGGCACGGCGGATGGTCATGGTTTTTCCCTTCTGGCTTTCTTCGGCCGTCTCACGGCTTTCGTGAGCGGCTGATGGCCATGGTGCCCGCAGCGCGAGGTGAGTTGCTGGGGCAGAGCTGAGCGGAAGCTGAGTCCGGTCTGAGGGCGCGAAGGGGCATTCGCGTGTGACGCCGCAGCTGAGCTGCGCACACTGGTTGTGGGGTACGCCGCTCAGAGCGTCGAAAAACGGAGGGAGATCCGTGGAAGAGGGGGTCTTAGAAGGCCGTGTCCTGGGGCCGGTGAACGCCAAGGGCCGCGGCGGGACGCTCAGCGGCTCGATGCGTCTGGCGTTGTTCGCCCTGTTGGTAATGGCGGAGGGATACCGGTGTTCGGAAGATCAGATCATCGAGGCGCTGTGGCCTGAGAAGAGGGAAGGAGGTCGTCGTCGCGTCCACCGACTGGTGTCCGACCTTCGGGACGTTTTCGGGAAGGGCGCGGTGATCAACGAGGGGCGGGGCACCTATGTGCTGATCGTCAAGTCGATGAGCCTGGACGTCCTGAGGTTTCGCACAGGAGTGCGGGAGGCTCGCGGCCTTCAAGGACGGAAGCGCTTCGATCGACTCGTGGAGGCGCTCAATGAATGGCCCGCAGGGGCAGAGGCGTTGCACGGGCTCGTCGGCCGCCCCTTCGCCCTCCTCAGGGAGAACCTCATCAACGAACGGATGCACGCCCTGCATGACCTGCTGGAGACGGCCTGGCAAATCCGCGAAATCGAATGGCTCCGCGCTGAAACACAGAAATGGATTCGCGAAGCGCAGGACGACCCGACGATTTTTCGCTTCTACCTGAAGGCTCGATCCGGTGACAAGTCGAGCAGGCAAGAGCTAAAAACAATGATGAGAAAGTGGCGAAAGAACAACGGGGATCCTGACGAGGAGCTCCGGCGGGCAATGGACACTGTTCTCGGAAGGGTATCAGCGGTCCGTCGCTCCTTTGAACCGGTGCCCGACCAGCTGCCCCGGGAAGGGCGGACTCCGCGAGGGCAGGATGATCTTTTAGAGGAAGTCGAATCCCTTGTCAAGGCTCGTCTGGCTTCTGGGCGAGGCGCGTCGATCGCCGTCAGCGGCATGCCTGGTGTGGGTAAGTCAACTGTTCTGCTGAACCTCGCCTGGCGGCTGAGGAGTAAATTCCCCGACGGCGTACTCTACTTCAACATGCGGGGGTTCTCGGGAGCGGATGTCCGGCCGGCGACAACCGAAGAGGTCCTGGACTCCTTTCTCGCCGCGCTGCCGCCCTTCATGTCAAATGGTAGTTGTGAGGCCAAGAGCGGAGCATTTCGGTCCCTCGTGGCTCAACGGGCCATGCTCATCGTGCTGGACGATGTCCGCAATGCCGAGCAGATCCTCCCCCTTCTTCCCGGTACCGGGTTGAGTACGGTTCTCGTCGCCAGCCGGCAGAAGCTCGCGGGCCTGCAATCCCTTCAGGAAGTGGAGTTCCGCACGGTCGAGCCTCCGGAGGAGGCGGCGGCGCTGGAGATTCTCTGGCAGTACGTCCCGGTCTCCGATCGTCGAGGTCATGAGCAGGCTTTCGTTAACCTCGTCCGTTTCTGTGAACGGCTTCCCCTCGCGCTCGTCATCCTGGCCTGGCGTTTGAGGAATCTGCCGGTTCGCGCTGTTTCTCGGTTGGCCCAGGAGATGGAGGACGAATGCAGCAGGCTCGACCATCTGGAGCACCCCTCAGAACGCTCTGTGATGACGGTTCTCCAATGCTCAGCACGGCTTTTGTCCCCTGCGGCACGGCTTCTCCTACGGCGATTGAGCGTCCATCCGGGGCCGACCGTCCGCTGGGAGGCGGTGATGCACCTCAACTCGGGTGAATCGGAGATGAACAGCAGCCGAGCCCTGGAAGAGCTAATTGAGGCCAATCTTGTCGAATGTCAATCAAAAAGGTTCCGCCTCCACGATCTGGTGAGATCCTTTTCCCGTCACCGCATGGAACTGGATCTTTCAGATTCTGTGATCGATTTCGAGAAGAAGACTGTTCTCAATATTCTTGAGTATCAATTGCACTGCATTCGGTCCTGCGACAAGGTACTCAACCCCCGCCGTGTGCTACCGATCGGTGAACCGGAAGGATTTGGCGTGTACGTGCCGGAGAGTCGTGGAGAAGCCATGTCATGCCTCGACGAGGAATATCCGGCGGCGTTGCCCTGTATTGAGCTGGCGCACGAGTGGAAGTCGGAACGCCATATGTGGATGCTGCCGATGGCCCTAGTCGCGTATCAATGGCAAAGGAACCGTCTGTCCGATGCAATGAAGTGGCTCAGGATGGCAGTGGATACCGCAGAAACCTTCGCATCGGCCCCGGACCTGGCCATGGTTCACAGAATGATTGCCGGAACACAGTGGCGCTCCAAGCAGTTCAATCTCGCTGAGAGCACGCTGCGTCGTTCCATCGCGCTGAGCAAAGATGACGAAAGTGCGGCCGGGCGATTGAGTCTTGCGCATTCCTTGCAGGCCTATGGTGTTGCGCTGCGCAAGAAGAATCAGCAGGTTGAGCACACGGTCGGCAACGAAGCAGTTGACGGAGGATCTCTGGGATGTTTCCAGTGGGCTCTCAGTCTTTTTCGTGAACTTTCGGATCGTGCGGGGGAAGCGGCAGCTTTGAATGGATTGGGAACACTTCACCACGACCGCGGCGAGTACGACGACGCGCTGAGAATCTGTGCGGAAGCTCTGCGTGTCGTCGAGTCGACATCGGATCGGGCGGGGTACGCCAACACGCTTTGCACGCTTGCGAAGATCCATGTTTCTCGGGCGGAGCGGGAGGAGGCATTCGATCTCTACCGCAAGTCCGCGGCCGTCTACCAGGGAATTGACGACTGGGCCGGCGAGGACGATGTCCTCTGTCGTTTCGCGGACGCCTTGGTGATGGACGGCCGAATTGCCGAGGCGGAGGCCGCACTCGAACGCGTACTGGCCCTCAGGGAACGTATGGGTACCGCGGACGTCGAGCAAGTCCGTTCCAGGCTGGAAGGGTTACGGTGAGGAACGGAAGGGGCGCGTTGGAGTGTGGCGGTCCGATTACAGGGTGGGTGCGTTCGCCAGATAGTACTGGACGGGGTCTGGACGCAGTGGTTTCGCCGATCGTCGCGAACCGGGCACCGGGATCAGCGGACGCAAGGCGTCGAACACCGCTTTCATCGTGGGCGGGCGCAGATCCTTGTCGCGCTCGACCATGCTCAGGGCCAAAGGGCGAATGCGGGAAGGGATCTGCGCGAGGCGGTCGGCCGGCAGGACAGCGTGCTCTTCAAGTAGCCGTTCCTCGGTACCACCGTACGGCACGCGCATCACCGTCATTTCCAAGAGCATCACGCCCAGGCCGAAGATGTCCGCCTGACCGGTCAGTCCCTTCCCCTTCGGATTCCCGTCGTACTGCTCGGGGGCCATGAAGCCTGGGGTGCCCCGTGAGAAGTGGAACTCTGTTCCCATGGCAATACCCAGGCCCATATCGATCAGGCGGACCCGTCCGTCATGTTCCACGATGACGTTCTCCGGCTTCACATCGCAGTGTACGAGATTGAGGGCGTGCACGCCGTGAAGGATTTCGCACAATTGCCCGATGAGTGCGGCAACGGTCCCTAGATCCTTGACGGGGCGCACGCTCTCCACAAGGCCGGCGAGGGGGACACCGTCCACGTATTCCATGACGATGCACCGCCGTCCCCGATACAGGCCCCGGGCAAAGACATCGGGGATACCGGGAACCGCACTCAGTTCCTCATTCCTGTCTCCCTCTTCGAACAATTCTCTGCCGAGGCTCATGAATCGAGCGTGCGACTCGGAGTGCCAAGGGGGCTGGACCTTGACCGCCATTCTCCTGCCACTGGCGCGTTCGATCGCGACGAAGAGCAGTCCCTGACCACCGCGCCCGATCTCACCCTGGACGTTATAGCGGGTCTCGATGTCCATCAGTTCCTCAATCACACCTGTCTCCTTCCGGTCGCCATGCTCGGCGGCCTTCGACCTCTTGATAGAGCACAGACCACATCTTGGATGATCGGAGTGACGATGATTGACTCATGGTTTCCCCCTGACGGTGTGCAGTGCACCTCTGACGTCATCACAGTTGCGGCCAGCATGTTCAAGGCGAGGGAGTTCCGCTGTCCGGCCGCTGACGCGCTCAAGGCGCGGGGCTGTCGTCCGGCCCAACTCGGTTCACACCGTCGGGAACTGCTACAGCATTTCCCCCTGGGCCCGTTCATGGCCGCGTGCGACGGGCACGCCGGCTTGCCTTCTACGCCCCCAGGACGTCCGTCCCCGCCGCTCCACGAAGGGCTGCGCGTGTGGACCGAACACGCAGTCGCTGCCTACCGCGCCGCCTTCGCCGACGACGCCGACCGCACGCTTGGCGACGACGCGTCGCCGTGGGTCTACCGGCATCGCCCGACCACGAGGGATCAGCGCGGAGCGCGTGAGTACCGCCTCACTGTGTGGGGGAGGCGGCTGCGGTCGGCCGACGGCAGTGTGTGTGAACTACGTTTGCCGGTAAACCGCTTACATAGTGAGCCCCCGCCTGCCGCCTTCGTCGCTGTCGCCGCTCTGGTGCTGGCCGAAGGGGTTCGGGAGCCTCTGCCCGAGCGCGTGCGGATCATCGAGTTCGCGCTGCTCGACGGGCGTACGCGAGTCCTCGCCGACGATACGAGGGACGAAGCACTCGCCCGGTATCGGGAGCACGGACCGGCCGCGCTCACCGCCGTCCTCGACACCCATGAGTACCGACCGGGTCCGGTCTGTGTCGACTGCCCGTTCCTCGCATCCTGCCCTGCGGTGCGCAAGTCGACAGGCCTTCTCGGCGTCGCGAGCGAGGGCCGGCCGCGCCGTACCTGGTCCGTCACCAACGGCCGCAACTACCGGGACTGTCCTGCGCGCGACCACATGCGACGCCTCCACCTGCCAGCGGCGGACTCCATCGAACGGGGGAGCGCGGCCGAACGAGGACGGGCCATCCACACCTACCTCGCCGATCGCCACGGGCGTGGCGACGCACGTCCTTGCACGGTGGACGTCCCAGCGCACTGGGTGCCGGAGGGCTACGACCTACCGGCGTCCGAACGCGATCTCGGTGCCACACTTCTCCGCCGCCACGCCGCCGTTTGCCCCCTCCAACGCATCGGCGACATGACGGACGTCAGGGTCGAGCCCCGAGTGGTCCGACACGACACCGCCGCGGACATCCTGGTCCTGGCCGTACCTGACCTGCTTTACCGGGACAACGCATCGTGGGTCTGGCGCGAGACCAAGACCACGGCCACCACGCCGTGGGCCGGGCGGCCGTTGTTGGAACGATATCCGCAACTGGCGCTTGCTGTGATGCTGCTGGCACGGGGCGACCTGGGAGGAGAGCCGCGGCGGGCACGGGTCGAACTGGAGGTGCTGCGGCCCGATGGCGCGGATCTTGAGATCATCGATCCGTTCGCGCCCGCCACCCGCGCCTCTGCGGGGCGAATCATCACCGCACTGGTGGCCGGGTGGTCCGGGGACGATCACTACGCTCCCACCCCAGGACGCGCGTGCCGGCGTTGCGAAGTGGCGCAGTGGTGCACCTCGGCGGCTTCCCTGGAAGTGACCGAGTGACCGGCACGCCGGGCCGTCGCCGGACTCGCCGCACCGACGCCAGGCTGGACGTCGAGGGTGGTGTCGCGCTGTTCGCCGAACTCGCGTCGGTCATCTACTCGTTGACCGAACTTCGCAACTTGCGATCCTTCACACTGCCCTATCCGGCCATCTCCCAATTTGCCTTCGACCGCACCGTTCTGCGGTGTCTGCAACTTGGCCAGCAACCCCCGCGGAGCATTGCCGAACTGCTGGAATGGTGCCGCCACAGGTCTGCTGACAGCCCGCTGTTCGGCGTGCCCTCCGATCTCGTTACACCGGATGCGACGCTCGTGCACCCGGTCGGGTTGATGCCAACCCGCACGTGTCTCGAAGTCGCCTCCTACGAGAGGGAGGACGGTCCGGAGAGGGAGGCACTTGCTCTCCTTGACGAGCTTGCCACCCGGTGCGGTTCGACGGACAGGTACCGCGCCTGCCGGAGTTTCCTCCAGCGCCATCCGATGGTAAGCGGAGGAGCGCGGTACGAGACAGGGTGGAACAGAAACGTCTGGACTCGGGTCAAGACCTTGTACGAGCCGGTCCCGGAGTCCTTCCTGGCAGGCGGATACCTACTGCGCTGCCCGGCTTGCGGGCTGCCGGCCCTCCTTGGTGACCGGAGAGTTCCCGATCAGGGGCCGCCCTTCAGCGGCGACGACACCTGGTGCGAAGGGGAGACCTGCCGGAGCCCCCAGCCATTCGAAGTGATCCACGAACCGGAGAAGACCTGGATTCTCCGGCGATCCTTGCGCACCTTCCTCGCCCTGCCACATCGAGTGGAGGAGAGTGCTCTCGCCGAGCTTGACCGAGCGGGCATCGAATGCACACTCCTGACGGACGACCTCGCCGCCTACCGGCTGAGCGGAGCGGGCCCTGGAACCCGAATTCTTCAGTTCCGTAACCGGATACAGCCCGCGCTACTGGCAGCCGGTACGGGCCGGTGCGCCGAATCCCTTGCCGCAGATCTGACGGTCGTGGCGGTTCCGAGGCGTTTTGCGGAATGCGGCCAATACCGTGCCGCGTTCTTCGCGGCCTTACCGAGGCACGTCGTACAGCAGGTGAGACTGACCCATCCCCACGACATCGCGCGCTGTGTCCGCGCTCCCCTCGCCGGCAGTTCGCCCCAAGGGCCGACAACAGGAAAGGCTGATGGCGACGATGCGTAGCCTCACACCACCCCTACAGGACATTGTCGGCGAGCTCGCCGCGCACCTCGGCCTCAAGACAGCCCGGACGAAACTGGAAGGCCTATGCCAGGTCGAGCTCGGCCTTCATCTGCAGAGCAAGCTGATGCCGGGTACTCCCGCGGCCCACGCCTGGGTGCTGTTCAGCGGGTACGGGTTCGCCGAGGCGTACGGTGTGCGGCTTCCGCCGGACGGGGAGAAGATGCTGCGAGTCGCGCGCTACTCGCTGTGGACTCTCCGGCGCGGACGCGCATGGCGGGAGGCGCTTGAGGAGTATCAGCGCTACGCTCCCCTGCTGCGCGGTTTCGACGTACAGGATTCCGGGCGCGCCGCCACCCGCCAAGAGATCTCCGTCGCCGCCTCCCGCTGGCGGTGTTACGACCGGTTGCTGCGGGTGGCGCCGCCGCTCGCCGGCCGACCTCGTCCCGTTGCCCAGCACGGCCCGCACGGTTTCCCCATCAGCCGGTCCATGGCCGTGGTCGACCTGCCCGAGGTCGCCGCCGGACCCTTGACGGCCCACGACGTCGACATGCTTCCGGCGGGCGACGGGGCACCGCTGCGCTTTCGCATGAGAGACCTGGAGCGCACTGCCGCCGAAATGGACTCCCTGCACAGGGAAGAGGATCCGCAGCGAAGGCCGCGATGGCTCAAGCGGTTGAAGGACTTCACCATGTCTGTGAGGAAGGACGACTCCTTCGCCCCCTCCCGTGAGTTCACCGTGGACGGGGTCCAACATCTGCTCGGCATCGTCGGCGCCGGCAAGAGCACTCTGCGGGATGTCATCGCAGTGCATCTGGCGAAGCGAGGGCTGCGCACGACAGTTGTCGTGTCGGATGTACCCGATGTCCTCAAACTGGTCCAGATGTACAACCTCTACACCCAGGGCGCAGCCGCACCAGTCATCGGTTCCTCTAACCGAGAGCAGCACGCACAACGCCTGCACCGCCGTCTGGCCGGACGCGGCGAACACCGACTCCTTGCCCACGACGATCCGTCCTTCGCGTTTCTCGGGACATCGTGCGTACTGAACCTGCACCGGCGCAGCGGCCCGGTGGCCGAGCCCCTCGCCTTCGGAGAAGCGCCGTGCTCCCGTCTGCGTAAGCCCGCCGATCCGAAGCCCCGCAGCGCCCGCACTCCCGAGTGGCAGAGGGATTTGCTGAGTTGTCCGTACTGGTCGGTTTGCCCGCGGCATCACGGCTCCCGTGCTTTGGTCCGGGCCGCGATCTGGGTGGCGACGCCGGCGGGGCTTGTCGACGCTTCGCCGCCGCAGGCGCAGAACGCCCAGCGCATCCGCTACCTGGAACTGGCCTGCCGGCGCAGCGACCTGGTGATCATCGATGAGGCCGACCGGGTGCAGATGCAACTGGACACGGTCTTCGCCCCCGCCGTGCTCCTCGCCGGTGACGAGGAGCGGGGCTTCATCGATGTGCTGAGCAGGCACAAGATCCGCGAGCTTGCCGCGAGCGGACGTACCCAGCTCTCCGAGCGTGATGTGGAGAACTTCACCGCCGCCCTCAATACCGCCGGCACAGCCACTGACCGGCTGTACGCCATGCTGGTCGCCAGCGACAAGTTGCGCGAGTGGGTCAGGGTCGGGTACTTCAGTGCCTGGACACTCCAACTCGGTCTGCTCGATGAACGCTACCCGGTGCCCGAGGAGGGCACTTCGGCAGTGCCGTTGCACGCGGAAAGGGAAGCACTGGGCAAGCTCCTCGACGCCTTCCGCGACAATCCGCTCGGCGACCGTCCCCGGGCGGCGGAAGTCGAGTTCGGTCGGCTCACTGCTCTGCTTTATGAAATCCTTCACACGGGAAACCCGGATGCGACACGGCAGATCCTGGCGGAGGCAGTGACGGACATCTTCCGCATCGACGAGAAGTTCCTCGCGGGGAAACAAGAGGAATACGAACGCGAGCGGGTGAAATGGGAGTGCAAGAAGGAGAAGCGGCAACGGGGGAAGAAGAGCGGTAGCGCAAAGGCTCCGGATCCTCCGGAGACTCCCGATGAGTGGTACAAGGAGCTCGTCAAGCGGTTCGAATTCACCCTGCTGCTGAGCGCACTAGAACCTCGGCTGGCGATGATCAACGCCATGTGGCCCAGGGTTCAGTCTGCGCTCTCTCTCGGTTACAACGAGATGTACCGTCGCCCGCTCGACTACGGCCCCATGGTGCCCGAAGCCCCGATGGGTAATGTGCTCGGATTTCAGTTCCGTGTGCATGGAAAGGATGAAGGGGGCGTCAGGAGCGGAGAGCTGACGTTCTTCCGATGCAGCGGCGTCGGCCGTGAATTACTTCGCGCCCTGCCTCACCTGGCATCGGTCGACGCGCGCCCCGGTGCCCACCTCCTGCTCATGTCCGGAAGCAGCTGGGCCGGGAAGTCCAGTCGCTACCATCTCCGCGAGCCGGTGGGCGTGATCATCGAACCGCCGGCCCGGTTGACCGAACGCATTGCTGAGGAAAGCACCATGCGTTTCGAGTTCATCGACGACGGGGACGAGAGACTGCGCATTTCCGGTAGCGATGTTGAGGAACGCCCCGAAAAGATGCGACGCATTGCCAGTTGGCTGGGGGCGGGGGTCAACGAAGCAGAGGATGGCGGTCCTCTCGAACGGGAACTGCTCGATCTGCCGCCAGGGCGTGACCAGATCCTGCTGCTGGTCGGCAGCTACGTAGAGGCTCGGCTTGTGGCGGACACCCTGCACAATCTCAATTCCCGTTGGCGAGACCGGGTTCTCTGCCTCATCTCCGACGACGAGGAGATCGATGAGGACGACCTGGCCCCTTCCGCGTACCGGGCACGCTCGCTGCGGAGAGGCGATGTAGAGCATCTCAAGGATGCCCGGGCGGACGTTTTGGTGGCCCCCCTGCTTGCCGTGGAAAGAGGGCACAACATCCTCAACGAAGATGCCGAGGCGGCCATCGGCACAGTCTACTTTCTCGCCCGGCCGAATCCCCACCCCGATGACCTCTCTCTGGCGGTACACGCGGTCAACGACTGGATCGTGCGCGCGCTCGACAACGGCGACTTCGCGTCCTGGGTGCGCAAGGGCAGCACTGTCGAGGAAGGGGCGGAAGAGGTCCGCAGCATGGCGCGGTCACGCTGGCACGAGTTGCTTCAGCGGCCCATGGCGTGGAGTCGCCTCGGCGACGACCGCGAACAAGTGACCTGGGACATGCTGGTGTTGATGTGGCAGGTCATCGGCCGATTGGTACGCGGTGGTGTGCCGGCGCGTGTCGTCTTCGTCGATGCGGCCTTCGCACCCCACCGGGCGTCGAATCCGCCCCGTCCGGACACCCCACGGTCCAGTCTGTTGCACAGCGTCCTGGACGTACTCGACCCCTACCTGGTGAACGACAACGAACCTGCCGACCATCGTTTCATCGTCCGGGCCCTGTACGAGCCGCTGTGGCGGATGCTCAGCCGCTGCCTCGCACAGCCGCCGTCCGCGCCTGACGACTTTCGTACCACTTAGAGGAGGGCCCGTGTACCACACTGTTCGATGCCTTGCCTACGAGCCCGATCCGGACCGTGGACCGTGGATGGAGCACCTTCAGGTGCTCCGCCTGGGTGAGGATCTGCACAACGAGCTCACTCGACGCTCCGAGGAGGCCAACGCAACCGGTGATCGACCCGGCCGCTTGCCTGTCACCAGGCTGAACAGCCTTCTACAGGCACTCGCGCCGGGCACGGTGGCCACCGCACGACATGCCGGAAGCGATGGCAGGCTGCCCTGGCTCTATGCCCGCGAAGCTGTGCCCGTAGATGTTCTCGCACCTGTCATCGGTACCTGGGCGAGCGGGTTGCTCGTCGGCGGCGAAGGCGATGACGACGACGATCTGGAAGAGACACTCCTAACTGAGGGGAGCGCCTCGGGCCCAAGACTCCCGGCATGGGAGAACACGACCATCGACCTCACCGAGACGCTGATCTCCGGCGGGGGGACTGCCGAGCCCGAACAGCGTCTTTACAGTCTTCTGCCTGAGCAGATCGCCTTTCGCCTGGCAGAGCACCCCCTCCGAATCCGTGGAACGATCCTTCGGTTCCGCGTCGTGAGCTCGGCTTCAGGGACGGATCTCATTTCCTGGCCCCCTCAGCGATACGAGCGCGGAAGGCAGACCTGGTACTACTCGGCACGTCTCAACATCACCGTCCACACGGTTCCGTTCGCACCGCGGTTCCGGGTGCACATCTCCGCGGGGCTTCGACGATGGGCCACCCGGCTCGACATCCGACCCCGGGAACTCGACGGGTCGACGGTGCTGCTCGACGTACCGATTCCATGGCCGGACAGCGCGGACCACAGGCGTCGGCTCATGACCAACACACTCGGATACGACCGTAGGAAGCGTGAGATCGCATGGCGGCGGCGCAGCGCCGCGCCCTTGCTTCCTGAGCTGGACATCCTCCGCCACTACCCGGACGCTGCTGAGCTGTTCGCCTCGCCAGAGAAGTGGATCACAGGACGTGGAGAGGTCGCGGCAGGCATTGTGTACCACCCGTCCCTGGGGCCTCATGAGGTGGGCGCCGGACTCATGCCGGGGGAGCGAGCGACGCTTGACGCCTGGATCGAGGACGGTCTGCGGCCAGTACTCCGCCGAGTGGACGACCTTAGGCGAGTCACCAGACGTAACACACCGACACTGCTGCCGCGTACCGTGAAGAAGGATGAACCGGACACCAGGGAGGCACGAAAGTCACTGGCGCGCCGGACGGCGCTGGCAGTTGCTCTGAGCGGTCAGTCGCTTGACGTCGAAGTGGTCTGGCAGTCCCCCGAAACACGGGACGCCTTGCTCGCCGAACTTCCGAGACTCATCGGTCTTCCACCGGGGAGCAATACGGATCGGGAGAAGAAGGTCTGGCGGTGGCGACACGAAGGGATCGACATCACGGTCCGGACGCGTCCGGCTGGGCCGCTCGTGGCCGCCCTGACTGTTGCCCAGGATCGTGGCCGTCGTCGTTCGGTCAGGCTTGCCGAGGCAGTCGAGGAGAGGTGCGCGCTTGTCTTGAGCGAGGTCGGCCCACCGTGGGAGGGCATCGGCCTCGTCATCGCCGAGATCGCGGACAAGGGACGGTTCAGCGCCGTTCCGGATTCGGATCCCAAGAACGCGCTCCGCCTCGCATGGGCACGGCAGGGGCGTCCGAGCCAGTTCATCAACCTGCCCCAGGAGGACACAGCGGCTGTGGAGCACCGCGCCCGGTCGACGTGGCTCGACGCCTTCCGGCAACTGGGCGCCGTCAGCCCCCCCGCCCACCGAGTGGGTGCCGGAATCCCGAGTGATCTCCAATACGTGGCGCTGTGGATGGTGCGCTACACGAGGAAGGGGCCGACGCGGTGTCCCGTACGGCGTCTGATCGCTGTGCGGGTTCGTCCTGGTGGCGGCGGGCTCGGCGATGTCGATGGCTGGGATGCGGAGCGAGCCGAGTGGGTGCCGTACCGGCAGCTGCTTCTCCAACTGGCCGATTCCGCGAAACCGGAGGAGAGTTCCGCCCCGGGCAACCGCCTGAGGCAGCCTGCCGGTTCGGCGTCCGACAGTGCTCGCGCTGCCGGGCGGAGCGCTCGATGGCAGGCCCAGACCGAGCGGCAGATCCGTGAGCTGCTCTTTCAGCTGCGTGAGCGGCCGACCTTGCTGTTGGTCAGCGCTGGAAACTTGCGCCAGCACTGGCCCTACTTGCGCAACGGTGCCTTGGTCCGTGACTGCCTGGCATTCGGCACGGAGCCGCAACAACGCCACTCCCTCTACGGGGAGGAGCTTCGTGTCGTGGTGCTCCGCGATGCGAACGGCCGGAACGAAGTCGCCGAGTGGTACGCACACGACGGCAAGGGAAAGGTTGGCTTCGCGGAGGGGGTCTGGGGGACGTCCGACCTTGAGGGCCGAGTCTTCTCGAGTATTACCAGCACACCGCACACGGCGGCGAACCTGCCGAGGGGACTCATGAAACTGGTTCCCGCGGAGGGGTCCCGCACAGCCCCGGGCAAGACTGCCTGGAACCCGACACAACTCGAAGTGACTGTCCTGGGCTGCCGGTCCCCTCATTCCGAGGAGTGCGGGAACGGAAGCTGCGAGAGCGTCGACAACGCTGCCGAATGGGCGACGCTGACACATCAGTTGCGTTATCACGACGACTACCAGCCGCTCTCCCGACCGCTTCCGCTGCATCTGGCGCGACTGGCCGGCGAGTACGTACTTCCTCTCGCCACAGGTGGAGAACCGGCCAAGGCAGGTGACGGATTGGTACGGACCGCGATGGAGGAGCTGGAAACGACATGAGCTTGAGACGGTGCCACGAAGGGGGCGGCCCGGCGGTCGTGTCAGCGCCTCGCGGCCGCGGCGTGTTATGCCCCGACCGGCGCCCGTGCCGCCAGGACGCCGACCGATGGTGCCTCAGGTTCAATGCGGCCCCAGGGTTCCGCGCGGGATTCTGGTGACCAACCGGGGGAGCGAAACCGGCCCCGCCGCTCTCTGAGGCAGAGAGGGGCGGGGCCGGATCACGCGAGCCCATAGCCGGGTCATCTTGTCACCAAGAAGTCCCGGTTCCGGAGATCTCCGCTGGCGGCCGGTTCCCGGTTCTAGATGTCGAAGTACAGCTCGAACTCGTGGGGGTGGGGGCGGAGCTGGATCGGGGCGATTTCCTTGGTGCGCTTGTAGTCGATCCACGTCTCGATCAGGTCCGACGTGAAGACGCCGCCCGCCTGGAGGTACTCGTTGTCCGCCTCCAGGGCGTCCAGTACCGCCGGGAGGGACGTGGGGACCTGGGCGACGCCCGCGTGCTCCTCCGGGGCCAGTTCGTACAGGTCCTTGTCGATCGGCTCGGCCGGCTCGATCTTGTTCTTGACGCCGTCGAGGCCCGCGAGGAGGAGGGCCGAGAACGCCAGGTACGGGTTCGAGGACGGGTCCGGGGCGCGGAACTCGACGCGCTTGGCCTTCGGGTTCGAGCCCGTGATCGGGATGCGCATCGCGGCGGAGCGGTTGCGCTGCGAGTAGACCAGGTTGACCGGGGCCTCGAAGCCGGGGACCAGGCGGTGGTACGAGTTCACCGTCGGGTTCGTGAACGCCAGCAGCGACGGGGCGTGCTTGAGGATGCCGCCGATGTAGTAGCGGGCGGTGTCCGACAGGCCCGCGTAGCCCTGCTCGTCGTAGAACAGCGGCGTGCCGCCCTGCCACAGGGACTGGTGGACGTGCATGCCGGACCCGTTGTCACCGAAGATCGGCTTGGGCATGAAGGTCGCGGTCTTGCCGTTGCGCCACGCGACGTTCTTCACGATGTACTTGAAGAGCATCAGGTCGTCGGCCGCGGCGAGCAGCGTGTTGAACTTGTAGTTGATCTCCGCCTGGCCGGCGGTGCCCACCTCGTGGTGCTGGCGCTCGACCTGGAGGCCCGAGGCCTCCAGCTCCAGGGAGATCTCCGCGCGCAGGTCGGCGAAGTGGTCGACCGGCGGGGCCGGGAAGTAACCACCCTTGTAGCGGACCTTGTAGCCGCGGTTGTCCTCCGTGGAACCGGTGTTCCAGGCGCCGGCCTCGGAGTCGATGTGGTAGAAGCTCTCGTTCGACGTGGTGTTGAAGCGCACGCTGTCGAAGACGTAGAACTCGGCCTCGGGGCCGAAGTACGCGGTGTCCGCGATGCCGGTCGACGCGAGGTAGGCCTCGGCCTTCTTGGCGATGTTGCGCGGGTCGCGGCTGTACTGCTCGCCCGTGATCGGGTCGTGGATGAAGAAGTTGATGTTCACCGTCTTGTCACGGCGGAACGGGTCGACCCGGGCCGTGGACAGGTCCGCGCGCAGCGCCATGTCCGACTCGTGGATGGCCTGGAAGCCGCGGATCGACGAACCGTCGAAGGCGAGCTCCTCGGCGGGGTCGAACGCCCGTGCCGGGATCGTGAAGTGCTGCATCACGCCAGGCAGGTCGCAGAAGCGGACGTCGACAAACTTGACGTCGTTGTCCGCGATGTACTTCTTTGCCTCGTCGGCGTTCTGGAACATCCAGCTCCTCCTCCTCCCGACCCGAGGAGGGGCGGGGGTTTGTCGCTCGGTGGTGCGGCCAGTGCGGTGGCACACGCTGGTCCCGACCATAGGTTTCCGGGATTTCTCCGGCGTGACCCATTTGTTTCGTAGAAGTTAACCAGGCCCGGTGCGTACGGGGGCGGCGGGCGGCTCCCCGACCCCCGTCAAGAGGGGGTAAATCCCCGCCCAGTACCGTGGACGGGTGGACAACAGGCAAGTAATCGGATCCTGGCTCTCCGGACCCCGCGCCGCCGCCGAGAACATGGGTGTCGACTTCGGCTACCGGGGCGAGCGGCTCGGCCTGCCGGAGCACGGCCCGGGGTCCGTCGCCCCGCTCGGCCGCCGGTTCGGCGCGATCTTCGTCGACTGGGCGCTGTGCATGCTGATCGCATACGGGCTGCTCGCGGGCGGTAACTGGCCGAAGGCCGGCAACTGGGCGCTCGGCGTCCTCCTGGTCCTCAGCCTCCTCACCGTCGGCACGGTCGGCTTCACGCCCGGGAAGCGCCTCTTCCGCCTCCGTGTCGTCTCCGAGCGCGGTGGCCGCCTGTCCCTTCCCCGCGCCCTCGTCCGCTCCGTACTGCTCTGCCTCGCCGTCCCCGCCCTCGTCTGGGACCGGGACGGCCGCGGCTTCCACGACCGCCTCTCCGGCGCCGTACAGGTGCGGATGTAGGGACAGCAGGGACGTACAGAACCGCGATACGGCTGGAGGGCGGCCCGGGAGATCCCGGGCCGCCCTCCAGCCGTATCGCTCGGCATCACCGCGAGAGCGCTCAGCGCATCTTTCCGCCCCGCGGCATCCGCATGCCCTTCGGCATCGGACCCTTCGGCAGCGGCATGTTGCTCATCAGGTCGCCCAGCGCCCGCAGCCGGTCGTTCGTCGACGTCACCTGCGGCCCCGCCAGGACCCGCGGCAGCTTGAGGAGCGTCGTCCGCACCTTCTTCAGAGGCACCTGCCCCTCGCCGTCACCGACGATGATGTCGTGCACCGGCACGTCCACCACGATCCGCGCCATCCGCTTCTTCTCGGCGGCCAGCAGGCTCTTCAGCCGGTTCGGGTTGCCCTCGGCCACCAGCACGATGCCGGCCTTGCCGACCGCCCGGTGCACCACGTCCTGGTTGCGGTTCATCGCGACCGCCGGGGTCGTCGTCCATCCGCGCCCGACGTTCTCCAGCACCGCGGCCGCCGCCCCGGGCTGGCCCTCCATCTGACCGAAGGCCGCCCGCTCGGCACGGCGGCCGAAGACGATCGCCATCGCGAGGAACGCCAGGATGAAGCCCAGGATGCCCAGGTAGATGGGGTGGTCGATCAAGAAGCCGACCGCGAGGAAGACACCGAAGGTGACGATCCCCACACCCGCGACGACAAGACCGACCTTCGAGTCGGCCCGCCGGGTCATCTTGTAGGTAAGGGCGATCTGTTTCAGTCGCCCGGTGTTCGCAGCAGAGTCTGCGTTTTCCTTCGCCGCCATGTACGGGAGTTTACGTGGCCCGGGAAGTGCGGTCCGACACCGCCTCCAGCACATGCTGTGCCTCGACCCGGTCCCTGGCCCTGCGGCGGTCCTCCTGGACGGCCGTCCAGGCGTTACGGCGGGCCGTGCGCTGCCCGCCGCTCAGCAGGAGGGACTCCACGACGCGCAGCGCGGTGCCCACCGACGGGAGGGCGACGGCGGGCAGGCCGGCGCTGGGGCGGATCACTGTCGGCCCGGTGCCCGCACCGGATCCGGTGACGGGCCTTATGTGCGTGACCTGCATGGTGGCATTCCCCCTGGAGCGAGCCTGGAACCTGGAGCGGCGTCGAGCGGCGTGGAGCATGTCCGTGGCGCGTAGTGCCAGCGTCACCGACTGGTGTTACCAGGGCGTGACCGACCGGTCAAACGCCCATGAAGCCTGGGTACGGGGCCGGTGTACGCCCCCGTCGGCGGCCCGGGACGCGGACGCGGCCCGCACGCCGCCCCCGACCTGCGGGGAGGGTACGGACCGCGTTCCGCCGGGCTTCCGCCGGCGCGCTACCCGGAGGTAATCGCTTGTGCCCGGACTCACACCGCGGCGCCCGTGATCGGGCGGGCCCGCGGTGCCCGGATCACACCGCGGCCTGGCTGCCCACGACCGCGCCGCGCCGGTCCATCGCCTGCTGGTACAGCCGGCCCGCGCGGTACGACGAACGCACCAGCGGCCCCGACATGACACCGGAGAAACCGATGGCCTCGGCCTCGTCCTTCAGCTCCACGAACTCGTGCGGCTTCACCCAGCGCTCGACCGGGTGGTGCCGTACCGAAGGACGCAGGTACTGCGTGATCGTGATCAGCTCGCACCCCGCCGCGTGCAGGTCCCGCAGCGCCTCGCTGACCTCCGCGCGCTCCTCGCCCATGCCCAGGATCAGGTTGGACTTGGTGACGAGACCGGCCTCGCGGGCCCGCGTGATCACGTCGAGGGAGCGCTCGTACCGGAAGCCGGGGCGGATCCGCTTGAAGATCCGCGGCACCGTCTCGACGTTGTGCGCGAGCACCTCGGGGCGGGACGAGAAGACCTCGGCCAGCTGCGCGGGCTCGGCGTTGAAGTCGGGGATGAGCAGCTCGACCTTCGTGCCGCCGGCCTCGCGGGCCGCCGTCATCGCGTGGATCTGGCGCACGGTCTCCGCGTACAGCCACGCGCCGCCGTCCTCCAGGTCGTCGCGCGCGACGCCGGTGATCGTGGCGTAGTTCAGGTCCATCGTGACGACGGACTCACCCACGCGGCGCGGCTCGTCACGGTCCAGCGCCTGCGGCTTGCCCGTGTCGATCTGGCAGAAGTCGCAACGCCGCGTGCACTGGTCACCGCCGATGAGGAAGGTCGCCTCGCGGTCCTCCCAGCACTCGTAGATGTTGGGACAGCCCGCTTCCTGGCAGACGGTGTGCAGGCCCTCGGACTTCACGAGGCTCTGCATCTTGGTGTACTCGGGCCCCATCTTCGCCCGGGTCTTGATCCACTCGGGCTTGCGCTCGATGGGAGTCTGGCTGTTCCGGACCTCCAGACGCAGCATCTTGCGTCCGTCGGGTGCGACAGCGGACACGTCCGGCACCTCTCTCTGCTGGCGCGGCATTCGATTCTTCGGCGAACACCAGGTTACGCCCGTTGTTTGCGCGGCATTACGTCTGGCCAACCCGGGGCCGTGGGGGCGCATTCCCCCGTACGGCCCACGCACGGTCGCGTACGGCCCCTTCACGGACTCGTACGACCCCACGCCGGGGGAGCGGCCGTCAGGCGGTCGCGCGCTCCGGCTCGCGCACGATCGCGCGCGGCTTCGGCTCCGCGCCCTCCAGGACGTCCCGCAGGTGCCTCTCCACGGAGGGCAGCACCTCCGCGATCGTGACGTCGCGGCCCAGCTCGTACGCGAGCGAGGTGACGCCCGCGTCCCGGATGCCGCACGGCACGATCCGGTCGAACCAGGTGTTGTCCGGGTTCACGTTCAACGAGAAGCCGTGCATCGTCACCCCCTTGGCGATACGGATCCCGATCGCCGCGAGCTTGCGGTCCTCCCGGCGCTGCCCGGCGTTGGACGGCGCGTACTCGGGCCCGTTCAGCCGGGGGTCGAACTCGTCGTCCTGGAGCCGCGGGTCGAAGTCGAGCGTGAGCCCGCCCAGCGCCGGCCGCTCCTCCACCGGGTCGCCGAGCACCCACACCCCGCTGCGGCCCTCCACCCGGGACGTCTCCACCCCGAACTCGGCGGCCACCCGGATCAGCGCGTCCTCCAGCCGCCGGACGTGCGCGATCACGTCGACCGGGCGCGGCAGCTTGAGGATCGGATAGCCGACGAGCTGGCCGGGGCCGTGCCAGGTGATCTTCCCGCCGCGGTCGACGTCGACGACGGGCGTGCCGTCGAGCGGCCGTTCGCTGTCCGCCGTGCGCCGCCCCGCGGTGTAGACCGACTGGTGCTCCAGCAGCAGACAGGTGTCGGGAAGCTCGTCCGCGAAGCGGGCCGCGTGGACCCGGCGCTGCTCCTGCCAGGCCTCCCGGTACTCGACGGATTCCTCGCCGAACCCCAGATGGACGTACCGCAGCTCACTCACGGCCGTGCCTCCTCAAGAAGCTTCATGGCGCGTTCCTCACGCCCTCGCCACTGTACGGCGGCGCGGGGCGGGGGCGCGGGGCCGGGGCGCCGGGCAGGCGCGCGGGGCCCCAGGGGCTCCCGCCCGCCGGCCTGGCAGTTGCCCCCGGCACAGGCCCTCGGCCCCTGCCGCACGCGCTTGCGTCAGCCGTACCGTGAATCCTCACACGATCGGATGAATGTAGGACGAAGGCGGCGGTACGGACCCCCGGTGCCGCTAAATTCACGCCGTTCCATGAGGGCTGCTCCGGGGCCCGGAAGGCAGGAGACCCTACAGCTGATGTCGGAACGACCACCCCAGCGCATCCCCAACCGCCAGCTCGCCGCGCTCATCGCGGAAGCCGGGTTCTCCAACGCCGGGCTCGCCCGGCGCGTGGACCAGCTCGGCCTCGAACACGGCCTCGACCTGCGGTACGACAAGACGTCGGTGACCCGCTGGTTACGCGGGCAGCAGCCGCGCGGCACCACCCCCGCGCTGATCGCCGAGGTCTTCACCCGCCGCCTCGGACGCCGGCTCTCGGCCCAGGATCTCGGGCTCGACGCGTGCGCGCCGGTCTACGCCGGGCTCGAATTCGCCGCCACGCCCGAAGAGGCCGTCGACATCGTCGGCGGGCTCTGGCGCAAGGACTCCGGCAGCCACGCCGAGCTGCGCAAGATCGCGTTCACCCCGGCCGGACTGGTCGTCCCCAGCCGCGACTGGCTGATCGGCCGCGCCGACGAACGGGTCGGCCACCCCGACCTCGCCACTGGGACGCCCTCCCCGTACGAGCAGGGCACCCGCGGATCGCGGGACCCCGCCGCCCGCGAGGGCCCGCCCCGCGTCCCCGTCCAGGGCCGCCCCGCCGCCGTCCCCCGCCAGCGCACCGAACGCACCGCCGGCCAGCGCGTCAGCGGCGGGGACATCGCCGCGCTGCGGTCGGTCGGCGAGCTGTTCCGCGCGCTCGACCAGGCGTACGGCGGCGGCCACGCCCGCCAGGCCCTCGTCAGGTACCTGGAGCACGAGGTCGAGCCGATACTGCGCGGACTGTACGGGGAGGTCACCGGGCGCCGCCTCTTCGCCGCCGCCGCCGACCTCACCCGGCTCGCGGGCTGGACCTCGTACGACATCGCCGCGCACGGCCTCGCCCAGCGGTACTTCGTCCAGGCGCTGCGCCTCGCCCAGGCGGCCGGGGACCGCGCCTACGGCTCGTACGTCCTGATCACCATGAGCCGCCAGGCCGTCTACCTCGGCCACGGCCGCGAGGCCGTCCAGCTCGCCCGCGTCGCCCAGCAGGGCGTCGGCTCCTCCGCGCCCCCGGTCGTCCAGGCCCTGCTGCACGCCGTCGAGGCGCGCGGACACGCCGTCCTCGGCGAGGTACGGGCCTGCACCGCGTCCCTCGTACGGGCGGAACGGGCCCTGGAGACCTCACGCCCCGGCGACGACGTCCCGCACTGGGGCCGGCACTTCGACGAGGCACAGCTCGCCGACGAGTTCGGGCACTGCTACCGCGACCTCCAGCAGTACCGCGCGGCCGTCCAGCACGCCGAACGCTCCCTCCAACTGCGCGCCCCCGCCCTCGCGCGCAGCCGGCTCTTCTGCCGGGTGGTGCTCGCCACGGGCCGCCTCGGGCTCGGCGAACTGGACCAGGCGTGCCTGCTGGGCGCGGAGGCGGCCCAGCAGGCGGCCGAGATGCGGTCGGCGCGGGCGGTGGAGTACGTACGGGACTTCGAACGCCGCCTGGAGCCGTTCCGGGACGCGGCGGCGGTACGGAACTACCGGGACCGGGTCGCGGCGATCGGCTGACGCGGGGGCCGGGGCGCGCCTACGCCGCCGTTCCTACCCCGCCGTTCCTACGCCGCCGTGGCGCGCGGCGGGGTGTCGGGGGTGCCGGGCGCGGGCCTCACCCCCAGGTCCCCGAGGACGGCCCGGGCGGCCCTGCGGCCCGAGAACAGCGCGCCCTGGACCGTGTTGGTGTCCCGGTGGTCCCCGCACACGTACAGGCCCGACAGCAGCCGCACGGGCCGGTGCGGGTCGTGCGGGGCGGGCATCGCGGGTACGGCCTCCGGGGTGTGGTGCACGGCCAGCAACTCCCAGTCGTCCGTGGGCGTTCCGTACACCCCGGCCAGCTGCGCCCGTACGAGCCGGTCGACCTCCCCGGCCGGGGGCGGGGGGCCGAGCACGGTGGACGAGACCAGGACCCGGCCGTCGGGCGTGCGCGACGGGTCGACCGCGCTCATCACGGCCGTGTGCGCGACCGGGCCGCCGGTCTCGGCGTCCAGGACCAGCGCCGGGTCGGCCGACGGGGCGGTGGGGGCCGTGTGGTGAAGGACCGTCACCGGGTGGAAGTCCGGCACGCGCAGCCCCGGCAGCAGCTCGGCGGCGGCGCGCGCGCCGGTCGCGACGAGGAGGGAGCGGCACGCCGTCTCGCCGTGCTCCTTGGTCGTGACGCGGTTGATCGACGCGTCCGTCACGCACACGTCCGTCACGACGGTGCCGGGCGGCAGCGTCCGCGCGAGCAGGTCGGGCAGGGCCGACGCGCCGCCCGCGGGGACGCAGAGGCGGCCCCTGGCGTACGCGCGCAGCGCGAGGTCGGCGCGGTGGCTGGACGTCGACAGGTCCGGGTCGCCGAGGAGGGCGGTCAGGAGCGGGCGTACGAAGCCGTCGACGGCGGACGCGGGGAGGCCGCTGGCGGCGAGGGCCTCGTGGGTGGCGCGGTCGGGTCTCGCGGGGGCGCCCGGGTCCCTGTCGTGGCCGCCCCGCCGGGGGGCGCTCGCGAGGGCGCGTGCGGTGGTGAGTGCGCGGTGTGCGCGCCGGGGTGGGGTGGGGGCCGGGCCTGGGGCTGTGGCGCGGGTGCCGGTGGTGCGGGTCCGCTCGACCGGGTCGGCGTTCCCGGCCCGTTGGAGCCGGCCGTCCCTGCGGACGAGCACGCCCGGGGAGAACATCCGGAGCGGGATGCCCTCCAGGGCGGGGGTGCGGAGCAGTTCCGGGTACGCGGTGCTGAGCAACGGCCCGACCCGGTCCAGCCGGAAGCCGTCCACGTGCTCGGTGGCCATGCGACCGCCGGGACGAGGGGCGGCCTCCAGCACGCGGACGCTGAGGCCCGCGGCGGTCAGGTGATGCGCGGCGGCGAGACCGGCGATTCCGGCGCCGATGATGACGACGTCTGCGCTGTGCGCGCTGGTGTGGGTGCTGCTGAGCACGTGCGCCTCCCCGAGGTTGGTTGCCCGAGTGCAGGACGAGCGTAGGAAGCGGGGGGTGGGGTGGGCGCCGCGCGTGAGGTGGAGCATGGTTGCACGGGCGGCGCGTGCCCCCCCTCGATGTCCTCAATCGCCGGACGGGCTGGGGTTGCCTCGGGCCCGTTGCCCGTGCGGGTCAAGGATGTCCTCAAACGCCGGACGGGCTGGATGTGGCGCGGGCCCGTTGACCGTGCGGGTCAAAGACGTCCTCAAGCGCCGGACGGGCTTGAGAGGGGTTGCGGTCCGGTCGTGACCGTTGCGGTCACCGATGTCCTCAAACGCCGGACGGGCTTGATTTGCCCGCCCCGGCGGGCGCATCCGGGCCGCAGCGGGCACCATTAAGCCCGTCCGGCGATTGAGGACAAAAGGCCCGGCGCGCCCAGCGTCAGGACAACGCCGCGCCCACCGCGTCCCGCACCGTCGGGAACGCGAACGTGAAGCCCGAGTCCAGGAGCCGCCCAGGCAACACCCGCTGACTCGTCAGGATGTCCGACGACAGCTCCCCCAACACCACCCGCAACACCGCCCCCGGCACCGGGAACAGCGTCGGACGCCGCAGAGCCGCCCCCATCGCCGCCGTCACCTCCCGGTTCGTCGCCGGGGACGGCGCCGTCACGTTCACCGGCCCCGCCAGCGACTCCGTGTCGATCAGGTGCCGCAGCGCCGCCACGTGGTCGTGGAGCGCGACGAAGCTCCAGTACTGGTCCCCCGACCCGAGCCGCCCGCCCAACCCCGCCCGGAACAGCGGGAACATCCGCCCCCACGCCCCGCCCTCGGGCGATACCACGAGCCCCGTGCGCGCGAACACCGTGCGGATGCCCGCCTCCTCCGCCGCCGACGCCGCCTCCTCCCACTCCACGCACAGCGACGGCAGGAACCCGTCGCCGGGCGGAGCCGACTCGTCGACCGCCCGGTCCCCGGTGTCGCCGTAGTACCCCACCGCCGAGCCCGACACCAGCACCCGCGGTGGCACGTCCAGCGACGCCACGGCCTCCGCGATGGCCGCCGTGCCGAGGACGCGGCTGTCGCGGAGTTCCTTCTTGTACGCGTCGGTCCACCGGTGGTCGCCGATCCCCGCGCCCGCCAGGTGGACGACCGCCTCGCAGCCGTGCAGCCCCGCCGTGTCGACGTACTGCCGCGCCGGGTCCCACTCCACCTCGTCGCCGGTCCGCGAGGGCCGTCTCACCAGGCGCACCACCTCGTGCCCGTCCGCGCGCAGGGAGCTGACAAGTGCCGTACCGATGAGCCCGGTGGAGCCGGTGACCGCGATCCTCATGGCCCCATCCTGCCCCCGGGACGCCCCATGGCACAGTTGCGCCATGTCGGAATCACGGATACGTCCTGCCGTCCAGGACGACGACGAGGCGCTGGGGGAACTCGACCGGGAGACGTGGTCGCCCCTCCACGCCGTGTCCCCCCGCCCGCGCCCGCCCTACGACCCGTTCTACGACGACCGGCACCGGCCCGAGGAACACCTGGTCGCGGAGATCGGTGACCACCTCGTCGGGTACATCAGGATCGCCCGCCCCACCACGCTCCCGTGCAACGCGCACGTACGGCAGATCCAGGGGCTCGCGGTACGGGAGTCGGCACGCGGCCACGGCGTGGGCCGCGCCCTGCTGCGCGCGGCGCTGCTCCACGCCCGCAACCAGGGCGCGCGCCGGCTGACCCTGCGGGTGCTGGGGCACAACGTCGCGGCGCGGCGGCTGTACGAGGCCGAGGGGTTCGCCGTCGAGGGCGTACTGCCCGGGGAGTTCCTGCTCGAAGGGGAGTACGTGGACGACGTGTTCATGGGGCGCTCGCTCCTGGACTGAGCGAGCGCCGGAACCTCAGGGCGTACCGAAGCGGTCCGACAGGCGGGGGAAGCGGTCCGCGAGTGCCGTCGTGTCCTCGAAGTCCACCGGCGTGCCCTCCGGCTCCGCCGGCTGCGCCGCCACCCCGAGGTCCGGCGCCACCACGCCGGTCAGCTGTTCGTACGCCTCGTCCGCCGCGTACCCCAGCTCCTCGCCGTCCCCGTCGAGGTCCTCGTCGAACTCGTCCAGCAGTTCCGCGAGGCTGTCCGGGTCGTGGAGCGCGCCCTCGAAGATCTCCCGGCCCTGCCCGATGAGCCAGCAGCGGAAGTAGTCGAAGGCGTCGTCGCTCGCGCCGCCGAGGAGGACGGCCGCGGCGCCCCACAGATCCCAGTGGTACGCGCGGTTGTACCGCGCCTCGAAGTGCCGCGCGAAGTCCAGGACGGAGTCGGGGTCGAGCTGGAGCAGCCGCTCCACCAGCAGCTCGGCGTGGTCCTCGGGGTCGCCGTCGGCGGCCTCGCGGGTGCTGTCGATGATCTCCCAGAACTCCGTCTCGTCCATCACGGGTCCAGCATCGTGCTTGCCGGGGGCCCGCGCACGCGGAGGCGCCGAAATGAGACCGTCCGATACCTGGGCGAGGGGTGAATCGCCGAACGGCGGAGACGTCGCGACAAGCCGGACAGAGGATGTCGCCTTTTCGTGCGACGGTCGGTCGGCGGCCGGGACGCGGCCGGAAGCGATGGAGGTGGCGGATGACGGACCAGCCGTTGACGGGGAGGACCACGCTCGTGGCGGGGGCGACCCGGGGCGCGGGGCGGGCGATCGCCGTGGCGCTCGGGGCGGCCGGCGCGACGGTGTACGTGACGGGGCGCACGACGCGGGAGAAGGCCAGCGAGGTCGGGCGGACCACGGAGACCATCGAGGAGACCGCCGAGCTGGTGACGGAGGCGGGCGGCGAGGGGATCGCCGTACCGACCGACCATCTGGAACCGGACCAGGTCCGGGCGCTCGTGGCCAGGATCGACCGGGAGCAGGGCCGGCTGGACGTGCTGGTGAACGACGTCTGGGGCGGCGAGCACCTGGTGGAGTTCGGCAAGAAGATGTGGGAGACGGAGCTGGAACGCGGGCTGCGGATGCTGGAGCTGAGCGTGAAGACCCACGCCATCACCAGCAGCTGCGCGCTCCCGCTGCTGGTCCGCGAGCCCGGGGGGCTGGTCGTCGAGGTCACGGACGGCACGGCCGAGACGAACAAGGCCTTCCGGGAGAACTTCTACTACGACCTGGCGAAGAACGGTCCGATCAGGATGGCGTTCAACCTCGCCGAGGACCTCAGGAGCGTCGGCGGTACGGCGGTCTCGGTCACCCCGGGCTTCCTGCGCTCGGAGCAGATGCTCGACCACTTCGGCGTACGGGAGGAGAACTGGCGCGACGCGGTGGGGACGGACCCGGTCTTCGCGATCTCCGAGTCACCCGCCTTCGTCGGGCGCGCGGTCGCGGCACTGGCCTCCGACCCCGACCGGCACCGGTGGACCGGCCGGTCGCTGTCCAGCTTCTCGCTGGCCCAGGAGTACGGGTTCACCGACGCGGACGGCAGCACGCCGAACGCCTGGGGGTACATCACGGACGTCGTGAACGGCGGCAAGGACGTCCCGGCGGCCGACTACCGCTGAGGGGGCCGGATCAGGCTGGCCGGCCCGGATCAGGCTGAGCGGGCCGGATCAGGGCTGAGCGGCCCGGATCAGGCCGCCCTCACGCGTACAGCGCCCGGACCCGCTCCGCCGACTCGGCGAGGCGGGTCCGCAGCGTGAGCGGGCGCAGCACCTCCACCTCGGCGCCCAGCCCCAGCAGTTGGGTGTACGCCACGTCCTCAGACTCCACGGGCAGCGTGAGCGTCACCCGGCCCCGCTCGTCCGGGGCGGGCGCCGCGTCGAGCGCCTCGTGCGCCGAGGCGCGGTCCACGACGTGCGGCAGGGCGCGCACGCCGGCCGGGGAGAGCCGGATCCCGATCTCCGTACGGAGCAGGGAGCGCGCGAACTGCGCCGCGCGCTCCTCCCAGAAGCCCGGCAGGTCGAAGGACTCGTCCCGTACGAAACGTTCCGCCAGCGGCTCCACGGCCGTGAAGCGGTCGAGCCGGTACACCCGGAAACCGCCCCCGGCGCACGCGCACAGGTACCAGACGCCCGCCTTCAGCACGAGCCCGTACGGCGCCAGCTCCCGCGCCACCTCGCCGTCCGCGCGCCGGTACCGGACCGCGAGCAGCCGGTCGCCCCACACGGCCTCCGCGACCGCGGGCAGCAGTTCCGGGGTCCGCGGCTCCTGGTACCAGCCCGGGGCGTCCAGGTGGAAGCGCCGCGCCGCCGACTCCGGGGCGTCCCGCAGGGACGGCATCAGCGCCGCCGACACCTTGAGCCGCGCGGCCGACGAGACGTCGCCGAGGCCCATCTCGCGCAGCGCGCCCGGCACCCCGGACAGGAACAGCGCCTCCGCCTCGCCCCGCGCCAGCCCCGTCAGCCGGGTGCGGTAGCCGCCCACCAGCCGGTAGCCCCCGGTCCTGCCCCGGTCCGCGTACACCGGCACCCCGGCCTCGGACAGCGCCTGGGCGTCCCGGGTGACGGTGCGCTCGGAGACCTCCAGCTCCCCGGCCAGCTCGGCGGCCGTCATGGACGGCCGGGACTGGAGCAGGAGCACCATCTTGATCAGCCTGGCAGCGCGCATCGCCCCATGATGCCGCGAAACCCCTGCCGCGCGGCGGCAGGGGTTTCGTGGCGGAATCCGTGCGGGGAGGCAGGATCCGGGTACGGGACGGGTCAGAGGCCGTAGCGCTCGCGGGCCTCCAGCACCTTCTCCGGCTTGACCTCGCCGCGCCGCGCGAGCTGCGCGAGCGCCGCGACGACGATCGACCTGGCGTCCACGCCGAAGTGCCTGCGGGCCGCCTCGCGGGTGTCGGAGAGGCCGAAGCCGTCCGTCCCCAGCGAGGTGTAGTCCTGCTCGACCCACTGGCTGATCTGGTCGGGGACCTGGCGCATCCAGTCGCTGACCGCCAGCACCGGCCCCGGCGCGCCGGCCAGGGCGCGGGTCACGTACGGCACCCGCTCCTCGCCGCGCAGCAGCGCCTCGTCGGCCGCCAGGCCGTCGCGGCGCAGCTCGCCCCAGGAGGTGGCGGACCACACGTCGGCGGTGACGCCCCAGTCGGCGGCCAGCAGGTCCTGGGCCTCCAGGATCCAGTGGATCGCCGTGCCCGACGCGAGCAGCTGCACGCGGGGCGCGTCGGACGTGGCGGGCACGCCCTCCTTGAAGCGGTACAGGCCCTTGAGGATGCCCTCCTCGACGCCCTCGGGCATCGCGGGCTGCGGCATCGGCTCGTTGTAGACCGTGAGGTAGTAGAAGACGTCCTCGCCCGAGGGGGCGTCGGGGGTGGGCGTGTACATCCGCCGCAGGCCGTCCTTGACGATCACGGCGATCTCGTACGCGAACGCCGGGTCGTAGTTCAGCGCGGCCGGGTTCGTGGACGCGATGAGGTGGGAGTGGCCGTCGGCGTGCTGGAGGCCCTCGCCCGTCAGGGTCGTCCGGCCGGCGGTGGCGCCGACGATGAAGCCCTTGCCGAGCTGGTCGGCGAGCTGCCACATCTGGTCGCCCGTGCGCTGCCAGCCGAACATCGAGTAGAAGATGTAGAACGGGATCATCGTCTCGCCGTGCGTCGCGTACGACGTGGCGGCGGCGATGAAGTCGGCCATCGAACCGGCCTCGGTGATCCCCTCGTTGAGGATCTGCCCGTCCTTGGCCTCCTTGTAGTACAGCAACTGGTCACGGTCGACCGGGTCGTACGTCTGGCCGAGCGGCGAGTAGATGCCGTACGCGGGGAACAGCGCCTCCATGCCGAAGGTGCGCGCCTCGTCGGGGACGATGGGGACCCAGCGCTTGCCGGTCTCCTTGTCCCGCATGAGGTCCTTCATCAGCCGGACGAACGCCATGGTCGTGGCGACCGGCTGGGAGCCCGAGCCCTTGTAGACCGTCTGGAACGGCTTCTCGGCGGGCGCGGGCAGCGCCACCGCGTGCGTCCGGCGGGCCGGGGCGGGACCGCCCAGCTCCGCGCGCCGCTCCTGGAGGTAGCGGACCTCGGGGGAGTCGGCGCCGGGGTGGCCGTACGGGACCAGGCCGTCGTCCAGCTTCGAGTCCGGGATCGGCAGGTCGAGCAGGTCGCGCATGGTGCGGAACTGGTCGCCCGAGAGCTTCTTCATCTGGTGGTTGGCGTTGCGCGACTCGAAGCCGGCGCCGAGCGTGTAGCCCTTCACCGTCTGGGCGAGGATCACGGTCGGCGCGCCCTTGTGGGCGAGGGCGGCGCGGTAGGCCGCGTACACCTTGCGGGCCTCGTGGCCGCCGCGCGAGGTGAAGAAGCACTCGGCGATCTTCGCGTCCGTCAGCAGCTTCGCCAGCTCCACGAGGGCCGGCTCGGCGCCGAAGAAGTGCTCGCGGATGTAGGCGACGTCACGGGTCGCGTACGTCTGGAACTGCGCGTCGGGCACCTCGCGCAGGCGCCGTACGAGCGCGCCCGTGGTGTCCAGGGCGAACAGCTCGTCCCAGGCGGAGCCCCACAGCGACTTGATGACGTTCCAGCCGGCGCCGCGGAACTGCGCCTCCAGCTCCTGCACGATCTTGAAGTTCGCGCGGACCGGGCCGTCGAGGCGCTGGAGGTTGCAGTTGATGACGAAGGTCAGGTTGTCGAGCTTCTCGCGGGAGGCGAGGGCGAGGGACGCCGTCGACTCGGGCTCGTCCATCTCGCCGTCACCGAGGAACGCCCACACGTGCGAGGCGGAGGTGTCCTTGATGCCGCGGTTGGCCAGGTAGCGGTTGAAGCGTGCCTGGTAGATCGCGGAGAGCGGGCCGAGGCCCATGGAGACGGTGGGGAACTCCCACAGCCAGGGCAATCGGCGCGGGTGCGGGTACGAGGGGAGGCCCTGGCCGCCCGCCTCCTGGCGGAAGTGGTCCAGGTCCTGCTCGCTCAGGCGTCCGTCGAGGAACGCGCGGGCGTAGATGCCGGGGGAGGCGTGGCCCTGGATGTAGAGCTGGTCGCCGCTGCCGTCCCCCTCCTTGCCCTGGAAGAAGTGGTTGAAGCCCGTCTCGTAGAGCCAGGCGGCCGAGGCGAAGGTGGCGATGTGGCCGCCGACGCCGTAGCGGGCTCCGCGGGTGACCATCGCGGCCGCGTTCCAGCGGTTCCAGGCGGTGATCCGGGACTCCATCGCCTCGTCGCCGTCGAAGGCGGGCTCGGCGGCGGTGGGGATGGTGTTGACGTAGTCGGACTCCAGCAGCGCCGGCACCGGGACCCCGGCGGTCCCGGCGTGCTGGAGGGTGCGGCGCAGCAGGTACGCGGCGCGGTGGGGGCCGGCATGCTCGGTGACGGCGTCCAGGGAGGCCGCCCATTCGGCGGTCTCCTCGGTGTCACGGTCCGGGAGCTGGTCGAGCTCGCTCGGGAACTTGCCTACGGGGTCGGTCATGGTCGCCGCCTTCCGGACAGGAGGGGGGTGGAGAAAGGCCTTGTCTGGCAGGACAGGGCGAAGGACTGGGTGCAGTCCATGCGTTCGACTGTAATTCGCTGATCGATGATCGATCAAAGGGGTACGGGGTAAAACTTCACGTTCTGAAGAAAGTGGCATCCCGTGCCGTACGCAAGGGCACCCAGTGACGCTCGGTAAGTCATGCCAAAGAGGGGCGAATCAGGCGCGGGGCGCGCATCCGAGCACATGCACCTTCACCAGAGCGCCGATGGTCGGATCCCGCCGCCGGAACGCCTCGACCAGATCCTGGTGCTCCTCCGCGTACGACTTCTGTACGGTGCCGAGCCAGCGGATCGACAGCGCGGTGAACACCTCGATCCCCAGCCCCTCCCAGGTGTGCAGCAGGACCGCGTTCCCGGCGGCCCGCACCAGCTCCCGGTGGAACGCCACGGTGTGCCGCACCTGCGCCGTCCCGTCGGCCGTGCGGTCCGCGTCGTAGAGCGCCGTCACGTGCGGCTCCAGCGCCGAGCAGTCCCGCGCCAGCCGCTCGGCCGCCAGCTCCGCCGCGATCTGCTCCAGGCCGGCCCGGACGGGGTAGCTCTCCTCCAGGTCGGCCGCGGTCAGGTTCCGTACCCGCACGCCCTTGTTCGGCGCCGACTCGATCAGCCGCAGGCTCTCCAGCTCCCGCAGCGCCTCCCGCACCGGCGTCTGGCTCACCTGGAGCTCGGTGGCGATCCGCCGCTCGACGATGCGCTCGCCCGGCTTCCAGCGGCCGCTGACGATCCCCTCCACGATGTGCTCGCGGATCTGCTCGCGCAGCGAGTGGACGACGGGCGGAATCATCAGGGCGCTCCTCGGGGCGGGGCCGATGGGTAGACGATACGGCGACGCCCCCGCCCGGAGTGATCCGGACAGGGGCGCCGTCGCCGTACGGGGGTGTCACCTACAGCCTCACAGGCCGAGTTCGACCTCGAACTCACCGGCTTCGAGGATCGCCTTGACCGCCGTCAGGTAACGGGCCGCGTCGGCGCCGTCCACCAGGCGGTGGTCGTAGGAGAGCGCGACGTACGTCATGTCGCGCACCGCGATGGTCTCGCCGAGGTCCGGGTGGTCGATGACCACCGGACGACGGACGGTGGCACCGATGCCGAGGATCGCGGCCTGGTTCGGGGGCACGATGATCGTGTCGAACAGCGCGCCGCGCGAACCGGTGTTGCTGATGGTGAAGGTGCCGCTGGCCAGGTCGTCCGGCGTGATCTTGCTGGCGCGGACCGCCGCCGCAAGCTCCGCGGTCTTCTTGGAGATGCCGGCGATGTTCAGGTCGCCCGCGCCCTTGATGACCGGGGTCATCAGACCGCGCTCGGAGTCCACCGCGATACCGATGTTCTCGGTGTCGAAGTAGGTGATCGTGCCTTCGCCCTCGTTGATCCGGGCGTTGATGACCGGGTGGGCCTTCAGCGCCTGGGCCGCGGCCTTGACGAAGAACGGCATCGGCGAGAGCTTGACGCCCTCACGGGCCGCGAACGACTCCTTCGCCTGGTTGCGCAGACGCATCAGCTTGGTGATGTCCACCTCGACCACGGAGGTCAGCTGCGCCTGCTCGTGCAGGGCCTTCATCATGTTGTCGCCGATGACCTTGCGCATCCGGGTCATCTTGACGGTCTGGCCGCGCAGCGGCGACGCCTCCAGCTTCGGCGCCTTCGACGCGGCGGCCGGGGCCTTCGCGGCGGGGGCGGCGGCCGCGGCCTTCGCGGCGGCCTTGGCGGCCTCCGCGGCGGCGAGGACGTCCTGCTTGCGGATGCGGCCGCCGACGCCGGTGCCCTTGACCGAGCCCAGCTCGACACCGTTCTCGGTGGCGAGCTTGCGGACCAGCGGGGTCACGTACGCGCCGTCGTCACCGGCGGTCGCGGCGGGAGCCGGGGCCGGGGTGGCGGGCTTGGCCGGCGCGGGGGCCGGGGTTGCCTGCTGCGGGGCGGGCGCCGGGGCGGCCGGTGCCTGGGCCGCCGGGGCGGGGGCGGCCGGTGCCTGCGGAGCCGGGGCCGGGGCGGGAGCCGCCGGAGCCGGAGCCTGGGCGGCCGGCGCGGGGGCCGGAGCCGGAGCCGCGGCGGGCGCGGGAGCCGGTGCCGCCGCCGGGGCGGGAGCGGCCGGAGCGGCGGCCGGGGCCGGGGCGGCACCCGGGGCGCCGATCACGGCGAGACGGCTGCCGACCTCGGCGGTCTCGTCCTCGGCGACCACGATCTCCAGCAGGACGCCGGCGACGGGCGCCGGGATCTCGGTGTCGACCTTGTCGGTGGAGACCTCCAGCAGGGGCTCGTCGGCCTCGACCGACTCACCGACCTCCTTGAGCCAGCGGGTGACGGTGCCCTCGGTGACGCTCTCGCCGAGCGCGGGGAGGACGACGTCGGTGCCCTCGGCGCCGCCGCCGCCCGCCGCCGCCTGCGCGGTGGGGGCGGGAGCCGGGGCCTCGGTCTCGGTCGACGGGACCGCCTCGGCGGCCGGGGCGGGCTGCTGCGGCGCGGCCTGGGCCGGGGCCTCCTGGGCGGGGGCCGGGGCGGCGGGGGCCGGTGCGGCCTCGGCGGCCGGGGCCGCGTCGGCGGCGGGCGCGCCGGAACCGTCGTCGATGACGGCCAGTTCGGCGCCGACCTCGACGGTCTCGTCCTCGGCGACCTTGATCGACGCGAGCACACCGGCGACGGGCGCCGGGATCTCGGTGTCGACCTTGTCGGTGGAGACCTCGAGCAGGGGCTCGTCGGCCTCGACGCGCTCGCCCTCGGCCTTCAGCCAGCGGGTGACAGTGCCCTCGGTGACGCTCTCGCCGAGCGCCGGCAGGGTTACGGAAACCGCCATGGTTTCAGTTGCTCCTAACGAATGTGCGGTAGGTGGTCGTCGCCCGGACTGAGTCAGTCGTGGGAGTGGAGGGGCTTGCCCGCGAGCGCCAGGTGGGCCTCGCCGAGCGCCTCGTTCTGCGTCGGGTGCGCGTGGATGAGCTGCGCGACCTCGGCCGGCAGAGCCTCCCAGTTGTAGATCAGCTGAGCCTCGCCGACCTGCTCGCCCATACGGTCACCGACCATGTGGACGCCGACGACGGCGCCGTCCTTGACCTGGACGAGCTTGATCTCGCCCGCGGTCTTCAGGATCTTGCTCTTGCCGTTGCCCGCGAGGTTGTACTTGAGGGCGACGACCTTGTCCGCGCCGTAGATCTCCTTGGCCTTGGCCTCGGTGATGCCCACGGAGGCGACCTCGGGGTGGCAGTACGTCACCCGGGGCACGCCGTCGTAGTCGATCGGGACGGTCTTGAGGCCGGCCAGCCGCTCCGCCACGAGGATGCCCTCGGCGAAGCCGACGTGGGCGAGCTGGAGGGTCGGGACGAGGTCGCCGACCGCGGAGATCGTCTCCACGTTCGTGCGCATGTACTCGTCGACGACGACGTAACCGCGGTCGATCGCGACGCCCTGCTCCTCGTACCCGAGGCCCTGCGAGACCGGACCGCGGCCGATCGCGACGAGCAGCACCTCTGCCTCGAAGGTCTTGCCGTCGGCCAGCGTCACGCGGACGCCGTCCTGCGTGTACTCGGCCTTGTCGAAGAACGTGCCGAGGTTGAACTTGATGCCGCGCTTGCGGAAGGCCCGCTCCAGCAGCTTGGAGCTGTTCTCGTCCTCGACCGGGACGAGGTGCTTGAGGCCCTCGATGACGGTGACGTCGGTGCCGAAGGACTTCCACGCCGAGGCGAACTCGACGCCGATGACGCCGCCGCCCAGGATGATCGCGGACTCCGGGACGCGGTTCAGCGTCAGCGCGTGGTCCGAGGAGATGACCCGCTCGCCGTCGATGACCAGGCCCGGCAGCGACTTCGGTACGGAACCGGTCGCGAGCAGGACGTGACGGCCCTCGACCCGCTGGCCGTTCACGTCGACGGAGGTGGGGGAGGACAGCCGGCCCTCACCCTCGATGTACGTCACCTTGCGCGAGGCGACCAGGCCCTGGAGCCCCTTGTACAGGCCGGCGATCACGTCGTCCTTGTACTTGTGGACGCCCGCGATGTCGATGCCCTCGAAGGTGGCCTTGACGCCGAACTGCTCGCTCTCGCGCGCCTGGTCGGCGATCTCGCCCGCGTGCAGCAGGGCCTTCGTGGGAATGCAGCCGTTGTGCAGGCAGGTGCCGCCCAGCTTGTTCTTCTCGATCAGTGCGACGTCCAGGCCCAGCTGCGCTCCGCGCAGCGCCGCGGCGTAACCGCCGCTACCGCCGCCGAGGATCACTAGGTCGAAAACGGTGCTGGCGTCGTTCGCCACGTCACGTCCTCCATGCATGTGCGCCGGGCGCGGTCATCGATGACCGTCGCGGCGGCTGGTCTTCGGCCGCTTGCTTCTTCGGCCCTGTGGTGGGGGCCCTGTCCTGCCGAGGACCCATCTTCGCACTTGTTCAGGGCCCGCGGGACGCGGGGCCGGGGTCCGGGACGTGTGATGGAGCACCCCTGGCGACTTAACGCCCGCACGAACGTGCGTATTTCTTGGACCCGCCCCGGGCATCCCGGCGCCCGCCGCTTCCGGCCGGGGCGCCCCGGCCGGAAGCGGAACGCTCAGCCCAGGTCGCCGGCGGCGGTGCGCTCGGCGAGCCGGACCAGGGTGCGGATCGCGGAGCCCGTACCGCCCTTGGGGGTGTAGCCGAACGGCGCCCCCTCGTGGAAGGCGGGACCCGCGATGTCGAGGTGCGCCCAAGTGATGCCCTCGCCGACGAACTCCTTCAGGAAGAGCCCGGCGACCAGGCCGCCGCCCATCCGCTCACCCATGTTGGCGATGTCGGCGGTGGGGGAGTCCATGCCCTTGCGCAGGTCGGCGGGGAGCGGCATCGGCCACGAGGCCTCGCCGACCTCCTCGGCGATCTCGTGGAGCGAGGTACGGAACGCGTCGTCGTTCGACATGATCCCGAAGGTGCGGTTGCCCAGCGCCAGGATCATGGCGCCGGTGAGCGTCGCCACGTCGACGATCGCGTCGGGGTTCTCCTCCGAGGCGCGGGTCAGCGCGTCCGCGAGGACCAGCCGCCCCTCGGCGTCGGTGTTGAGGACCTCGACGGTCTTGCCGCTGTACATGCGCAGGACGTCACCCGGGCGGGTGGCGGAGCCCGACGGCATGTTCTCGGCCAGGGCGAGCCAGCCGGTGACGTTGACGCGCAGGCCGAGCCGGGCGGCCGTGATGACGGCGGCGAACACGGCGGCGGCGCCGCTCATGTCGCACTTCATCGTCTCGTTGTGCCCCGGGGGCTTGAGGGAGATGCCGCCCGAGTCGTACGTGATGCCCTTGCCGACCAGGGCGAGTGTCTTCTCCGCCTCGGGGTGCGTGTACGCGAGCTTCACCAGGCGCGGGGGGTTCACCGAGCCCTGGCCCACGCCGAGGATGCCGCCGAAGCCGCCCTTGGCGAGCGCCTTCTCGTCGAGCACCTGCACCTTGACGCCGTGCTCCTTGCCCGCGGCGGCCGCCACGGCGGCGAACGCCTCGGGGGTGAGGTCGTTCGGCGGGGTGTTGATCAGGTCGCGGGCGCGGTTGACCTCGTCGGTCAGCGCGATGGCGCGGTCGGCCGCGGCCTTGTGGGCCTTGTCGCGGGGCTTGGCGCCGAGCAGGGCGACCTCGCCGAGCGGTAGCTTCGGGCCGTTGCCGTTGCCGCCGTTCTTCTTCGCCGACTTCTCGCCGCCCAGGTAGACGGTGAAGGCGTACGCGCCCAGGAGAGCGCCCTCGGCGACGGCCTCGACGTCCTCGGCGTCCTCGACGGGCAGCGCGAACACGGCCTTCTTCGTGCCCGACAGGGCGCGGGAGGCGGAGCCGGCGGCGCGGCGCAGCGCCTCGGAGGCGTACGCCTCCTCCTTGCCCGGCGCGGGGCCCAGGCCGACCGCGAGGACGACCGGCGCCTTCAGGCCGGACGGGGCGGGGAGCTTGGTCACCTCGCCCTCGGCGCCCGACGCGCCCAGGGTCTCCAGGACGGCGGCGAGCTTGCCGTCGAACGCCTGGTCCACGGCTTCGGCGCCGGGCGCGACAACCGGCCCCCCGGCGCCCTTCGCGACGCCGACGACGATCACGTCGGCGCGGAGCGTCGCCGCCCCGGCTGTGCTGAGAGTGAGAGCAGTCACGGTGGTGAAATCTCGCTTCCGTTGAGTTCTTGAGCGGTCGAGGGATGGGCCGACCGTGCCCGCCGCATCGTAGGACCGATCCGGCCAGGTCGTCTCTCCCGGGATGTCGGCGAGGCAGGATCCGGAAGAGGCGGCCTGATGCCCGCCGGGAAGGAGCCTACGCTCGGTGATGTCCGGCGTTCACGGGGGCTTTGGGTGAGGGGACCGGCCCGGACACTCCCGGTCCCCGCCGGTGTCGCCCGGGGTCCGGTACGGGGTCGGCCCGGCGCCCGGCACGGGTCAGCCCAGGGTCAGCGCCACGAGCGCGGCGGTCGCGGCCGTCTCCGCCAGGGCGCCGAGGACGTCCCCCGTCACCCCGCCGAAGCGCCGGACGCAGTGCCGGAGCAGCAGGTGCGCGGCGCCGAGCGCGGCCAGGAGCGCCAGCACGTGGTGCACGGCCCCGGTGACCCCGAAGGCCCCGCCCCCCGCCGCGCAGACCGCGCCCGCCGCCAGCGCCGTGAGCAGGGCCGCACGCGGGGGTACGGCGCCGGCGACGGCCGCGCCCAGGCCGTCGGGCCGGGCCGGGGGCACGCCCGTACGGCAGGCGAGGGTGAGCGCGAGCCGGGCGGCCACGCCGGACACGGCCAGGGCCACCGCGCCGTGCGCCCAGCCCGCCCCGTACAGCTCGGACACCGCCGCGACCTGCGCGAGCAGGACGAGCAGCAGCGTGACCACGCCGAACGGGCCGATGTCGGAGCGCTTCATGATCCGCAGGGCGTCCTCGGCCGGCTTCCCGCTGCCCAGCCCGTCCGCGGTGTCCGCGAGGCCGTCCAGGTGCAGCCCCCGGGTCAGCGCGGCGGTCACGGCGACCGAGGCGACGGCGGCGAGCGGCGGCCCGGCGCCCGCCGCCAGCAGGAGCGCGCCGAGCGCCGCCGCGGCCAGCCCCACGACCAGGCCGGCGAGCGGCGCGGCCCGCATCCCGGCGCGGGCGGCCGGCCGGTCCCAGCGAGTCACCCGGACCGGCAGCACGGTGAGGGTGCCGAAGGCGAAACGCACGCCGTCGGCGGCCGAGGCGCGGGTGCCGTTCGCCGGTATGCCGTCCGGGGAACCGTCCGTGGAAGTCATCGCGCGAAAGGGTAGCCGGGGGACGCCGGGGGACGCGTCGACCGACGGCCGGTCAAAAGGCGCCCAATGCCGCAGACTTCCCATACCGTCACGTCGTACCGTCCCGTCCGGCACTCCGGAGGCAGGTGGCATGGGTCACTGGTTTCACCAGAACATCGTCGAGCCGGGCAAGCTGCCCGCCCTGCTCGCGCTCGCGTCGTTCGTGCTGACCTTCGCCGTGACCCGTACGGTGACCCGGCTCATCCGGGCGGGGAAGGGCCCGTTCCGGAACATCTCACCGGGCGGGATGCACATCCACCATGTGGTCCCCGGCGTGATCCTGACGGTCGTCGGCGGGTTCGGCGCGGTCGGCAGCGGGACGCAGGGCGTCACGGCCTGCGTCTGCGCGGTGATCTTCGGCCTCGGCGCGGGGCTCGTGCTCGACGAGTTCGCGCTGATCCTCCACCTCCAGGACGTCTACTGGTCCGAGCAGGGCCGCCAGAGCGTGGAGGTCGTGGTGACGGCGGCGGCGCTGGCGCTGCTCGTGCTCAGCGGCTTCTCGCCGGTGGAGGTGAACTCCCTGACGACCCAGCAGCAGGAGAACCGGACGTCGGTGATCGCGACGCTCGTCGTCAACTTCGGCTTCGTCCTCGTCGCGGCGTTCAAGGGCAAGCTGCGCATGGCGCTGATCGGCACGCTGGTGCCGTTCGTGGCGCTGACGGGCGCGATCCGGCTGGCGAGGCCGGGCTCCTGGTGGGCCAGGCGCTTCTACCGCTCGCGCCACAAGAAGCGGGCGCGGAGCACGCTGCGCGCGTACCACCACGACAAGCGCTGGGTGGGGCCGAGGCGCCGCTTCCAGGACCTGATCGGCGGCGCCCCGACCCCGGACGCGGCACGGATCCCGCACTGAGAGGGGTCCGCGCGGCGTGCGGGATCCGGGTACGGCGCCGGGGCCGCGACGTCAGTCCGAGGCCGGGTCCGCGTCCGCCGCCGCCCCGTCGTCCGCGTCCTTCTCCGGGGCGGGCGCGAGGGGCGCCTCCGGCAGTTCCGCCGCCAGGGCGGCCGCCGCCTGGACCAGGGGCAGCGCCAGCAGCGCCCCCGTCCCCTCGCCCAGCGTGACGCCCTGGTCGAGCAGCGGCACCAGCGCCATCCTGTCCAGCGCCTTCGCCTGCGCGGGCTCGCCGCTCATGTGACCCGCGATCCACCAGTCGGGCGCGCGGAACGCCGCCCGCTGGCCGACCAGCGCGCACGCCGCCGACACCACGCCGTCCAGGATCACCGGCACCCGCCGCACCGCGCTCTGGAGCAGGAAGCCCGTCGCCGCCGCCAGGTCCGCGCCGCCCACCGTCGCCAGCAGCTCCAGCTGGTCGCCGAGGACCGGCCGCGCCCGGCGCAGCGCGTCCCTGACGGCCGCGCACTTGCGCATCCACGCCAGGTCGTCGATCCCCGCGCCGCCGCGCCCGGTGACCACCGAGGCGTCCGTACCGCACAGGGCGGCGATCAGCGTCGAGGCCGGAGTGGTGCCGCCGACGCTCAGGTCGCCCAGGACGACCAGGTCCGTGCCGGAGTCGGCCTCCTCGTCGGCGATCCGCATGCCGAGGCGTACGGCCTGCTCGGCCTCCTCGATCGTCAGCGCGTTCTCGACGTCAATGCGCCCGCTGCCGCGCCGCACCCGGTGCCGTACGACCTCGTCGGGCAGCAGCTCCGGGTCGCAGTCCAGCCCGGCGTCGATGATCCGCACCGGCACACCCGCCCGGCGGGCCAGCACGGCGGCGGGGCTGGCGCCCTCCAGGAAGGCCCGCACCAGCTCGTGCGCGCTGCCCGCGGGACGCCCCGAGACGTCCAGCGAGGCCACCCCGTGGTCACCGGCGAACACCACCGCGCGCGGCTGCCCGACGGCCCTGACCGGGACGGACCCCTGCGCGGCGGAGAGCCACTCGCCCAGCTCGTCGAGGCGCCCGAGGGCCCCGGGCGGCACGGCCAGCCGCTCCCGGCGTTCCTCGGCGTCACGCCGCGTACCGCCGTCGGGGCGCTCGATCAGATCGGAGAAGTCGTCGAGATTCAGCGTGGTCATTCGCGAAACCCTACCGGGACGCGGGACGCCGCCCAGGACCGGACATCCCCGTCGGACGGACGGCAGTTCGGGCCGGGCCGGGACCGTCCCGTACGGTCACCCCCGCAACGGCAGCGGCTGGCCCGCCACCACCAGGAGGACGTGTTCGCACTCCTCGGCGACCGCCGCGTTCAGCCGGCCCAGCTCGTCGCGGAACAGGCGCCCCGAGACGTGCGCCGGGACGATCCCCGAGCCGACCTCGTTCGTCACCAGGACCACCGTGCGCGGGGTCGCGCGGACGGCCGCGACCAGCTCCGCGACCCGTTCCCGCAGCGCCCCCCGGCCCCCGGCCTCCCACGCCTCCTCGTTCCACGCGTCGACCCGGTCCATCGCGTCCGTCAGCCACAGCGACAGGCAGTCGATCAGCAGCGGCGCCCCCTCCCGCGCCAGCAGCGGGACCAGGTCGCGGGTCTCGACCGTCCGCCAGGTGGCCGGCCTGCGCTCCCGGTGCGTCCGCACCCGGGCGTCCCACTCCGCGTCCCCGTCCCGGCCGCCGCCCGTCGCCACGTACACGACCCCGGGGAACGTGGCGAGCCGCCGCTCCGCCTCCCAGGACTTGCCCGACCGCGCCCCGCCCGTCACCAGCGTCCGGCGCGGCACCTGTGGCACCGCCCGGTACGCGCCGACCGACACCGTCGTCCCGTCGGGCACCGCCCGCGCGCCCGCCGCCGCGAGCCGCCGGTCCAGCTCCGCGCCGGGCGGTACGTCATGGTCGAGATGGACGGCGACGATGTCGGTGGCCGCCCCCACCGCCCCGCTCGCCCGCAGCCGCGCCACCGCGTCCGGCCGGCCGGTGACGTCGGCCGCCACCAGGTCGTACGGGGCCGTCGTGCCCCGGCCGGGACCGTCGGGGAGCCCGGCGGGCGCGCCGCCGGGCGGCAGGTAGAGCAGGCGCTCGCCGCCGGGCGCCGTCACCTCGTACCCGGTGCCCGGCGCGTCCATCGCCAGCGCCCTGACCCGGTGGCCGCTGAGGAGCGTCAGCACCCGCCCGTCCGCGACCCGTCCCGCGGTCGGCAGGCCCACCGGCAGCTCCACAGCGGGCCCGTCGTGCGGATGGGTGAGCAGGACCTGCCGTACCCCCGCCAGGGAGTGCCCCGCGCGGGCGGCGGCCAGCGCGGCCCCGGGGGTGAGGTCGAGCAGCAGCACCCCGTCCACCAGCAGCGCGGTCGCGGCGCGGGCCAGCGTGCCGCGGGCGGTGGCGCAGGCGGCGCAGGGGCAGTCGGGGCGGGGGAGCCCGGAGGGGGCTCCCGTGCCGAGCAGAGTCAGTTCCACGGAGTAGATCCTCCCGCTTCGCCTCGTACGGTGCGCGCCCGGCTACGCTGCGGGCAGGAAGCTGATCAGTCGGGCAGGATCCGGGAGGCGCACATGGCGTGGACGTGGCGGTTCGAGAAGTCCGACGGGACAGAGGTCCCGCCGGCGGTGGAGCCGGAGGAGTTCACCACGCAGGGGGACGCCGAGTCCTGGATCGGGGAGGCGTGGAAGGAGCTCCTGGCAGGGGGCGCCGACCAGGTGCACCTCTTCGAGGACAGCACCAAGATCTACGGTCCGATGAGCCTGCACGCGGACGAGGCGGACCCGGCGGACCCGGCCGACGGGACGGAGCCCGGGGCGGACGCGAAGACCGAGGCGGCGGACGCCGGCGCGGGCTCTGCCGAAGAGGCCGCCGACCAGGCCTGACCGGGGCCGTACCGGCCGGGAGCGCGGGGCGCCCGGGGACCACGAGGTCCGCGGGCGCCTTTTCCCTTGCTCCTGATGCACCTGCCGCCCCTGCCGCCGCGCGGGGCTACATCTCGCCGAGGGTGACGTCCGCCGTGTGCGTCGCGCCCTGGCGGATGTACGTCACCTGGACCTTCTCGCCGGGGGAGTCGGACGCCAGCGACTCGGACAGCGACTGGATCGTGGTGACCGGGTCGGAGCCCACCTTGGTGATGATGTCCCCCGCCTTGATCCCGGCGCCGGCCGCGGGGCCGCCCTTGGTGGTCGAGACGACGGCCACCCCGGCGGGCTGGAAGTCGGTGCCGAGGAACGTACGGCCGGTGATCCCGAGGGCCGCGCGGCCCGAGTTGGTGACGCGCCCGCTCTTGATGATCTGGCCGGCCACGTTCTGCACCGTCGAGGCGGGGATCGCGAACCCGATGCCCGGCGCGGCGCTGTTGCCCTCCTGGGGGTCGGTCGCGGCCAGCGTCGGGATGCCGACGATCTGGCTGTCCAGGTTCACCAGCGCCCCGCCGGAGTTGCCCGGGTTGATCGCCGCCGACGTCTGCACCAGGTTGGCGATGGTCGCGCCGGTCCCGCCGCCCGAGTCGCTCTCGGTCACGGTCCTGCCGACCGCCGAGACGATGCCCTGGGTGACACTGCTCGACAGGCCCAGGGGCGAGCCCATGGCCAGCACGATCTGACCGACCGCCACCTGCGAGGAGTCGCCGAACTTCGCGGCCTTGAGCCCGGAGGGGACGTTCGTCAACTTGATGACGGCGAGGTCACCCTGCGGGAAGCTGGCCACGAGGCGGGCCTCCAGCGGCTGTTCGCGGGTGGCGACGGTGACCGCGAACGTCTTCTGCGAGCCCACGACGTGGGCGTTGGTGACGATGTGGCCCTGGGTGTCGAAGATGACGCCGGACCCGAGCGCGTTCCCCGCGTCGATCTCGACGACCGACGGCAGCACGTTCTTGATGACGTTCTCGTAGGCGCTCTGGAGGTCGTTCTGGGCGCGCTCCACGGGCCCGGCCCGGACCCCCGTGTCGGCCTTGGCCGCGGCCGCGGACCCCGCGTCGGTGTCCGAGCAGCCGGCGGCGAGGGCGACCGCGCAGACGCCGGCGGTCAGGGGCAGCAGCAGCCGGCGGGCACGGCCGCGGCGAAGGGAAGCATTCATGCCCGGAGTATCCCTTTTGTCCGCAGGGTGGCGCCTGCGGTACGCGGCCGATCAGGGGGTACGCGCCCACGCGGCCGCCCGCCCCGCCGACCCGCCCCCCGCCCTACCGCGCCGACGCCAGGAACTGGGTGGCCGCCAGCTCCCCGTACAGCGGATCCTCCGCCACCAGTTGGTCGTGCGTGCCCACCGCCCGCACCTTCCCCGCGTCCATCACCACGATCCGGTCGGCGAGCGTCACCGTGGACAGCCGGTGCGCCACCACCAGGACCGTCACCTCCCGCGCCGCCTCCGCCACGACGTCCCGCAGCGCCATCTCGTTGACCGCGTCCAGCTGCGAGGTCGCCTCGTCCAGGAGCAGCAGCCGCGGCCCCCGCAGCAGCGCCCGCGCGATCGCCACCCGCTGGCGCTCACCGCCCGACAGCTTCGACCCCCGGTGGCCGACCAGCGTCTCCAGACCCTGCGGCAGCCGCTCCACCAGCCCGTCCAGCCGCGACCGCCGGAGCACGTCCCGTATCGCCTCCTCCGAGGCGTCGGGCGCCGCGAAGACCAGATTCTCCCGGAGCGTCCCGGCCAGCACGGGCGCGTCCTGCTCGACATAGCCGATCGTGGCGCGCAGGGCGGCGAGCGGCCAGTCCCGTACGTCCGTCCCGTCGACCAGCACCCGCCCCCCGGTGGCCTCGTAGAACCGCTCGATCAGCCCGAACACCGTCGTCTTGCCCGCGCCCGAGGGACCGACGAAGGCCGTCATGCCGGGGCCCGGCACCTCGAACGAGACCCCGTGATGGACGTACGGCAGGTCCGCGCGGTACCGGAAGGTGACGTCCTCGAAGGTGACGGCGGCGGCGCCCCCGGCCCCCGCCGCCACGGGCACGGTCCCGGCGCGGTCGGCCAGTGCCTCGTCCTCGGTCTCCAGCCGCTCCGCCTGCGTGATCCGGGCGACGGCGGCCGAGCCGACCTGGTACTGCGTCACGGCGTTCACCAGGTTCGACACCGGGTCGATCAGGTAGAAGAGGAACAGCAGGAACGCGATGAGCGTCGAGACGGAGATCGCCCCCGACGCCACCCGCGCCCCGCCGATGCCGAGCACCGCCAGGAACGACACCTGCACGGCCAGCCCGACCGACGTGGACGCCACGGACTGCCACTTCGCGGACCGCACGCCGTGCCGCCACGCCTCCTGCGCCGCCGCCTCCACCACGGCGCTCTCCCGCTCCTCCGCGCCGGACGCCTTGACCGTACGGAACGCGCCGAACGCCCGCTCCAGCACGGTCGATATCAGCCCGACCGCCTCCTGGGAACGCCGGGTCGCCTCCGCGATCCTCGGCATCACCAGCGCGACGGCCCCGCCGATCAGCACGATCACGCCGAGCGTCACCCCGAGCAGCACCAGGTCCATCACGCCCATCAGGACGATCGTCGCCACGAACGCCAGCCCGCCGGTGGCGGCCGACACGATCGACTGCGTGGTCACCGCCCGCAGCAGGGTGGTGTCCGACGTGACGCGCGACATCAGGTCACCGGGCTGGGTGCGCTCCACCTCGGGCAGCCGCAGCCGCAGCAGCCGCCCGATCAGGCTCCGGCGCGCGGCGAGGACGACGGACTCGGCGGTCCGCTCCAGCAGGTACGAGGCCACGGACTGGATCAGCGAGCCGAGCAGCCAGCCCGGTGAGCAGCAGCAGGATCCCGGTGACCGACCCGTCGTCGCCGAGCCGGTCGACCAGCGCCTTCGCCGCGAGCGGCTGGGCCAGCCCGGTGCCGGCGCCGAGGAGGGACAGGAACCCGCCCAGCGCCACGACACGGCGGTGCGGGCGGAAGTGCCGGTAGAGGGCGCGCCAGGTCTCGCGGCCGGACAGGTCGGGCGGGGTGTCCACGCCGCTCTCGATTCCACTCACACCGGTGAGGACGCGGCCCGGGGGGTCCGTACCTGAGCCGGTACGGGTGCCGCGCCGACCACCCGTACCCAAACGGCCCGCCCCCGGAGACCCGCCTCAGCCGCGCACGCCACACAGATGGAGCAACGCGGCGACCCTGCGGTACGGCTCCGTCCGCCCCGCGCGGTCCTCCGCGGCCAACAGCCGCTCCAGGTCACCGTCGCCCGGCGGCGGGGTGCCGTCCGGCGCGAGGTCGGTGAAGACCCGCACCCCGTACCAGGCGTGCAGCGGCGCGGCGATCCCCGCGAGCGTCGCCGTCAGGGCGTCGAGCCGGTCCGCGCGGACCTGGAGCCCCAGCCTGTTGGTGTACGTGTCCGCCTCGAAGGCGTCCAGCGCCCCCGCCCAGTCCCCGGCGAGGCCGGGGCGCAGCGCGAGCGCGTCCGCGTTCCTCACCAGTAACGACAGCAGCCCGCCGGACGCCAGCATCCTGGCCAGCCCCGCGAGCATCGCGTCGGGCTCCTGGACGTACATCAGCACGCCGTGGCAGAGCACCACGTCGAAGCTGCCGGGCAGGAAGTGCACCCCGGTCTCCAGGCCGTCGCCCTCGATCAGCGTGACGCGCTCACGTATCCCCGCGGGCTCGTCCGCGAGCGCCGCGCGGGACGTCGCCAGCATGTCCGCGTCGGACTCCAGGCCGGTCACCGTGTGCCCGGCGCGGGCCAGCCGCAGCGCCTGCGTCCCCTGCCCCATGCCGACGTCGAGGATCCTCAGCCGCTGCCCCACGGGGTAGCGGGCCGCGATCTGTTCGTCCAGCTGTCGCGCCACCAGCTCCTGGCGGACGACGTTGCGTACCCCTCCGAGTCCGGCGAGCCAGCCCTGCGAGGCTCCCGCGAAACCGGAGACTCCGCTGCTCAGGGCCGTTGTCCGCGCTTGACCTGCGGCTTCGGCAGACGCAGGCGGCGCATCTGGAGCGTGCGCATCAGCCCGTACGCCACCGCGCCCCGCTTGGGGGTGTCGGGGAAGCGCTCCGCGAGCTGCTTCTTCAGCCGCAGCCACAGGCCGATCGAGTCGACGACGATCAGCACGATCACGCCGAGCCACAGCAGCAGCGCGATGTTCTGGAGGGAGCCGACCCGGACCATGCTCAGGACCAGGATCACCACGGCCAGCGGGAGGAAGAACTCCGCCATGCAGAACCGCGAGTCCACGTAGTCGCGGACGAAGCGGCGCACCGGGCCCTTGTCACGGGCCGGCAGGAACCGCTCGTCACCGCTGGCCAGCGCGGCGCGCTGGCGGGCCATGTCGGAGCGGCGCGCCTCGCGCTGCTGCTTCATGGCCGACTTGCGGTCGGTCGGCGTGGCGGCACGCCGCCGCTGCGACTGTGCCTCACTGCGCTTCGGGGTCGGGCGGCCCTTCGGGGCCTGCGGGTCGCGGGTCTGTGTGGAGAGGTCCGACGTCACCTGAGTGGCGGCCTTCTCTGTATTGGCGCGGCTACGGAACACAAAGCCCAAGGGTACGGGGTGTCGCGGTTGGACCCCACCCCCGCGGGGAACGATCCCGCAACAGCGGACGTCTCTACCGGTACGGACGCGGACTTTGTCCGTTCCGATCCTGTTGTACCTGGATTTCCCTCAGGGTCACCTACTCCTTGCGCCTGACCGGATCGGGGAGCAGTCGTCCTTGGGGAGGAGCGCATTCGCCTCCGAACAGTGCGGTAATAGAGACAGGGCCCGTACTGTGGGTTCTGTTGAAGTGCTGGATCTCACGTCCGTCAGAAGGGGGCGCGCGAAGCCCATGAGCGGTGTCATGAAGCGTATGGGGATGATCTTCCGCGCGAAGGCAAACAAGGCCCTTGACCGGGCCGAGGATCCGCGCGAGACCCTCGATTACTCGTACCAGAAGCAGCTCGAACTGCTCCAGAAGGTGCGCCGCGGTGTGGCCGACGTGGCCACCTCGCGCAAGCGCCTGGAGCTTCAGCTGAACCAGTTGCAGGGGCAGTCGACCAAGCTGGAGGACCAGGGCCGCAAGGCGCTGGCGCTCGGCCGCGAGGACCTGGCGCGTGAGGCGCTGTCCCGCCGCGCCGCGCTCCAGCAGCAGGTCACCGACCTGGAGACGCAGCACACCACGCTCCAGGGCGAGGAGGAGAAGCTCACGCTCGCCGCGCAGCGCCTCCAGACCAAGGTCGACGCCTTCCGTACGAAGAAGGAGACGATCAAGGCCACGTACACGGCCGCGCAGGCGCAGACCCGGATCGGGGAGGCCTTCTCGGGCATCTCCGAGGAGATGGGCGACGTCGGCATGGCGATCCAGCGGGCCGAGGACAAGACGGCCCAGCTCCAGGCCAGGGCGGGCGCGATCGACGAGCTGCTCGCGTCGGGCGCGCTGGAGGACCAGTCGGGCGTGGCGCGGGACGACATCGCGGCCGAGCTGGACCGGATCTCCGGCGGTACGGACGTGGAGCTGGAGCTCCAGCGCATGAAGGCGGAGCTGGCCGGAGGGTCGCCGCAGCAGGCGATCGAGGGCGGCAAGGGCGAGCAGCAGGACGCCCCCCGGAACACGGACAAGTTCAACAAACAGTAGGGGCTCGTCATGATCGTACGGATCATGGGGGAGGGCCAGGTGCGGTTGGCGGACAGCCACCTGGCCGAACTGAACAGGCTCGACGACGAACTGCTGGCCGAGGTCAGGGGCGGCGACGAGGACGGCTTCCGCCGTACCTTCCACGCCCTCCTGGACAAGGTCCGCGAGCTGGGCGAGGCCCTGCCGGACGACGCCCTGGAGCCGTCGGGGCTGATCCTGCCGGCGCCGGGCGCCACACTCGACGAGGTCCGCGCCCTCCTGGACGACGACGGCCTGATCCCGTCGGTGTAGGGGCCGGGCGACCAGCTCGCGACCTCCACAGCACTTCAACAACAGGTGCCCCACGCCCTGAGGCGTGGGGCACACTGCTTTGCCGCGCCGCCTCCGGCGCCTTCCGTACCCCGTACGGTGGCCGGTGTGACGACGACCCCCCTCGGTACCGCGTTCACGCGCTCCCGGTCCTGGGCCCGCGCGCACCCCCTCGCGCCCGACGTCCTCCTCGCCGGCGCCGTCCTCGTCGCCATGCTGGTGGGTTCGTTCGCCGACCCGAGCACCGGCCACAACACCCCCACCTTCGGCACCCGCAGCCCCACCGTCCCCAGCGTCCTCCTCATGGTCCTCGGCGCGGCCCTCATCGTGATGCGCCGCCGCCGGCCCCGGCCCGTCCTGCTGGGCACCTGCGCGGTCACCGCCCTGGAACTGATCACCGGCGACCCGCCGGCCCCCGTCGTGCTCAGCGCCGTCATCGCGCTCTACACCGTCGCCGCGCACACCGACCGCCCCACCACCTGGCGCGTGGGCCTCGCCACCATGACCGTCCTCACCGCCGCCGCCATGTGCTTCAGCTCCGGGCCCTGGTACGGGCAGGCGAACCTCGCGATCTTCGCCTGGAGCGGGATGGCGTCCGCGGCCGGCGACGCCGTACGCAGCCGCCGCGCCTTCATCGACGCGATACGCGAGCGCGCCGAACGGGCCGAACGCACCCGCGAGGAGGAGGCCCGCCGCCGGGTCGCCGAGGAGCGCCTGCGCATCGCCCGCGACCTGCACGACGTCGTCGCGCACCACATCGCCCTCGTCAACGTGCAGGCGGGCGTGGCCGCCCACGTCATGGACAAGCGCCCCGACCAGGCCAAGGAAGCCCTCGCCCACGTACGGGAGGCCAGCCGTTCCGCGCTCAACGAACTACGCGCCACCGTGGGGCTGCTGCGCCAGTCCGGCGACCCGGAGGCCCCCACCGAACCGGCCCCCGGGCTCGCGCACGTCGACGGACTCCTGGAGACCTTCCGCAACGCCGGCCTGCCCGTCACCTTCGTGGCCGGCGAGGGCGTCCCGCGCCTGCCCGCCGCCGTCGACCTCGCCGCGTACCGGATCATCCAGGAGGCCCTGACCAACACGCGCAAGCACGCGGGCCCCGGCGCCCGCGCCGAGGTGAGCGTCGTCAAGGTCGGCCCGACCGTCGAGGTCACCGTCCTCGACAACGGCGAGGGCACCGGCGAACCGGCCGACGGCGGCGGCCACGGCCTCCTCGGCATGCGGGAGCGGGTCACCGCGCTCGGCGGCAGCCTCACGGCGGGACCCCGCTACGGGGGCGGCTTCCGCACGCAGGCCATACTCCCCGTGAAGGGCCACGTCCCGGCGGCCACCACCACGCCGCCCGCGCGGAACCCTGCCGCACGGACCACAGACCCAGCACAGACAGCACAGACAGCACAGACCGCGCCCACCGGGGAGACCGCATGACCATCAGGGTGCTGCTCGCCGACGACCAGACACTGCTGCGCAGCGCCTTCCGCGTCCTGGTCGACTCCGAACCGGACATGGAGGTCGTCGGCGAGGCCGCAGACGGCGCCGAGGCCGTCGCCCTCGCGCGCGAACTGCGCGCCGACGTCGTCCTGATGGACATCCGCATGCCCGGTACGGACGGCCTCGCCGCCACCCGCATGATCAGCGCCGACCCCGAACTCGCCGGGGTGCACGTGGTGATGCTCACGACGTTCGAGGTCGACGAGTACGTGGTCCAGTCGCTGCGCGCCGGCGCCTCCGGCTTCCTCGGCAAGGGCGCGGAGCCCGACGAGCTGCTCAACGCGATCCGCATCGCCGCCGCCGGCGAGGCGCTGCTCTCGCCCCTCGCGACCAAGGGCCTGATCGCCACCTTCCTCGCCCAGGGCGGCAGTTCGGTCGACGACCGGGACGCGGCGGCCTACTCCGAGCGCCTCGGCGCGCTCACCGTGCGCGAGCGCGAGGTCCTGGTCCTCGTCGCGGGCGGCCACTCCAACGACGAGATCGCCGAGCGCCTCGCGGTGAGCCCGCTGACCGTCAAGACCCATGTGAACCGCGCGATGGCGAAGCTCGGCGCCCGCGACCGCGCCCAATTGGTGGTAATCGCGTACGAATCGGGCCTGGTACGTCCACGGGTGGAGTGACGTCCGGCCGCCGCGTACTCCAGACGCGGTATGCGGCGCGTAAGGAAATGGACCTACGGCCTACGCGTCGGCCCCGGCGATGGCAGATCGTAGAGGAGGACGATCGGCGCCGTGCCCGCACGGTGTGTCCGTCCCCGCAGACCTCCCCGCCCGGGCCCGGCGCCCACCCTCGGGCCCCGCGCCCACCTTGCCGTGCACACCACAGAAGAGAGACCCCATGTCCTGGCTGTCCAGATTCAGCCTCGCGCAACGGGCCCTGATAGGGCTGATGTCGATCATCGCGATCGTCTTCGGCGCGATCGCGATCCCTCAGCTCAAGCAGCAGCTTCTGCCGTCCATCGAACTGCCGATCGTCTCCGTGCTCGCCCCCTACCAGGGCGCCTCCCCCGACGTGGTGGAGAAGCAGGTCGTCGAGCCGCTGGAGAACTCCCTCAAGGCCGTCGACGGCATCAGCGGTGTCACCTCCACGGCCAGTGAGGGCAACGCCGTCGTCATGGCGAGCTTCGACTTCGGCAGCGAGAACACCAAGCAGCTCGTCGCCGACGTCCAGCAGGCCGTGAACCGGGCCCGCAGTCAACTGCCCGACACCGTCGACCCCCAGGTCGTGGCCGGCTCGACGGACGACATCCCGACCGTCGTCCTCGCCGTCACCTCCGACAAGGACCAGCAGGCGCTGGCCGACCAGCTCGACCGCTCGGTCGTCCCCGTCCTGGAGGACATCGACGGCGTCGGCCAGGTCACCGTCGACGGCGTGCGGGACCTCCAGGTCTCCGTCACCCCCGACCCCAAGAAGCTCGCCGCGGCCGGCCTGAGCGACCAGGCGCTCGCCGACGCCCTCAGGACCGGGGGCGCGACCGTCCCCGCCGGTTCCTTCGAGGAGGGCGGCAAGAGCCGCACCGTGCAGGTCGGCGGCGGCTACTCCTCGCTGAAGCAGATCGAGGACCTGCGGATCGCCCCCCAGCCCGCCCCCGGCGGCGCCGGCGCGGGCAAGCCCGCCAAGCCCGTACGCCTCGGTGACCTCGCCACCGTCGCGCAGAAGCCGTCCACCGCGGTCTCCCTGGCGCGTACCAACGGCAAGCCCAGCCTCGCGATCGCGATCACCATGGACAAGGACGGCAGCGCCGTCGCCATCTCCGACGCCGTCAAGGACAAGCTGCCGGACCTGCGCGCGGACCTCGGCTCGGGCGCCCAGCTCACCGTCGCCAGCGACCAGGGCCCCGCCGTCTCCAAGTCGATCTCCGGACTGACCACGGAAGGCGCGCTCGGCCTGCTCTTCGCGGTCATCGTGATCCTGGTCTTCCTGGGCTCGCTGCGCTCCACCCTGGTCACCGCGATCTCCATCCCGCTCTCCGTCGTCCTGGCGCTGATCGTCCTGTGGACGCGCGACCTCTCGCTCAACGTCCTCACCCTCGGCGCCCTGACCATCGCGATCGGCCGCGTCGTCGACGACTCGATCGTGGTGCTGGAGAACATCAAGCGGCACCTGGGCTACGGCGAGGAGCGCTACAGCGCCATCACCGTCGCGGTCAAGGAGGTCGCGGGCGCGGTCACCTCGTCCACCCTCACCACCGTCGCCGTGTTCCTGCCGATCGGCCTGGTCGGCGGCATCGTCGGCGAGCTGTTCGGCTCGTTCTCGCTCACCGTGACCGCGGCCCTGCTGGCCTCGCTGCTCGTCTCGCTGACCGTCGTACCGGTCTTCTCCTACTGGTTCCTGCGCCCGCCGAAGGAGTCCGTCGGCGTCGAACCCGCCGAGGCGCGCCGCCTGGCGGAGGAGAAGGAGAACAAGAGCCGGCTCCAGCGCTTCTACGTGCCGGTGCTGCGCTTCGCCACCCGCAAGCGCCTCACCAGCGTGGGCATCGCGGCCGTGGTGCTCCTCGCCACGTTCGGCATGGCGCCGCTGCTCAAGACCAACTTCTTCGACCAGGGCGACCAGGAAGTCATCTCCCTCAAGCAGGAGCTGCCGGCCGGCACCGGCCTCACCGCGGCCGACGCCGCGGCGAAGAAGGTCGAGAAGGTCCTCGCGGGCATCGACACGATCAAGGACTACCAGGTCACGGTCGGCTCGTCCGGCTTCCTGGCGGCCTTCGGCGGCGGTACGGGCGCCAACCAGGCCTCGTACAACATCACGCTCAAGGACGCCTCGACGTACGAGAAGACCACGGACCGGATCGAGAAGGACCTCGCCGGGGTCTCCGGCATCGGCGACACCACGGTCTCCGCGGGCGGCGGCTTCGGCAGCCAGGACCTGAGCGTCGTGGTGAAGGCCTCCGACGCGGACGTCCTCGACAAGGCCGCGGCGCAGGTACGGGACGCCGTCGCGAAGCTCGACGACGTCACCGACGTCCAGAGCGACCTGGCGCAGAGCGTGCCGCGCATCTCGGTCAAGGCGACGCCCAAGGCGGCGGACGCGGGTTACAACGACGCGACCCTCGGCGCGGCGGTCGGCCAGGCCGTGCGCGGCACCCAGGCCGGCACGGCGATCCTGGACGACACCGAACGCGACATCGTCGTCACCCCGGCCTCCCCGGCCGTGACGATCGCGCAGCTCAAGAACCTCCAGCTGAACGGGGTCAAGCTCGGCCAGATCGCCGACGTGGCGCTCGTGCCGGGCCCGGTCTCGATGACCCGGATCGACGGCGCCCGCGCCGCGACGATCACGGCCAGGCCGACCGGCGACAACACCGGCGCGGTCAGCGCCTCGCTCCAGACGAAGATCAACGAGCTGGACCTGCCGGCCGGGGCGACCGCCTCCATCGGCGGGGTCTCCGAGGACCAGGACGACGCGTTCGTCAACCTGGGGCTCGCCATGCTGGCGGCCGTCGCGATCGTCTTCATGCTGCTGGTCGGCACCTTCCGGTCGCTGATCCAGCCGCTGATCCTGCTGGTCTCCATCCCGTTCGCGGCGACCGGCGCGCTCGGCCTGCTGATCGTGACGGGGACCCCGCTGGGGGTCCCGGCGATGATCGGGATGCTGATGCTGATCGGCATCGTGGTGACCAACGCGATCGTGCTGATCGACCTGATCAACCAGTACCGCAAGCAGGGGCTCGGCGTGGTCGAGGCCGTGGTCGAGGGCGGCCGTCACCGGCTCCGCCCGATCCTGATGACCGCCCTGGCGACGATCTTCGCCCTGCTGCCGATGGCCCTCGGGGTCACCGGCGAGGGCGGCTTCATCGCCCAGCCGCTGGCGGTCGTGGTGATCGGCGGCCTGATCTCGTCGACGGTCCTGACCCTGCTGCTCGTACCGACGCTGTACGCGATGGTCGAGCTGCGCAAGGAGCGGCGCGCGGCCAAGAAGGCGGCGAAGCGGGACGCGAAGGCGGGACCCGCCCCGTCGGAGCCCTCGGCCCAGGAGCCCGCGAAGGTCTGACGGGCACCACAGCAGCACACCACCGCCCCCGGAGCAGGACGCTCCGGGGGCGGTGTCATGCGTACGAGGGACCCGCGGCCCCTACGGCAGCGACAGCATCCGCTCCAGCGCCAGCCGGGAGAAGTCCGCCGTCTCCTTGTCGACCTGGATCCGGTTGACCTCGTTGCCCTCCGCCAGCGACTCCAGGGTCCACACCAGGTGCGGCAGGTCGATGCGGTTCATGGTGGAGCAGAAGCAGACCGTGCGGTCGAGGAAGACGATCTCCTTGTCCTCCGCGGCGAAACGGTTCGCCAGCCGCTGGACCAGGTTCAGCTCCGTACCGATCGCCCATTTCGAGCCGGCCGGGGCCTCCTCCAGCGCCTTGATGATGTACTCGGTCGACCCCACCTGGTCGGCGGCGGAGACGACCTCGTGCTTGCACTCCGGGTGCACCAGGACGTTCACCCCGGGGATCCGCTCCCGTACGTCCCGCACGGACTCGACCGAGAACCGCCCGTGCACCGAGCAGTGGCCGCGCCACAGGATCATCTTCGCGTCCCGCAGCTCCTGGGTGGTCAGGCCGCCGTTCGGCTTGTGCGGGTTGTAGAGGACGCAGTCCTCCAGGGACAGCCCCAGGTCCCGGACGGCGGTGTTGCGCCCCAGGTGCTGGTCCGGCAGGAAGAGGACCTTCTCCCCCTGCTCGAAGGCCCAGTTCAGCGCGCGCTCGGCGTTCGAGGACGTGCAGATCGTGCCGCCGTGCCTGCCGGTGAAGGCCTTGATGTCGGCCGACGAGTTCATGTACGAGACGGGCACCACCTGCTCGGCGATCCCGGCCTCGGTCAGGACGTCCCAGCACTCCGCGACCTGTTCGGCCGTCGCCATGTCGGCCATGGAGCAGCCCGCGGCCAGGTCGGGCAGCACGACCTTCTGGCCCGGGCCGGTGAGGATGTCCGCCGACTCGGCCATGAAGTGCACACCGCAGAAGACGATGTACTCCGCCTCGGGGCGCGCGGCGGCGTCCCTGGCGAGTTTGAAGGAGTCCCCGGTGACGTCGGCGAACTGGATGACCTCGTCGCGCTGGTAGTGGTGGCCGAGGACGAACACCTTGTCCCCGAGCTTCTCCTTCGCCGCGCGGGCGCGCTCCACCAGGTCCGGGTCGGACGGGGAGGGCAGGTCGCCGGGACACTCCACACCCCGCTCGCTGCGCGGGTCGGCCTGGCGGCCGAGCAGCAGCAGGGCGAGGGGACTCGGCTGGACGGCGAGGTCCTGCTGGGGTTGGGCGGTGGTCACGTCACGCACCCTTTCTTCTCTTCGAACACGCCTTTTCGTCTATTTGACGTTATCTATCATAACCGGTTCATGTCACTTTGACGATGGCGATAGCGTCGATGTGACGCATTCCCGTTCGGGAATCCCGCGAAGGCTCCCGCTCCCGTTCGGCGGGCCCGTGTGCGAGCATGAAGAAGGGAAATGACACACGCCAGGGTCCGGAATGAATCCGAGGCCGCGCCGGTTGCAGTGTCGGCAAGCAGTCCGTACCAACCCGGGAGAGAAGCAGATGTCCGTATCGGACGACACCAAAACCGTGAGCGACGGCATCCTCCTGTCCGAGGCCGCCGCGGGCAAGGTCAAGGCCCTGCTGGACCAGGAAGGCCGGGACGACCTCGCGCTGCGCGTGGCTGTCCAGCCCGGTGGCTGCTCGGGCCTCCGCTACCAGCTCTTCTTCGACGAGCGCTCGCTCGACGGGGACGTCGTCAAGGACTTCGGCGGCGTCAAGGTCGTCACGGACCGGATGAGCGCCCCGTACCTGGGCGGCGCCTCCATCGACTTCGTGGACACCATCGAGAAGCAGGGCTTCACGATCGACAACCCGAACGCGTCGGGCTCCTGCGCCTGCGGCGACTCCTTCAGCTAGTACGGCCGGTCCGGCCCACCGGACCAGCACGGAAAGGCGGCGGCCCCCACGGGACCGCCGCCTTTCGCGTGCTCGGGATCGCCCGGCCCGTACGAGCCTCAGCCGCGTGGCACCGACGCCCCGGTGGTCGCGTTGACCACGCCCCGCTCCCGGAGCGGCGCCTTGAGCGTCACCGACGCCGTCTGCTCCTTCGCCATCGAGACGCACACCCGGTCCGGGTCGGGATCCGCCTGGTACACGGTCACCTTCACGTCCCGGCCCCCCTCCTCGGCACGGGCCGCGTACGAGCCGCACACACCGGCCCAGAAGCGCATGGTCAGCGTCGTTCCGTCGGAGGTGTACGAGATCACCGGCCGGATCGTGCCGCCACCCCCGTCGCCTTCCACCGCACCGGGCCCCACCGCGCCGGTCCCGCCGCCACCGGGCGCCTCCCTGTGCGGCGGCAGGGAAGGCGCGGGCGGGGCCTCGACGAACTTCGGCGCCACCGCCGTACGCGTCACCGTGTACGGCTCCGCGCCGCCGCCCGGCGCCACCCGGAACAGCCAGGCGGGCACCAGCGCCGGCTTGCCGCCCTCGGCCTCCAGGGCGAGCCCGAAGACCGCCCGGTCGACCACCAGCGGCTCCGGGGCGGTCGGAGCCGTACCCGGCTCGCACGGAGCGGCCGGCTTCGCCTCGCCCCCGCCCTTCAGCGGCTCCGCCGTCGCGCAGCCGCCGATCCCGGACGACGGCGTGCCGGCCGCCGCGCGGTTCAGCTCCGCCAGCGCCTCGTCCGCGCCGACCACCGGATAGTCCCGCGCCCGCTCCGGGGCCTTGAGCTGCCCGCTGCCGCCCGTCACCGTGCCGTCCGCGCCGACCTGGATCCCGGTCGACCAGCCGTACGTGGGCAGCCCGCCGACCACCGGATCCGCGTTCACCACCCGGACCGCGCCCATGACCTGCCGCGCGTCCAGCTTCGCGTCGTCCTGGCCCAGCGCCTCGATCACCGGCGCGGCCGCCTTCCTCGCCGCGGCCTCGCTCACCGCGGGGCCCTCGCCGGAGGCGATGTCCCCGCTCGGGCAGCTCTTGCCCTTCAGGCAGTTGTCGCCGCCCGGCGACGGGCCGAAGCGCGCGAACGTCCACGTCCCCGGCGCCTGCTTCTCCACCCGCAGCAGCGGCCCGGAACCGTCCTGGTCCGTGCCCACCTCCCAGGCCGTCCCGTCCGCGCGCGGGGCGCCCGGCACCCCGAGGGCCGCCGCCAGCCGCGCGACCTCGGCCGCCGAGACCGTGCCGGACGTCCGGTAGACGGGCGCCGAGTCCGGTCCCTCGGGCAGCTCACCCCCAGCGCGGTACGTCACCCCGTTCGGGTCCGGCTCGCCCGGCGCGATGCCGGGGGGCGGCGCGGACGGGTCCGCGGCCCGGGCCGCGCTGTCCAGCACCAGGGGCGGGGGATCACCCACCGTGCGCGCGCCGTCCCCGCCACCGCTCCCCGGGGTGGCGCCGGCGAGGTACAGGCCGCCGCCCCCGGCGATCAGTACCGCCACCACCGTCGCGAGGGCCAGCGGGGAACGCCGCCGGCGCGGGCTGTCGGGATCGGTGCTCCGACCGGGCTCCGTACTCGTCACCGCTTCGCTCCTTCGACCGCGTCCTGTCCCCCGGACGGGGACACCGGTGGGACGGAGCGGAGCGCCGGGCGGTTCCCCCCGGCGGGGGAGCGGGCCGCGTCAGCAGTCCCCGTACTCGGACATCCCGTCGAGCAGGCGGGCCGACCCTGGTGGCACGGTCACCCCGCGGATCAGCGACGGCGGCACCGGCGCGCGCGTCCCGGCGGACCCCGCCGTCCAGTGCGACGCCATCCGCGCGCAGTCCTCGCGGAGCCCGGCCAGGGTCCCGTCGTCCTCGCTCCCGGCCGGAACGGTACTCAAGGGGTTCTCGAAGGGCACGCTGTCCTTGGCCATGGTCGAAGCGTGGCACGGTCCGGCTCGCGAAGAAAGTTCTACTATCGGGTAGTTTTCCGGGTTGGGGAGTCTTAGGAAGGCGGCCCGCCAACCGGTAGCGTGAACTGTCAACCGTTCTCCGCCCCAGGAGCGTTCACGCCGTGCGAATCGCAGTCTCCGGCTCCATCGCCACCGACCACCTGATGACCTTCTCCGGACGCTTCTCCGACCTGCTGGTCGCCGAGCAGCTCCACACGGTCTCCCTCTCCTTCCTGGTCGACAACCTCGACGTGCGCAGGGGCGGTGTCGGCGCGAACATCTGCTTCGGCATGGGCCAGCTCGGCACCGCGCCCATCCTGGTCGGCGCGGCCGGCGCGGACTTCGACGAATACCGCGCCTGGCTCGACCGGCACGGGGTCGACACCGCCTCGGTCCGGATCTCCGAGGTCCTCCACACGGCCCGGTTCGTCTGCACCACGGACGCCGACCACAACCAGATCGGCTCCTTCTACACGGGCGCGATGAGCGAGGCCCGCCAGATCGAGCTCAAGAACGTCGCCGACCGCGTGGGCGGCCTCGACCTCGTACTGATCGGCGCCGACGACCCCGAGGCGATGCTCCGCCACACCGAGGAGTGCCGCAGCCGCGGGATCCCGTTCGCCGCGGACTTCTCGCAGCAGATCGCCCGCATGTCCGGCGACGACATCCGCACCCTGCTCGACGGCGCCACGTACCTCTTCTCCAACGAGTACGAGAAGGGCCTCATCGAGTCCAAGACCGGCTGGACCGACGAGGAGATCCTCGGCAGGGTCGGCCACCGCGTCACCACCCTCGGCAAGCAGGGCGTGCGCATCGAGGCCGTCGGCGCGGACCCGATCGAGGTCGGCTGCCCCGAGGAGGACACCAAGGCCGACCCCACCGGAGTCGGCGACGCCTTCCGCGCGGGCTTCCTCTCGGGCCTCTCCTGGGGCGTCGGCCTGGAGCGCGCGGCCCAGGTGGGCTGCATGCTGGCGACGCTCGTCATCGAGACGGTCGGCACCCAGGAGTACACGCTCGCCCGTACGCACTTCATGGAGCGCTTCACCAAGGCGTACGGCCACGACGCCGCCACCGAGGTCAGGGCCCACCTGGTCTGAGTCCGCGCCGGGCCCCCCGGCCGGCCGCCCGCTCACGACACCGGGCACACGGCACCGGGCACAACCGGGCTCACGACACCCGGCGGACCACAAACGCGGCACCGTGGTCCGCCGGCCGCTCGCCCACGTACTCCTGGCCCCGCATCGCGCACCACGCCGGGATGTCCAGCCGCGCCGCCTCGTCGTCCGCGAGGACCGTCACCGTCCCGCCGACCGGCACGTCACCGATCACCTTCGCCAGCTCGATCACCGGGATCGGGCACCGCCGCCCGATCGCGTCCACCACCAGCGTCCCCACGGCGGCCGGGGACGCCGCGGGTGTCCCGGCCGCCGGCGGGGCCGCCGGCGCGCCCAGCCGGTCCCGTACCCCCGCCACCGCCCCCGGCAGCACCTCCAGGTACCGCTCCACCTCCGCCGCCGTGGTGCCGGACGGCAGCGAGACCCGCACGTTCCCCTCCGACAGCACGCCCATCGCCCGCAGCACATGGCTCGGGGTCAGCGTGCCGCTCGTGCACGACGAACCGGAGTTGACCGAGAAGTCCGCCAGGTCCAGCGCGTGCAGCAGCGCCTCCCCGTCGACGTACAGGCACGAGAAGGTCACCAGGTGGGGGAGCCGGCGCAGCGGATCGCCCACCACCTCGACGTCGGGGACCAGCTCCGGCACCCGGGCCCGGATCACGTCCACCAGCTCCCGCAGCCGCCGGCCCTCCGCCGCGGCCTCCGCCCGTACCGCGCGCAGCGACGCGGCCGCCGCCACGACCGCCGGAATGTTCTGGAAGCCCGGGGCGCGCCCCGACTCCCGCTCGTCGGCGGGGCCTTGAGGGGCGAACCGCACCCCCTTGCGGACGGCCAGCAGCCCCACCCCCGCCGGCCCGCCCCACTTGTGCGCGCTGGCCGTGAGCACCGACCAGCCGCCCTCCACCGGACCCCACCCCAGCGACTGCGCCGCGTCCACCAGCAGCGGCACGCCCCGGCTCCGGCACACCTCCGCGACCGCGGCCACCGGCTGCTCGGTCCCCACCTCGTGGTTGGCGGACTGGAGGCACGCCAGCGCCGTGTCCGTACGCAGGACTTCACCGTACGAGTCGGGCGAAACCGCCCCGAACCGGTCCACCGGCACCTCGGTCACGTCACCCCCCGCCGCGACCGCGTGCAGCACCGACGAGTGCTCCACCGCCGACACGGCCGCGTGCCGCCCGACACGCCGACGGCCGGAAAGGACTCCGGTCACCCCCGCGTGCACCGCGTGCGTCCCCGAAGGAGTGAACACGAGCTCGTCGGGACGGCAGCCGACCGCCTCCGCGGCGGCCTCCCGCGCCGCGTCCAGCAGCAGCGCGGCGCGCCGCCCCTCCCGGTACAGCCGGGCGGGGTCGGCCCAGCCCTCGTCCAGCGAGGCCCGCAGCGCCTGGCGCGCGACGGGGTGGAGCGGGGCGGACGAGGCGGCGTCGAAGTAGGGCACGCCGCCACGCTAACCCCGGCGCCCGGCGGGTGAGTCGGCGCCGCCGCCCGGAGGGGGCGTCAGAAGCGTCCCGGAGCGGGGTATTCCACCCCTTCGAGGTGCCCGGCGGCGCGTTGGGCACCCTCGCTGCGAGGCCCCGAATTGCGTCCAGTAGGGTTTGGTCCGCATAAACATCCAAACCCCTGCCCGCGTCAGGGCCGGCGACCGACCGACACGGCCGCAGCCGGCCGTGCGGGCGAGACTCTCGGGAAGGCGCTACGTGAGTCCCAACGGCTCCGACCGCTCGTCGCGGCGCCCGATGCGGCGGACGCTGCCGCAGGTGCTGACTGCGGGCCTGATCCTTGCGACCGCCACCGGTTGCACGTACAAGGACTTCCCCCGCCTGGGTATGCCCACCCCGGTGACGGAAGAGGCCCCTCGGATCCTCTCCCTCTGGCAGGGCTCGTGGGCGGCAGCGCTCGTCACGGGTGTCCTGGTGTGGGGTCTGATCCTGTGGAGCGTCATCTTCCACCGGCGCAGCCGCACCAAGGTGGAGGTACCCCCACAGACCCGGTACAACATGCCCATCGAGGCGCTGTACACCGTGGTCCCCCTCATCATCGTCTCGGTGCTCTTCTACTTCACCGCGCGTGACGAGACGAAGATCCTCAGCCTCTCCGACAAGCCGGCCCACACCGTGAACGTGGTCGGCTACCAGTGGAGCTGGGGCTTCAACTACATCGAGAACGTGGACGGGAACCCGAACACCGGGACGAAGATCCCCAGCGAGATCAGCTCCATCCCGAACCGGTACCTCAAGGACTTCCCCAAGGGCGCCGAAGGCGTCTACGACGCCGGCGTCCCGGGCGAGCGGAATCCGCAGACCGGCAACCCCGGCCCGACCCTCTGGCTCCCCAAGGGCGAGAAGGTCAGGTTCGTCCTCACCTCCCGTGACGTCATCCACGACTTCTGGGTGGTGCCCTTCCTGATGAAGATGGACGTCGTCCCCGGGCACACCAACGCCTTCGAGGTGACCCCCAATCAGGAGGGCACCTTCAAGGGCAAGTGCGCCGAACTCTGCGGCGTCGACCACTCCCGGATGCTCTTCAACGTCAAGGTGGTCTCTCCGGAGCGTTACCAGCAGCACCTGAAAGACCTGGCGAAGGAAGGCCAGAACGGCTACATCCCGGCGGGCATCGCCCAGACGGACCCGGCCAGGAACGCGAAGGACAAGAACCTGTGAGCATCCTCAACGAACCCCAGGGTGCCGCCGCGGCCGAGGACTCGTACCAGAACGAGATTCCGGTACGGCGCAAGCAGCCCGGTAGCGTCGTCGTGAAGTGGTTGACCACCACCGATCACAAGACGATCGGCACGATGTACCTGATCACGTCGTTCGCGTTCTTCTGCATCGGCGGGGTGATGGCGCTCTTCATGCGCGCCGAGCTCGCCCGTCCCGGCACGCAGATCATGTCGAACGAGCAGTTCAACCAGGCGTTCACGATGCACGGCACGATCATGCTGCTGATGTTCGCGACGCCGCTGTTCGCCGGATTCGCGAACTGGATCATGCCGCTCCAGATCGGCGCGCCCGACGTGGCGTTCCCGCGGCTGAACATGTTCGCCTACTGGCTCTACCTCTTCGGCTCGATCATCGCCGTCAGCGGCTTCATCACCCCCCAGGGTGCCGCCGACTTCGGATGGTTCGCCTACTCCCCGCTGTCGGACGCGGTCCGCTCGCCGGGTGTCGGCGCCGACCTGTGGATCATGGGCCTGGCCTTCTCCGGCTTCGGCACCATCCTCGGTTCGGTCAACTTCATCACCACGATCATCTGCATGCGCGCGCCCGGCATGACGATGTTCCGCATGCCGATCTTCACCTGGAACGTGCTGCTGACCGGTGTGCTGGTCCTGCTCGCCTTCCCGGTGCTCGCCGCCGCCCTCTTCGCACTGGAGGCGGACCGCAAGTTCGGAGCACATGTCTTTGATGCCGCCAACGGCGGAGCCCTGTTGTGGCAACACCTCTTCTGGTTCTTCGGGCATCCAGAGGTGTACATCATCGCCTTGCCCTTCTTCGGGATCATCTCCGAGATCATTCCGGTGTTCAGCCGGAAGCCGATGTTCGGTTACATCGGCCTGATCGCGGCGACGATCTCCATCGCCGGCCTGTCCGTGACCGTGTGGGCCCACCACATGTACGTCACCGGCGGAGTGCTGCTGCCGTTCTTCTCCTTCATGACGTTCCTCATCGCGGTCCCGACCGGCGTGAAGTTCTTCAACTGGATCGGCACGATGTGGAAGGGCTCCCTGTCCTTCGAGACACCGATGCTCTGGACGATCGGCTTCCTGATCACCTTCGCCTTCGGTGGTCTGACCGGCGTCATCCTGGCCTCGCCGCCGCTCGACTTCCACGTCTCCGACTCGTACTTCGTCGTCGCGCACTTCCACTACGTCGTCTTCGGCACCGTGGTGTTCGCGATGTTCGCCGGATTCCACTTCTGGTGGCCGAAGTTCACCGGCAAGATGCTGGACGAACGGCTCGGCAAGATCACCTTCTGGACGCTGTTCATCGGCTTCCACGGCACGTTCCTGGTGCAGCACTGGCTGGGCGCGGAAGGCATGCCCCGCCGGTACGCGGACTACCTCGCCGCCGACGGCTTCACCGCGCTGAACACCATCTCCACGATCAGCTCGTTCCTGCTCGGCCTGTCGATCCTGCCGTTCTTCTACAACGTCTGGAAGACCGCCAAGTACGGCAAGAAGGTCGAGGTGGACGACCCGTGGGGCTACGGCCGTTCACTCGAATGGGCGACTTCGTGCCCGCCCCCGCGGCACAACTTCCTCACCCTGCCGCGGATCCGTTCCGAATCCCCGGCGTTCGACCTGCACCACCCCGAGATCGCCGCGCTCGAACAGCTGGAGACCGCCGGTCACGGCGCCGGGACCGGCGCCCTCGCCGGTGGCAAGGAGGCCGGGAAGTGAAGATCCAAGGCACGCTCTTCCTCTGGCTGAGCGTCTTCATCCTGGGCATCGCCGTCCTGTACGGCGTGTGGTCCAAGGAGGCCGCCGGCACCACGGCGCTCTTCCTGGCCTTCGGCCTGACGATCATGATCGGGTTCTACCTGTCCTTCACGGCCCGGCGCGTCGACGCCATGGCCCAGGACAACAAGGACGCCGACGTCGCGGACGAGGCCGGCGAGGTGGGCTTCTTCTCCCCGCACAGCTGGCAGCCCTTCTCGCTCGCCGTCGGCGGCGCGCTCGGCTTCCTGGGCATCGCGATCGGCTGGTGGCTGCTGTACTTCTCGGCGCCGCTGATCCTGGTGGGCCTGTGGGGCTGGGTCTTCGAGTACTACCGCGGCGAGAGCCGCACCCAGTAGCACGACCCGAGGCGAAAAGAGGCCGGACACTCCGAGAGGAGTGCCCGGCCTCCCCTCGTTCGGCCTACTCCGTCGCGCTGCCGGCGGCGAAGCTTCATAGCGTGAGGGGCATGAACCACACGCCACGCTTCCGCACCGTTCTCAGCTGCACCCTGCTGGTCGTGTCCTTCGGGGCGGGCGCGACCGCGTGCGGCGACAGCGGTGACAACCCCCTCTCCGCCGAGCCCTACGACGCCGCGGGACAGATCGCGTTCAGCGCCCCCTCCGGCAGCAAGAAGGCGAACCCCGACAAGCCCCTGGAGGTCACCTCCAAGGGCGGCGGCGGCCGCATCACGGACGTCACGGCCACCGACACCTCCGGCCGCTACCTCGCCGGCGAACTCACCGCCGACGGCTCACGCTGGCGCTCCACGGCCCCCCTCGCCGCGGGCACCCGCTACACCGTCCACGTCGCCACCGAGGACGACGACGGCGCGCCCGGCTCCCGCACCCTCTCGTTCGACACCCAGGCCCCCAAGGGCAAGAAGCTCCTCACCGTCGAGTTCGGCCCCGAGGCGGGCAAGTACGGCGTCGGGCAGCCCGTCACGGCGAAGCTCAGCGCCCCGGTCAAGGCCAAGGCGGACCGCGCCGCCGTCGAACGCTCCCTCAAGGTCCGCTCCAGCCCCGCCGCCCAGGGCGCCTGGCACTGGGTGGACAGCAAGACCCTGCACTTCAGGCCGAAGGAGTTCTGGCCCGCCAACGGCACCGTCACCGCGACGAGTACGCTCCAAGGAGTGAAGGTCGGAGCGTTGTACGGCGGCCCCGTGAAGCCCCTGAAGCTCTCGACCGGCGACCGCGTCGAGGCCGTGGCCGACGCCGGGTCGCACTACATGACGGTCTACCGCAACGGCGAGGAGATAAAAAGCATCCCGGTGACCACCGGGAAGCCGGGCTTCTCCACGCGTAACGGGATCAAGGTGATCCTGGGCAAGGAGCAGTTCGTCCGGATGCGCGGGACGAGCGTCGGCATCGCGGCCGGCAGCAGCGAGTCGTACGACCTGCCCGTTTACTGGGCGACCCGGGTCACCTGGAGCGGTGAGTACGTGCACGCCGCGCCCTGGTCCGTCGGCTCGCAGGGCTCCGCCAACGTCAGCCACGGCTGCGTCGGGATGTCCACCGAGAACGCCAAGTGGTTCTTCGGGGCCGTCCGCCAGGGCGACATCGTGCGGGTCGTCAACAGCGAGGGTCACACGATGGAGAACTTCGGCAACGGGTTCGGCGACTGGAACCTGAGCTGGGACAAGTGGCGCGGCGGCAGCGTCCTGACCGCCGGCGTCAAGGAGGGCAGCGGCCCCGTGGGCGCGGCGCGGCTGCGTCCCGAGGTCTGACACGCGGCGGGCGGGCGCCGTACGGGACCACTCCCGTACGGCGCCCGCCCGTTCTTCCGTTCGTTCGTCCCTTCGCCCGGGGGTCCCGGGATCCCCGGGCCGGGACTACGCCCCCACGGCCTGCCTCGTACGCAGCAGGGCGGCCAGGGTGTCCGCGAAGCCGACCGGTTCGACCGGAAGGGTCACCGCGGCGTCCGCGCGGCTCCAGGTGGCCAGCCAGGCGTCCTGCGGGCGCCCGATGAGCAGCAGCACGGGTGGGCAGTTGAAGATCTCGTCCTTGATCTGCCGGCAGACGCCCATGCCGCCCGAGGGCGCGGCCTCGCCGTCCAGGACGCAGACGTCGATGCCGCCCTTGTCCAGGGCGGCGATGACGGCGGGCAGGGTGGCGCACTCCAGGAACCGGATCGGCGGCACGTCGGCCGCCGGCCTGCGTCCCGCCGCCAGCCGTACCTGCTCGCGGGTGTTCGCGTCGTCGCTGTAGACCAGCACCGTGGCGGTCGGCTGCATTGTTCCTCCGTGACATCCGTGTCTGCGAGGGCTTCAGGGCACGTGCCCTGAACCGATGCGCGGATGCTACTCCGTCGGACAGCCTGTCAGCACGGGTAATGACAGCTCTTCGATGGGCCGTTCGGGCTGGACAGGACGCATGGACACACCGAACTGCACCCCCCGGAGTGAGGGCGGGATAAGGGACCGACATAATGTCGGTCGTGGCGACAGCAACGACAGTAGAAACCGGGCACGCGCACCCGTCGGTCAATCGGCCGAACCTCACCAGCGTCGGAACGATCATTTGGCTGAGTTCCGAGCTGATGTTCTTCGCGGCCCTCTTCGCGATGTACTTCACCCTGCGATCCGTGACGGGGGAGGAGCACTGGAAGGAAGTGGCGTCGTCCCTGAACGTTCCGTTCTCGGCGACGAACACCACGATCCTGGTGCTCTCCTCGCTCACCTGCCAGCTCGGCGTCTTCGCCGCGGAGCGCGGTGACGTGAAGAAGCTCCGCACCTGGTTCGTGATCACGTTCGTGATGGGTGCGATCTTCATCGGCGGTCAGATCTTCGAGTACACGGAACTGGTCAGGAACGACGGCCTCTCGCTGTCCTCCGACCCGTACGGCTCGGTGTTCTACCTGACCACCGGCTTCCACGGTCTGCACGTGACAGGTGGTCTGATCGCCTTCCTGTTCGTCCTCGGCAGGACGTACGCGGCCAAGAGGTTCACCCACGAACAAGCAACCGCCGCCATCGTTGTGTCCTATTACTGGCACTTCGTCGATGTCGTCTGGATCGGCCTCTTCGCCACGATCTACTTGATCAAGTAACGGACCGCGCCCCTGAGCGCGTCCGCACACTGTCCAGCAAGCACCGACGCAGAAGATCCTGACACCGGGGTAATCCGTGAAAAAGCTCTCCGCACGACGACGCCATCCGCTGGCGGCGGTCGTCGTCCTACTCCTCGCGCTGGCGGCCACCGGGGGGCTGTACGCGGCGTTCGCGCCCGCGGACAAGGCGCAGGCCGACACCACCTCCCAGTCACTCGCCATCGAGGAGGGCAAGAAGATCTACTCCGTGGGCTGCGCGAGCTGCCACGGGGTCGGCGGCCAGGGCAGCAGCGACGGTCCCTCCCTGGTGGGCGTCGGCGCGGCCGCCGTGGACTTCCAGGTCGGCACCGGCCGCATGCCGGCCCAGCAGCCCGGCGCGCAGGTGCCGAAGAAGAAGGTCATCTACTCGCAGAAGGAGATCGACCAGCTCGCCGCGTACGTCGCGTCCCTCGGCGCCGGACCCGCCCAGCCGACCTCGGAGCAGTACAGCCCCGACGGCGCGGACATCGCCCGGGGCGGCGACCTGTTCCGTACCAACTGCACGCAGTGCCACAACTTCACGGGTGAGGGCGGCGCGCTGACACACGGCAAGTCCGCACCGAACCTGGACGGCGTCGACCCGAAGCACATCTACGAGGCCATGCAGACAGGCCCGCAGAACATGCCGTCCTTCCCGGACACGACGATGCCGGAACAGCAGAAGAAGGACCTCATCGCGTACATCCAGGCGGTGAACGGCGCCGACTCGCCGAGCCCCGGCGGCCTCAACCTGGGCGGCCTCGGCCCCGTCAGTGAGGGCCTGTTCGGCTGGATCTTCGGGCTCGGCGCATGTATCGCAGTCGCCATCTGGGTCGCGGCCCACACCGCTAAGGCCAAGAAGTCATGAGTAGCCAAGAGATTCCAGAAGAAGAGAACCTGCCGAGCGCGCAGGAGCCAGGGCACGGCGGCGCGGTCGAGCGGGCGGACGATCCGTTCGCCGACCCGGGACTGCCGGCGCATCAGCCGCGGATCCAGGACATCGACGAGCGCGCCGCCAAGCGGTCCGAGCGCGTGGTCGCCTTCCTGTTCCTGCTCTCGATGCTGGCGACGGTCGCGTTCATCGCGTCGTTCGTCGCGTTCCCCGTGGACAAGATCGTCTACATCTGGCCGCTCGGGCACATCAGCATCCTGAACTTCTCGCTCGGAGTGACGCTCGGCGTCGCCCTGTTCTGCATCGGCGCCGGCGCCGTCCACTGGGCGCGCACGCTGATGTCGGACGTGGAGATGACCGACGAGCGCCACCCCATCGCGGCGACCCCCGAGGTCAAGGCGAAGGTGCTGGCGGACTTCGCGGCCGGCGCGTCGGAGTCCGGCTTCGGCCGCCGCAAGCTGATCCGCAACACGATGTTCGGGGCGCTGGCGTTCGTACCGCTCTCCGGTGTGGTGCTGCTGCGCGACCTCGGCCCGCTGCCGGAGAAGAAGCTCCGCAGCACCCTGTGGGCCAAGGGCAAGCAGCTCATCAACATGAACACGCTGGAGCCGCTGCGTCCCGAGGACGTCGTCGTGGGCTCGCTGACCTTCGCCATGCCCGAGGGGCTGGAGGAGGACAGCGAGGAGTTCCAGGTGGAGATCGCCAAGGCGGCCCTGATGATCGTCCGTATCCAGCCGGACGACATCAAGGACAAGCGCGAGCTCGACTGGTCCCACCAGGGGATCGTGGCCTTCTCGAAGATCTGCACCCACGTCGGCTGCCCGATCAGCCTGTACGAGCAGCAGACGCACCACGTTCTCTGCCCGTGCCACCAGTCCACCTTCGACCTCTCCGACGGCGCCCGCGTCCTCTTCGGCCCGGCCGGTCACGCTCTTCCGCAGCTGCGGATCGGAGTGAACGGTGAGGGCAATCTCGAGGCGCTCGGCGACTTCGAAGAGCCCGTCGGCCCTGCCTTCTGGGAGCGCGGATGAGTACCACGACGGACGAGACGACCACCCGCAAGGCGCCCGCCGGAGAACGGGTCGCCGACTGGGCCGACGGCCGGCTGGGCATCTACGGCCTGGCCAAGGCCAACATGCGGAAGATCTTCCCGGACCACTGGTCCTTCATGCTGGGAGAGGTCAGCCTCTACAGCTTCATCATCATCATCCTCACGGGTGTCTACCTGACGCTGTTCTTCCACCCGTCGATGAACGAGGTCGTCTACCACGGCAGTTACGTCCCCCTCCAGGGCGTACGGATGTCGGAGGCGTTTTCCTCGACGCTGGACATCAGCTTCGACGTCCGCGGTGGTCTGCTGATCCGCCAGATCCACCACTGGGCCGCGCTGATCTTCCTCGCGGCGATGCTCGTGCACATGATGCGCGTGTTCTTCACGGGTGCGTTCCGCAAGCCCCGTGAGGTCAACTGGCTGTTCGGCTTCCTGCTGTTCGTCCTAGGCATGTTCACCGGGTTCACCGGTTACTCCCTGCCCGACGACCTGCTGTCCGGCACCGGTGTCCGCTTCGTGCAGGGCGCGATCCTGTCCGTGCCGATCGTCGGTACGTACATCTCGATGTTCCTGTTCGGCGGGGAGTTCCCCGGCGGCGACTTCGTGGCCCGCTTCTACTCGGTCCACATCCTGCTGCTGCCCGGGCTGATGCTGGGCCTGGTGGCCGGCCACCTGATCCTGGTGTTCGTGCACAAGCACACCCAGTTCGCGGGTCCGGGCCGTACGGAGAAGAACGTCGTCGGCATGCCGCTGCTGCCGATCTACATGGCGAAGGCCGGCGGTTTCTTCTTCCTGGTCTTCGGTGTGATCTCGGTTGTCGCGGCGATCGCCACGATCAACCCGATCTGGGCCATCGGCCCCTACCGGCCCGACCAGGTCTCCACCGGCGCGCAGCCCGACTGGTACATGGGCTTCTCCGAGGGGCTCATCCGGTTCATGCCCGGCTGGGAGATCAACTTCTGGGGCCACACCCTGGTCCTGGGTGTGTTCATCCCGCTGATCATCTTCCCGCTGGTGCTCGTCGCGATCGCGGTCTACCCGTTCATCGAGGCCTGGGTCACCAACGACGACCGCGAGCACCACATCGCGGACCGGCCGCGCAACGCGCCGACCCGCACGGCCTTCGGTGTCGCCTGGCTGTCGTGGTACTTCGTCCTGCTCGTCGGCGGTGGCAACGACATCTGGGCCACGCACTTCCACCTGTCGATCAACACGATCACCTGGTTCGTCCGGGTCGGGTTCTTCGTCGTCCCGGTGGTCACCTTCGTCGTCACCAAGCGGTTCTGCCTCGGCCTCCAGCGCCGGGACGCCGAGAAGGTGCTGCACGGACGCGAGTCCGGGCTCATCAAGCGGCTGCCGCACGGTGAGTTCGTCGAGGTCCACACGCCGCTGGAGCAGGGCGACCTGTACAAGCTCACCGCGCACGAGCAGCCGAAGCCGGCCGAGCTCGGCCCGACGGTCGACGAGAACGGTGTCGAGCGGAAGGTCTCGCCGGTCGAGAAGGCACGGGTGAAGCTCAGCAAGAGCTTCTACGGGGAGAACACGCAGATCCCCAAGCCCACCGCCGAGGAGTACAAGGAGATCACGAGCGGCCACGGCCACCACTGATCCCACCGGCCCCAGGGTCGTCACCACCGAGGGCCCCGGCCCGGTCTCCTTCCCCGGAGACCGGCCGGGGCCCTCGGCGTCGCCCCGACACCGGCCGGTCCGCAGTCCGGTCACGCGGCCCGCCGGGACCGGGTCCGCCGATAGGCTTGGTGGCGGGCCTGGCGGCAGGCCGGGACCGTTGACTGACACCCCCAGGAGCGAGCATGAGCGCTGTTACCCCCGTCGGAGGCGACACCGTGGCGGCCCGTACCTGGCCGGGCGTCCTCAACCCCCTGCTGCGCGGCGAGGACCTGAGCACCGACGACACCGCCTGGGCGATGGACCGGATCATGGAGGGCGAGGCCACCGACGCGCAGATCGCCGGGTTCGCCGTGGCCCTGCGGGCGAAGGGCGAGACCGTCGAGGAGGTCTCCGGGCTGGTCCGCGCGATGTACGCCCACGCCAACACCATCGAGGTGCCCGGCCGTACGGTCGACATCGTGGGGACCGGCGGCGACCTCGCCAAGACGGTCAACATCTCCACGATGGCGGCGATCGTCGTCGCGGGCACCGGCGCCAAGGTCGTCAAGCACGGCAACCGCGCCGCGTCGTCCGCGAGCGGCTCCTCCGACGTCCTGGAGAAGCTCGGCGTCAACCTGGAGCTGACCCCGCGGCGGGTCGTCGAGGTGGCGGAGGAGGCGGGGATCACCTTCTGCTTCGCGGTGAAGTTCCACCCCGCGCTGCGGTACGCGGCCAAGGCGCGCCGGGAGTTGGGCGCGCAGACCACGTTCAACATCCTCGGGCCGCTGACCAACCCGGCCCGGGTACGGTCCCAGGCCGTCGGCGTGGCCGACGCGCGGATGGCGCCCATCGTGGCGGGGGTGCTGGCCGAGCGCGGCAGTTCGGCGCTGGTCTTCCGGGGCGACGACGGGCTCGACGAGCTGACCACGACCGCGACGTCGCGGGTGTGGGTCGTGCGCGACGGGAAGGTCGGCGAGGTGCCCTTCGACCCGCGTGACCTGGGCCTGGCGCTGGTGCCGGTGGAGGCGCTGCGGGGCGCGGACGCGTCGTACAACGCGGACGTGGCGCGCCGGCTGCTGGCCGGCGAGACCGGTCCGGTACGGGACGCGGTGCTCCTGAACGCGGCGGCGGCGCTGGTCGCGCTGGACCCGACGGATGACACGCTGGAGCTCCAGTTGGCGGCCGGCATGGCGCGCGCGGCCGAGTCGGTGGACTCGGGCGCGGCGGGCCGGGCCCTCGCCCGGTGGGTCGAGGCGTCGCACCGGTAGCGGTGCGCGGCGGCGGGGCGTGGCCACGGGCCGCGCCCCGCCGTTCCCGTTCCCACCTCCGTTCCACATCCCGGACGCGGACTTGAGGCGTCTGCCCGTCTGTGTCAAGCTCGTCGACAAGGTCATGAGTGACAGCGATTTAGGCCCCGGCTCGCTGTCCGGCAACCCTCCGTCCGTGGCGGGGTGCCCCGGGTGAAGACCAGGCCGTAGGCAGCGAGGTCTACGGCAAGCGCGGACCCCTGGCTTTCTTGGGGTCCAGGTCCTCGAGGGAGCAGTCTCGTGAGCAAGCGAATGCGATAGGGCGTACGCCCTTCTTCAACACGCCTCCGTACGGATCCCCGTGCGTGGAGGCATCCCCACGTCCGCCGCGGCGCCCGCCGCCTCCGTGGGTCCTTGAAGCCGTTCCGTCCTGCCGGGGAGATCTCGTCATGTCCGCATACCCGAACGCCGCCGCCACGCCGTCGTCCGCCACCAGCACCACCACCGCCACCACCGAGGACCCCGCCTGTGCGGCGCCGCTGCCCGTGCTCGGGCGCGACGTGACCGTCCCGCTCGTCACCGGCGGCGAGGTCACCTACGCCGCCCTCGACTACGCGGCCAGCGCCCCCGCGCTCCAGCGGGTCTGGGACGACGTCGCCGCCTACGCCCCGTACTACGGCAGCGTGCACCGCGGCGCCGGCTACCTCTCCCAGCTGTCCACGGACCTGTTCGAGAACAGCCGCGCCACCGTCGCGGAGTTCCTCGGCTGCCGCCCCGGCGACCAGGTCGTCTTCACCCGCTCGACCACCGACTCGCTCAACCTGCTGGCCGCCGTGGTCCCCGCCGACTGCCAGGTCTTCGTCTTCGAGACCGAGCACCACGCCTCGCTGCTGCCCTGGCGCGACGCCCGGGTGACGTACCTGAACGCGCCCCGCACCCCCGGCGAGGCCGTCGCCACGCTCGACCGGGCCCTCGCCGGCCGGGAGCCGGGCCCCGCCCTGGTCTGCGTCACCGGCGCGTCCAACGTCACCGGCGAGATCTGGCCCGTACGGGAGCTGGCCGCCGCCGCCCACCGGCACGGCGCCCGGATCGTCCTCGACGCGGCGCAGCTCGCCCCGCACCACCCCGTCGACATCGCGGAACTGGACGTCGACTGGGTCGCCTTCTCCGGGCACAAGCTCTACGCGCCGTTCGGCTCCGGCGTCCTCGCGGGCCGGGCCGACTGGCTGCGGGAGGCGGAGCCGTACCTCGCGGGCGGCGGCGCCAGCCGCAAGGTCGCCCGGCGGACGGACGGCGGGGTGGACGTCGAGTGGCACACCACGGCCGCCCGGCACGAGGCCGGCTCGCCCAACGTCATCGGCGTGTACGCGATCGCCTCGGCGTGCAAGGCGCTCCAGGAGGCCGGGTTCGACACGCTCGTCGCCCGGGAGCAGCGGCTCGTCGCCCGGGTGCGGGCGGGACTCGCCGACGTGCCCGAGGTGCGCGTGCTGTCCCTGTTCGGGGACGACGCCCCGCGGGTCGGCGTGCTCTCGTTCGTGGTGGAGGGCTGGAACAGCTCGCACTTCGCCGCGGCGCTCTCCGCGGAGTACGGCATCGGGGTGAGGGACGGCCTGTTCTGCGCCCACCCGCTGGTCCGCACGCTGCTCGGCAGCGACCCGCAGGACCCGGGGGAGTGCGGCGCCCCGGAGGCGGAGCCGGGCGAGCGCTCGCTCAACGCCATCCGGGTGAGCTTCGGCGCGGGAACGCCGGACGAGCACGTGGACCGGTTCGTCGGCGCGGTGCGGGAGCTGGTGCGCGAGGGCGCCCGGTGGAGCTACCGCACCGAGGAGGGCCGCTGCGTCCCGGACCGGGACGGCGAGACGGTCTGACCCCCGCGGGCGGGGACCGGGCGTCCGTACCGACAGGCCCGGCGCCCCGGCCCCCGTACCGGCGGGCCTCGCAGACCCCGCAGACCCCGCACCCCAGGAGGCGGCCCTACGCGTCGAGCCCGATCGCGAAGGCCGCCTCCAGGTCGTGCTGGGAGTACGTACGGAACGCGACGTGCGTGTCCGTCGCCTCGACGCCCTCGATCTTGCTGATCGAGCCGGGGATGACGTCCGCCAGGTCGTCGTGCCTGGCGACCCGCACCATGGCGATCAGGTCGTAGGTGCCGGTGACCGAGAAGACCTCGCTGACGCTGTCCAGCGCGGCGATCGACTCGGCGATCTCGGGGATCCGGTCGACGCTGGTCTTGATGAGCACGATCGCGGTGATCACGGTTGACGCTCTCCCTCGGTGGCCACGGCTTTGACCTCCACCCTATCGCTCCGCCGGTAACGGCCCCAGGCGTAGCAGAAGCCCACCGCGAAGCCCACCAGGTGGGCGAGATACGCCACCCCGGGCCCAGATCCGGCGTGCCGCGCGGCCACCCACTGGAGGACGAACCAGAAGACCAGCACGATCCAGGCGGGGAAGCGCAGCGGCAGGAAGAGGAGGAACGGGAAGAGGCTGGTGACCCGGGCCCGGGGGAACAGCCGGAGGAACGCGCCGAGCACCGCCGAGATCGCGCCCGACGCCCCCACCAGGGTCTGCTCCGAGCCCGCGTTGGCGATCGCGTACCCGAACAGCGCGACGTACCCGGCGGCGAGGTAGAACAGCGCGAAGTGCACTCGCCCCATCCGCTCCTCCGTCATCGCCCCGAAGACGTAGAGGAAGAGCATGTTCCCCAGCAGGTGCAGCCAGCTGCCGTGGACGAAGAGCGCGGTCAGCGGGGTCAGCAGGGACCAGAGGGTCGGGTGGTGCGTCAGCTGGGCGGGGATGACACCCCAGCGTTCGAAGTACGCGCTCTGCGCCCCGAGGAGCGCCTCGCCCCGGCCGTACGCCATGGTGAAGCCCGACAGGGGGCTCACCAGGAACGTCAGCACGCAGAGCGCGATCAGTCCGTACGTCACCACGGGGCCGTCGTTCGCCGTACGCCGATTGATCACGGACAGAGCATGGCGTACCGGGAGTCATCGGGCGGGAATGCCTCGCCGGACCATGGGGTACCCGGGAGGCCGTAGGGTTACGGGCGGACATCCACGGTTCGACGGCGCACCGACTGCCCCACCCCGACATACAAGGACGGCACGATGACGACGGTTCCCCGGCCGACGGCCGCCACCCGGTGGCGCTGCACGCTGTGCGGCAATCTCACGCGTTTCGACGTGACCCGGTCGTCGAGGGTCGTGGAGTACGTCCATCTGGACCTGGCGGGCGAGCCGACGGTGGAGGAGCGTGAGGTGGTCAGTGAGACCATCGAGTCCGTGCGCTGCCGTTGGTGCAACGCGGTGGACCAGATCGAACTGGTCGACAGGCCGGGCGCCGGTTCCTGAGGGAACCGCCCGAGGGTAGTGGGGTGACGGATCGTGGAGCAGCCGGACAGCGGTGCCGCGGCCGGCGGTGACGCCGCCGAGGCGCTCGACCGTCCGCTCCCTGACGGGGTGAGACGCCGTGTCGTCGCGCTGGTCTCGGACGCCTTCGGCGGGCTGACCGTCACCGAACTCCCGCCGCAGCTGCGCCAGTACGCCCGCTTCACCCCGAACAGGCGTGCCAAGTTCGCGGGCAACGCGATGGCAGCGGCGCTGGAGAGCGACCCCCTCTTCCGGCAGCGGATCGGGGAGCGGATCACCCAGTCGCAGCCCGAGCTGTCCTCCGCGCTGGAGTCCGGCTCGCCCCCCGCCGCCGCCGATCCCGTCGACGTGGCCGCCGCCGCGTACGTGCTGCGGCCCCCCGGATGGGTGAAGTTGGTGGCGGCCGCCGGCGAGGAGGCCCAGCGGGCCGACGCCGAGCGCGCGGGCGAGGAGGCCAGGCGCGAGCTGGAGCGGCTGCGCGAGGAGCTGGCCGTCGCCAGGGCGCTGACGAAGAGCGAGAACGAACGGCTGCGTACGGAGCTGGAGGCGGCCCGCAAGGAGACCGAGTCCCTCCACCGCAAGCTGCGCAGCGCCCAGAGCGACGTCAAGCGGGGCGAGGCCGCCCTGCGCCGTACGACCGCCGAGTCCGAGGCGCTCAAGGCGGAGGCCGCCGCGCAGGTGTCGGCCGCCGAGAGCGAGACCCGGCGGATCAGGGCGCGGCTGGCCGAGGCCGAGTCCACGGTCGAGTCGAGCCGCAGGGCCGCGCGCGAGGGCCGGTCGATAGAGGACATGCGGCTGCGGCTGCTGCTGGACACGGTCCTGGAGTCGGCGCAGGGGCTGCGCCGCGAGCTGGCGCTGCCGCCCGCCACCACCCGGCCGGCGGACTCGGTCGACGCCGTGGAGCCGGGCCGGATGTCCCCCAAGGACGTGGCGGCGCGGGCGTTGTCCGACATGGACCCGGCGCTGCTCGACCAGTTGCTGGCGCTGCCGCAGGCGCACCTGATCGTGGACGGGTACAACGTCACGAAGACCGGCTATCCGACGATGCCGCTGGAGAAGCAGCGGCTGCGGCTGCTGGGCGGGCTCGCCATGCTGGCGGCGCAGTCGGGCGCCGAGATGACGTGTGTCTTCGACGGGGCGGAGCTGGCGGCGCCGGTGCTGCTCGCGCCGCCGCGCGGGGTACGGGTGCTGTTCTCCAAGCCCGGGATCACGGCGGACGAGCTGATCCGCCAGCTCGTGCGCGCGGAGCCGCCGGGGCGGCCCGTCGTGGTGGTCTCCACCGACCGTGAGGTCGCGGACGGGGTGGCGAAGGCGGGAGCCCGGCCGGTCGCGTCCGCCTTGTTGCTGAAGCGGCTTTCGCGCAGCTAGTCAACTCGTGCGACCAATGACCGAATTGGCATCTCTTGTGGCCACCGCAGCGTCAAATGTCCATTACTGCCTGTGTGGTGTCGGTAAATTATGCCCCTCGTGGCCGAGATTTTTCCCGTGAGGATTTGAACTGATCACGGGAAGGTCACTAGGGTCAGGCCTCGAACCTTCGCGCGGTCGATCACCCATTCGGGGTGGCAGCGAAGGAACCGCCGAGTCCACGCCGTTCAGCCAGGTTCCGGGGGAGCTGAACGCGCGGAGCCGGGACATCCGTCCCCTTCCCGGTAGGCGGCTGAGGAAGAAGGAGCTCGCCTTCGTGGCGTCCCACCGTCGTCCCAAGCAGCCCAACCGCGCCCGGGTGACCGTTCTCACCGTGACCGCCGCAGCCGCTGTCGCACTGACCTCCCAGGCCGCCAACGCGGCCCCCAAGCCGTCCAAGGCCGAGGTCAAGGAGCAGGTCGACAAGCTCTACCACGAGGCGGAGGTGGCGAACGAGAAGCTGCACGCCGCCGAGGACGCGCAGGACAACCTGGAGAAGCAGGTCAGCGCCCTCCAGGACAAGGTCGCCGACGGGCAGGACGACCTGAACGAGCTCCGGGACGAACTCGGTTCGATCGCCAGCGCCCAGTACCGCACCGGCGGCATCGACCCCTCCATCCAGCTCTTCCTCTCCTCGGACCCCGACACCTACCTGGAGAAGGCCTCCACGCTGGACCAGGTGAGCGCCAAGCAGGCCGAGATGCTCCAGCAGATCCAGGCGAAGCAGCGGTCCCTCGCCCAGCAGCGCACCGAGGCGCAGGACAAGGTCAAGGACCTGTCCGACGCCCGCAAGCAGCTCGCGGACAACAAGAAGCAGGTCCAGAGCAAGCTCGCGGCCGCACAGCAGAAGCTCAACACCCTGACCGCGAAGGAGCGCGCCGACCTCGCGGCCGCCGACGCGGAGCGCGCCAGCCGCGGCAACGACCGCGTGGAGCTCGGCGACACCCCGCCGCCCGCCTCGGGCCGCGCCTCCGCCGCCCTGGCCGCCGCCAAGACCCAGCTCGGCAAGCCCTACATATCCGGCGCCGAGGGCCCCAACGCCTACGACTGCTCGGGACTCGTCCAGTGGTCGTACGCCCAGGCCGGCGTCCAGCTCACCCGTACCACCTACACCCAGGCCAACGAGGGAACGCGCATCGCGCGCAGCGAACTGCGCCCCGGCGACCTGGTGTTCTTCAGCAACCTGAGCCACGTGGCCCTGTACGTCGGCAACGGCCAGGTCATCCACGCCCCCAAGCCCGGTGCCGTGGTGCGGTACGAGGCCATGGAGTGGGCCGGCAGCTACATGTTCGGCGTCCGTATCTGAGACACCGTCCGCGAGAGAACCCTTCTCGACACGCGCGCGGCGGACACCGCCCATTCGGGCGAATTCCCCGCCGCCGTGTCGGCACCACGCCCCGCCGGTGACCTGTGGTCCACGGTGGGGCGTCACTGTGTGTGCGCGAGCCGGTCGTTGGTCGCTCCGTGTCCGCACGGCTACTGTCTGCTCCGCGCAACCCCGGCCATCGGTCCGCCCGTCGGGCGGCAGGGGGTGCGCTGTGCGTACAGCGGAAGGGAGCGCGGCTCTGTGGTGTCCCATCGTCGCCCCTCACAGCCCGGTCAGGGATTCGGTGTCCGCGGGGGCGCCGTCACGGCCGTGTCCGTCGCGGCCGCCACCGCCGCGGCCGCCCTCGGCGCCGCCCCGGCGAGCGCCGACCCCCACCTGACACCGGACGCGACCCGGGCCCGGGTCGACCGGCTGTTCGAGCAGGCCGAGAAGGCCACCGAGCTGTACAACAAGGCCGACGAGCGCGCCGACGCACTGCGCGCCCTGGTGGACCAGGCGCAGGACCGGGCCGCGCGCGGCCAGGAACGCATCAACCACATGCGCGGCGCGCTCGGTTCGCTCGCCGGCGCCCAGTACCGCGCGGGCGGCATCGACCCCGGGCTCGCGCTGCTTCTCTCCTCGCACCCGGACGACTACCTGGAGAAGGCGTCCGTCCTGGACCGGGTCGCCGAGCACCAGTCCGGCACCCTGACGGAACTCCGCCAGGCCCAGCGGGCGCTGGCCCAGGAACGCCTGGAGTCCACCCGCGACCTGGCCGAGCTGGAACGCAGCCGGGCGGCCGTCGCCCGCCACAAGCGGACCGTCGAGCGCAAACTCGCCGAGGCGCGGCGGCTGGTGAACGCCCTCCCGGACGCCGACCGTGTGTCGTTCGACCGCGCGTCGCGCTCCTCCGACCGCGACGGGCTGTTCGGCCCCTCCGGCGCCGTACCCGCCTCGGGCCGCGCGGCGGCGGCGGTGCAGGCCGCGGAGGGCGCGGTGGGCCGCCCGTACGTGTGGGGCGCCAACGGCCCCACCGGCTTCGACTGTTCGGGCCTCACCCAGTGGTCGTACGCCCAGGCCGGGGTGGGCCTGCCCCGCACCTCGCAGGCCCAGCGGTACGCCGGCCGCCAGGTCTCGCTGAGCGAGGCGCGCCCCGGCGACCTGGTCGCGTACCGCGACGACGCGAGCCACATCGGCATGTACGTCGGCAACGGCCAGGTGATCCACGCCCCGTACCCGGGCGCGGCGGTGAGGTACGACCCGGTGGGGATGATGCCGGTCTCCTCGGTGACCCGCGTCTGAAGCGGTACGCGGGCGTGGCACACCCGTGCCGCGGGCGCACCCGTACGATCGTGACGTGGCAGGTCAGCGGCGTATCGCCGGGGAACGGCAGAGCGGGCACCCGACCCGGCGGGGTGTCCTCGGGACGGTCCTCGGGATCTCCGGGGTGCTGCTCGTGCCCGGGTGCTCGGGGGCGCCGCCCGCGCCCGACGCCGCCACCCCCGCGATCCAGCGCGCGCTGGACGGCCGGGCCGCCGGGATCCTCGGCCGGGACGAGGACGCCTACCTCGCCGCACTCGACCCCGCCGCGACACGTCTGCGCGCCGACGCCCGCGCGGAGTTCGCCCACCTCGCCGGCGTACCGCTCAGCTCCTGGGCGTACCGGGTCACCGGCGTGGAACGCTCCGGCGCCCGCGCCACCGCCCAGGTAGAACTGCGCTACCGCCTCGCCGGGTACGACGACGCGCCCGTGTCGACCCCCCGGGAGGTGAGCCTCACCGAGCACACCGGCCGCTGGTACGTGACCGGCGACCGGCCCGCCCCGGACGGCGGCGCCCAGCAGCTCTGGCAGCAGGGGCCGGTACGGGTGGTACGCGGCGCGCACTGCCTCGTCCTCGGGGTCGGGCAGACCACCACCCGGCTGCGCGCGATCGCGGCCACCGCCGACCTCGCCGTGCCCGCCGTGGACGACGCCTGGACGGGCGCCTGGGCCCACCGCGTCGTCCTGCTGGTCCCGCGCTCCCTCACCGCCATGGCGGCCCTCCTGGGGGCACCGGAGGACGGTTACCGGGGCATCGCGGCCGTCACCACGGGGGAGACCGGCGCCTCCGGCGCCTCGCCCGCCGACCGGGTCACCGTCAACCCCGCCGCGTACGGCGCCCTCGGCGACTTCGGACAGCGTGTCGTCCTCACCCACGAGACCACCCACGTCGCCACCCGCACGGCCACCTCCTCCGCCACCCCCACCTGGCTCTCCGAGGGCTTCGCCGACTGGGTCGCGTACCGCGCCACCGGCCGTACCGCCGCCGAGATCGCCCCCGAACTCCAGCGGGCCGTCCGGCGGGGCGACCTGCCCGCCGCGCTCCCCGGCAACGACGCCTTCTCTTTCAGCGGCGACGCCGACACCCTCGCCCGGGCGTACGAGAGCGGCTGGCTCGCCTGCGAACTGATCGCCCACCACTGGGGCGAGAAGCGGCTGACCGCCTTCTACCGCGCCGTCGGCGCCGGCCGGCAGCCCGACGGGGCCGTCGAGAAGGCCATGAACGACGTCCTGTCGACCACCCCGGACGACTTCACCGCACGGTGGCGCGCGTACGTACGGGAACGCCTGGGCTGACCTCCCGCGCCCGCGCCGCCCGCCGCCGCGGCGCCGCCACCGTCCGTACCCACAGCCGCCGGCAGGCGATCAGGGCCGCCGCGACGAGCAGACCGTTCCGTACGGCCAGCAGCAGCACCCCCAGCGGGTCGCTCGCGACGACGTGCGAGAACAGCAGCGGGAATTCGAGCAGCGTCACCCCCGTGGCCACCAGCACCAGGCGCGCCGGCAGCACCATCCCGCTCGTCCGCACCACCAGGCACGCGGCGGCCAGGCCCACCAGCCACAGCAGGTACTGCGGGCTGATCACCCGGCTCGTCGTGGTGAACAGCAGCACCGCCACGAAAGCCGCGTCGCCCGGCGTGCTCGCGGGGAACTCCCGCGCCCGCAGCCGCCACACCACCAGCCACCCCAGCGCCACCCCGCTCAGCGCCAGCGCGGCCGCGCTCACCAGCCTCACGTACGGGCCGAGGAACTCCACCGAGCCGTAGTTCAGCAGCACCTCCCCCTCCCAGCCGACGTGCCGCGCCCCGTGGAACACGAGCGCCCCCAGCGACTCGACCTCCGTCCCCCGGTCCCGCTGGAACGTCAGGAACGCCAGCGCACCCGGCATCGCCGCGACACACCCCGCCGTCACCACCAGCGCCGTCCCGCCCGCCACCGCCCACGCCCGGCGCGTCGGCATCCCGCGCGGCGTGCCCACCAGCAGCAGCGCCGGCCACACCTTCAGCAGCGCGCCGAACCCGGCGAGCGCCCCCTTCACGGCCGGCCGGCGCGCCCCGGCCACCAGCGCCGCCACCGCGACGGCCGTCACCATCACGTCGTACCGCGCGTACGCCGTCGGCCCCAGCAGCGGCACCCCCGCCACCCACACCCACACCCCGCGCGCCGACCCGCCCGGGCGCCGGCCCGCCCGAACCAGCAGGCCGAGGACCACCGCGTCGCACGCGCACGCCAGGACGAAGAACGCGGCGGCGTAGCCCAGGAACGGCAGCGCCGCCGGCGAGAGGATCGCGAGCGCGGCGGCGGGCGGGTACTGCCACGTCACGTCGTCCAGCGGGTACGTGCCGGTCCTGAGCACCTCGGACCAGCCCTGGTAGATGACCGTGACGTCGCCGGTGACGTCGGGGCCGGGCAGGGTGACGACCTTGAACACGCAGAGCAGCAGCGCCGCCCTGGTGACGGCCCACACCGCGACGGCCGCCCGTCCTCCGGATCCCGCCCGGCCCACCCACCTGGTCATGGTTGTCATGATGCCGGGCAGGTGAGGGTGCGGGCGGGGAGGCAGGGCCGTCGGGCACCGACCGCGGCGATACTGTTCGGGGCGATGGACAAGACCCTGATCGTGACCAATGACTTCCCGCCCAGGCCCGGCGGGATCCAGGCGTTCCTGCACAACATCGCGCTGCGGCTGGACCCCGAGAAGGTCGTCGTCTACGCCTCCTCGTGGAAGCGCGGCCGTGAGGGCGCGGAGGCGACCGCCGCGTTCGACGCGGAACAGCCCTTCACCGTCGTACGCGACCCCACGACGATGCTGCTGCCGACGCCCCGCGTCACCCGGCGGGCGGCGGAACTGCTGCGCGCGCACGGCTGCGCGTCCGTGTGGTTCGGCGCGGCGGCGCCGCTCGGGCTGATGGGGCCCGCGCTGCGCCGGGCGGGCGCGCGGCGCCTGGTCGCGACGACCCACGGGCACGAGGCGGGCTGGGCCCAGTTGCCGGCGTCGCGGCAGCTGCTGCGGCGGATCGGGGAGGGTACGGACACGATCACGTACCTGGGCGACTACACGCGCTCGCGGATCGCCCCCGCGCTGTCGCCCGCGGCGGCCGCGCGGATGGTGCAACTGCCGCCGGGGGTCGACGAGAAGACGTTCCACCCCGGCTCGGGGGGCGCGGAGGTCCGCGCCCGGCTGGGCCTGACGGACCGGCCGGTCGTGGTCTGCGTCTCGCGCCTGGTGCCGCGCAAGGGGCAGGACACGCTGATCCGGGCGATGCCCGAGATCCTCTCGGCGGTGCCGGACGCGGTGCTGCTGATCGTCGGGGGCGGCCCCTACGAGACCGCGCTGCGGCGGCTGGCGCAGGCGGCGGGGGTGGCGGAGTCCGTGCGCTTCACCGGCGCGGTGCCGTGGGCGGAGCTGCCGGCCCACTTCGGCGCGGGCGACGTCTTCGCGATGCCGTGCCGCACGCGGCGGGGCGGGCTGGACGTGGAGGGCCTGGGCATCGTCTACCTGGAGGCGTCGGCGACGGGGTTGCCGGTGATCGCCGGGGATTCGGGCGGGGCGCCGGACGCGGTGGTGGAGGGCGAGACGGGGTGGGTGGTGCCGGGGGCCCCGGCACCCCTGGCCGCCTCGGCGACGGCGGACCGCGTGGTGACGCTGCTCCTGGACCCGGAGCTGCGTCGCGCTCTGGGGGAGCGGGGGAGGGCGTGGGTGGAGGAGCGCTGGCGCTGGGACACCTTGGCGACCCGCCTGGAATCCCTGCTGTAGCCACCGCTGCGACTCACCGATCGTCCTCAATCGCCGGACGGGCTTGATTTTGCCCGCTGCGGGCACCGATCTTGAGCCCGTCCGGCGATTGAGGACAATCGGTGCAGGGCTACGCGGAGTAGATCGCTTCGATCTCGGAGGCGAACTCCGCCACCACCACGTTCCGCTTCAGCTTCATCGACGGCGTCACATGCCCCCCGGCCTCCGTGAACTGCGAAGCCAGAATCCGGAACTTCCGCACCGACTCCGCCTTCGACACCGCCGCGTTCCCCTCGTCCACCGCCCGCTGGATCTCCGCCAGCAGGTCCGCGTCGAGGCGCAGCGTCGCCGCCGTGGACCCCGCGGGCTTGCCGTGGTCCGCCGCCCAGCGCGTCAGGAACTCCTCGTCCAGCGTGATCAGCGCCCCCACGAAGGGCCGCCCGTCGCCCACGACCATGCACTCCGCGACCAGCGCGTGCGCGCGGATGCGGTCCTCGATGACCGCGGGGGCGACGTTCTTGCCGCCCGCCGTCACCAGGATCTCCTTCTTGCGGCCGGTGATCGCGAGATACCCGTCCTCGTCCAGCGTGCCGATGTCACCCGTGTGGAACCACCCGTCGGCCAGCGCCTCCGCCGTCGCGGCCTTGTTGTTCCAGTACTCCGTGAACAGGTGCTCGCCGTGCAGCAGCACCTCCCCGTCGTCCGCGATCCGTACGACCGACCCCGGCAGCGGCTGCCCGACCGTGCCGATCTTCTGCCGGTCCCACGGGTTGAACGACGTCGCCGCGCAGGACTCCGTCAGGCCGTACCCCTCCAGGACGGTGAACCCGACCCCCCGGAAGAAGTGCCCGAGCCGCTCGCCCAGCGGCGCGCCGCCGGAGATCGCGTACTCCCCGGCCCCGCCCAGCACCGCGCGGAGCTTGCGGTAGACGAGCCTGTCGAAGATCGTGTGCTTGATCCGCAGGCCCAGCGAGGGACCCCGGGGTGTGGACAGCGCGCGGCTGTACGCGATCGCCGTCCCCGCGGCCCGGTCGAAGATCTTGCCCTTGCCGTCGGCCCGGGCCTTCGCCCGCGCCCCGTTGTAGACCTTCTCGAACACGCGCGGCACCCCGAGGATCAGCGTCGGCCGGAACGCCGCCAGCTCCTCGGTGAGGTTCTTGATGTCGGGGACGCAGCCCAGCTTGATCGGCGCCATCACGGCCGCCACCTCGACCAGCCGCCCGAAGACGTGCGCGGCGGGCAGGAAGAGCAGGATCGAGCATTCACCCGTACGGAACAGCGGCTTGAGCCGCTCCACCGCGTTCCCGCACTCGGCGAAGAACGCGCGGTGGGTGAGGACACAGCCCTTGGGGCGGCCGGTGGTGCCCGAGGTGTAGACGATCGTCGCCGGGTCGTCGGCCTTCGCGGACGACGCGCGCGCGTCGACGGTCGCGTCGTCGATCCCCGCCCCGCTCGCGACCAGCGCCTCCACGCCGCCCTTGTCGATCTGCCACACGTCCCGCAGCTCCGGCAGCGCGTCCCGGACCGAGGCCACCGTCTCCGCGTGCCCGTCGCTCTCCAGGATCACCGCGACCGACCCGGAGTCGCCGAGGACCCACCGCACCTGCTCGGCCGAGCTGGTCTCGTACACCGGGACGGTCACCGCGCCGGCGGTCCAGATCGCGAAGTCCAGCAGCACCCACTCGTAGCGCGTACGGGACATCAGCGCGACCCGGTCGCCCGGCCGCACGCCGGCCGCGATCAGGCCCTTCGCCGTGGCTCTGATCTCGGCCAGGAACTGGACCGCGGTCACGTCCGTCCAGACGCCGTCCACCTTGCGGCCGAGGACGGCCACGTCGGGATGCTGGACGGCGTTGCGGCGGACGAGGTCCGTCAGATTGCCGTCCGCGGGGACCTCGTACAGGGCCGGAAGGCTGAACTCGCGCAAGACTGCTGCTCCTCATCGGGCGCCGGCGCCACGTCGGTGTGGTGCGCCGGCCGCGGTCCAAGATCGGGCAGGTGCTCGGTGGCTGCGAGCACGACCGGACTGCCCGGACGTTACCCACCGGTACGGACATCCGGATAGGGGGCCCCGGCGAGATGTTCCTCGCGTCACACGTTTTTGACGGTACCTCGCGCACAGTAGTCCACGCCTCCGACACCATGGAGGTAACCGCAGGTCCGGCCCCCTCTGCCGGGTGGGACGCCGCAGCCCCTAGGGTGATCGTCATGCGAGGTGCGCGAATGGGTACACGAGTCCACGTGGTCAGCGACGTGCACGGGAACACCCGGGCCCTCGCCACCGCCGGCGAGGGCGCCGACGCCCTGGTCTGTCTCGGTGACCTCGTGCTCTTCCTCGACTACGCCGACCACTCGCGCGGGATCTTCCCCGACCTGTTCGGCGTCGGGAACGCCGACCGGATCGTCGAACTGCGCACCGCCCGCCGCTTCGACGAGGCCAGGGACTTCGGCCGGGAGCTGTGGGCGACGCTGGACGTCGAACCCTCCGCCGCCATCGAGGGGGCCGTACGCCGCCAGTACGCGGAGATGTTCGCGGTCCTCCCCACTCCTACGTACGCCACCTACGGCAACGTCGACATCCCCACGCTCTGGCCCGAGTACGCCGGACCGGGCACGACCGTCCTCGACGGCGAGCGCGCCGAGATCGGCGGCCGCGTCTTCGGCTTCGTCGGCGGCGGCCTCCGGACCCCCATGCGCACCCCGTACGAGATCTCCGACGAGGAGTACGCCGCCAAGGTCGAGGCCCTCGGCGACGTCGACGTCCTGTGCTCCCACATCCCGCCGGACGTGCCCGAGTTGACGTACGACACCGTCGCCCGCCGCTTCGAACGCGGCAGCCGGGCACTCCTGGCCGCCATCCACCGTACGAAGCCCCGCTACGCCCTGTTCGGCCACGTGCACCAGCCTCTGGCACACCGGATGCGGGTCGGTGCCACGGAGTGCGTGAACGTCGGCCACTTCGCCGCCACCGGGCGCCCGTGGGCACTGGAATGGTGACCGGCGCGGTCGCGATAGCCTGCACACCGCGTACCCAGCACTGAGGAGCACGGCGATGGCGGAACACACCAGTTCGAGCATCACGATCGAGGCGGCACCGGCCGACGTCATGGGCGTGATCGCCGACTTCGCCCGCTATCCCGAGTGGACCGGCGAGGTGAAGGAGGCCGAGGTGCTCCAGCGCGACGCCCAGGGCCGCGCCGAGCAGGTCAGACTCGTCCTGGACGCCGGCGCGATCAAGGACGACCACACCCTCGCGTACACCTGGACGGGCGACGACGAGGTCAGCTGGACGCTCGTGAAGTCCCAGATGCTGCGCTCGCTCGACGGCTCGTACCTCCTCGCGCCCGTCGGCGCCGGCGACCGCACGGAGGTCACCTACCGGCTGACCGTCGACGTCAAGATCCCGATGCTCGGCATGATCAAGCGCAAGGCCGAGAAGGTCATCATCGACCGCGCGCTCGCCGGGCTGAAGAAGCGCGTCGAGTCCGTCCCCGGAGCCTGACCCGTATGCGTACGGTCCTCGTCACCGGTCCCGGCGGTGCGGGCCGTACGACGGTCGCCGCGGCCACCGCCCTCGCCACCGCCCGGAGCGGCGGCCGCACGCTGCTGCTGTCCGCCGACCCCCTCGACACCCTCCTCGGCACGCCCCCGGGCCCCGGTCCCGCCGACCCCGCGTGGATCAGGGACGGCCTGTGGGCCGCGCGCGTCGACTCCGGTGACCACTTCCGTACGGAACTGCTCGCCCTCCAGGAACGGGTCACCCCCGCCCTCGACCTGCTCGGCGCCCGCCCGCTGCGCGAGGAGGAGCTCACCGAACTCCCCGGCAGCGGCCAGTTCGCCCTGCTGCACGCCCTGCGCCGGGCCGCGGAAGGCGACTGGGACGTCCTCGTCGTCGACCTGCCCCCGCCGCGCGAGGCCCTCGCCACCCTCGCCCTGCCCGAACAGCTGCGCCGCTACCTGCGCCGGCTGCTGCCCCGGGAACGGCAGGCCGCGCGCGCCCTGCGCCCGATGATGGCCCAGCTGGCCGGCGTCCCCATGCCCGCCCAGTGGCTGTACGACATGGCCGCCCACCGGGACGCCGAGCTGGCCGCCGTCCAGTCGGTGATCGAGGACCGCGGGACCACCCTGCGCCTGGTCGCCGAACCAGGACCCGCCGGGGAGGAGGCCCTGCGCCTCGCCCGCGCCGGGGCCGCCCTGTACGGCCTGGCCGTCGACCCGCTCGTACCGAACCGGCTGCTGCCGCAGGACTCCGCCGACCCCTGGCTGGCGACCCTGGCCGCCCAGCAGCGCAAGAGCCTGGACGCGTGGCGCGGCACCGGAACACACCCGGCCGATGCCCTGCGCCCCGTGACCCACCTGGGCCGCGACCCGCACGGACCCGACGACCTGGCCCTGCTGGACACGGCCGCCGGCGGACTCGCCGTGGACCCGGACGGACCGGCCGGGACGGGCCCCCGCGAGGAACCCGGGCGGGTCGAGGACCGCCTCGCCGAGGACGGCCTGCTGGTCTGGTGCCTCCCGCTGCCCGGCGTCGCCAAGAGCGAACTCACCCTCGTGCGCCGGGACGACGAACTCGTCCTCACCGTCGGCCCGTTCCGCCGGATCGTGCCGCTGCCCTCCGTGCTGCGCCGCTGCACGGTCGCCGGGGCGGCCCTCACGGACGGCCTGCTGCGCGTCAGGTTCACCCCCGACCCCGCCCTGTGGCCGCGTTCGAACTGAACGACGTACCGCCGTTCGGGTACCGTCGGAGGTACACCCTTCCGCCGTCCCTGACGCAGGAGAACCCCATGAGCGAATCCACCGAGCGCCCCGCCGCCGACTCGGACGCCTGGGCCACGGCGTGCGCCGAGGACCTGGAGGCGGAGAAGGCCCGCCGCCGGGCCGTCCACGGCCGCCCGCCCGCCTCCGCCTCCGAGGAACTGCGCAAGCTGGTCGACGCCGTCACCGACAAGGTCACCTCGCTCCAGAACCCGCTGTTCGGCATGGCCGCCCAGGGCGCCGTCCAGCAGTTCATCAACCAGGCCAGGGCCGCCGTCGAACCGGTCATCGAGCGCAACCCCGGCGTCTTCGACCACCTCGCCGCCGCGGGCAACGAGCTGCTCGCCGCCTACCGCGACGCGGTCGAGGGCCAGGAGAGCCGCTGGACCAAGGGACCGTCCGACGGACGGGACGTACCGCCCGCGGAGCGTACGGACGGCGTGAAGGGGTACGGAAACGACGAGCAGGCCTTTCCTGGCGCCCCGGGTGTCACGGACGACACGAAAAGCTCCGACGACCCCACGGACCCCAGGGACGAAGGACCAGGTCCGGGCGGCCGCATCGACCTGGACTGAACAGCCGGTCCGAAGCACCGGACCGACCGGGCGGGCGCCCGCCCTCGGGTACGGTTGGCCTTAGCGGGGCACGACCGAAAACTGAGGGACTCATGGGACTCACCATCGGCGTCGACATCGGCGGCACCAAGATCGCGGCGGGCGTGGTCGACGAAGAGGGCACCATCAGGGGAATGCACAAGGTGCCCACCCCGCAGACGGCCGAAGGCATCGTCGACGCGATCTGCGCCGCCGTCTCCGGTGCGGGCGAGGGACACCAGATCGAGGCGGTCGGCATCGGCGCCGCCGGCTACGTGGACGACAAGCGCGCCACCGTCCTGTTCGCGCCGAACATCAACTGGCGGCACGAACCGCTCAAGGACAAGGTCGAACAGCGCGTCGGGCTGCCGGTCGTCGTCGAGAACGACGCGAACGCCGCCGCCTGGGGCGAGTACAGGTTCGGGGCCGGGCAGGGCCACGACGACGTCATCTGCATCACCCTCGGCACCGGACTCGGCGGGGGCATCATCATCGGCAACAAGCTGCGCCGCGGACGCTTCGGCGTGGCGGCGGAGTTCGGCCACATCCGGGTCGTCCCCGACGGGCTGCTGTGCGGGTGCGGCAGCCAGGGCTGCTGGGAGCAGTACGCGTCCGGCCGCGCCCTGGTCCGGTACGCGCGCCAGCGCGCCAACGCCACGCCGGAGAACGCCGCGACGCTGCTCGGTCTCGGCGACGGCACCCCCGAGGGCATCGAGGGCAGGCACATCAGCGCCGCCGCCCGCGCCGGTGACCCGGTGGCCGTCGACTCCTTCCGGGAGCTGGCCCGTTGGGCGGGCGCGGGCCTGGCCGACCTGGCCTCGCTCTTCGACCCGTCCGCGTTCATCGTCGGCGGAGGCGTGTCGGACGAGGGCGAGTTGGTCCTCGACCCGATCCGCAAGTCCTTCCGCCGCTGGCTGATCGGCGGCGAGTGGCGGCCGCACGCCCAGGTGCTCGCGGCCCAACTGGGCGGCGAGGCCGGGCTGGTGGGCGCCGCGGACCTGGCCAGACAGGGCTGAGCCGTACGACTGTGCCCGTCGCACCCGCCGGACAGACCCTGGCGGGGGTGCGGCGGGCACAGCCATGTCCGGGGAGGCGCGGGGCGGGTGCCCGGCGGCCGGACGGCGTGGTGGCGGCCGGTGTCGGCGCGGAACCTCGTGTGCCCCTCACGTAATCTGGTGACCATGGAAATGCCGCCACCGCTGCCCGACTCCCGTACCGAGCCGGACGGTTCGGCCGTGATCCGGGTCCTCAGCTACAACATCCGCTCGATGCGGGACGACCGTGAGGCACTCGTCCGGGTGATCAAGGCCTGCGCGCCCGACCTGGTGCTGATCCAGGAGGCCCCGCTGTTCTTCCGCTGGCGCAAGCGCGCCGCTTGGCTCGCCTCCCGCACCGACCTCGTGGTGCTGAGCGGCGGGGGCACCGCGGCCGGCCCGCTGCTGCTCTGCTCGCTGCGCGCGACCGTGGAGCGGACCGAGGACGTCCTGCTGCCCCGTACCCCCGGTCTGCACCGGCGCGGGTTCGCGACGGCGGTCGTCCGGTTCGGGCGGGCCAGGCTCGGGGTGCTCAGCTGCCACCTGAGCCTGGACGCCACCGAACGCGAGGCGCAGGCGGGGATGCTGCTCGACCGCCTCGACGGGCTGGACGTCCCCCACGCGGTCGCGGGCGGCGACCTCAACGAGCCGCCGGACCGGGGCGCCTTCCGGCGGCTGGCGGCCAAGCTCCAGGACTGCTGGTCGGCCGCGCCGTGGGGCGGGGAGCACACCTGGGTACGGAGCGGGCCGCCCCGGCGCATCGACGCGCTCTTCGCCACGGAGGGCGTGGAGGTGCTCGGCTGCGGCGTGCCGCGCGGCCTGCCCGGCCTCACCGACCATGACCTGAGGACGGCCACGGACCACCTGCCGGTCCTGGCCGCGGTACGCGTCCCCGCGTCCTGAACGCGGGCCGGCCCGGGCGCACCGACACCGCCCGGGCCGCGAGCCCTGTGCTTCAAGCCCTGTGCTTCCTGCCGCGTGAGCGCTACACCACCGCGCCGCGGCCCGGGTCGTCGTCCTCCTCGTCGCCGTGGCTCATCCGCGCCACCAGCGTGGCGAACCCGCCCAGGAAGCCGCCCACGCAGATCGTGGTCAGCCACCACGTCATGTCCCACTGGAGCAGCACGGCGACCAGCATCAGCACGGGACCGCCCACCACCCCCAGCCAGGCGAACTTCGACGTGACGTCGGCCTCCGGCAGCGGCGGCGGCTCCGGCGGGACGAAGTGCCCCTCGTCGTCCGACTCCTCCGCCGGCGCGTAGTCACGCGGGCCCGCCACCGGGGAACCCACCCCGGGGGCGAAGATCACCGAACCCCCCAGCGGGGGCCTCACCTCGTCCGTACCGCCGTCCGCCCCGCCGTCGCGGGGCTGGTCCGCGGTCTTTTCCGCGCCGTTCTCAGGATGCTTCTCGGAACCCTTGTCCGGGGACGAGCCGTCCGGCTCCTGGCCGCCCCCGGTGCTGTTCGTCCCGCCCTCCAGCAGGGCCAGGCCGTCCACCGACTTGAACGGCTTGGCGCCCGGGGGGTCCGCGGGCTCGTCGCCGTACCCGGCCACGATCGCCGCCCAGGCGGCGTCCTCGTCGATCGGCTGCGGCTCGCGGTCCGCGTCATGTTGCTCAGCCACCGGTGGTGCTCCCCTTCTTCCCGACAGTCGGAGCGAGCCGGCCGATGAACGCGTGACTCTCCTCGAAGATCCGCTCCGCGTCATGGTCCAACGTCGCGACGTGGTAGCTCTGTTCCAGCAGGACCTCCCGGACATCCGTCGAGGAGACCCGGGACAGCACCCGGGCGGAGTCGGAGGGGGGCACCACATGGTCCCGAGGACTGCGCAACAGCAGCAGCGGCTGCGTCACCTGGGGCAGCGCCGCGTCCACCAGACGGAACAGCCTCCCCAGGGAGTAGGCGGCGTGCAGGGGCGTCCGGGTGTAGCCCAGTTCGACCTTCCCGTCCTTGGCGATGTCGTTCGCCAGCCCCCCGACCGAGGGGATCACGTGCCGCAGCACCGGCAGCGCGTACGCCGCCGCCCCGTGCATCCGCACCGCCGGGTTGACGACGACGATCCCGCTGATCGCCGCCCCGTGCTTGGCGGCCAGCCGCAGCGTCAGGGCCCCGCCCATGGAGAGCCCGGCGACGAAGACCTGCGCGCACCGCTCCCGCAGCTCGCGCAGCTCCCGGTCCACCTCCGCGTACCAGTCCTGCCACCGGGTGGACTGCATGTCCTGCCAGCGGGTGCCGTGCCCGGGCAGCAGCGGCAGCGACACCGTCAGCCCGCGCTCCGCCAGATACTCGCCCCAGGGACGCATCGACTGGGGGGAACCGGTGAAGCCGTGACAGAGGAGGACGCCGGCCTCGCCGCCCTCGTGGTGGTACGGCTCGGCTCCAGGAAGGACCGGCACCGGGGTCTCCTGTTCGTGAGGCTCGGAAGATGTACTTCACCGTACGCGACCGGACCGACACCGACCAGGTGCGTTCGGCCCCCAGGAAGGACAGCGCGGGACGCGCACGGGTTAAGGTCAGTCGGACAGCACACAGGAGGCATCCGAGTTGATCTACGGTGCAATGAAGTTCTCCGTCGGAGGGTCGCTGAAGCTCGCCTTCAGACCCTGGGTGGAGGGCATCGAGAACGTTCCCGCCGAGGGGCCGGCGATCCTCGCGAGCAACCATCTGTCCTTCTCGGACTCCTTCTTCCTCCCGGCCGTGCTCGACCGCAAGGTGACCTTCATCGCGAAGGCCGAGTACTTCACCACGCCCGGCATCAAGGGCAAGCTGACGGCCGCCTTCTTCAAGGGCGTCGGGCAGTTGCCGGTGGACCGCTCCGGGGCGCGCGGGGCGGGTGAGGCGGCGATCAAGAGCGGCGTCGACGTCCTGGCCAAGGGGGAGTTGTTCGGGATCTACCCCGAGGGCACCCGCTCGCCCGACGGCCGGCTCTACCGGGGCAAGCCCGGCGGCCTGGCCCGGGTGGCGCTCGCCAGCGGCGCCCCGGTCATCCCCGTCGCGATGATCGACACGGAGAAGATCCAGCCGCCCGGGAAGGTGGTGCCCAAGCTGATGCGCCCGGGCATCAGGATCGGCAAGCCGCTGGACTTCAGCCGGTACCAGGGCATGGAGGGTGACCGGTTCATCCTGCGCTCGGTGACCGACGAGGTCATGTACGAAATCATGAAGCTTTCCGGTCAGGAGTACGTGGACGTCTACGCGACCGCCGCGAAGCGGCAGTTGGCCGAGGCGGCGAAGGAGAAGAGCCCCACCGGCGAGTGAGGGCGGGCGGGGCACGGGCGGGACGCGGCCGGGGGGCCGCGGAGCGGAACGGGGGCGGGGTCGTGGTCAAGCGTGAGCGTGTCGTACGGATGTCGGTCGAGCAGCCGCTGTGGCGGGCGCTGACCGGCTACCGGGTGCTGACCGCCGTCTACGCGATCCTGCTGTTCGTGTTCGAGCGGGGGAAGTTCGAGCGCCCCTGGGTCGCGATCGCCTTCCTCGCGTTCCTCGCCGTCTGGACCGCCGCGACCCTGCCCCGGGTGGCGAACGCCGCGAGCTGCACGAAGCGCTTCCTGGTCGCGGACCTCACCGTCGCCGTGGTCGGCATCCTGCTCACCCCGCTCGCCGACGAGCAGGCGCAGCACGTCGACGGCCCCACCCTGCCGACGATATGGGCCGCCGGTTCCGTCCTCGCCTTCGCGATCAAGGGCGGCTGGCGGTGGGCGGCGCTCGCCTCCACCATCGTCGCCGTCGCCAATCTCGTCGAGCGGGCCCACCCCAGCAGGGACACGCTCCACAACGTGCTGCTGGTGTGGATCGCCTCGATCGCGATCGGCTACATCGTGGAGGTGGCCCGCGCCTCCGAACGCGTCCTCGCCCACGCCCTGGAGATCGAGGCCGCCACCCGCGAACGCGAGCGCCTCGCCCGCGACATCCACGACAGCGTCCTACAGGTGCTGGCGATGGTGCAGCGGCGCGGTACGGCCCTGGGCGGCGAGGCGGCCGAGCTGGGCAGGATGGCGGGGGAGCAGGAGATCGCCCTGCGGACCCTGGTCTCCAGCGGCCTCGTCCCCACCGCCCGCGCCTCCCACGACGCCCTCGCGGGGGGCGGATTCCTCCGTACGGACGACGGTCAGGACGACGGGACCGGCCACGGTCCGGGCCCCCGGCGGGACGGCGGTCCGGACCACCGGCACGACCACGGCCGGGGCGCGGGCCTCGGCAAGGGGCGGGCGGCCCCCGACGCCGGCCCGCAGGCGCCGTGCGACCTGCGCTCGCTCCTCGCCCCCTACACCGGCTCGAAGGTCACCTTCGCCGAGCCGGGCGCCCCGGTCCTGCTGGCGCCCGCCGCCGCGCGCGAGCTGGCCGCCGCAGTCGGCGCCGCCCTGGACAATGTGGGCAGGCACGCGGGTACGGACGCCCGCGCCTGGATCCTGGTCGAGGACGACCCGGACGAGGTGGTCGTGACCGTACGGGACGACGGCCCCGGCATCCCCGAGGGCCGGCTCGCGCAGGCGGAGGGCGAGGGGCGCCTCGGCGTCGCCCTGTCGATCCGTGGCAGGCTGCGGGACCTGGGCGGTACGGCCGAGCTGATCTCCGTCCCGGGCCAGGGCACGGAAGTCGAGTTGCGGGTCCCACGGGGGAAGGCGGAGCGATGAGCACGGACATGACGGGGACGACGGCGGGTCCGGTCAGGGTGATGGTCGTCGACGACCACCCGATGTGGCGCGACGCCGTCGCCCGCGACCTGGACGCGGCCGGGTTCGAGGTGATCGCCACGGCCGGGGACGGCCCGCAGGCGGTACGCCGGGCGAAGGCCACCGCCCCGCAGGTCCTCGTCCTCGACCTCAACCTCCCCGGCATGCCCGGCGTCCAGGTCTGCAAGGAACTGGTCGGCCTCCAGCCGGGCCTGCGGGTCCTGGTCCTCTCGGCCAGCGGCGAGCACGCCGACGTGCTGGAGGCGGTCAAGTCCGGCGCCACCGGCTACCTGCTCAAGTCCGCCAGTACGGAGGAGCTGGTCGACGCCGTCCGCAGGACCGCCGTCGGCGACCCGGTCTTCACCCCCGGCCTCGCCGGGCTGGTCCTCGGGGAGTACCGCAGGCTCGCCTCCGAGCCCGCCCCCGCCGCCCCGGACGAGCCGAAGGCCCCCCAGCTCACCGAGCGGGAGACCGAGGTGCTGCGCCTGGTCGCCAAGGGGCTGTCGTACAAGCAGATCGCCGAGCGGCTGGTCATCTCCCACCGGACCGTGCAGAACCACGTCCAGAACACCCTGGGCAAGCTGCAACTGCACAACCGCGTCGAGCTGGTGCGGTACGCGATCGAACGCGGCCTGGACGACGCCTGACCGGCCCGGCGCCCCCCGCGCGCCGGCGGGCCGGACGGACCGGGGCGCTCGACGCCCCCGGCCCGCCCGGCCGCCCGGCTCACACCCCCGCGCGGGCGCCGCTCATCGCCCCGGCCAGCAACTCCCGTACGATCTCCGGGCCGTTCAGGGTCAGCACCGACTCCGGGTGGAACTGCACGGAGGCGAAGCCCGGGCCGCGCAGCGCGTGCACCTCGCCGTCGTCCGTACCGCCGTCCCCGCGGCTCACCTCGATGCCGTGCGCCGCCAGCTCCACCGCCGCCGCGTCGTCGCAGGTCGCCGTGAAGCTGTTGTAGAACCCGACCGTCTCCGCCCGGCCGAACAGGTCGACGCCGGTCTGCGCGCCCTGGTGGGGGACCCGCTTGCGCACGGTCTCCAGGCCCAGTTCGACCGCGATCAGCTCATGGCCCAGGCAGATGCCGAGCAGCCCGTGCCGCCGGTCCCGCAGCAGCCCGGCGGCCAGCTCCCGCAGCAGCCCCATCTTCGGATCCGCCGGGTCCGCCGGATCGCCCGGCCCCGGCCCCAGCACCACCGGTCCCGGGTGCGCCAGCGCCGCCGGGCGCAGGCCCGGCTCGTCGAAGCGCCGCACCGTCACCTCCAGGCCGGACGAGCGCAGCAGGTGCGCGAGCATCGCGGTGAAGGTGTCCTCCCCGTCCACGACCAGCGCGTGCCCGGCCAGCGGCGCCGGCGCGGTCCGCATCCTCAGCCAGAACGGCGAGAGGTCCGCCCGCCGCGCGTCCAGCGCCGCCCGCACCCGCGGGTCGTCCGCCAGGCGCGGGGCCTCCCGCGCGGTGCGCGACGGCCCCGGCCGTACCCCCAGCGCCGCCAGCACCCCCGCCGCCTTGGCGTGGGTCTCCGCCACCTCGCCCGCCGGGTCCGAGTGCCGTACGAGCGTGGCCCCGACCGGCACCCGCAGGCCGCCCTCGCCGTCGATGTCGGCGGTACGGATCAGGATGGGCGAGTCGAGGGTCTGCGCCCCGCCCGCGTCCCGGCCGATCAGGGCCAGCGCGCCCGCGTAGTAGCCGCGCCCGCCCTCCTCGTGGCGTTCGATGACCCGGCAGGCGTTCTGCACGGGCGACCCGGTCACGGTGGCGGCGAACATCGTCTCCTTGAGCACCTCGCGCACGTCCAGCGAGGACCGGCCGCGCAACTCGTACTCGGTGTGGGCGAGATGGGCCATCTCCTTGAGCCGCGGCCCGATCACCACCCCGCCCCGGTCGCCGACGGTGCACATCATCTTCAGCTCCTCGTCGACGACCATCGACAGCTCCTCGGTCTCCTTGCGGTCGCCCAGGAAGCCGAGGAGGCCCTCCGCCGTCGGCCCGCCCGGCGGATAGCGGAACGTGCCGCTGATCGGGTTCATCACGACCGTCCCGCCGCTCATCCGCACATGCACCTCGGGGCTGGCGCCGACGAGGGTGCGCTCCCCGGCGTGCACGACGAAGGTCCAGTACGCGCCCCGCTCCCCGGCGAGCAGCCGCCGGAACAGCGCGAGGGCGTCGGCGCGCCCGAAGCCGGGGATCCGCCCCTCGAACGTCCTGCGAATGACGAAGTTCGCCCCCTCGCCGCTGCCGATCTCGTCCTCGACGACCCGCCGCACGATCCGCGCGTACCGCTCGTCGTCCACGTCGAAGGCGCCGCCCTCGACCCGTACCGCGTGCTCCGGCAGCAGGCCGAGCACCTCGTCCAGGGGCAGTTCGTACCGCTCGTCCGCGACGAGCACCGCGAGGGGCGTCCCGTCGTCCCGTACGTCGAAGCCGCGCTCCCTGATCTGCCGGAACGGCACCAGCGCGAGGGCGGTGCGCGACCCGTCCGGCAGGTCCGCGAGGCGCGCTGCCTCCTGGACCGGGCCGATCAGCAGCTCCACCACGTCGTGGTCACGGCCCGGGGTGCGGCGGCGGAGCAGGGCGAACGGCGGGGAGGCGGGGTCCAGGAGCCGGTCGAGGAGAGCGGCGGTGGAGGTCTCGGTCATGGGCGGTGTTCCTTCCGGGTGAGCTTCCGGGTGACGAGGAACGGCCCGCTTTCCGGAAGGACCCGGAAACACCGAAGGCCGCCCCTCGGGCGGCCTTCTCGATTCGTGTCGCGCGCTGAATCAGTGGGCCGCCGAGCGAGCGGTCCACCACCAGGTCTGCTGTGCGTGCGCGAACATGCACGGCACCCTAGCGCATCCGCCCCCCGCGAGGCGCGAAGCGTTCCATACTGTGAGCGTCGGCCATGGCACAGGCCGCGACCACGTAATCTGGGCGCGTGACAGTGAACGCTCAGAACCCCGCGACCCATGTGCCTACCTGGAAAGATCTTCCCGCTGCCCAGCAGCCGGAGTATCCGGACCGGGACGCCCTGCGCGGAGTGGTGGCCGAGCTGGAGTCCTACCCCCCGCTCGTCTTCGCCGGCGAGTGCGACCAGTTGCGGGCCCGGATGGCCGCCGTCGCCAAGGGCGAGGCGTTCCTGCTCCAGGGCGGCGACTGCGCCGAGGCCTTCGACGGTGTCTCCGCCGATCACATCCGCGGCAAGCTCAAGACGCTCCTCCAGATGGGCGCCATCCTCACGTACGCGGCGTCCGTGCCGGTCGTCAAGGTCGGACGCATCGCCGGGCAGTACTCGAAGCCCCGCTCCAAGGACACCGAGACCCGGGGCGGCGTGACCCTCCCCACCTACCGGGGCGACTCGGTCAACGGCTTCGCGTTCGACGAGAAGTCCCGCGTCCCGGACCCGGAGCGGCTCAAGCGGATGTACAACGCCTCCGCCGCGACGCTCAACCTGGTCCGCGCCTTCACCACCGGCGGGTACGCCGACCTGCGCCAGGTCCACGCCTGGAACCAGGACTTCGTGAAGTCCTCCCCCTCCGGCCAGCGTTACGAGCAGCTCGCCCGCGAGATCGACAACGCGCTGAACTTCATGAAGGCCGCGGGCACCGACCCGGCCGAGTTCCGCACGGTCGAGTTCTACGCGTCGCACGAGGCACTGCTGCTGGACTACGAGACGGCGCTGACCCGCGTCGACTCACGGACGGGCGAGCTGTACGACGTCTCGGGCCACATGGTCTGGATCGGTGAGCGCACCCGCCAGCTGGACGGCGCGCACATCGAGTTCGCCTCGCGGATCCGTAACCCCATCGGCGTCAAGCTGGGCCCGACGACGACGGTGGACGACGCGCTCGCGTACGTCGACCGCCTCGACCCGGACCGGGAGCCCGGCCGGCTGACCTTCATCGTCCGGATGGGCGCGGACAAGGTGCGGGACAAGCTGCCCGAGCTGGTCCAGAAGGTCACCGCCTCCGGCGCGACCGTGGCGTGGGTGACCGACCCGATGCACGGCAACACCTTCGAGGCGGCCTCCGGCCACAAGACCCGCCGCTTCGACGACGTGCTGGACGAGGTCAAGGGCTTCTTCGAGGTCCACAAGGGCCTCGGCACCCACCCGGGCGGCATCCACGTGGAGCTGACCGGCGACGACGTCACGGAATGCGTGGGCGGCGGCGACGAGATCTTCGTCGACGACCTGCACCAGCGCTACGAGACCGCGTGCGACCCGCGGCTCAACCGCAGCCAGTCGCTGGACCTCGCCTTCCTCGTCGCGGAGATGTACCGCGCGCAGTAGGCCGGCGGACAGGCGCCGAGAACGCACGACGGGGCGCGGATCGGTGTGATCCGCACCCCATCGTCCGTTCCGGGACTTTTGCGTGCGGGCCGCAATGGGTAAGGTTAGGTTTGCCTCACCGGGACGGTCGGGGCGACCGTCCGTTGCCGCTGCCCCACCGATCCCGCCGGAGGTGAACCGCGTGTACGTGTGCTCGTGCTTCGGCATCACCGAGAAGCAGGTCAGGGAACACGCGGACAGCGGCGCCTGCACCCCGCGCCAGATCGCGTCGGCCAGCAAGGCCGGCACCGACTGCGGTTCGTGCGTGCGCCGTATCCAGTCCCTCCTGGGGCGGGGAGCGGTGTGCCCCCGCCGGGAGCTGCTCGCGGAGGCCGTACCCGCCGAGTCCGCCCCGGCCGTCGTCACCCGCACGGGCCTGGGCGAGGCCGCCTGACGGTCAGCTGTCCGGCTGCTCGATCACCTGGGCGAGGTACAGCGGCTCACCGAGCTTCTCGATCAGCGCGAGCTGCGTGTCGAGGTAGTCGATGTGGTGCTCCTCGTCCGCCAGGATCGATTCGAAGATCCGCTTGGACGTGTGGTCCGACTTCTGGCGCATGACGTCGATCCCGCGCTTGAGGCGGTCGATCGCCTCCACCTCGACCTCGCGGTCCGCCTGGAACATCTCGGTGACCGTCTGCCCCACCCGGACATGGAACAGCCGCTGGTAGTTCGGCAGGCCGTCCAGGAAAAGAATCCGGTCGGTGAGCAGCTCGGCGTGCTTCATCTCGTCGAACGACTCCGCGCGCGTGTACTTCGCGAGCTTCGTCCAGCCGAAGTTCTCCTGCATCTTGGCGTGCAGAAAGTACTGATTGATCGCGGTCAGTTCCGCGGTCAGCTGCTCGTTGAGGAATTCGAGGACCTCGGGGTCGCCCTGCATCGCGGCGGCTCCTTCCAGGCGGGTGACGGGCAGGAATGCGCGAATCCTCGCACCGCCACCGGGGGGCGTCCAGTAAGTGCACGCTTACCACCAGTTGCCCGAATCCGGCGAGACCTGGTCATGACCACCCCTTCCGGTCTGTCACCATGGAACGCATGGGGCAGCCGAACCGGGAACGTCAAGAGCCGGATCAGGCCGAACTTCCACCAGGTCAGCGCCTCCAGCGCGGCTGGCCGGTCACCCACTACGGCCCCGTCCCCCGGTTCCGGCCGGAACGCTGGGAATTCCGGGTCTTCGGCGCCACCCTCGACGGCGACAAACACTGCTGGAATCACCAGGAATTCTCCGCGCTCCCGTTCTCCACCGTGATCGGTGATCTGCACTGCGTGACGAAGTTCAGCATGGTGGGGGCCGAATGGGGCGGAGTGCCCGCCCGTACGGTCCTGGAACTGGCCCCGCCCGCGCCCGACGTCACCCACGTGATGGTCTGGGCCGAATACGGCTTCAGCGCCAATCTGCGACTCGCCGACTTCGCCGCCGACCGTACGATTTTCGCCACCCACAAGGACGGCGAACTGCTCACCGCCGAGCACGGCTTTCCGCTGCGCCTCGTCGTACCCCAGTTGTACGCGTGGAAAGGGCCCAAATGGGTCCGGGGCGTGGAATACATGACGGCCGACCGCCGCGGCTTCTGGGAGGAGCGCGGCTACCACAACGTCGGCGACCCGTGGGCGGAGCAGCGCTACTCGTACCAGGAGGGGCCGGGCGAGGGCCCGGAGCTCTAGGACCTGTCCTGGCGCTCCCGGACAGGCCCTAGAGTTCTGGGGCCGCCGTACGGGCTACTTCCCCTGCCCCGCCTGCTCCCGGAGCTTCTTCAGCAGGGCCACGTCCGCCGCGTGCCCCTCCTTGCCGCCCGGTGTCTCGATCACCAGCGGGACGCCTTCGGTCGCCGGGTGCGTGAACAGGGCGCGGAACGCGTCCTCGCCGATGTGGCCCGTCCCGATGTTCTCGTGCCGGTCCTTGTGCGCGCCCGCCACGTCCTTGGAGTCGTTGGCGTGGATCAGCTTGAGCCGCCCGGCCCCGACCGTCTCCACCAGCAGGTCCAGGGTCCGGTGCGTCCCGCCGGGCTCCGCGAGGTCGTGGCCGGCGGCGAAGATGTGGCAGGTGTCCAGGCAGATCCCGAGCTTGGGGTGGGAGTCCAGCGCCTCGAAGTACGGGCCGAAGTCCCACGTCCTGGAGCAGAGCGAGAACCCCTGCCCCGCCGTCGACTCCAGCAGCAGGAACGGATCGTCGTCCCGGGTCAGCTCGTCGAGCAGCGGCAGCATCCGGTCCCGTACCTGCGCGAGCGCCACCTCGCGGGAGCGGCCGCCGGTCGCGGAACCGGTGTGCACGACGACCCCCGGCGCACCGATCTCCCGCGCCCGGCGCAGGCTGTGGCGCAGGGAGTCCACGGACCGGTCCGCCGTCGCCTCCGTGTGCGAGCCGAAGTTGATCAGGTACGGGGCATGGACGTACGCCGGCATTCCCGCGTCGGCGCACGCGGCGCGGAACAGCTCGTCCTGCGCCGGGTTCCCGGCGGGGGTCGCCCAGCCGCGCGGATTGGCCGCGAAGACCTGGACGGTCTCCGCGCCCAGCTCGCGGGCGTAGGCCAGGCCGGTCGCGGCGAGGCCGCCGGCCACCGGGACGTGGCCCCCGACGGGGTTGCGGCCCGCGACAGGGTCGCGGCCTCCGGCCGGGAGGCGACCCTCGGCCGGGATGCGGCCTTCGGCTGGGGTGCGGCCTGGGGCAGGGTCGGGCATGGGTGGTCAGAGTCCCTTGGTCTTGATGGTGATCGTGCTGCCCTCGGGGGCCGTGTCGCCGCCCGCCACGGACTGCTCCGAGACGGTGTCGTCCAGGAACGGGAAGCTCCGGTCCACGCTGACCTGGAAGCCGGCGTCCTCCAGGGCCTTCTTCGCCTCGTCGAGCTTCCGGCCCTCGACGTCGGGGACGGTCACCTGCCTCGGGCCCTTGGATAGTGTCAGCGTGACCGTGTCGCCGCGCGCCAGCTGCCGGCCCTCCGCCACGGACTGCTTGGCGACGGAACCGGCGTCCACCGGGGAGTTCACCCGCCCGGGGGCGATCCGCACCTTGAGGCCGGCGTCCGTGAGCCGGGCCGTGGCGTCCTCCTGGGTCTCGCCCGTGACGTCCTCCATCTCCAGCGGGCTGCCCTTGCTGACCACGAGCCTGATCCCCGCGTCGGGCTGCACCTCGGCGCCGGCGGCGGGGTCCGAGCTGATCACCGCGCCCTGCTCGACGCCGTCGTCGAAGGACCGGGACACCACCCCGGCGGCCAGCCCGGCCTGCTTCAGCGCCCGCTTCGCCTCGGCGAGCGTCGCGCCCTCCAGGTCCGGGACCTTCACGACCTTCGGGCCGCGCGAGACGACGAGGGTCACCGGACCGCCGCCGCGGACCCGTGCGCGGGAGGCCGGGTCGCTGCCCATGACCGTGCCGCGCGCGAAGGTGTCGCTGAAGTCGGTGCTGACCTGTACGTCGAGGCCGGCGTCCGCCAGCCGTTTCTTCGCCTCCTGCTCGGACTGCCCGAGCAGCGAGGGGACGCGCGTGAACTGGCCGGAATTGATGTACCAGACCCCCGTGCCCACGCCCAGCACCAGCAGCACCGCGACCACGGCGGCGATCAGGCCCCGGCGGGGCGGGCGGGCGGTCCGGCGGGGTGCCGCCGCATGGGGGAGATCGGGGGGTGCCATCTCCAGGCGGCTGGTGCGGTGGACGCCGTCGGCCTTCGGGGTCCTGGTGTTGCGGGTGGGTTCTTCGGAGCCGTGCGAGCCGTGGGAGGCGTGCGCGTGGTGCGAGCTGTGCGCGCCGTCGGGCTCCTCGGGCGGCAGGACGCGCTCGATCACCGTCGTACGGCTGTCCGGGCCGCCCTCCGGTACGGGCTTGGCCTTCGGCGGTACGGCGTCGAGCTGGGCGTCGCTCAGCCGGGAGCGGGCCTCCCGGGTCAGGGCGAGCAGCGCGACGGCGTCGTACGGGCGGATCTCGGGGTTGCGGGCCGTGGCCGCCGCGACCAGCTCGTCCAGTTCGAGGGCGAGGCCGGGGACGGCGGCGGAGGGGGCGGGTACGTCGGCGTTGAGGTGGAGGTACAGCACCTGCGCGGGGGTGTCCCCGGCGTGCGGCTTGCCGCCGGTCAGCATCTCGTGGAGGACGACCCCGCAGGCGTACACGTCGACGCGGGTGTCGGAGGTGCCGTGCTCGATCTGCTCGGGCGCCAGGTACGACACCGTGCCGAGGACCGTGCCCGTGGAGTTGGTGACGTCGCCCATGACCCGGACGAGCCCGAAGTCCGCGACCTTCACGCGGCCGTCGTCCCCTATGAGGACGTTCTCGGGCTTCATGTCCCGGTGCACGAACCCGGCGCGGTGGGCGGCGCCGAGCGCGGCGAGCACGGGCTCCAGGATGTCCAGCGCGGCGCGCGGCTGGAGCGCGCCGCGCTCGCGCAGGACGTCGCGCAGGGTGCAGCCCTCGACGTACTCCATCGCCAGGTAGACGTACGCGCCCTGGGCGCCCTGGTCGAAGACGCCGACGACGTTGGGGTGCGCGAGGCGCGCGACGGACTTGGCCTCGCGGATGAACCGCTCCACGAAGGCGGCGTCCGCGGCGAGCGCGGGGTGCATCACCTTGAGGGCCAGGACGCGGTCGAGCCGGGTGTCGAGGGCGCGGTAGACGGTGGCCATACCGCCCACCGCGATGCGCGCGTCCACGCGGTACCGGCTGTCGAGCACTTGCCCGACGAGAGGGTCCTGAAGGGTCGTATCCACGTTCCCGAGTCTACGAGCCGCCCCACCACCCGCAGCCCCCGCGCCCTTCTTGCAGCGCACCTGTGACGCCGGGCGGGTCACTGCTTTGTCCTCAAGCGCCGGACGGGCTTGGTGGTGCCCGCTGCGGCCCGGATCCGATCCGCGGGTTGTCGCCGGGGGTCGGGCAGGGGCCATGTCCTGCACTGCATGTTTTACGTCGCGCGCGACCAGTTGTCTTGATTAACCCTCGTCACGCGACACAAAACACGCTCTACGTTCCGGACAAGACCCCTGCCCGCCCCCCTTCCAGGCGCGCGTCCAGACAAATCAAGCCCGTCCGGCGTTTGAGGACATCTTTGACCGCAACGGTCCCGCCCGACCGCAACCCCCTCCAGCCCGTCCGGCGCTTGAGGACGTCCTTGACCCGCACGGGGCAACGGGCCCGGGCCACAATCAGCCCGTCCGGCGCTTGAGGACATCGGTGAGCCGCGCCCGCGCAACGAGCCGACGCCCAACCAAGCCCGTCCGGCGATTGAGGACGTTCTCGGCTAGGCGAACGCCGGGCGTTCCGGGTCGAGGGTCGGGACGCCCTCCGAAGGGGACGACGCGTGGGCGAAGTGACGTCGTGGGATACGCCCCGCCCGCCAGGCCAGGCGCCCGGCCGACACGGCGTGCCGCATCGCAGCCGCCATCAACTCAGGCTCCCGCGCCCGCGTCACCGCCGACGCCAACATCACCGCCGCACACCCGAGCTCCATCGCCAGAGCCGCGTCCGACGCGGTCCCCGCCCCCGCGTCCAGGATCACCGGGACGCGGGCGTGCTCCACGATGAGCTCGAAGTTGTGCGGGTTGCGGATCCCCAGGCCGGACCCGATGGGCGACCCCAACGGCATGATCGCCGCGCACCCCACGTCCTCCAGCTTGCGCGCCAGCACCGGGTCGTCGTTCGTGTACGGCAGGACCGTGAAGCCGTCGTCGACCAGCGTCTCCGCCGCGTCGAGCAGCTCGATCGGGTCGGGCAGCAGCGTGCGCTCGTCCGCGACCACCTCCAGCTTGATCCAGTCCGTGCCCAGCGCCTCGCGCGCCAGCCGGGCCGTCAGGACCGCCTCCCCGGCGGTGAAGCACCCCGCGGTGTTGGGCAGCGCCCGGATCCCGAGCGATTCGAGGACGGACAGCACCGACCCCTGCACGGTCGGGTCGAGGCGCCGCATCGCGACGGTGGTGAGCTCGGTGCCCGACGCGATCAGGGACCTGCGCAGGACGTCGAGGCTGGGCGCACCCCCCGTACCCATGATCAGGCGGGAGTCGAGGACGGTGTCACCGATGACAAGCCGGTCGTCGGCCATGTCAGCCTCCCTGGACGGCGGTGAGGACTTCCACCCGGTCGCCCTCGCCGAGGAGGGTGCCGGACCAGCGGGTGCGCGGGACGACCGTCTCGTTGACGGCGGCGGCGACGCCCGAGGGCGCGGGGGTCAGCGTGGCGACCAGGGCGTCCAGCGTGGTGGCCGCGCCGATCGCGCGTGGCTCGCCGTTCACGGAGATGGTCACGGAGACGTTCATGGTGTCGGTCATGCGAGCTGCTCCTGACGTGCCGGGGCGGGGGAGAAGCGGCGGGGGGTGAAGGGACGCGCGACCTCGGGGAGTTCACCGGTGGTCAGCACGTCGGCCATCGCGTCGCCGGTGACGGGGGTGAGGAGGACCCCGTTGCGGTAGTGGCCGGTGGCCAGATCGAGGCCGGGGAGGGCGGTGGGCCCGAGCAGGGGCGCGTTGTCGGGCGAACCGGGCCGCAGCCCGGCGGACGCCTCGGTGAACGGGAGTTCCGTGATGCCGGGCACCAACTCGTGCGCGTCACGGAGCAGTTCGTACACCCCGCCCGCCGTGACGGTGGTGTCCCAGCCCTGTTCCTCGCTGGTGGCGCCGACGACGAGCTCGCCGTTCTCGCGCGGCACGAGGTAGACGTGGCTGCCGCGGACGACGGCCCGTACGGAGCGGGACAGGAACGGCGCGTACGCCCGGGGCACCCGGAGGCGCAGCACCTGCCCCTTGACGGGCCGTACCGGCGGTACGACGTCGCTCGGCAGCCCCGCCAGCTTCCCGCTGAGGCTGCCGCCCGCCAGGACGGTCCGGTCCGCGGTCAGCACACCGCCGTCTTCCAGGACCACCCCGGTCGCCCGGTCCCGTACGACGGTGAGGCGGCTCGCGAACGCCCGGTGGAAGAGGACCCCGGCCCGCTCGCAGGCCGTCACGAGGGCCGCCGCCAGCCGCCGGGGATCGATCTGGTGGTCGCCGTCGACCCGCAGGCCGCCGCGTACGCCCGGCGCGAGCATCGGCTCCAGCCGCCGGCACTCGCGGCCGGACAGCCACTCCGAGGTGAGCCCGGACCGCTGCTGGAGGCCGTGCAGTTCGCGCAGGTGGGCGCGGTCGTCGGCGTCGAGGGCCACGGCGAGCGTGCCGCACGCGCGGTAGCCGGTGTCCTGGCCGGCGGCCTCTTCGAGCTCGGCGACGAAGGCGGGATAACGCGCGGCCGAGGCGAGGTTGAGACCGAGCAACGTCTCCTCGCCGTAGTGGAGTTCGGTGACGGCGGCGAGCATGCCCGCCGCGACCCGCGCCGCCCCGCCGCCCGGTTCGGGGTCGGCCACGACGGTACGCAGGCCGCGCTGCGCGGCCCGCCAGGCGATGACGAGGCCGATGATGCCGCCCCCGACGACCAGGACGTCGGAGATCTCCGTGGGGGCGGTGCGGGGGTGTTGATCGGTACGAGACGACTGCATGGGCGTCCAGCCCCTCCCTTCGCCGGCATGACCCGGATCAGGTTCGTACGGTCGGAGGCCGTCAGCCTCCCTCTCAGCCCGGTGCGTCCGGGCTCCCGCGAGGTAGTGTCACCAGCCAGACTAACGCCCTGTCCGCCGCCCGGTAAGGGAGCATTCACCGTGGCCCGTTCCCTGGACGGTCTTGTCCTGGCCCCCGTCGCCGACCAGGCGCCCGGGCAGGTGGGCACCCGCACGCGCTTCACGTACCACGAGCGGGACGGCCGGATCTGGGCCGCCTACGAGGGCGGTGACGTGGAGCGGGGGTATCTGGTCGGCACCCGGGAGGGCGACCGGCTGGACTTCCGGTACGTACAGCTCAAGCGGGACGGCGGGACCTCGGCCGGGCACTGCGTCTCCCTGGTGGTGGACCTGCCGGACGGCCGGGTCCGGCTGGAGGAGACGTGGGAGTGGGAGTCGCGCGAGGGCAGCGGGACGAGTGTGGTGGAGGAACTCCCCTCCGGTGTCCCGTCGGTCGACTGATTCCGGCGGCGCCCGTTCTCTAAGGTGATCGGGTGAGCGAGCAGCGGAGACACCCGGAAGAGCGGAACGTCGTCATCGTCGGGGCCGGCATGGCGGGGGTGCAGACCGCGGTCGCCCTGCGCGAGGGCGGATTCCGCGACCGGATCACGCTGATCGGCGCGGAGCCGCATCCGCCCTACGACCGGCCGCCGCTCTCCAAGGCGGTCCTGCTCGGCCAGGCGGACGGGTCGTCCTTCGACATCGACTTCGCGGCGCTCGGCGTCGAGCTGCGGCTCGGCCTCGCCGTGACCGGGCTGCGGGCGGACGTACGGGAACTCGACACGGCGGACGGCCCCGTGCCGTACGACGTGCTGGTCCTCGCGACCGGCGCGGAGCCGGTCAGGCTGCCCGGCACGGACGGCCTCCCGGGCGTCCACCTGCTGCGCACGCTGGACGACGCCGAGCGGCTGCGGCCCGTGCTGGCGCGGCGGGACGACGTGGTGGTCGTGGGCGCGGGCTGGATCGGCGCGGAGTTCGCGACGGCGGCGCGCGAGGCGGGGTGCGCCGTCACGGTCGTGGAGGCGGCGGACCGGCCGCTCGCGGGGGTGCTCCCGGCGGAGGTGGCCGCGCCGATGTCCGGGTGGTACGCGGAGAGCGGCGCCGAACTGCTGACGGGCACGCGCGTGGCGTCGATCGAGCCCGGCGCGGTGGTCCTCGCGGACGGCCGGCGGCTGGCGGCGGGCGCGGTGGTCGTGGGCGTCGGCGCGCGGCCCGCGACGGGGTGGCTGGCGGGCTCGGGCGTGGAGCTGGGCCCCGACGGGTCGGTCACCGCGGACGAAGGGCTCGGGACGTCGCTGCCCGGCGTGTACGCCGTGGGCGACTGCGCCTCCTTCCCCTCGGCCCGGTACGGGGCCCGGCTGCTGGTCCACCACTGGGACAACGCGCTTCAGGGGCCGCGTACCGTCGCCGCCCGGATCACCGGAGAGGGGGAGGGGGTCTACGACCCGGTGCCGTACTTCTGGTCCGAGCAGTTCGGCCGGTTCGTGCAGTACGCGGGCCATCACGCGCCGTCCGACACCCTGGTGTGGCGCGGCGCCCCGGCGGAGGCGGCGTGGTCGGTGGCGTGGCTGCGGGAGGGCGCGCTGGTGGCGCTGCTGGCGGTGGGCCGCCCGCGGGACCTGGCCCAGGCGAGGAAGCTCCTGGAGACCGCCGCCCGGTTGGATCCCCGGCTCCTGGCGGACCCGTCGGTTCCGCTGAAGAAGGCGGTCGTCTGACCGGCGGGACGGGCGGCGACCCACGTCCGGGTGGCTCCGGGTACCGTCTGTCCGTCCGGGATGGCACGCTTGTCCTCGTGACCGAGATTGACGCGAAGATCGATGCTCTCGTACCTGCCTGGCTCCACCTGCCCGACATCGCCGAATTGTTCGACATCGAGGTGACGCGGGTGCGGCAGCTGGTGAAGGAAGGCCAGCTCATCGCCGTCCGCCGTGGTGAGAACCGCGCGCTCCAGGTGCCCGCCGCCTTCATCGACGGCGGCAAGGTCGTCAAGGGTCTCGCCGGGACCCTGACGCTCCTCAGGGACGACGGCTGGACCGACGAAGAGATGCTGGAGTGGCTCTTCACCTCCGACCCCACCCTGCCGGGCACGCCCGCGCAGGCGCTCAGCGAGAATCGCGGCACGGAGGTGAAGCGCCGGGCCCAGGCGCTCGCCGTCTGAACCACATCACCGCACGCGGCGAGCGGCGGCACGGCACCGCCCCCGCGGTCCCGCGCCGCCGGCCGCCGCGGAACCGACGGGGGGACACTCCATGCCCGCAGAACGTACGTCCGCGGAACGCGCCGCGCTGTCCGACGCCCGGCTCTACCTCTGCACGGACGCGCGCAGGAAGCAGCGGGACCTTCCCGACTTCCTCGACGCCGTGCTGGCGTCCGGCGTGGACATCGTGCAGTTGCGCGACAAGGGCATGGAGGCGGCCGAGGAGCTGGAACACCTCCAGGTCTTCGCCGAGGCCGCCCGGCGCCACGGCGTCCTGCTCGCGGTGAACGACCGCGCCGACGTGGCGCACGCCATCGGCGCCGACGTGCTGCACCTGGGCCAGGGCGACCTCCCGGTCCCCGCCGCCCGCGCGATCCTCGGCGGGACGCCGATGATCGGCCGGTCCACGCACGCGGAGGCGGAGGTCGACGCGGCGGTGGCGGAGCCGGGCGTGGACTACTTCTGCACGGGCCCATGCTGGCCCACCCCCACCAAGCCCGGCCGCCACGCGCCCGGCCTCGACCTCGTGCGGTACGCCGCAGGCCTGGCCACCGACCGCCCCTGGTTCGCGATCGGCGGCATCGACGCGGGCAACCTCGACCAGGTGCTGGACGCGGGCGCCCGCCGGGTGGTCGTCGTACGGGCGATCACGGAGGCCGACGACCCGGCGGCGGCGACGGCGTCGCTCGCCAAGCGGGTGCGCGAACGCTCCCGCTGACCGGTGGGGCCTGTCCCCGGGGAACGCCCGCGCCGGTGTCCGAGGCGTGGACCGGGGACCGGCAATCCGGGCAAATGCCCCCCGCTCGCTTGGGGGACCGCCATCCCCTCGATAACCTGCACGTATGGCCTTCGGTACACCTTCGACCAGAACGGATCACGCGCCGACCGTGCGTGATCTGCTCGCCGCGGGCGAGACCACCTATTCGTTCGAGTTCTGGGCGCCCAAGACCGAGAAGGGCGAGCGGAACCTCTGGAACGCGCTGCGCCGCGTCGAGGGGGTGGCCCCCAGCTTCGTGTCGGTGACGTACGGCGCGGGCGGCTCCACCCGGTCCGGCACGGTCAAGGCCACCGAGCGCATCGCCGCCGACACCACCCTCACCCCGGTCGCCCACCTCACGGCCGTCGGCCAGTCCGTCGCCGAACTGCGCAACATGATCGGGCAGTACGCCGACGCCGGGATCCGCAACATCCTCGCCGTACGGGGCGACCCGCCCGGCGACCCCATGGGCGAGTGGGTCAAGCATCCCCAGGGCGTGCGGTACGCGGCCGAACTGGTGCGCCTGATCAAGGAGTCGGGGGACTTCTGCGTCGGGGTAGCGGCCTTCCCCGAGATGCACCCCCGGTCGTCCGACTGGGACACCGACATCAGGCACTTCGTCGACAAGTGCCGGGCCGGCGCCGACTACGCCATCACCCAGATGTTCTTCGAACCTGACGGATATCTCCACCTTCGTGACCGGGTGGAGTCCGCGGGTTGCACAACTCCGATCATTCCGGAGATCATGCCGGTCACGAGCGTGAAGATGCTGGAGCGGCTGCCCCAGCTCAGCACCGCCGCCGTCCCGGCCGCGCTGAAAGAACGGATCCTCGCCGTCAAGGACGATCCGGCCGCTGTACGCTCCATTGGCATCGAGTTCGCGACGGAGTTCTGCGCGGGACTGCTCGCCGAGGGTGTCCCCGGACTGCACTTCATTACACTCAACAACTCCACGGCGACGCTCGAAATCTACGAGAATCTCGGACTGCGCGAGCAGTCGTGACCGGCCGTAGCCGCCCTCTGCCGGGGTGGCGGCCGCAGGAGAGGGGCGGGCATGGGCTGGACGGTCCTCTACATCGCGTTCGGAATCGTGGCGCTGTGGCTGCTGGGTGAGGTGCTCCTCCAGTACAAGGCGCGGCTGCGCTGGCGCCTGCTCGCCTTCACCGGGTTCATGGGGGTGGTGCTGGGCGTCCTGATGCCGTCCGTCTTCGTCATCGCGCTCGGCGCGATCGCCTTCGCCGTCGGGCAGGCGTACGTGACGCTGTCCTTCCGCCGCGGTTTCTCCACCGGCTGGGCGCTGGGCGGCAGTCCGGGAGCCAGCCGCCGCCGCAAGGCGGTCGGCGCGGTCGAGCAGGAGCCCACGCTCGAGGTCTCGGACCTGGAGTACGAACCGGCCATGGCCGGCCCCGCGGCGGACGTGCCGATGGACGCCGCGATGACGGCGACGATGGGCGCGGTGTACGAGCCGCAGCCGCTCCCCGACGACACCGGGCAGTACGGCGTCTACAAGGACGACCAGGCCCAGGACAACCCGTACGGTGAGGCGTTCGACGCCTTCGCCGGGTACGGGCAGGCCGCGGCCGGGCAGCCGTACGCGGCGCAGGACCCGTACGCCGACCAGCAGACCGCGTACCAGACCGGGCAGGGCGTCTACGCGGCGCAGGACACCGGCCAGGGGGCCGGCCAGGACGCCTACGCGCAGTACGGCTACGGCGCCGACCAGTCGTACGCGGCCTACGCCGACCCGTACACCGGCGCGGGCGACGGCGGTCAGCAGGCCGGCGCGTACGACAGCTACGGCGGCCAGCAGCAGTACGCGGACCCCTACGCGGCCCAGCAGTACAGCGTCGACACGCCGCCCGGCGGGGTGTGGGTCCCGCAGCAGCGCGAGAACGACCAGCAGGTGCCGCCGATGCCGCAGGACCAGCCGCACGAGTACGGCTACGACCCCGGCTACAACAACGAGCAGCAGTACCGCTACTGACCTCCCGGCACTGACCTCCCGTCACCGACTCCCGCGGCTACCGCGAGCCGCGGAAGTCCGCCCCTTCCACGATCAGCCCGGCCACCAGCGCGCCGGACATCCCCGCGTGGGCGAGACCGCCGCCGGGATGGGCCAGGCCGCCCACCCGGTGGAGGCCGGCCAGGGCCGTGCCGTTCGCCGGGTACAGGAACGCCCCGTCCGCTCCGGCCAGCGCGGGCGCGGGCACCGAACCGCCCGGCGCACCCGTCAGCTCCGCCGTGTCGGCCGGCGTCCGCACCTCGCGCCACTCCACCCGCCCGGCCAGCCCGGGCACGGCCGCCTCCGCCGCCGCGACCAGCACGTCGGCGTACCGCTCGCGCACCGCGTCGTCCGTCCAGTCCACCGACCCCTGCGGGGCGACGGTCGCGGTGATCGTCACCGCCTCGTGGTCACCGCCGGGGCGCGTCGCCGGGTCGTCGGGACGCAGCACCGTGACCGTGGGCCGCGCCGCCCGCCGCCCGGCGAAGAGGTCGGCCGCCTCGGCGGGCCCGTCGGGGGAGTGCACCACCGTCCGGTGCGCGGCGCCCGCCGGCCGCCCGCCCCGCAAGGCCAGCAGCACGGTGAACCGCGCGGGTGCCGGAGAGGCGTCCCGGCCCCCCGGCCGTACGTCCCGGCCCTCGGGGCCCGTGTCGCCCGCCTCCCGGACCTCCCGCCCGGCGAGCGGTCCCGGGTCGACCCCCGTGACCACCCGGTCGGCCGCCACGACCGTCCCGTCCGCCAGCTCGACGCCGGTGGCCGCGCCGTCCTTCTCCACGATCCTGGTCACCGCCGCCCCGAACACGAACTCCACCCGGCGCGCCAGGCACCTTTCGTGCACCGCCCGGGCCAACTCCCGCATCCCGCCGCCCACATACCAGCTGCCGAAGGTCTGCTCCAGGTACGGCAGCACGGCCGCGCTCGCCGGGGCCCGCCGCGGATCGAGGCCGTACGCCAGGGCGTACCCGTCCAGCAGCGCGGCGAGGCGGGGGTCCGCCAGCTCCCAGGCGCCGATCTCCGCGACCGTCGCGGCCCGGCGCGCGCCGCGCAGCAGCCGTCTGTGCCGCACCGCCGGATACGGCTCGTGGGCCAGCGGCCCCCGGTCGGCGGGCAGCGGCTCCTCCAACAGCGGGCGCCTGGACCGCTCCCAGGTGTCCCTGGCCCGTCCGAGGAAGTCCCCCCAGCGCTCCCCGGCGCCCCCGCCCAGCGCGGCGTCGAGCGCGGAGACGACCCCGGCCCGTGACGCGTTGGGCAGCAGGACGTCCGTACCGTCCGCGAAGACGTGCCGGCTCGCCGGGTCCACCTGCCGGAGCTCGACGCACGCCTCCAGCGGCTCCTTGCCGGTCTTGACGAACAGATCGCGGTACACCGCAGGCAGGTGCAGCAGCCCGGGGCCCGTGTCGAAGACGAAGCCCTCGCGGGCGAACCGGCCGACCGACCCGCCGTACGTCGCCGCCCGCTCGTACACCGTCACCCGGTGCCCCGCCACGGCCAGCCGGGCGGCCGCCGCCATGGCGCCCATGCCCGCGCCGATCACCACAATCCGTGCCATGCCAGGGACTTTATCCGGGGCCACCGACAACGCCGTCCCGCACCCGGCGCCCCGGGCGGCTGCGCGTAGGGGTACTCAGCGTGCGGGATGAGTACGCGCGCGGATGGGACGGCACCCGCGCCGCAGGGAGAGTGGGGACCACGGAAGGGGCGCGGCGCCGGCACCGCCGGCACGGGGCTGCGGAACGGTGCCGCTCTCCTGACGTGGTGGACGGGGGGAACGGGGGAGGGGAACAACGGGGGAGGGGAACGGGGGAGCGGGGGAACGCGCCGGCCCGGTGGGACTCAGGAGGACCGAGTCCCACCGGACCGGCGCACTCGTGTGTCCGGGGCGCGGCCCCCGACGCGCGGCGAGAAATCTCGTCCGTACGTGCGTACGAGGCAACGTCGCAGGTCAGGGGTGATTGTCAGTGGTGTGCTCCACGATGAACACATACGGCCACAGAGCCGTCACACGAGGACAGGAGGTTCCGCCATGGCCAGCTCCCACGCCGGTGCCGCACGTCGGCGCCCCACGGGTGGCCCTGCCCCCTCACTGACCGGACCACCCAGCGACGTCCACCCGGTCCTGCGCAGGGCCACGGCCCCGCCGGCCGCCCTCGACCTCCTCGCCAAGGCCCGCCACGGCCTGGACGAGGCGGCGACGCTGGACACACCGAACGAGCGCTACGCCACCGCCCACCTCGCCGCCCTGCGCACCGCGGCCGCCGTCCTCGCCGCGCGGGGCCGCCCCGACACCACCCCGCCGCGCCGCCGCCGGATCAGGACCGCCTGGGAGGTCCTGCCCGAGATAGCGCCCGAACTGTCCGAGTGGAGCGCCCTGTTCGCCGCCGGCGCGCCCCGCAGGGCGCGCGCCGAGGCGGGCATCCGGGGCGCGGCGAGCAGCCGCGACGCCGACGACCTCCTGCGGGACGTGGCCATGTTCCTGCGCCTGGTGGAGCGGATGCTGGTGCTCGCGCCGGTCCTGCCCCAGCCCCGCGCCGAGTTACCGGGACAGGAGGACGCCGCGGGGTGAGGGGCGGGGGCGGCCGAGGCAATAGGGTGGGCGGAGCCCGCACCGTTCACGCCCCGCCGCCCGGGGCGGCACCGCGCCGAGGAGTCAACTGCCGTGTCGGACCCTTCCCCTGTCTTCGGTGGGGAGACGCCATCGCGCCCCCGGGGCTCCCTGCGTACCGCCGTGGTCTGGGAGGTCCTCAAGGACGCCCTGGAGCGCCGGGGCAAGGCCGCCGGGACGGACGTCCTCGACGTGCTCGACACCGGCGGGGGCACGGGCAACTTCGCCGTGCCCGTCGCCCGCCTCGGGCACCGGGTGACCGTCGTCGACCCGAGTCCGAACGCGCTCTTCGCGCTGGAGCGCCGGGCGGACGAGGCCGGGGTGGCCGACCGGGTCCACGGGGTGCAGGGCGACATCCACGGGCTCTTCGACGTGGTCGAGCGGGCCGGTTTCGACGCCGTGCTCTGCCACGGCGTCCTGGAGTACGTGGACGACCCCGCCGACGGCGTACGGACCGTGTCGGACGCCCTGCGCCCGGCCGGCGCGCTCAGCCTGCTCGCCGCGGGCCTCGGCGGGGCCGTCCTCGCCCGGGCCCTCGCCGGCCACTTCACCGAGGCCAGGCAGGCGCTCACCGACCCGGCGGGCCGCTGGGGCGAGGGCGACCCGGTGCCCCGGCGCTTCACGGCCGAACAGCTGACGGACCTGGTCGGCGACGCGGGCCTGCGGGTCGGCGCCGTGCACGGCGTACGGGTCTTCGCCGACCTCGTCCCCGGCGGTCTGGTCGACACCCAGCCGGGGGCACTGGAGGCGCTGCTGAGGCTGGAGACGGCCGCCGCCGAGCTGCCCGCGTTCCACGCCGTCGCCACCCAGCTGCACGTCCTCGGCGAGAAACGGCCGTGACCTTCAGGGGCCGATCGTGTGGCTGATCAGCGATGCAGCCGCGCATGCAGTGCGTCACTGGACCCCCGTGAAAGCCCCGGGCGCCGTATGATCGGTGTACACCATCCGGCATGACGGATCGATGGTTGGGGAATCAACGCCTCAGCGGTTGAAACGGCATGGCGGCCCGGATTGGCGAAATGGCGTTGAGGGCGGGTTTCACGGGGGCCGATTCCCTGCCTATCCTTGAAGGGGCCGCATCCCGGTCGCCCCCCGCGACCGACGACTAGGAGGACTCCGTGCCGCTCTCGGAGCACGAGCAGCGAATGCTCGAGCAAATGGAGCGAGCGCTGTACGCCGAAGATCCCAAGTTCGCGACAGCGCTTGAGGGAAGCGGGCTGCGTACATACACCCGACGACGGGTCTATCAGGCAGTCGCAGGCTTCCTGGTGGGTATCGCGCTCCTCATGGCCGGAATGGTCGCTCAGCAGATCTGGATCAGCGTGGTGGGGTTCCTCGTCATGCTCGGCTGTGCGGTCCTGGCGGTCACCGGCTGGCGGAAGGCGCCCAAACCGGGCGAGCAACCGGCTGCCGGGGGCGGAGCGCCCGGCCGACGACAACCACGACAACGTCGCTCGATGATGAACCGTATCGAGCAGCGGTGGCAGCGCCGCCGCGACGAACAGGGCCAGTGAGTTCCTGAGGTTCTTCATGAAGGAGGGGCGGACGCGTGACGCGTCCGCCCCTCCTTCATGTCGTGAGCTGATCCGTGAGCCGATCCGTCACCCGGTCCGCGCCGCCCCGGCCCCTCAGCCCCCCTGGCGGGAGGGGCGGCGGCGGATCGTGTCCGCCCAGCGGGACGGATGGAGGCGGTGGGCGGACCAGCGGTCCACGAGAACCGTCCACCGCTCCGAAAGCGCCCAGATCACCCGAATGGAGGAGCGCGGAGCGAGGAGCGCGCGCAGCCGCGCCGCGCGCCCCGCCGGGGCGTGCAGGCCCTCGTGCACCAGGCGGACGTCCTCGGCCAGCCCCGTACCCGCCCGGGGTACCGGTGCGTACAGCACCTGCTCCACCGCGCCGGCCAGCCGGTGCACGGCCTGCGCCGCCCCCGGCTCCAGGCGTCCTTCCCGCACGATCCGCTCGGCCGCCTTCCGCGGGGTCCGCGAATCGTCCGGCGTAATGCCGTAGTCCCACGCCGTATCGGTGATTTCACGCCACGCCGCGAGCGTCCGCGCGAAGGCGTCCGCTTCCGTACGCCCCGCCGAGCCCAGTCGCCGGGCCCGCAGCCCGCGCCGCCGCAGCAGCGGCAGGAACGGCAGCAGGAGGACCACCACGGCGGCCAGCCACAGGGCGGCCACCCCCACCCCCGACCACCAGGGGCTCTCGGGGTCGTCCGGGGTCACCGCGGCGCCCGGGGCGACCGAGCCGCACCCGTCCAGCCGCCGCGCCTGCGCGTCGCAGCTCTGCGAGGCCGACGGCTCCGTGGACGGCGCGGCCGAGGTCGTGGAGTCCGGGAGCTGGGGGTCGCTCGCGCTGCCCGAAGGCGCCTCGGGGCGGGTGTAGTCGGGGGTGCTGCCCCGGCTCGGCGTCGGCTCGAACCGGGTCCACCCCACGCCCTCGAAGTACAGCTCGGGCCAGGCGTGCGCGTCGCGCAGTCCCACCGACACGGTCCCGTTCGGCTGGGCCGTACCGGGCGTGAAGCCGACCGCGACCCGGGCCGGGATCCCGAGCGTGCGGGCCATCGCGGCCATCGTGAAGGAGAAGTGGACGCAGAAGCCTTCCTTGTTCTTCAGGAAGCGCGTGATCGCGGTGATCCCGGTGCCGGAGTCGACCTGGGTGTCGTAGGTGAACCCGCCGTCCACGGCGAACCAGTCCTGGAGCTTGACGGCCCTCTCGTAGTCGTTCGCCGAGCCCGACGTGACCTTCTTCGCGGTGTTCTCGACCACGGCCGGCAGGTTGCGCGGCACCTGGGTGTACTCCCGGCGCAGGGCCGCCGGGGCCGGGGGCGCCGAGGCGAGCTGCTCGCGGGTCGGCTCGACGAGCAGGCTGCTGACCTTGTACCGCTCACCGCGGGTCGACTGGCCGTTCTCGCCCACCAGCGTCCGGCCCGTGGGCTCGTAGCGCCAGCGTCCGTCGATGTCGACCTTGGTCGCCGGGTACGGCATCGGCAGGTAGTCCTGCCGGTACCAGGGGGCGGCCGAGATCGTGGTGGTGACCTCGGTGGTACGGACGTCCGAGTCCAGCCCCGGCGGGGTCGGCAGCTCGTCCGGCACGTCCTCGATGCTGCGCTGCGAGAACCGCCAGGAGGTGCCGTCGAACTTGTCGAGCGCCATGATCCGCAGGTACATGTTCTGCGTGTCGGGCGCGTTCGTCCGGTAGCTCAGCGCCTCGCGGTCCTCGGGCTGGTTCAGGTTGTCCTGGAGCGACACCAGCGGGTTCACCGCCGAGATGGTGCCTCCGCCGCCCGGTCCGGAACCGGTCCCGCCGCCGGTGCCGGCCAACAGGCCGCCGTCGAGGGCGGGCAGGGCCAGCGGGACCACCAGGGCCACCCCGAGCGCGACGACGCCGATCCTGCGTCCGGTACGGATCGGTGGCGGCGCGCCCGCGCCGGCCGCCTCCCCGCCGGGCAGCCGCCCCGTCCGCGGGGTGCCGCCGAAGACCCGGCCCCACTGGGACAGCCGGTCCCGGCCCTCGGCCAGGAGCAGCAGCAGATACCCGCACGCGGCGAGCAGGAACCACCAGGCGCCGCCGGCCCCGCCGGAGAGCCCGGCCGCCACCGAGTACAGCGCCAGCAGCGGCAGCCCGGCCGGGGCCGCGCTGCGGAACGTCACCGCGAGCGCGTCCACGGCCAGCCCGATGACGACCACGCCGCCGACGAGCATCAGCCGGATGCCGTCGGTCGCCGGCGCCGGTATCGCGAAGCGCCCGACGTCGTCACCGCCCGCGCTCAGCAGCGCGCCGAAGCGGGAGATGACGTCCGGGGTCGGCAGGAGGCCGAGGAACGCCTGCTGTCCGGCGAAGACCACCGTCAGCATGAGCAGCGTCACCAGCGCCTGGAGCGCCACGGTGAGCGGCCTGGCCAGCGGCACCCGCCGGCACAGCGCGCCCGTGACGCCGACGACCGCCACCATCACGGCGGCCTGGAGCAGCCACGTGGCCGGTTCGACCAGCGGCAGCAGGGCGCCCGCCGCCATCAGCGTGGCGGCGAAGGCGCACAGCGCCAGCCTTCCGCGACCGCTCATGACCATCCTCCGGAGAATCCGTTCGAACCGCCGGTGACGGTCGATTCCACGCGGTTGTGGGCCGCTTGGTGCCACAGGTCGGCCAACGCCGTCCCGGCGGGCACCAGGAGGGCGGTCCAGCCGGCCTCCCGCAGCTGCCGCAGCCGCTTCTCGACCCGCTCGGCGTCCCCGGCGTGGCCGGGCGCGCCCTGCGCCCAGCCGGAGCTGTCGAGGACGAACGCGACGGCCGCGCCGCTGCGCTGCCGCATCCGGGCCGCGATGGCGGCCTGCTCCTCGTCCAGGTCGCCGAAGAAGGCGAGCAGCAGGCCCTCGGTGCTGCCGCGCAGCACGTCGTACGCGCGGGAGAGGCCCGCCCCGTCGGAGTGGTCGACGATCGCGAGGGTGTCCATCATCAGGCCCGCCGAGTCGGCGGACCCCTGGGTGGCCCCGGCGAAGCCGTCGGAGCCCTCACCCGGCACCGAACTGCCGGTGTCGGTCAGGAGCCGGACGGCGAAGCCCCGCTCCAGCATGTGCACCAGGGCGGAGGCCGCGCCCGACACCGCCCACTCGAAGGCCGAGTCGGGTCCCGCGCCCAGGAAGCCGACCCGCCGGGTGTCCAGCAGCACCGTGCACCTGGCCCGCTGCGGGGTCTCCTCCCTGCGGACCATCAGCTCGCCGTACCGCGCGGTGGAGCGCCAGTGGACCCGGCGCAGGTCGTCGCCGTGCCGGTAGCCGCGCGGGATGACGTCGTCCTCGCCGGCCAGCGCCTGCGACCGGTTGCGCCCCTCGCCGTACCCCGCCGCCTCGCCCGCGAGCCGTACCGCGGGCAGCGGTTCGGTGCGGGGGATGACGGTGAGGGTGTCGTACGCGCTGAACGAGCGGGTCAGCTCGCACATCCCGAACGGGTCGCTCAGCCGCAGCTGGAGCGGCCCGAGCGGATAGCGGCCGCGCAGGTCGGAACGGACCCGGTAGGACACCTCGCGCCGGCCGCCCGACTCCACCCGGTCCAGGACGAACCGGGGGCGCGGGCCGAGCACGTACGGCACGTGGTCCTGGAGCATCAGCAGACCGGTCGGGCCCCGCGACACGTTGTCCATGCGCAGACGCACCCGGGCCTCCGAGCCCGCGGGCACCCGCGAGGGCGACAGCTGCCGGCCGGCCGCGACCCGGTAGCGGGTGCGGTACAGCACCCCCACACAGATCAGCGGCAGCACGGCGAGGAGCAGCCCCACCCGCAGCAGGTCCGACTGGCCGAGGACGTAGGCGCACACCGCCGCGGCGATCCCGGCAGCGAAGAACGAGCGCCCGCGCGTCGTCAGCCCGGACAGGGCGGCCCGCAGGCCGCCCGAGTCGTCGAGGTCCGGGGCGGCCGGGGCGGCCTGGGTGGCCGGCGCGTCCGGCCCCCCATGTCCCATCACAGCCGCCGGGCGCCGGGCTGCTGGCCGTAGAGCGGGGCGCCCGGCACCACCGGGCGTCCCCCCGTGGCCAGGCCGCCGTCCGCGGTGGGTACGGGCGTGCGCTGGAGGATCTCCAGCACGACCTGCTCCGCGGTCCGGCGGTTCAACTGCGCCTGGGCCGTGGGCAGCAGACGGTGCGCCAGCACGGCCACCGTCAGGGCCTGCACGTCGTCGGGCAGCGCGTAGTCCCGCCCGCTCAGCGCGGCCGACGCCTTCGCCGCCCGCAGCAGGTGGAGCGTGGCGCGCGGCGACGCGCCCAGTCTCAGGTCCGGGTGGTTACGGGTCGCGCCGACCAGCTCCACCGCGTACCGCCGCACCGACTCGGCGACGTGCACGCCGCGCACCGCCTCGATCAGCTTCACGATGTCGTGCGCGTGCGCCACCGGCTGGAGGTCGTCCAGCGGCGAGATCCCGCCGTGGATGTCCAGCATCTGCAACTCGGCCTCCGCGCTGGGGTAGCCGATCGACACCCGGGCCATGAAGCGGTCGCGCTGCGCCTCGGGGAGTGGATACGTGCCCTCCATCTCCACCGGGTTCTGCGTGGCCACCACCATGAACGGGCTGGGCAGTTCGTACGAATGCCCGTCGATGGTGACCTGCCGCTCCTCCATGGACTCCAGCAGCGCCGACTGGGTCTTGGGCGAGGCGCGGTTGATCTCGTCGCCGATCACGATCTGCGCGAAGATCGCCCCCGGTTTGAACTCGAATTCCCGCCGCTGCTGGTCGTAGATGGACACCCCGGTGATGTCCGACGGCAGCAGGTCGGGAGTGAACTGGATACGCCGCACCGAACAGTCGATGGAGCGCGCGAGCGCCTTCGCGAGCATCGTCTTGCCCACGCCGGGGACATCCTCGATCAGAAGATGTCCCTCGGCGAGGAGCACGGTCAGCGAAAGCCGTACGACCTCAGGCTTGCCCTCGATCACACCTTCCACCGATGCGCGCACACGCTCCGCTGTGGTGGTCAGATCAGTGAGGCTCGCTCGATCGTCATAGGTCGTCACCCGGCCCTCCTCGGCCCGTTCATACGGGCCGGCGCTCGACAGACGGCCCGGCCCACCTCGAAATACGGACGCCGCCCCCGGATGGTTCCGGTGCGCCGTCACACACGCATTCTTGTTGCCGTTACCGCTTCGTGTCACTCGCCTGTGGATAAGTGGGTGGGATACGTCGGCTTTGCCGGGATTGAGGGCCGGGACGACGACAGTTGAGGGGGTTTACGGGACTCAGTCGGAGGTTTCGATCTCCCGCAGGAGACCCGTCTTCACGTCGAAGACGAACCCGCGGATGTCGTCCGTGTGCACCAGGAACGGCGAGGTACGGACGCGCCGCATCGACTGCCGTACATCCTGGTCCACGTCGCGGAACGACTCGACCGCCCAGGCCGGCCGCTGGCCGACCTCCATCTCCAGGTCGTGCCGGAACTCCTCGGTGAGGCTCTCCAGGCCGCAGCCGGTGTGGTGGATGAGGACGACGCTACGCGTACCGAGGGCCCGCTGGCTGATGGTCAGCGAACGGATGACGTCGTCGGTGACCACGCCGCCCGCGTTGCGGATGGTATGGCAGTCGCCGAGCGAGAGGCCCAGCGCGGAGTGCAGGTCGAGCCGGGCGTCCATGCAGGCGACCACGGCGACGCGCAGCACCGGGCGGGCGTCCATGCCGGGATCGCTGAACGCGTCGGCGTACTGGTGGTTGGCGTCGATGAGCCGGTCCGTGACCGTCCCGCCGGTGCGGGCCGCGCCGGCGGGAGCTACGGAAGGCTCTGCGGGGAGGTGTGCGGAAGTCGACATACGTAAGACGGTAATGGTCACAGCCCGTCGAGGCTCGCCCCAAGACAGAACAAAGACCGTCAACGTGGCTGGATGTGAGCTACCCCACATGGGCCTGCCCCCGTAGCCCGATGGGGTGATCCGCGGTATTTGCGGCGCTGTGGTGAGTGGCCCGCGCGACGCGCCAGCCGGTTGATTGACCGGAAGGGCGAGTGGACTAAAGTGACGCGAAGTTCACGGACACCTTCCGAAGACATCCCGATTTCCCCCGCGTGTGCGGCGTACGTGCGGCTCGGCCCCCTCCCGCCGGCTCGGCCGGAGCCGCCGACGCCCCTCCCGGCGCCGGCGGACCTCCCCTCCCGGGCGGGCGGGAACCGGCCGTACGTACCGGCCGCACCGGATCTGAGAGGGGCGCATGAACCAGGCCCGACACGTACCGGTGATGCTCCAGCGGTGCCTGGACCTGCTGGCCCCCGCCCTCGACCGCCCCGGCGCCGTCGTCGTCGACGGCACCCTGGGCCTCGGCGGCCACAGCGAGGCGCTGCTCACCGCGTTCCCGGCCGTCCGGCTGGTCGCGCTGGACCGCGACAAGGAAGCCCTCCGGCTCTCCGGCGAACGGCTCGCCCCCTACGGCGACCGCGCCACGCTCGTCCACGCCGTCTCCCACGAACTCCCCGACGTCCTCGACCGGCTGGGCATCCCCAAGGTCCAGGGCGTCCTCTTCGACCTCGGCGTCTCCTCCATGCAACTGGACGAGGCCGAGCGCGGCTTCGCGTACGCCCACGACGCCCCGCTCGACATGCGGATGGACCAGTCGGCCGGCATCAGCGCCGCCGAGGTCCTCAACACCTACCCGCCCGGCGAGCTGGTCCGGATCCTGCGCGCGTACGGCGAGGAGAAGCAGGCCAAGCGGATCGTCTCCGCGGTCGTCAAGGAACGCGAGAAGGAACCCTTCACCAAGAGCGCCCGGCTCGTCGCCCTCATCCGCGACGCCCTGCCGCAGGCCGCCATGCGCACCGGCGGCAACCCGGCCAAGCGCACCTTCCAGGCCCTGCGCATCGAGGTCAACGGCGAACTCTCCGCACTGGAGTCCTCACTGCCCGCCGCCGTCAGGGCGCTCGACGTCGGCGGCCGGATCGCCGTCCTCTCCTACCAGTCGCTGGAGGACCGGGTCGTCAAACAGGTCTTCGCGGCCGGCGCCGCCACCACCGCGCCCCCCGGACTGCCCGTCGTCCCCGAGCGCTACCAGCCCCGCCTCAAACTCCTCACCCGCGGCGCGGAACTCCCCACGGAGGAGGAGATCGCCGACAACCGCCGCTCCGCCTCCGCCCGGCTGCGGGGGGCGGAGAGGATCCGGGAGGACGTGTCGTGACCGGACCGGCCAAGCAGTTGAAGGGGCGCGCCGCACGGCTCGCCCGGATGATGCCCGCCGGGGCCACCTCGGCGGCCCGTACCCCCTTCGTCCTGCTGGTCGTCCTGCTCCTCGGCGGCGGCCTGATCACCCTGCTGCTCCTCAACTCCTCCCTCAACGAGGGCTCGTTCCGCCTCAGCGAGCTCAAGAAGCAGACCACCGACCTCACCGACGAGCAACAGGCGCTGCAACGGGACGTCGACGACCACTCCGCGCCCGACGCCCTCGGCCGCCGGGCCCGCGAACTGGGCATGGTCCCCGGCGGCAACCCCGCCTTCCTCAACCCGGACGGGAGCGTCCGCGGCGTCCCCGAGCAGGCCGAGGCGCTGCCCCCGGTACGGCCCTCGGTCCTGGAGCAGCCGCCGCCCGCGAGCCCGCCGCCCGGCTCCACCGTGCCCGTACCCCTGCCGTCGCCCGCCGCCTCCGCCGCGGACCCGTCCGCCACCGCCACCGAAGCCCCCCGGGATCCCGCGGCCTCCGCGCCCGTGCCGACCCCCGGCGACCCCGCCCCGACGACCTCCGGCAGGTGACGCAGTGCCCCCCAAGGAACCACCGCGCCGCCGGGTCCCCGGCCCCGCCAGGACCGGGAACGCCCCGCGCCCCCGCCCCACCGGCCGCCCCGCCCCGCCCCGCCGCCGCGCCGGCGCCCGCCCGGCCAACCGGATCAGGCTCGGCAACCCCCGCCCCCGGCTGCGCCTGGTCAGCCTCGGCCTCACCCTCGTGATGCTGGTGTTCGTCGTGCGGCTGCTCCAGGTGCAGGCCGTCGACGCCCGCGCGTACGCCGCCAAGGCCGAGAAGAGCCGCTACCTCAGCCACACCCTGGACGCGGAGCGCGGCGAGATCACCGACCGCTCCGGGATCGCCCTCGCCGACAGCGTCGACGCCTACGACATCACCGCCGACCCGCTGATGTTCACCCCCGACTCCACCAGGGTCCCCGACGCCCCCGAACAGGCCGCCGCGCTCCTCGCCCCGATCCTCGGCGTCGACACCGGCGACCTGATCAAGAAGCTCAAGACCCCCAAGTCCCGCTACGCCGTGCTGGCCCGCCGCCAGACCCCGCAGGTCTGGAACCAGATCAAGGACCTCAAGAGCGTCCTCGCCAGCAAGGCGAGCAAGGCCAACCAGGGCGTGCCCGCGGACCGGGCGCGCAGCAGCGTCCTGTCCGGCGTCTTCCAGGAGGCCAGCAGCAAACGGGTCTACCCCAACGGCGACCTCGCCGCCGGGATACTGGGGTACGTCAACGCCGCCGGCCACGGCGCCGGCGGGGTGGAGTCCATGCTCGACAAGCAACTGTCGGGCGAGGACGGGCAGGTCACCTTCGCCCAGTCCGGCGGCCACCGGGTGCCCACCGCGACCTCCCGCGAGAAGCCCGCCGTGCCCGGCTCCGACATCGAGCTGACCATCGACCGGGACATCCAGTGGGCCGCCCAGCAGGCCATCACCGACCAGGTGCAGAAGTCCAAGGCCGACCGCGGCTACGTGGTGGTCCAGGACACCAGGACCGGCGAGGTGCTGGCCATGGCCAACGCCCCCGGCTTCGACCCGAACGACCTCTCCGAGGCCAACGCGGCCGACATGGGCAACGCCGCGCTCCAGGACGCGTACGAACCCGGCTCCACCGCCAAGATCATGTCCATGGCCGCCGTACTGGAAGAGGGGGCGGCCACCCCGCTGACCCACGTCGTCGTCCCCAACCGGCTGCACCGCGGCGACCGGCTCTTCAAGGACGACATCGACCACCCCACCTGGCACCTGACGCTCAACGGCGTCCTCGCCAAGTCCAGCAACATCGGGACCATCCTGGCGACCGGGCAGCTCGGCCCGACCCAGCCGAAGGCCAACCAGGTCCTCTACTCGTACCTGCACAAGTTCGGCATCGGCCGGCCCACCGGGCTGGACTACCCCGGGGAGACCCAGGGCATCCTGGCCCAGCCGCAGGACTGGTCGACCTCCCAGCAGTTCACCATCCCCTTCGGCCAGGGACTCTCCCTCAACGCCATGCAGGCCGCGTCGGTCTACTCGACCATCGCCAACGGCGGCGTACGGATCGAGCCCACCCTCATCCGCGGCGCGAAGGGCCCCGACGGCCGCTTCACCCCGGCGCCCGCCCCCAAGAAGACCCGGGTCGTCAGCGAGAGGACCGCCAAGACCGTCGCCACCATGCTGGAGTCGGTCGTCGGCAACGAGGAGGGCACCGGCACCAAGGCCCGCATCCCCGGCTACCGCGTCGCGGGCAAGACGGGTACGGCCAACCGGGTCGATCCCGAGCTGGGCCGCTACAAGGGCTACACCGCCTCCTTCGCCGGGTTCGCCCCCTCCGACGACCCGCGGATCACCGTCTACTGCGCCATCCAGAACCCGACCAAGGGCAGCTACTTCGGCGGCCAGATCTGCGGACCCATCTACAAGAAGGTCATGGAGTTCGCGCTCAAGACCTTGCAGGTCGCACCGACCGGAACCGCCCCCGCCCGACTGCCGGTCACCTTCTAGACGGGCCGGCCCACAGCCGGCCCGTCGCCGCCCGGCGCGTGACCCCAGGGAAAGCCCCAGTGACAACCATCACCCCAGATCCCGGGAACCGTTCCACCCCTCCCGACGGCCCCGACGGCACGAACCGCTCACTTCGCCCGCGGCCCTCCGGGCCCGGTACGCTCACCGCCGTGCCACACGCTGATCAGTACAGAACCGCCCCCGAGGACGCCCCTGTGAACCAGCCGGGGGCGCCCCGTCCGGACCGGGTCCGGCCCACCTCCCTCGCCGAGCTCGCCGTCCGGCTGGGCGCCGAGGCCCCGAGCCCCGCACCGAGCCCCGCACCGGGACACGGGGAGGCGCTCGGTGAGGCGACGGGCATCACCCACGACTCGCGGGCGGTCCGGCCCGGCGACGTGTACGCGGCCCTCCCCGGCGCCCGCGTCCACGGCGCCGACTTCGCCGCCCAGGCCGCGGGACTCGGCGCGGCGGCCGTCCTGACCGACCCCGCGGGGGCCGAGCGCGCCGCCGCCACCGGGCTGCCCGTCCTGGTCGTCCCGGACCCCCGGGCCCGCATGGGCGAGCTGGCCGCCGAGATCTACGGGCGGCCCGGCGAGGACCTGCTCCAGATCGGCATCACCGGCACCTCGGGCAAGACCACCACGGCGTACCTCGTCGAGGGCGGCCTGCGCGCGGCGGGCCACCGGACCGGCCTGATCGGCACCGTCGAGATGCGCATCGAGGACGAGCGCATCAAGTCCGAGCGCACCACCCCCGAGGCCACCGACCTCCAGGCCCTCTTCGCCGTCATGCGCGAACGCGGCGTCGGGTCGGTCGCCATGGAGGTCTCCAGCCACGCCCTGGTCCTCGGCCGGGTCGACGGCTGTGTCTTCGACGTCGCGGTGTTCAACAACCTCAGCCCGGAGCACATGGAGTTCCACTCCGGCATGGAGGACTACTTCCAGGCCAAGGCACAGCTCTTCACCCCCCGGCGCAGCCGCCTCGGCGTCGTGAACCTGGACGACACGTACGGCCGCCGGCTCGTCACGGAGGCGACCGTCCCGGTCACCACGTTCTCCGCCGAGGGGCGCGAGGAGGCCGACTGGCGCGCCGAGGACGTCGAGATCGGCTCCCAGGGCTCGACGTTCACCGCCGTCGGCCCCGAGGGGCAGCGGGTACGGGCCGCGGCGCCGCTGCCGGGGCCGTTCAACGTCGCCAACACCCTCGCGGCGATCGCCACCCTCGCCGCGGCCGGGATCGACCCGCAGACCGCCGCCGACGGCGTCGCCGCCGTCCCCGGGGTGCCGGGCCGGCTGGAGCGCGTCGACGCGGGACAGCCGTACCTCGCCGTCGTCGACTACGCCCACAAGACGGACGCCGTCGAATCGGTCCTGCGCTCCCTGCGCAAGGTCACCAAGGGCAAGGTGCACCTCGTCCTCGGCTGCGGCGGCGACCGCGACGAGACCAAGCGCGGGCCGATGGGCGCCGCCGCCGCCCGGCTCGCCGACACCGCCGTCCTCACCTCCGACAACCCCCGCTCCGAGGACCCCCTCGCGATCCTCGCCGCCATGCTCGCGGGCGCCGTCGCGGTGCCCGCCGCCGAGCGCGGCGACATCCTGGTCGACGCCGACCGGGCCTCCGCCATCGCCACCGCGGTCGCCCGCGCCCGGGCCGACGACACCGTCCTGATCGCCGGCAAGGGCCACGAGCAGGGCCAGGACATCGCCGGGGTGGTACGGCCCTTCGACGACCGCCTGGTCCTGCGCGACGCCATCGCACGCTCCCTCGACCGCGCGCCCGACCGCGGCGCCGCCGGCGAGGAGCCCCGCCCCGAGAACAACAGTCAGGGATGACCCAGTGATCGCCCTCTCCCTCAACGAGATCGCCGCCATCGTCGGCGGGCAGTCGCACGACATACCGGATCCGGAGGTCCGGGTCACCGGACCCGTCGTCATCGACTCCCGCACGGTGGAGAAGGGCGGCCTCTTCGCCGCCTTCGCCGGCGAGCGTGTCGACGGCCACGACTACGCGCGCGGCGCCGTCGAGGACGGCGCGGTGGCCGTCCTGGCCACCCGCCCCCTCCCCGGCGTCCCCGTGATCGTCGTCGACGACGTCGTCCAGGCCCTCGGCGCCCTCGCCCGTACCGTCGTCGAACGCCTCGGCGCCACCGCCGTCGCGCTCACCGGCTCCGCCGGCAAGACCAGCACCAAGGACCTCATCGCCCAGCTGCTCCGGCGCCGGGGCCCCACGGTCTGGCCGGACGGGAACCTGAACAACGAGATCGGCCTGCCCCTCACCGCCCTGCGCGCCGTCGAGGACACCCGCTACCTCGTCCTGGAGATGGGCGCCCGGTACGTCGGGGACATCCGCTACCTCACCGGCCTCGTCCCGCCCCGGATCGGCCTCGTCCTCAACGTCGGCACCGCCCACATCGGCGAATTCGGCGGCCGTGAGCGGATCGCCCTGGCGAAGGGCGAGATGGTCGAGTCCCTCCCCGCCGCCGCCGAGGGCGGAGTGGCCGTCCTCAACGCCGACGATCCCCTCGTCCGCGCGATGAGTTCCCGTACCCGAGCACGCGTCGTCCTCTTCGGAGAGGCAGACGAAGCAGACGTACAGGCAGAGAACGTCCGCCTCACAGCGACCGGACAGGCGGCGTTCCGCCTTCGAACACCCTCCGGGTGCAGGGACGTGACGCTGCGGCTGTACGGTGAGCACCACGTGTCGAACGCGCTCGCCGCGGCCGCCGTCGCCCATGAGTTGGGCATGTCCGTCGACGAGATCGCCGATGCGCTCTCGGAGGCGGTAACCCTCTCCCGCTGGCGTATGGAGGTCACCGAGCGCTCGGACGGCGTGACGATCGTCAACGACGCCTACAACGCGAACCCCGAATCCATGAGAGCCGCGCTCCGTGCGCTGGCCGCCATGGGCGGTGCCTCACGGGCCGAAGGGGGGCGTACCTGGGCGGTGCTCGGCCCGATGGCCGAGCTCGGGGACGAATCGCTCGCCGAGCACGACGCGGTCGGACGGCTCGCCGTCCGGCTCAACGTCAGCAAGCTCGTGGCGGTCGGGGGCAGGGAAGCGTCCTGGCTGCGGCTGGGCGCTTACAACGAGGGTTCGTGGGGTGAGGAGTCGGTGCACGTGTCCGACGCACAGGCGGCGGTCGATCTGTTGCGCAGTGAACTGCGTCCGGGAGACGTCGTGCTGGTGAAGGCTTCCAGGTCGGCAGGTCTTGAGAGGGTCGCCCTGGCACTCCTCGAGAGCACCACCGAGGGCGAGGTCTCCGGCCGATGAGGCAGATCCTCTTCGCGGGAGCCATCGGGCTCTTCCTGACCCTGATCGGCACACCGCTGCTGATCAAGCTCCTGGCCCGCAAGGGATACGGGCAGTTCATCCGGGACGACGGGCCGCGCACCCATGGCAGCAAGAAGGGCACGCCCACCATGGGCGGCATCGCCTTCATCCTGGCCACGCTGATCGCCTACGCCCTGGCGAAGGTGATCACCGGCGAGAACCCCACCTTCTCGGGTGTGCTGGTCCTCTTCCTGATGGCGGGGATGGGACTGGTCGGGTTCCTCGACGACTACATCAAGATCGTGAAGCAGCGGTCGCTGGGACTGCGGGCCAAGGCCAAGATGGCGGGCCAGCTGATCGTCGGCATCGCCTTCGCGGTGCTCTCGCTCCAGTTCGCCGACACCCAGGGACTGACCCCGGCGTCCACCAGGCTGTCGTTCGTCACGGACTTCGGCTGGTCGATCGGCCCGGTGCTGTTCGTGGTCTGGGCGCTGTTCATGATTCTCGCGATGTCCAACGGCGTGAACCTGACGGACGGTCTGGACGGCCTGGCCACCGGCGCGTCCGTGATGGTCTTCGGCGCGTACACGTTCATCGGGCTCTGGCAGTTCCAGGAGTCCTGTGCCAACGCGGTGACCCTGACCAACCCCAACGCCTGCTTCGAGGTGCGCGACCCACTGGATCTCGCGGTGGTCGCCTCCGCGCTGATGGGCTCCTGCTTCGGCTTCCTCTGGTGGAACACCTCGCCCGCCAAGATCTTCATGGGGGACACCGGGTCGCTCGCGCTCGGCGGCGCCCTCGCGGGACTCGCGATCTGCTCCCGTACGGAGTTCCTGATCGCCCTCCTCGGCGGGCTGTTCGTCCTGATCACGATGTCCGTCGTGATCCAGGTCGGCTCCTTCAAGATGACCCGCAAGCGGGTCTTCCGCATGGCTCCCCTCCAGCACCACTTCGAACTCAAGGGGTGGTCCGAGGTCCTTGTCGTGGTCCGCTTCTGGATCATCCAGGGCATGTGCGTGATCGTGGGCCTCGGCCTCTTCTACGCGGGCTGGGCGGCGGACAAGTGATCCGGTCCGGCAACTGATCCCGCCCGGCACGCGAAACCGGGCGGACGAATGAACAAGGCGGTCACGTGAACTGGCAGGGCAAGCGGGTCACCGTCGCGGGTCTCGGAGTCTCCGGGATCCCGGCGGCCCGGGTGCTGCGCGGCCTCGGCGCCGAGGTCACCGTCGTCAACGACGGCGACGACGAACGGTCCCGTACCCAGGCCGCCGAGCTGGAGAAGCTGGGCGTCACGGTCCGGCTCGGCGACGGGGACACCCTCCCCGCCGGTACGGAACTGATCGTCACCGCCCCCGGCTGGCGGCCCGACAAGCCGCTGTTCACGGCCGCCGCGGCGGCCGGGGTGGAGATCTGGGGCGACGTCGAGCTGGCCTGGCGGCTGCGGGGACCCGACGCGGCCCCCTGGCTCGCCGTCACCGGCACCAACGGCAAGACGACCACCGTCAGGATGCTCGCCTCGATCCTGACGGCGGCGGGGCTGCGCACGGCCGCCGTCGGGAACATCGGCGTCTCGCTGCTGGACGCCGTGGCCGGCGAGGAGACCTACGACGTGCTCGCCGTCGAACTCTCCAGCTACCAGCTGCACTGGGCGCCGAGCGTGCGCGCCCACTCCGCCGCCGTGCTCAACCTCGCCCCCGACCACCTCGACTGGCACGGCTCCATGGAGGCGTACGCCGCCGACAAGGGCCGCGTCTACGAGGGCAACCGGATCGCCTGCGTCTACAACGCGGCCGACCCGGCGACCGAGGACCTCGTCCGCGCCGCCGACGTCGAGGAGGGCTGCCGGGCGATCGGCTTCACCCTCGGCACCCCGGGCCCCTCCCAACTCGGCGTCGTGGACGGCATCCTGGTCGACCGCGCCTTCGTGGAGAACCGCCGCGACCAGGCCCAGGAACTGGCCCACGTCACCGACGTGGACCCGCCGGCCCCGCACAACATCGCCAACGCCCTCGCGGCGGCCGCCCTCGCCCGTGCCTTCGGCGTCGCGCCCACCGCCGTACGCGACGGACTGCGCGCCTTCCGCCCCGACCCGCACCGCATCGAACGGGTCCCCGCGGCCGGGGACGTCACGTACATCGACGACTCCAAGGCGACCAACACCCATGCCGCGGAAGCGTCCCTGGCGGCCTACGACCCGATCGTCTGGATCGCGGGCGGCCTCGCCAAGGGCGCGACCTTCGACGACCTGGTCTCCGGGGCGGCGAAGCGGCTGCGCGCGGTCGTCCTGATCGGCGCCGACCGTGCGCTGATCCGGGAAGCCCTCGCGCGACACGCCCCCGAAGTCCCGGTGGTCGACCTCGACCGGACCGACACTGGAGCGATGTCCGCCGCGGTCCGCGAAGCGGCACGGCTCGCCCAGCCGGGGGACACCGTACTGCTGGCCCCCGCCTGCGCCTCGATGGACATGTTCACCAACTACAACAAGCGAGGCGAGGCGTTCGCGGACGCCGTCCGCGCACTCGCCGCCGAGCACGCCTGACCGGCCCGGCCCTCCGGTGCCGTGCCGAGCTGTCCCGAGGACCCGGCCGCGGCACCCGAGCCGCGGTCCTCGGACCTCCGGCAGCCGCGCCAGGCACGACTGGAGGGGACAGCGACGATGCCGGCCGACGACACCGTGGGACGGGACCCGCGCCCCGCGCCGCGCGGAGCGGGCCTGACGGGCGCTCCCGCCCTCGCGGGAGCGCGGGGCGCGGGAACAGCACCCGGCGCCGGCGCGAAGGCCGCAGCGGGGTTCCTGGCGGTACGGGGGCCCCTCGCCCGGCTCCCCGGGCTCGCGCTGCGCGGCAAGGCCCCCGGAGCGCCCGTACGGCGCCCCGCCGCCCGCGGCAGGGGGAGCGGCCCCCGCGTCCCCGGGCCGCCCCGCGGCGGCGGGATCAGGCGCAGGTTCGAGCAGGCCCGGCGCACCTGGGACCGGCCGCTCACCGCGTACTACCTGATCCTCGGCAGCAGCCTGCTGATCACCGTCCTCGGACTGGTGATGGTGTACTCCGCGTCGATGATCAAGGCGCTGGAGCTGTCGCTGCCCGGCGCCTACTTCTTCCGCAAGCAGCTCTTCGCGGCCGCCATCGGCACCGCCCTGCTGCTGGTCGCCTCCCGCATGCCGGCCAAGCTCCACCGCGCCTTCTCCTACCCGCTGCTCGTCGGCACGGTCTTCCTCATGGCCCTGGTCCAGGTCCCCGGGATAGGGCAGTCCGTCAACGGCAACCAGAACTGGCTCTCCGTAGGAGGCCCCTTCCAGCTCCAGCCCAGTGAGTTCGGCAAGCTGGCGCTGATCCTGTGGGGCGCCGACCTGCTCGCCCGCAAACAGGACAAGCGGCTGCTCTCGCAGTGGAAGCACCTGCTGGTGCCGCTGGTCCCCGTCGCCTTCATGCTGCTCGGGCTGATCATGCTCGGCGGCGACATGGGTACGGCGATCATCCTCACCGCCATCCTCTTCGGCCTGCTGTGGCTGGCCGGGGCGCCGACCCGGCTGTTCGGCGGGGTGCTGGGCCTCGCGGGCGTCGTCGGCTTCGTCCTGATCAAGACCAACGAGAACCGGTTGTCCCGGTTCTCCTGCGTGGGGGCGATCGACGTCGGCCCCAACGGCGAGTGCTTCCAGGCCGTGCACGGCATCTATGCTCTTGCCTCCGGCGGATGGTTCGGTTCGGGGCTCGGCGCCAGTGTGGAAAAGTGGGGCCAACTTCCCGAACCGCACACCGACTTCATCTTCGCCGTCACCGGGGAGGAACTGGGGCTGGTGGGGACGCTGTCGGTGCTCGCCCTGTTCGCGGCTCTAGGCTATGCGGGTATCCGCGTGGCCGGACGCACGGAGGACCCCTTCGTGCGGTACGCCGCGGGAGGTGTCACCACGTGGATCACGGCCCAGGCCGTGGTCAACATCGGTGCGGTGCTCGGTCTGCTGCCGATCGCCGGAGTCCCGCTGCCGCTGTTCTCCTACGGAGGATCGGCTCTGCTGCCGACCATGTTCGCCGTCGGGCTGCTGATCGCCTTCGCTCGGGACGATCCCGCCGCGAAGGCGGCGCTGGCCATGCGGCAGCCTGTCTTCAGCAGGAAGCGGGCCGGGGTGAGATGGAAGACGATGAGACGGCGCGTCAAGAAGCGTCCGTCCGGAGAGCGGTGAATTTCGGTGCATGTCGTACTCGCCGGTGGGGGGACCGCCGGCCACATCGAGCCCGCGCTCGCCCTCGCGGACGCTTTGCGCAGGCAGGACCCCACCGTGGGGATCACGGCCCTCGGCACGGAGCGCGGCCTGGAGACCAGGCTCGTGCCCGAGCGGGGGTACGAGCTGGGGCTCATCCCGGCCGTACCGCTCCCGCGCCGCCCCACCCCCGAGCTGATCACCGTCCCGGGACGGCTCCGCGGCACCATCAAGGCCGCCGAGCAGATCCTGGAGCGCACCAAGGCCGACTGCGTCGTCGGCTTCGGCGGCTACGTGGCGCTGCCCGGCTACCTCGCCGCCAAGCGGCTGGGCGTGCCGATCATCGTCCACGAGGCGAACGCCAGGCCGGGCCTCGCCAACAAGATCGGCTCGCGGTACGCGGCGGCGGTCGCCGTCTCCACGCCGGACAGCAAGCTCCGGGGCGCCCGGTACATCGGCATCCCGCTGCGCCGGACGATCGCCACCCTCGACCGGGCCCGGGTCCGTCCCGAGGCGCGCGCGGCCTTCGGGCTCGACCCCAACCTGCCGACGCTGCTCGTCTCCGGCGGCTCGCAGGGCGCACGCCGGCTCAACGAGGTGGTGCAGCAGGTCGCTCCGGTGCTCCAGCGCTCCGGGATCCAGATCCTGCACGCGGTCGGCCCGAAGAACGAATTGCCGCATGTGGACAACATGCCCGGAATGCCGCCCTATGTCCCGGTACCGTATGTGGACCGGATGGACCTCGCGTACGCGGCGGCGGACATGATGCTCTGCCGTGCGGGCGCGATGACCGTCGCCGAACTCACCGCCGTCGGGCTGCCCGCCGCCTATGTCCCGTTGCCCATCGGCAACGGCGAACAGCGGCTCAACGCCCAGCCGGTGGTGAAGGCGGGCGGTGGACTGCTCGTCGACGACGCCGAACTGACGCCCCAGTGGGTGCAGGGCAACGTGCTGCCGGTGCTCGCCGACCCGCACCGGTTGTACGAGATGTCCCGCGCGGCCGCCGAGTTCGGCCGCCGGGATGCCGATGATCTGCTTGTCGGCATGGTGTACGAGGCGATTGCCGCACGCCGGCAGGCGTAGCGCGCCGTGAGGCGCCCGATCAGGGAGGCAGGGAGCGTGGCCGGACCGACGACCGCCGAACGGGACGGGCGAGCGCAGGCGGAGTCCGGCCGCTCCGGGCCGGACGGCTCCCCGCCGGGCCGCCGCTTCCAGCTGCCGGGCCGGTACGTACTGATCGGGGTGGCCGCCGGGACCCTCCTGCTGGTCGCCGGCGGGACCTGGGTGCTGTACGGCTCGCACTGGCTGCGGGTCGAGACGGTGAGCACGTCCGGCACGGACGTGCTCACCGTCGCGGAGGTGGAGCGGGCGGCGGCCGTACCGGTCGGGTCGCCGCTGGTCTCCGTCGACACCGGCGCGATCGGGGAGCGGCTCCGGCAGAGGCTGCCGCGTATCGACACGGTCGAGGTGACCCGGTCGTGGCCGCACGGAATCGGTCTGGAAGTGACCGAAAGGCAGCCGGTCCTCCTGATCGAAAAGGGCGGAAAGTTCATCGAAGTGGACTCGGGCGGAACCCGTTTCGCCACCGTCGGGAAGGCGCCGAAGGGCGTGCCCCTCCTGAAATTGACGGTGGAACGGTCCACGGGACAACCACGCTTCCCGGCCGACCGGCTGACCGGCGAGGCCGTACAGGTCAGAAGCGAACTCCCCGGGAAAGTCGCCGCCGACACCAGGGCGATCCGGGTGCGTTCGTACGACTCCATCTCCCTGGAGTTGACCGGCGGACGTACGGTGATGTGGGGAAGCGGCGAGGACGGCGCGGCCAAGGCGCGTGCGCTCAGCGCTCTCATGAAAGCCGCCCCCGGGGCGGGGCACTTCGACGTGAGTGCCCCTACCGCGCCTGCCGCGTCAAGGAGTTGACGCTCATACGTGCTGGCCAACACCCTGGTTGGTCAGCGCTATGGGTGATCACATAGGGTGAAAAGAAAAACGGGAGGTTCGGCGTGTTCGTTGAACGTGCGCCACTTGTCGACTTAGTGTCCTGTTCGGAAGAGTCCAAGAAGCGGACACACAGGTAACCCTGAACTTCGACGTCAGGGTTTGGGTCGGCGTTCCGGACCGTCCCATCGGCATCAGTCTCGCAGCGCGACTTCAGCGAAGCGACGACACGTAACTCGAGGCGAGAGGCCTTCGACGTGGCAGCACCGCAGAACTACCTCGCAGTCATCAAGGTCATCGGTGTCGGCGGCGGTGGTGTCAATGCCATCAACCGAATGATCGAGGTCGGTCTCAAGGGCGTCGAGTTCATCGCGATCAACACTGACGCGCAAGCCCTGTTGATGAGCGACGCCGACGTCAAGCTCGACGTCGGCCGCGAACTCACCCGGGGCCTCGGCGCCGGAGCCAATCCGGCGGTCGGTCGCAAGGCGGCAGAGGACCACCGTGAGGAGATCGAGGAGGTCCTCAAGGGGGCCGACATGGTCTTCGTCACCGCAGGCGAGGGAGGCGGCACCGGCACCGGTGGCGCGCCCGTGGTCGCCGCCATCGCGCGCTCGCTGGGCGCCCTCACGATCGGCGTGGTCACCCGCCCGTTCACCTTCGAGGGCCGCCGCCGCGCGAACCAGGCGGAGGACGGCATCGCCGAGCTCCGCGAAGAGGTCGACACCCTCATCGTCATCCCCAACGACCGGCTGCTGTCCATCTCGGACCGTCAGGTCAGCGTGCTGGACGCCTTCAAGTCGGCCGACCAGGTGCTGCTCTCGGGTGTCCAGGGCATCACCGATCTGATCACCACACCGGGTCTGATCAACCTCGACTTCGCCGACGTCAAGTCCGTCATGTCCGAGGCGGGATCGGCGCTCATGGGCATCGGCTCGGCCCGCGGCGACGACCGCGCGGTGGCCGCCGCCGAGATGGCGATCTCCTCGCCGCTGCTCGAAGCGTCCATCGACGGCGCCCGCGGCGTGCTGCTCTCCATCTCCGGCGGCTCCGACCTCGGTCTCTTCGAGATCAACGAGGCGGCGCAGCTCGTGAGCGAGGCCGCCCACCCCGAGGCCAACATCATCTTCGGCGCCGTCATCGACGACGCCCTGGGCGACGAGGTGCGGGTCACCGTGATCGCGGCGGGCTTCGACGGCGGACAGCCGCCGACGCGCCGCGAGACCGTGCTCGGCGCCGGCAAGCGCGAGGAGCCGCAGGCCCCGCCGCGGTCCGCGGACAGCGGCCGGTCCACCGGCGGACTCGGTACGGTCCCGCCGCGCGACGACAGCCCGGCCAAGCCGGAGCCGGCCCAGGCCGTCAACGAGAAGCCCCTCCCGCCCGTCAGCTCGCCGCACGTCCCGCCGGCCCGTCCCTACCAGGACACCCAGGTCGAAGAGCTGGATGTTCCGGACTTCTTGAAGTGATAGAGCGGCAGGACACCGAGAGCGGCGCGCACTTCGCCTTCACCGACAGGTGGGGCGGGGTGAGCGCCGTTCCGTACGAACAGCTCAATCTGGGCGGCGCGGTCGGCGACGACCCGGCCGCCGTACGGACCAACCGCGAGCGGGCGGCGAAGTCCCTGGGCCTCGATCCGGGCCGGGTGGTCTGGATGAACCAGGTGCACGGCCGCGAGGTCGCGGTCGTGGACGGCCCCTGGCACGCGGCCGGTGACGGCGCCGCCGCGGACCCCGCCGTCCTCCCGGACATCCCGCCGGTCGACGCGCTGGTCACCGCGCGCGGCGGACTCGCCCTCGCCGTACTCACCGCGGACTGCGTGCCCGTGCTGCTGGCCGACCCGGTCGCCGGGATCGCGTCCGCCGCCCACGCCGGCCGCCCCGGTCTGGTCGCGGGCGTCGTCCCCGCCGCCGTCGAGGCCATGGTCGCGCTCGGCGCCGAACCGTCCCGGATCACCGCCCGCACCGGACCGGCGGTCTGCGGACGCTGCTACGAGGTCCCGGCGGCCCTGCGCGACGACGTCGCCGCGGTCGTACCGGAGTCCTGGGCCGAGACCAGCTGGGGCACCCCGGCGGTCGACGTCGTCGAGGGTGTGCACGCGCAGCTCGCCGCGCTCGGGATCCGGGACCGGCGGCGTTCGGACTTCTGCACACGCGAGTCGGGCGACCACTTCTCGTACCGCCGCGACCGCACCACGGGCCGGCTCGCCGGCTATGTCTGGCTGGACGGGACGGCATGACGGACCGCGGAACGGAACTCGCCGAGAACCTCGCGAAGGTGGAGGCCCGGATCGCCGGGGCCTGCGCCGCCGCCGGGCGGGCCCGGGAGGAGGTGACGCTCGTCGTGGTCACCAAGACCTACCCCGCGAGCGACGTCCGGATCCTCCACGAGCTGGGGGTGCGGGAGGTCGCCGAGAACCGCGACCAGGACGCCGCGCCCAAGGCCGCCGCCTGTCAGGATCTGTCGTTGACGTGGCACTTCGTCGGTCAGTTGCAGACGAACAAGGTCCGTTCCGTGGCGGGTTACGCCGATGTCGTGCAGTCCGTCGACCGGGTGAGGCTCGTTTCCGCCCTCTCCGCCGCGGCGGTCCGGGCGGAGCGCGAGCTCGTCTGCCTGATCCAGGTCGCGCTCGACGCCGGGTCCGGGGAGCGCGGGGCGAGAGGGGGCGCGGCGCCCGACGCGATCGAGGAGTTGGCCGCCGCGCTGGCGGACGCGCCGGGACTGCGGCCGGGCGGCCTGATGACCGTGGCGCCGCTGACCGGGCCGTACGCGGGCCGGCAACAGGAGGCGTTCGAGCGGCTGCTGGAATTCTCATCCCGCCTGCGCGCGGACCATCCGGCTGCGAACATGGTGTCCGCAGGGATGAGTGCGGACCTCGAGGCAGCCGTCACGGCCGGAGCGACACATGTACGCGTCGGTACGGCGATACTCGGAGACCGACCTCGGCTCGGGTAACGTCGCGAAGCAAGTCGGACCACAGCAGAAAATATGGTCATTCCCGCCGATAGACGGGTGGACCCAGTGGATCGCGGGCACTTGGTGACGAGGCCGATCCACCACAGAGCGGAGGACTCAGAGCATGGCCGGCGCGATGCGCAAGATGGCGGTCTACCTCGGCCTCGTGGAGGACGATGGGTACGACGGCCGGGGCTTCGACCCCGACGACGATTTCGAACCCGAGCCGGAGCCCGAGCGGGAGCACCGGCGCCACCAGCCCGTGCACCAGCAGGAGCGGGAAGAACCGGTGCGGATGGTCCAACCACCCGCGCAGCGCGAGCGCGAGCCGGTGCCCCTAGCGGTAGAAAGCGGACGTCCGGCGCGAATCGCCCCCGTGGCATCCATCACACCTGAACGTCCGAGCCTGGAGAAGAACGCACCGGTGATCATGCCCAAGGTCGTGTCCGAGCGGGAGCCCTACCGCATCACCACGCTGCACCCGAGGACCTACAACGAGGCCCGTACCATCGGGGAACACTTCCGTGAGGGCACGCCGGTGATCATGAATCTGACGGAGATGGACGACACGGACGCGAAGCGACTTGTCGACTTTGCCGCGGGTCTTGTCTTCGGTCTCCATGGCAGCATTGAACGGGTGACGCAGAAGGTGTTCCTGCTGTCTCCTGCTAACGTCGATGTCACGGCGGAGGACAAGGCCCGCATCGCAGAGGGCGGATTCTTCAACCAGAGCTGAGAACACGGCACCGGGAACGACCCGGTCGCAGGGCGGGAACGATCCGGTCGCAAGGCCGGAACGGGAGAACCAGGGGAGAGGGAAGCACGGGATGGGCGTCGCACTAGAGGTGATCTACATCGTTCTGGTGTGCTTCCTCGTCGTGCTTATTTTCCGGCTGGTCATGGACTACGTCTTCCAGTTCGCCCGCTCGTGGCAACCCGGCAAGGCGATGGTGGTCGTCCTGGAGGCCACCTACACTGTCACCGATCCACCGCTCAAGCTTCTGCGGCGGTTCATTCCGCCGCTGCGTCTCGGGGGCGTGGCACTCGACCTGTCCTTCTTCGTTCTGATGATCATCGTGTACATCCTCATCGCGGTCGTGAGCAATCTCGCGACGTGAGCGACCTGGTGAGGGGAATGTGAACGATACGGTCTTGCCGACTGCCGACGACTACGTAGAGGTGAAGAAGAGATGCCGTTGACCCCCGAGGACGTGCGGAACAAGCAGTTCACGACCGTCCGCCTCCGAGAAGGCTACGACGAGGACGAGGTCGATGCCTTCCTAGACGAGGTCGAGGCGGAACTGACGCGCCTCCTTCGTGAGAACGAGGATCTGCGCGCCAAGCTGGCCGCCGCCACGCGTGCCGCCGCGCAGAACCAGCAGCAGCAAGGCATGCGCAAGCCCCCCGAACAGCAGGATCGGCCCGGCGCCCCGGTGCCCGCCGCCATATCCGGACCGCCGCAGCAGCAGCAGCCCCCGCAGATGGGCCCGCCCCAGCTGCCCGGTGGTGCTCCGCAGCTGCCCGCGGGACCGAGCGCGCACCCCGGCCATGGTGGTCCCCAGGGCCACGGCCCGCAGCAGGGCCAGCACGGCCCGGGTCCCATGCAGGGCGGCCCCATGCAGGGCCAGATGCAGGGTCCCATGCAGGGTCAGATGCAGGGCGGCCCGATGCAGGGCGGTCCCATGCAGGGCCAGATGCAGGGCGGCCCGATGCAGGGTCAGATGCAGGGCCCCATGCAGGGTCAGATGCAGGGCGGCCCCATGGGCGGACCGATGGGCGGCCCCATGGGCGGCCACCCGCAGCAGGGCCAGCTCGGTCAGGGTCCCGGCGGCGACAGCGCGGCACGTGTGCTCTCGCTGGCGCAGCAGACCGCCGACCAGGCGATCGCCGAGGCGCGTTCCGAGGCCAACAAGATCGTCGGTGAGGCACGCAGCCGCGCCGAGGGTCTGGAGCGGGACGCCCGTGCCAAGGCGGACGCGTTGGAGCGGGACGCCCAGGAGAAGCACCGCGTCGCGATGGGCTCCCTGGAGTCCGCGCGCGCCACGCTGGAGCGCAAGGTCGAGGACCTCAGGGGCTTCGAGCGGGAGTACCGCACGCGTCTGAAGTCGTACCTGGAGAGCCAGCTGCGCCAGCTGGAGACCCAGGCCGACGACTCGCTCGCGCCGCCGCGTACGCCTTCGGCGCCCTCGCTGCCGCCGTCGCCCTCAATGGCTCCGGCCGGCGCGGGTGCGATGGGGCACTCCATGGGGAACGGGTCGATGGGCAACGGCTCCATGGGCAACGGGTCCATGGGCGGTTCCATGGGCCACGGCGGTCCGGCCGCGGGTCCGTCGTACGGCGGCCAGCAGCAGATGTCGCCCGCGATGACGCAGCCGATGGCACCGGTACGGCCGCAGGCGCCGCAGCCGATGCAGCAGGCGCCGTCGCCGATGCGGGGCTTCCTGATCGACGAGGACGACAACTGAGGGCGCTGCGCGGTGCGTAGCGCGTAGCCGTCGGCAGGCTGACGCCAACAGGGCCGGGCCCGGGGTTTCCACCCCGGGCCCGGCCCTGTTGTATCGGGGCTCCGCCCCGGACCCCGGTCCTCAAGCGCCGGACGGGCTGAGAATCAGCCCGTCCGGCGCTTGAGGACTGTCTGTTCAGGCCTTGCGCAGGTGGAACGTCAGGGACAGGCCCTCGTCCGTGAAGGCTTCGCCGTAGGTGTCGTCCGGGGTGTCCTCGGCGTAGTCCGTGGACAGGACCTCGTCGGCGATCAGGGCCGCGTGGTCCGTCAGGGCCGTACGGACCGCTTCGTCCGTCGTGCGCCAGCGCAGCGCGATGCGGTCCGCCACGTCCAGGCCGCTGTTCTTGCGGGCCTCCTGGATTAGCCTGATCGCGTCACGGGCCAGTCCGGCCAGGCGCAGTTCGGGGGTGATCTCCAGGTCCAGCGCGACCGTCGCGCCCGAGTCGGAGGCCACCGACCAGCCCTCCCGCGGGGTTTCCGTGATGATCACCTCGTCGGGGGCGAGCGTGACCGTCTCGCCGTCCACCGTGACCGACGCCGTGCCCTCGCGCAGCGCCGCCGACAGCGCCGCCGCGTCCGCCTCGGCGACCGCCTTCGCGACCGCCTGGACGCCCTTGCCGAAACGCTTGCCCAGCGCGCGGAAGTTCGCCTTCGCCGTGGTGTCCACCAGCGAGCCGCCGACCTCGGCGAGCGTGGCGAGGGACGAGACGTTCAGCTCCTCCGTGATCTGCGCGCGCAGCTCCGCGGACAGCGCCTCGAAGCCCGTCGCCGCGATCAGGGCGCGCGACAGGGGCTGGCGGGTCTTGACGCCCGACTCGGCGCGCGTGGCCCTGCCCAGTTCCACCAGCCGCCGTACCAGCAGCATCTGCTGGGACAGGGTGGGGTCGATCGACGCGAGGTCCGCCGCCGGCCAGTCCGCCAGGTGCACCGACTCCGGGGCGTCCGGGGTGACCGGCACGATCATGTCCTGCCACACCCGCTCGGTGATGAACGGTGTCAGCGGGGCCATCAGGCGGGTGACCGTCTCGACCACCTCGTGCAGCGTGCGCAGCGCCGCCTTGTCGCCCTGCCAGAAGCGGCGGCGCGAGCGCCGTACGTACCAGTTGGACAGGTCGTCCACGAACGCCGACAGCAGCTTGCCGGTGCGCTGGGTGTCGTACGCCTCCATCGCCTCGGTGGTCTGGTCGACCAGCGCGTGCAACTCGCTGAGCAGCCAGCGGTCCAGCAGCGGGCGGTCGGCCGGGGCCGGGTCGGCCGCCGACGGGGACCAGTCGGACGTCCGCGCGTACAGGGCCTGGAAGGCGACCGTGTTCCAGTAGGTGAGGAGCGTCTTGCGGACGACCTCCTGGATCGTGCCGTTGCCGACCCGGCGCGCCGCCCACGGGGAGCCGCCGGCCGCCATGAACCACCGCACCGCGTCAGCGCCGTGCTGGTCCATCAGCGGGATCGGCTGGAGGATGTTGCCCAGGTGCTTGGACATCTTCCGGCCGTCCTCGGCGAGGATGTGCCCGAGGCAGACCACGTTCTCGTAACTCGACTTGTCGAAGACGAGCGTGCCGACGGCCATCAGCGTGTAGAACCAGCCGCGGGTCTGGTCGATCGCCTCGGAGATGAACTGCGCCGGGTAGCGCTTCTCGAAGAGATCCTTGTTCTGGTACGGGTAGCCCCACTGCGCGAACGGCATCGAACCGGAGTCGTACCAGGCGTCGATGACCTCGGGGACGCGCGTCGACGTCTGCCCGCAGTCGGGGCAGGGGAAGGTCACCTCGTCGATGTACGGGCGGTGCGGGTCGAGCCCGGACTGGTCGGTGCCGGTCAGCTCGGTCAGCTGGGCGCGCGATCCCACGCACGTGAGGTGGTTGTCCTCGCAGCGCCAGATGGGCAGCGGGGTGCCCCAGTAGCGGTTGCGGGACAGCGCCCAGTCGACGTTGTTGTCCAGCCAGTCGCCGAAGCGGCCGTGCTTGACCGAGTCCGGGAACCAGTTGGTCTTCTCGTTCTCCTCCAGCAGCCGGTCCTTGACGGCCGTCGTACGGATGTACCACGAGGGCTGGGCGTAGTAGAGGAGCGCGGTGTGGCAGCGCCAGCAGTGCGGGTAGCTGTGCTCGTACGGCACGTGACGGAACAGCACCCCGCGCTCGCGCAGGTCCTCCGTCAGCGCTTCGTCCGCCTTCTTGAAGAAGACGCCGCCGACCAGCGGGACGCTATCCTCGAACGTACCGTTCGGGCGGACCGGGTTGACGACCGGCAGGCCGTACGCGCGGCAGACCTTGAGGTCCTCCTCGCCGAAGGCGGGGGACTGGTGGACCAGCCCGGTGCCGTCCTCCGTCGTGACGTACTCGGCGTTGACCACGTAGTGGGCGGTGGTGCCCTCGGGGAACTCGATCAGCTCGAAGGGCCGCTGGTACGTCCAGCGCTCCATCTCGCGGCCGGTGAAGGACTCGCCGGTCACCTCCCAGCCCTCGCCGAGCGCCTTCGCGAGCAGCGGCTCGGCGACGACCAGCTTCTCCCGCCCGTCGGTCGCGACCACGTACCGGACGTCCGGGTGGGCGGCGACGGCGGTGTTCGACACCAGCGTCCACGGGGTCGTCGTCCAGACCAGCAGCGCCGCCTCGCCCGCGAGCGGGCCCGAGGTCAGCTGGAAGCGGACGAAGACCGAGGGGTCGATGATCGTCTCGTAGCCCTGCGCCAGCTCGTGGTCGGACAGGCCCGTCTCGTCACGGGGGCACCAGGGCGCCACCCGGTGGTCCTGGACCAGCAGCCCCTTGTCGAAGATCTCCTTGAGGGACCACCAGACCGAGTCGACGTACTGCGGGTCCATCGTGCGGTACGCGTCGTCCAGGTCGACCCAGTAGCCCATGCGGGTCGTCAGCTCGGCGAAGGCGTCGGTGTGCCGGGTCACGGAGTCCCGGCACTTGGCGTTGAACTCGGCGATGCCGTACGCCTCGATGTCCTTCTTGCCGGTGAAGCCCAGCTCCTTCTCGACGGCCAGCTCGACCGGCAGGCCGTGGCAGTCCCAGCCGGCCTTGCGGGCGACGTGGTAGCCGCGCATCGTACGGAAGCGGGGGAAGACGTCCTTGAAGACGCGGGCCTCGATGTGGTGCGCGCCCGGCATGCCGTTGGCGGTGGGCGGGCCCTCGTAGAAGACCCACTCGGGGCGGCCCTCGGAGTGCGCGAGCGTCTTGTCGAAGATCTTGCCGTCCCGCCAGAAGTCGAGCACGGCGTGCTCCAGCGCGGGCAGATCGACCTGGGCGGGCACCTGGCGGTACCGGGACGGGGTCGGGGGCGTCGATGTCATCTGGTGGTCTTCCTCCGGCGGAACTGCGTCGTCTCCGTCGGAGGGACGAGAGCTGGGCTCCCGCGGTACCACCCTCCTTGGCCCCGGGCGTGCCGCCCGTGGCCCCCTCATTGGGGTCGCGCTGCCGGGTCTACTCGCCCGGGACCTACCTGGTGGTACGTCCCCGGACTTTCTTCCGGCGGCTCCGGGGTGATCCTTCGCCTCGCGCTCGCCCCCGGGCTCTCACCGTCCCCGGGTCGCTCATGGCCGCTCACGGGGTTACTCGTCCCCATCCACGCCTCTCGCTCCGTCCAGTGTACGGGGCGGGGCAAGGCCCGGCCGACCGGTTTTTACGCCGCCCCTGCGCGGCGCGGCGTAGCTTGTGGCCGCCCCGGGGGAGCCGTACGGCCGAATGCGCCGCCCGGACGGTGAACGGGGGCGTCCGGGCTCCGCGGCGCCCGCGTGGCGGATTACCGGGCGGCGAGGTGGGCACAACGGTGGGAGGCTCCTCTTGTCCACAGGCGGGGCCGAGGGCCTGTCCGGCGGACCGGCCCTGAGCGGCGGCGTGCCCCGTTGCTGCGGGGCTGGGGTCGATTTATCGTCCCAGCACGATTCGCGAGCAAGATCACCAAGTGTGAAGGGGCCGCGGCCATGGTGGCGAAGAAGAGCGCCGCGAAGAAGAAGACCGCGCCGGGAGCCGCGGCGGGTAAGGCCGCCGGGACCACGGTGAACACCGCGGCGGCCGACCGGGCACCGGCCGAGGACACACCGGCGCCGGGGACGAAGGAGTCCCCGGCCGGGAAGCCGAAGGCCCGGAAACCGGCGGTGAGGACGTCACCGGTCGGGAAGACCAAGAAGACAGGCAAGCCGGCGGCCGCCAGGACGGCGTCCGCGGGGGCGGCCGGCAAGGCCGGGAAACAGGCCGCGTCCGCGGCCGAGGGGGCGGCCGAGGCCGCGGAACAGACGGGAGCCAAGACGGTGGCAGCGAAGAAGACCACGGGGGACAGGACAGCGGCCGCGGGCAAGGCCCCGGTCACGGCACCGGCGGCCGCCACGGCCACTCCGCCGGGCGAGCTGGCGGTACGACCCGGCGAGGACCCGTGGACCCCGGAGGAGGTCGCGGAGGCCCGCGCGCTGATGGAGAGCGAGGTCACCCGGCTCCAGGCCGAGCTGGCCTCGTCCGAGGCGTCGCTCGTCGGGCTCATGCGGGACTCCGGGGCGGGCGCCGGTGACGACGACGCCGACACCGGTACGAAGAACATCACCCGCGAGCACGAGATGTCCCTGGCGGCCAACGCGCGCGAGATGCTCGAACAGACCGAACGGGCCCTCCAGCGCCTCGACGCGGGCACCTACGGGCTCTGCGAGGTCTGCGGGAAGCCCATCGGGAAGGCCAGGATGCAGGCGTTCCCCCGGGCCACCCTGTGCGTGGAGGACAAGCAGAAGCAGGAACGTCGAGGCTGAACCCGTACGTGTGTGTCGTACCCTCGTCCTCTATAAGACATCTAGGTTGAGGGACTCACGTGGCAGAGGCGGAGCGCGTCATCGGTACGCCGGATGTGGACGACGAGGCCGCGGCTCCCGCCGAGCGGCCGAAGGGGCGGCGCAGGATCGCGGCGCTCTTCACCGTCGCCGTCGTCGCGTATCTCCTCGACCTCGGCAGCAAGATGCTCGTGGTGGCCAGGCTGGAGCACCACGAGCCGATCGACGTCATCGGCGATCTGCTGCGGTTCGAGGCGGTACGCAACCCGGGCGCGGCGTTCGGCATGGGCGAGGCCTTCACGGTGATCTTCACGGTGATCGCGGCGACCGTGATCGTCGTCATCGCACGGCTGGCGCGCAAGCTCTACAGCCTGCCCTGGGCGATCGCCCTCGGGCTGCTGCTCGGTGGCGCGCTCGGCAATCTCACCGACCGGATCTTCCGCTCGCCGAGCCCCTTCCAGGGCGCCGTGGTCGACTTCATCGCGCCCGCGCACTTCGCGGTCTTCAACCTCGCCGACTCCGCGATCGTCTGCGGCGGCATCCTGATCGTGCTGCTGTCCTTCCGGGGCCTGGACCCCGACGGCACGGTCCACAAGGACTGACAAGGCATACTCGACGGGTGAGTCTTCCCGAGATCAGAACGCTGCCCGTGCCCGACGGCCTGGAGGGCGAGCGTGTCGACGCCGCCCTCGCCCGGATGTTCGGGTTCTCCCGTACGAAGGCGGCCGAGCTCGCCGCCTCCGGGAAGGTCCAGGTCGACGGAGCCGCCGTCGGGAAGTCCGACCGGGTCAGCGGCGGGGCCTGGCTGGAGGTGGAGCTCCCCGAGCCCGCCCAGCCGATACGTATCGTCGCCGAGCCCGTCGAGGGCATGGAGATCATCCACGACGACGACGACATCGTCGTGATCGTCAAGCCCGTCGGCGTGGCCGCCCACCCCAGCCCCGGCTGGACCGGCACCACCGTCATCGGCGGCCTGGCCGCGGCCGGCTACCGCATCTCCACCTCGGGCGCCGCCGAGCGCCAGGGCGTCGTCCACCGGCTCGACGTCGGCACCTCGGGGCTGATGGTCGTCGCCAAGTCGGAGCGCGCGTACACGCTGCTCAAGGCGCAGTTCAAGGAGCGTGTCGTCGACAAGCGCTACCACGCGCTGGTGCAGGGCCACCCCGACCCGATGAGCGGCACGATCGACGCCCCCATCGGCCGGCACCCGAACCACGACTACAAGTTCGCGGTCACCGCCGAGGGCAAGCCGTCGGTCACGCACTACGACCTGATCGAGGCGTTCCGGTCGGCGTCGCTGCTGGACATCAAGCTGGAGACGGGCCGCACCCACCAGATCCGGGTGCACATGGCCGCCCACCGCCACCCGTGCGTCGGCGACGTCACGTACGGCGCGGACCCCACGCTGGGCAAGCGGCTGGGGCTCACCCGGCAGTGGCTGCACGCGGTGCGCCTCGGCTTCGAGCACCCGTCGGACGGCCGGTGGGTGGAGTACGCGAGCACGTACCCGGCCGATCTCCAGGGCGCGCTGGACCAGGTGAGAGCGGAGAGCAACGCATGACCACCACCGACGCCGGTTCCCTCGGCCACGCGATACGGGAGGCGACGGGGCCGGAGGACCGGGAGGCGTGCTTCGCGGTCCGCAAGGAGGTCTTCGTCCTCGAACAGGGCGTGCCCGAGGACATCGAGTACGACGGCCGCGACGACGACGCGATTCAGGTCCTCGCCCTCCGGGACGACGGCGTGCCCCTGGGCACCGGACGGCTGCTGTACGGCCCCGGCGCGGCGGACCGGACCGGCGGCGACCTGAGCGTGGGCGCCCTGGGCCGCCTCGCGGTGAAGGGGGCCGCACGCGGCCGGGGACTGGGCGCGGCCCTGGTCCGCGCCATCGAGGACGCGGCGCGTGAACGCGGCCTCACCGCGGTGGATCTGCACGCGCAGACCCACGCGCTGGGTTTCTACGAGCGTCTGGGGTACGAGGCGTACGGACCGGAGTTCCTGGACGCGGACATCCCGCACCGCTCGATGCGGCGCACGCTGTAGCGGTGACCTGCGCCCTTCCGGCCCCGTAGGCAAGGCCCAGCTCGCCCGAATCCCGCCGGGAGCGTGGCAGGCTTGGCCGCCTGAGCCGGCCTGACCGGGCCGCAGAGACGCCGGAGGGCGCACCGTGGACCAGCTGGCCCTGCTGCTCGTGCTCCTGCTGGGGGCGGTCGTCACCGTGCCGCTGGGAGCGCGGCTCGGGCTGCCGCCGCCGGTGCTGATGACGATCATCGGGATCGTCCTGGCGCTGCTGCCGTTCGTGCCGAACGTGGACGTCTCGCCGGACCTGATCCTTCCGCTGCTGCTCCCCCCGATCCTGTACGCCGCCGTCCAGCGGACGTCCTGGCGGCAGTTCACGGCCAACAAGCGCCCCATCTTCCTGCTCGCCGTCGCCCTGGTGTTCGTGACGACGGCCGCGGTGGCGGCGGTCGCGAGCGCGGTTGTCCCCGGGCTGCCGATCGCCGCCGCGCTGGTGCTCGGCGCGCTGGTCGCGCCGCCCGACCCGGTGGCCGCGACTGCCGTCGCCGGCTCGCTCGGGCTGCCCCGGCGGCTGGTGTCGATCCTGGAGGGGGAGGGCCTGTTCAACGACGTCACCGCGATCGTGCTGTACCACGTGGCGGTCGCGGCGGCCGTCAGCGGCACCTTCTCCTGGCCGGTGGCCGTCGGCCAGTTCGCGCTGTCCGCGGTGGTTGCCGTGGTGATGGGGCTCGCGCTCGGCTGGATCACCAACAAGCTGATGTCGCTGCTCGACGACGCGACCCTCCAGGTCGGGCTGACGCTCCTGGTGCCGTTCGCCGCGTACGTCCTGGCGGAGGAGGCGCACGGCTCGGGCGTCCTCGCCGTCCTCACCGTCGCCCTCTACCTGGCCGAGCACTCCGCGGACGCCGACGACGTCATGGGGCGGCTGGCCGGGAACGCGTTCTGGCAGATCGTCGACACGCTGGTCACCGGGATCGCCTTCGGCCTGATCGGGCTGGAACTCCACCAGGCCTTCGGCACCGGCGACGGCCGGGGCGGCGTACTGCTGGGCTGGAGCGCCGCCGTGGTCGGGGTGGTCGTCGGGGTGCGGCTGCTCTACCTGATGCCGGCGACCTGGCTGGCGAAGCGCCTGCACAAACTCCGCGACTACGACGAGGAGATCCCGGTCAGCTGGCGCGAGACCGTGGTCATGTGGTGGGCGGGGATGCGCGGGGTGGCCTCCGTGGCGCTGGCGCTGGCGATCCCGCTCAAGACCGACAGCGGGGAGCCGTTCCCGGGCCGCGACGAGATCATCTTCATCGCGTTCGCCGTCATCATGGCCACGCTGGTCTTCCAGGGGCTGACCCTGCCGTGGCTCGTGCGGCGGCTCGGGGTGCGGGCGGACACGGACGCCGAACGCGAGCTGCTCAACGACCTCGCGGGGCGCGCCGCGAAGGCCGCGCGGCACCGGCTCCGCGAGATCGAGAGCGTCGAGGACCTGCCGGACGACCTGAGTGAGCGGCTGCTGCGGGTGGCGTTCGACCTGGGGGTGCGGATCAGCCCGGACATCGTGGACGACGAACGGCGCGAGGGGTTCCGGCGGCGGGTGGACCGGATCAAGGTCGTCCAGCGGATCCAGCGGGAGATGATGTCGGCGGCGCGGCACGAGATCCTCGCGGCGCGCAGCGAGCCGGGGGCGGATCCGGAGCTGGTGGACCGGGTGCTGCGGCACCTGGACGTGAGCAGCATGCGATAGGGCGCTGCCGCGCGGGGGGTGGGTGCACGGCCTTCGGCCGTAGTGTGTCCTCAATCGCCGGACGGGCTTGATTTGGCCCGGCCGGGGTCCTGCCGTTCCTGTTCGGGGCGTGGGTCGGGGGGCTGGCAGGATGGCGGGATGGACATCATGCTTTTCCACTCGATGTACGGCCTGCGCCCGGCCGTGCACGCGGGTGCGGACCGGCTGCGCGCGGCCGGGCATCACGTGCACGTGCCCGACCTCTTCGAGGGGCAGACCGCCGGGACGGCGGAGGAGGGCGTCGCGCTGAAGGACAAGATCGGCAAGGAGGAGCTGCTGCGGCGGGCGATCCTGGCCGCCGCGCCGTACTCCGAGCGCGGCCTGCTGTACGCCGGGTTCTCGCTCGGCGGCTCGATCGCGCAGACCCTCGCGCTGGGGGACGAGAAGGCGCGCGGGCTGCTGCTCCTGCACGGGACGTCGGACATCGCGGAGAACGCGGAGGTCGACGACCTGCCCGTACAGCTGCATGTCGCCGACCCGGACCCGTTCGAGTCGCACGACTGGTTGAACACCTGGTACCTGCGGATGCGCCGCATCGGCGCGGACGTCGAGATCTACCCGTACCAGGGTGCCGGGCACCTCTACACCGACCCCGGCCTGCCGGACTACGACGAGTCCGCCGCGGAGCGGACCTGGCGGACCGCGCTCGGGTTCGTCGACTCGCTGTAGGGCTTACGCGGGGGAGCGGGACGGGCCGGCCTTCGCCGCCCGCCCCGACCACGCCCGCACCCGCGGCTCAGGCCTTGAGCGCCGCGTTGATCGCCGTGTCGAACTGCGCCACCGTCATGGGCGGGTTCTGGCTGCCGTCGTCCGCGGTGAGCGTCTTGCCGTCCATCTTGAAGGTCGGGGTGCCCTGCACCCCGCTCTTGTCGAAGGTGGCGGACATCTTCATCGCCCACGCGTCGAACGTGCCCTGCTTGACGTCCTTCTGGAAGGTCGCGTTGTTCTTGAGGGCGCTCACCGAGTCGGCGACCTGGAGCAGGTAGCTGTCCTTGGCGAACTTGTCGTTCGTCTCCTCCGGGTGGAACTGCGTGGAGTAGAGCGCGGTCTTGTACTGGAGGAACGCCTCGGGGCTCACGTTGAGCGCGGCGCCCAGCGCGGACAGCGCGTTCTTCGACCCGGTGCCGTTGTCGGAGTTGTCGATGAACGTCGCGCCGACGTACTGGATCTTGAACTTGCCCGCGTCGATGTCGTTCTGGACCGTCTTGCCGACCGTCTGCTCGAACTGGGCGCAGATCGGGCAGCGGGAGTCCTCGAAGACCTCCAGGGTCTTCGGGGCGGACGCCTTGCCGATGACGACGGTCGTGCCGTTGGTGCCCGTGGTGTTCTTCGGGGCCACGATGGTCGTCGCGTTCTTCGCGGCCTCCCAGTGGGAGGGCTTGTTGCCTTGGACGACGGCGTAACCGACCCCGCCGGCTATCGCGAGGAGGACGACGGCCGAGCCGGCCACGATCCCCTGGCGGCGGATCCGGTCCTTCTTCGCCTGGCGCTCGCGCTCCTGGCGCAGCCGTTCGCGGGCGGCGGCCTTGTTGGCCTGGTTGTTGCGTGTGCTCATGATCGGTGACTCCGTGTGAGGAAGCGCCCGTGCCGGTGACGGCCGGCGCTGGTGGGGATGCGGACGGGGTGGGGGAGCGGCGGCGGGCTCAGACGGAGCTGAGCGCGAGGCGCGGCGGTCCCCGGCGTCCTACGGAGTGCACGAGCAGGTGGGTACGGTTCGGGCGCGGCCGGCCCGTGGGACGTGCTCCGCGCCGTACCGTCCGGCGGACGGTCCCCGCGACGGAGGCGAAGGCGACGAGCAGCGGCCGGAACGCGGAGGTGGCGGCGGTCCGTACCAGACCGGCCAGCGCGGCCTCGCCGTGCCGCAGCCAGACCGTGGCGAGCAGCCCGATCGAGACGTGCACGGCGAGCAGCAGCCAGGGCAGGACCGGGTCCGGGGAGTTCAGCAGCGCCGCGGCGCCCCGCTCGGGGGAGACCACTCCGGGGAGCGGGCCGCCCACGCCGCCCCCGCACAGCACGTCGAGGCCGACCGAGCGCAGCGACCCCGTGACGGGCCCGCCGGCCTGGCCGTAACAGAACTGCTGGCCGCTGGTGAAGACGGTGTCCGCCGCCAGCTCCAGCGGGACGAGCAGCGCGGCGATGGGCCAGAAGCCCCGCTCGCGGCCCGCTGTCGCGTACGCCACGAGGAACACCACGGCGCTCAGCCCGGCGACGACGGGCAGCGGCAGGGGGACCCGGGAGAGCAGCACGTGGGAGCCCACGGACAGCGTCACGACGAGTGCCGTGAACAGAGCTGCCCGCAGCACTCTCAGCTGCGTCCCGGAAATGTCCATTGTCGCCGAGTGTGCCATGCCCGCCTGTAAACAGCCCCTAAAGGCCCGGACGCCGGGCGGACCGGGGAGGCCCGCCCGGCGTCACGACCTACGCCAGCCGCCCGTTGCGGAACAGGTCCACGAAGATCTGGTGGTCGGCCCGCGCCCGCGCCCCGTACGCGTGCGCGAAGTCCACCAGCATCGCCGCGAAGCCGTCCTCGTCGCCCGCGATCGCCGCGTCGATGGCCCGCTCGGTGGAGAACGGCACCAGCGAGTGGCCGCTCTCGTCGTCCGCCGCCGCGTGCATCGTCGCCGTCGCCCTGCCCAGGTCCGCGACGACCGACGCGATCTCCTCGGGGTCGTCCAGGTCCGACCAGTCCAGGTCCACCGCGTACGGCGAGACCTCCGCGACCAGCTGGCCCGCCCCGTCCAGCTCCGTCCAGCCCAGCCACGGGTCCGCGTGCGCCTGGAGCGCCCGCTGCGAGATCACCGTGCGGTGGCCCTCGTGCTGGAAGTACTCCCGGACGGCCGCGTCCGTGATGTGCCGCGACACCGCCGGAACCTGCGCCTGCTTCATGTAAATCACGACGTCGTTCTCCAGGGCGTCGCTGTTGCCCTCCAGCAGGATGTTGTACGAGGGCAGCCCGGCCGACCCGATGCCGACCCCGCGCCGCCCCACGACGTCCTTCACGCGGTACGAGTCCGGGCGGGTCAGGCTCGACTCGGGGAGGGTCTCCAGGTAGCCGTCGAAGGCCGCGAGGATCTTGTACCGCGTCGCCGCGTCCAGCTCGACGGCGCCGCCGCCGGGCGCGAAGCGCCGCTCGTACTCCCGGATCTCCGTCATCGAGTCGAGCAGCGCGAACCGGGTCAGCGAACGGGCCGCGCGCAGCGCCCCGAGCAGCGGCCCCTGGGCGCTGTCCAGCGTGAAGGGCGGCACCTCGTCGTTCTTGACGCCCGTCGCCAGCGCGTGGATCCGCTCGCGGTACGCGCCCGCGTAGATCTCCACCAGCTCGGTGATCTGCTCGTCGCTCAGCGCCTTCGTGTACCCGATGAGCGCGAGGGAGGCCGCGAAGCGCTTGAGGTCCCAGGTGAAGGGACCGATGTACGCCTCGTCGAAGTCGTTGACGTTGAAGATCAGCCGGCCGTTGGCGTCCATGTACGTGCCGAAGTTCTCCGCGTGCAGGTCGCCGTGGATCCACACCCGGCCGGTGCGCTCGTCCAGGAACGGCCCGCTCGCCCGGCTCCCCGACCGCTGCTGCTCCAGGTCGTGGTAGAAGAGGGCCGCCGTGCCCCGGTAGAACGCGAACGCGGACGCCGCCATCTTCCGGAACTTCACCTTGAAGGCGGACGGATCGGCGGCCAGGAGCCGGCCGAAAGCGGTGCCGAACACGGCGAGGATCTCCTCGCCGCGCTCCTCGTCGGCTGTTTCTGCGGGACGCGGGACCGACATCGCTGGGTGCCTCCTGGTGCAGGTGCTGAGGGGTCGGCGGCGCCTCGGCGCCGTCGGAAGTGGCAACGCACGACGGTACTCGCCAGTGCCCGCCGGTGGGTCCGTCCAGGCCTCCTTTGTCGGTGCCGAGTCGTAGACTCCACGCTGTCCCCCCAGACTGTTCCGCAGCCTGTCGATCGCCGTTCGCCGGAGGCCCCCGTCGTGACCAAGCCGCCCTTCACGCACCTGCATGTCCACACCCAGTACTCCCTGCTGGACGGTGCCGCGCGGCTCGGCGACATGTTCAAGGCCTGCGGTGAGATGGGCATGTCCCACATCGCCATGACGGACCACGGGAACCTGCACGGGGCCTACGACTTCTTCCACCAGGCGAAGAAGGCCGGCGTCACCCCGATCATCGGGATCGAGGCGTACGTCGCCCCCGAGTCACGGCGCAACAAGCGGAAGATCCAGTGGGGCCAGCCGCACCAGAAGCGTGACGACGTGTCCGGTTCCGGTGGGTACACCCACAAGACGATCTGGGCGGCGAACGCGAAGGGGCTGCACAACCTCTTCCGCCTCTCCTCCGACGCGTACGCCGAGGGCTGGCTGACGAAGTGGCCGCGGATGGACAAGGAGACCATCGCCCAGTGGTCCGAGGGCCTGATCGCCTCCACCGGCTGCCCCTCCGGCGAGGTCCAGACCCGGCTGCGCCTCGGCCAGTTCGACGACGCGCTCAAGGCGGCCTCCGAGTACCAGGACATCTTCGGCAAGGACCGGTACTTCCTGGAGCTCATGGACCACGGCATCGAGATCGAACGGCGGGTCAGGGACGGCCTGCTGGAGATCGGCCAGAAGCTGGGCATCCCGCCGCTGGTCACCAACGACTCGCACTACACGTACGCGAACGAGGCCACCGCCCACGACGCGCTGCTCTGCATCCAGACCGGCAAGAACCTCTCCGACCCGGACCGCTTCCGCTTCGACGGCACCGGCTACTACCTCAAGTCCACGGACGAGATGTACGCGGTGGACTCCTCCGACGCCTGGCAGGAGGGCTGCGCCAACACCCTGCTGGTGGCGCAGCAGATCGACACCGAGGGCATGTTCCAGGAGCGGAACCTGATGCCCAAGTTCGACATCCCCGAGGGCTTCACCGAGGTCAGCTGGTTCCGCGAGGAGACCATGCGCGGCATGGCCCGCCGCTACCCGGGCGGCATCCCGGACGACCGGCTCAAGCAGGTCGAGTACGAGATGGGCATCATCATCGACATGGGCTTCCCCGGGTACTTCCTGGTGGTCGCCGACTTCATCATGTGGGCCAAGAACAACGGCATCGCGGTGGGCCCGGGCCGCGGCTCGGCGGCCGGTTCGATCGTCTCGTACGCGATGGGCATCACCGACCTCGACCCGATCGAGCACGGGCTGATCTTCGAGCGGTTCCTCAACCCCGAGCGCATCTCGATGCCCGACGTCGACATCGACTTCGACGAGCGCCGGCGCGGCGAGGTCATCCGGTACGTGACGGAGAAGTACGGCGCCGACAAGGTCGCCATGATCGGCACGTACGGCAAGATCAAGGCCAAGAACGCGATCAAGGACTCCGCGCGCGTCCTCGGCTACCCGTACGCGATGGGCGACCGCCTCACCAAGGCCATGCCCGCCGACGTCCTCGGCAAGGGCATCGACCTCAACGGCATCACCGACCCCAAGCACCCGCGCTACAGCGAGGCGGGCGAGATCCGGGGGATGTACGAGAACGAACCGGACGTCAAGAAGGTCATCGACACCGCCAAGGGCGTCGAGGGCCTGGTCCGGCAGATGGGCGTGCACGCGGCCGGCGTCATCATGTCCAGCGAGCCGATCGTCGACCACGCCCCGATCTGGGTCCGGCACACCGACGGGGTGACCATCACCCAGTGGGACTACCCCCAGTGCGAGTCGCTCGGCCTGCTCAAGATGGACTTCCTGGGGCTGCGCAACCTCACGATCATGGACGACGCCGTCAAGATGGTGAAGGCCAACAAGGGCATCGACCTCGACCTGCTCGCGCTGCCGCTGACCGACCCCACCACGTACGAACTGCTCTGCCGCGGTGACACCCTCGGCGTCTTCCAGTTCGACGGCGGGCCCATGCGCTCCCTGCTGCGCCTGATGAAGCCCGACAACTTCGAGGACATTTCCGCCGTCTCGGCCCTCTACCGGCCGGGCCCGATGGGCATGAACTCGCACACGAACTACGCGCTGCGCAAGAACGGCCAGCAGGAGATCACCCCGATCCACCCGGAGCTGGAGGAGCCGCTCAAGGAGATCCTCGGCCTCACCCACGGCCTGATCGTGTACCAGGAGCAGGTGCAGAAGGCCGCCCAGATCATCGCCGGGTACTCCCTGGGCGAGGCCGACATCCTGCGCCGCGTGATGGGCAAGAAGAAGGCCGACGAGCTGGCGAAGAACTTCGTCCTCTTCCAGGCCGGCGCCAAGAAGAACGGCTACTCGGACGAGGCGATCCAGGCCCTGTGGGACGTCCTGGTGCCGTTCGCCGGATACGCCTTCAACAAGGCCCACTCCTCCGCGTACGGCCTGGTCACCTACTGGACCGCGTACCTGAAGGCGAACTACCCCGCCGAGTACATGGCGGCCCTGCTGACCTCGGTGAAGGACGACAAGGACAAGTCGGCCGTCTACCTCAACGAGTGCCGGCGCATGGGCATCAAGGTGCTCCCGCCGAACGTCAACGAGTCGCAGTCGAACTTCGCCGCCCAGGGTGACGACGTGATCCTCTTCGGCCTGACCGCGATCAGGAACGTGGGGCAGAACGTCGTCGACTCGATCATCCGGTGCCGCAAGGCGAAGGGGAAGTACACCAGCTTCCCCGACTTCCTGGACAAGGTCGAGGTCGTCGTCTGCAACAAGCGCACCGTCGAGTCGCTGATCAAGGCCGGCGCCTTCGACGAGATGAAGCACACCCGCAAGGGGCTCGTCGCCCACCACGAACCGATGATCGACAACGTGGTCGCGGTGAAGCGCAAGGAGGCCGAGGGGCAGTTCGACCTCTTCGGCGGGATGGGCGACGAGGCCACCGACGAGCCCGGCTTCGGCCTCGACGTCGAGTTCTCCGACGTCGAGTGGGATAAGTCGTACCTCCTCGCGCAGGAGCGGGAGATGCTCGGCCTGTACGTCTCCGACCACCCGCTCTTCGGTCTCGAACACGTGCTGTCCGACAAGTCCGACGCGGCGATCTCCCAGCTCACCGGGGGTGAGCACGCGGACGGCGCGGTCGTCACCATCGGCGGCATCATCTCCGGCCTCCAGCGCAAGATGACCAAGCAGGGCAACGCCTGGGCCATCGCCACCGTCGAGGACCTGGCCGGGTCCATCGAGTGCATGTTCTTCCCCGCCACCTACCAGCTGGTCTCCACCCAGCTCGTCGAGGACACCGTGGTCTTCGTCAAGGGCCGCCTCGACAAGCGCGAGGACATCCCCCGGCTGGTCGCCATGGAGCTCCAGGTGCCCGACGTGTCGTCCGCCGGCACGGACGCGCCCGTCGTCATCACGATCCCCACGGTGAAGGTCACCCCGCCGATGATCAGCCGCCTCGGCGAGATCCTCGGCCACCACCGGGGCAACTCCGAGGTCCGGATCAAGCTCCAGGGGGCCAGGAAGACGACGGTCCTGAGGCTCGACCGGCACCGGGTCCAGCCGGACGCGGCGCTCTTCGGCGACCTCAAGGTGCTGCTGGGCCCGGCCTGCCTGGCCGGCTGAGCCACCCCGTACCGCATGCCTGAGGGGCACGCCCGGATCACCGGGCGTGCCCCTCAGGCGTGAGCGGCCGGCCGCGTCAGTTGTGGCCGAAGCGCTTCTGCTTGCCCTTGTGCGGCATGTCCGACGGGGTTATCCGGGACTGCACCTGCTCCGAGCGGTCCTCGGACGACCGGGACTCCTCGGAGCCGCGCGCCTCCGTCGACGGGGCCTGCTGCTTGTTGCGGTCACGGTTCTTGTTCTTCGCCATGAAGATGCCTCCTGAGACGGTCCCGGGACCGGGACGCGTTCAGACTCACATATGACATAAAATGCCGCATTTTGGATCATTGCGCTGGGTAGTGAGCCCATGTCACGGGGCGGGTGTGCGATACGCCACGCCGATGATCGAGTTCCGGACGTCAAGCCTCCTGCCGTCGGGCAGACTCGAAGGAAACCCGCAGTAACTCCCGATCGCCCGATCCCGAGGTTGCCGAAAGAGGGGTGGAACACGTGGATCGCTGCGTCGTCCTGGTGGACGCCGGATACTTGCTGGGCGCCGCGGCGAGTCTCCTCGCCGGGGAACCGGCCCGCTCGCGCATCACCGTCGACCACGCCGCGCTGATCCAGGGCCTGCGCGAGCGGGCCGAGGCGGACACGGAACAGCCCCTGCTCCGGATCTACTGGTTCGACGGCGCCCCCGACCGCGTCCCCCAGCCCGAGCACCGGAGGCTGCGGGTCATGCCCCGCGTGACGGTCCGGCTGGGCGCGCTGACCCGGAGCGACGGGCGCTGGGCGCAGAAGGGCGTGGACGCCGCGATGCACGCGGAGCTGACCGAACTGGCCAGAAACCGCGCCTGCTCGGACGTGGTGCTCGTGACCGGTGACGGGGATCTGCTGCCCGGGCTGATGTCCGCCAAGGAACACGGCGTCGCGGTGCACCTGTGGGCCGTGCAGGCCGCGGACGGCGACTACAACCAGTCCGAGGACCTGGTGGCCGAGGCGGACGAGCGGCGGGTGCTCGACCGGGTGTGGATCACCAAGGCGGTACGGGCCAGGGAGACGGGCGGGGTGTGCCCGCCGCCGCCCGTGCCGCGCCCGGAGATCGCGGCGATCCTGTCGGCGCCCCTGCCGGAGTCGGCCTCGGCCTCCGGGGCGGGGGCGGCCTCGGGGGAGGCGGGGGGCGGCGAGGAGGCGGCTGCGCCGGGCGGGGCGGGGGTGGGGGCGGGGGCCGCGGGGCGGAACGGGTCGGGGCCGGCTGACCACGCGCCCGCCGCGGACGCGGACGCGTCTCCGGCGCCCGGGGGGCGGGGGGTGCCGACGCCCAAGGACCTCGCGAGCCTGCGGGCGCCGCTGGCACCTGCGGGGGCTGCCGGTGGTGGCGTCGGTGCGGGTGCGGGTGCGGGCGCCGGTACGGGTGCTGGTGCGACGCTTCGGTGGTCGTCGGACAAGGGGTGGGTCGAGCGGCCCGGGGGCGGGGGTGGCGGCGCTACGGCGGGCGAGCCGCCCGAGACGGCGTCGCTGCCGACGCTGGCCCAGCTCACGAGCGCGGAGCAGCGGTGGGCGGACCGGGAGGAGGACATCACCACGGTGGGGGGTGACCCCTTCGAGGTGGGTCAGGTCTTCGCGCGGCGGTGGATGGAGAGGTTGCCGGAGGCGGGGCATGTGCAGAAGCTCTCGGTGATGTACCCGCGGGTGCCGCACCGGATCGACGGGGAGCTGTTGCGGTACGCGGCGCGGTTCGGGTTGCTGGCGCACAAGGACGACCAGATCGACGAGCATGACCGGTACGCGATTCGAGCGGGCTTCTGGCGCGAGATCGACGTCCGCGCCACCGAGTCGGCCCCACCCGCGTAGCGCGGCTCAACGATGTCCTCAAACGCCGGACGGGCTTGGTTTGTGCGTCGGCCCGTTGCGCGGGCGCGGCTTAAAGATGTCCTCAATCGCCGGACGGGCTGGATTGTTGCGCCCGTTGTCCCGTGCGGGTCAAAGACGTCCTCAATCGCCGGACGGGCTTGAGAGGGGTTGCGGTCGGTCGTGACCGTTGCGGTTACCGATGTCCTCAATCGCCGGACGGGCTTGATTTGTGCGGGCGCGCGCCTGGGAGGGGGGCGGGTAGGGGTCGTGTCCGGAACGTAGAGCGTGTTTTGTGTCGCGTGATGGGGGTTGCCGTCAACAAGTGGTTGCGCGCGACGTAAAACATGCAGTGCAGGACATGGCCCCTGGCCGAACCCCGGCGACAGCCCGCGGATCGGATCCGGCTCGCAGCGGGCAAAATCAAGCCCGTCCGGCGATTGAGGACAAAGGCGGTGCGCGACGCCTAGTGCGCCCCCGAAATACCGGCTCCCCCCAACACCCCGTACGCTCAGGCGTGTGAGTACGGTGTGCGTCGTCCGCGATCTGGTCAAGACGTACCCCGCCGCGCGCGGCAGACGGGGCGCCCCGGCGACGCCGGAAGTGCGGGCCACCGACGGGATCAGCCTGGACGTGCGCCGCGGGGAGATCTTCGGGCTGCTCGGACCGAACGGCGCCGGCAAGTCCACCCTCGTCCGCCAGATCACCGGCCTCATGCGCCCCGACTCCGGCAGCGTCGAACTGCTCGGGCACGACCTCGTGGGCCACCCCGAGCGGGCCGCCCGCCTCATCGGCTACCTCGGCCAGGAGTCCACCGCGCTCGACGAGCTGACCGTGGCGCTCGCCGCCGAGACGACCGGCCGCCTCCGCGGGCTCTCGCTGCGCGCCGCGCGCGCCGAGCGGGACGCCGTGCTGGCCGAGCTGGGGCTCACCGAGATCGCCGGGCGCCCGCTCAAGAAGCTGTCGGGCGGGCAGCGCAGGCTGGCCTGTTTCGCCGCCGTGCTGGTCGGCGAACGCCCCGTACTGATCCTCGACGAACCCACCACCGGCATGGACCCGGTCGCGCGCCGCGCGGTCTGGGCCGCCGTGGACCGCCGCCGGGCCGAGCACGGGGCGACGGTGGTGCTCGTCACCCACAACGTCATCGAGGCCGAGACCGTCCTCGACCGGGTCGCCGTCCTGGAACGCGGCAAGGTCATCGCCTGCGACACCCCCGCCGGGCTCAAGGAGCAGGTCGCGGGGGAGGTGCGGGTGGAGCTGGTGTGGCGCGAGCGCGCGCCGCTGGACGTGCCCGAGGTCGCCGCGCTGCGCGGTTCCGCGCAGGAGTCGGGGCGCCGCTGGGTGCTGCGGCTCGCGCCCGACGAGGCGCGGGCGGCGGTCGCCGCGGTGACCGGGGGCGAGGCCTTCGCGGCGCTGGACGACTTCACGCTGGCGACGCCCAGTCTGGAGGACGTGTACCTGGCGCTCGGAGGCCGGGCGAAGGGGCTGGTGAAGGCGTGAGCCGTGCCGGTGCCCGGGGCTGTGCCCGTGGCCGCGTCCGGGAGCATGCCCGGGGCCGTACCCGCGTCCGTACGCGGGCGGCCGCCGCGCCGCCCGTGAGGGCCACGCCCACCACCTCCGCGCCGGACCGGGCGAAGAGGGCAACCCGTGCGTCTACGAACAGGAGCAGCGCCAGGTGAGCATCGTGCCGGCGGAGGCCGTGTCCGCGCGAGGCGGCGGGAGCGTGAGGGTGGCCCGGGAGAATTCCTCGGGGACGACGGCGGACGGCACGCCCGCGCCGCTCGCGCCGAGGGCGCGGCTGCTGCCCTCGCTGGCCGCGGTGTACCGCGCCCAGATGTCGCGGGCGAGGGTCGCCCGGATCCCGCTGCTGTTCGTCGCGACCTTCCAGTCGGTCGGGATCATGGTCCTGATGCGCGGGGTCGTGAACGGCGCGGAGGAGTCGCGGGCGGTGGTCGCGGGGGCCAGCGTCCTCGTGGTGGCGTTCGTGGCGCTCAACCTGCTCGCCCAGTACTTCGGGCACCTGCGGGCCAGCGGGGGACTCGACCACTTCGCCACCCTGCCGGTGCCGCCCGCGGCGGTGGTGCTGGGTACGGCGGCGGCGTACGCGTCCTTCACGGTGCCGGGCGCGGTGTTCACGGCGGTCACCGGGAGCGTGCTCTTCCAGCTGCCGCTCGCCCACCTGTGGGTGCTGTTGCTCGTGATCCCCCCGGCCGGCGCGGCGCTCGCCGGGCTCGGGGCGGCGCTGGGGCTGCTCGCGCCGCGTCAGGAGCTGGCGACGCTGCTGGGGCAGCTCGGGATGTCCGCGGCCCTGCTGCTGGGCGTCCTGCCGGCGAACCGTTTGCCCGAGCCGGTCACCTGGGCGCGGGACCTGCTGCCGTCCACGTACGGCGTGGAGGCGCTCTCCCGGTCGTTCGACGCGCGTCCCGACTGGGTGGCGGTCTTCGTGGACCTGGGGGTGTGCGCGGCCGTCGGCGTGGTGTCGCTGGCCGTCGCGACGTGGGCGTACCGGCGTGCGGCGGTCCGGTGAGGCGGACGCCGGGCGCGCCTGGCACGATGGCAGGGTGACCGCTCCCCTGACACCGCCTCACCAGCCGCGACACGATCCGTGGCAGACGCCGCCGGACGGCGCTTCCGGCGATTCCGGCTCCGATTCCGGCTCGGGTTCCGGGGACGGCTCCGTACCCGATGACAAGTCCGGCACGGGGGCCGAGGTGCGTACCGCGGTGGTCGTGACGGTGGCGCTCGCGGTCGCGGGGGTGCTGCTGGGGTTGCTGTGGCTGTGGCTCTCGCCGCGGATCCCGTTGGTCTCGGACGACACGGCCGTCTTCCTCAAGGACACGGAGGGGGAGGAGGCGATCGGCGCGGACGGGACGTTCGCGCTGCTGGGCCTCGGGTTCGGCGCGGTGGCCGCGGCGGTGGTCTTCCTCTTCCGCAAGCGGGGCGGGATCGCGGTGGTCGTGGGGCTGGTGCTGGGCGGGCTGATCGGGTCGTTCCTGGCGTGGAAGGTCGGCGTGTGGCTGGGGCCGACGTCGGACGTGGTCGCGCATGCGCGTGAGGTGGGGAAGGGGGTTACGTTCGACGCGCCGTTGAAGCTGAATGCCAAGGGGGCGTTGTTGGCGTGGCCTGTGGCGGCGATGGTGGTGAACCTGGCGTTGACCGCGGTGTTCGGGCCTCGGGATCCTGAGCCCGAGTGGGACTGGAGTGCGTTCGGCACGCCGCCCGGGGGCGCCAAGCCGTGAAGGTGGCCCTTGCGGGGCCGTCCGCGTGACGCTGTTGTCCTCAAGCGCCGGACGGGCTTGATTGTGCCTGGGCGGGGTTGATTGGGGCCGCTGGCCGGTGGTGGGTGCGGGTTACTGATGTCCTCAATCGCCGGACGGGCTTAAGAGGGTGCCGGGGTGGGGTTGAGTTGGGCGCTGCGGGGCGGTGGGTGGTGTCCTCAAGCGCCGGACGGGCCCAAGAAGGTCAGGGGCGGGCGATGGGGGACAGGGTGGCTGAGGTCAGGGTGGTGAGGGACTGGGGGGAGAGTTCTACCTCCAGGCCGCGGCGGCCCGCCGAGACGCAGATCGTCTCGTGCGACTCCGCCGAGCTGTCCAGGACCGTGCGGAGTCGTTTGCGCTGGCCCAGGGGCGAGATGCCGCCCCGTACGTAACCCGTCGTACGCTCCGCCGCCGCCGGATCCGCCATCGACGCGCGCTTGCCGCCCACCGCCGACGCCAGCGCCTTGAGGTCCAGCGAGCCGGCCACCGGCACCACCGCCACCGTCAGTTCGCCGTCCACGTCGGCCACCAGCGTCTTGAAGACCCGGTCGGGGGACACGCCCAGCGCCTCCGCGGCCTCCTCGCCGTACGAGGCCGACGCGGGGTCGTGCTCGTACGCGTGCAGGGTGTAGGGCGCGCCCGCCGCCGTCAGGGCGACCGTCGCCGGGGTGCCCCCCGATCCGGGCTGGGTCTTCTTCTTGGCCTTCGCCACCGGGGGTTCCTTGCGTCGGGGAGAGGGAGAGGGAGAGGGAGCGGGAGCGGGAGCGGGACGGGGAGCGGGCTCGCTCAGTTGGGGCTCGTCGGGGACCTGGTCAGGTCCACCGCCGGCAGGGACGGGAGGTGGCGGATCACCGCCGTCTCCGAGCGGAGGAGTCTCAGCTCCTCCCGCAGCCGCGCCGCCGTGTCCGGGGTCTCCAGCAGCCGCTGCTTCGACGGCGTGTCCAGCACCGCCGCCGCCGCGATCAGGTACGACACCACCGACGGCTCGTCGGGCAGGTCGTCGCCCGTCGCCAGCGTGCGTTCGCGGGCGCCCGCCAGCCGCTTCTGGTAGGCGCGGAACGCCCGCAGCACCGCCTCGGCCAACGCGGACGCGCCCTCGCCGACCTCCTCGGGCAGCTCCTCCACCTCGGCCGTCAGATAGGGGCCGCTCGCGTCGACGGACAGCAGCCGGACCCGGGTGGTGCCGGTGGCCATCACCTCGAAGCTGCCGTCGGGGCGTTCGCGGATCGTCGCCGCGTCCGCGACGCAGCCCACGTGGTGGAAGGCGGCCAGCGGCTCGGGGCCGAAGCCGTCGGTCGGGCCGCGCTCGGGCAGGGGCGCCTGGTCGGGCAGGCCCGGGGCGGTCGGCGACAGTTCGTGCCCGTCGCGGACGGCGACCACGGCGAAGCGGCGCGGCTCGGACTCGTCCGTCTTCAACAGCTCGCGCATCAGCGTGCGATAGCGCTCCTCGAAGACGTTCAGGGGCAGGACGAGGCCCGGGAACAGCACCGCGTTCAGCGGGAACAGAGGGAGGCGTGCGGTGGTCACAACGCTCAAGCGTAATGGCCGCGGGGCCTTCTCCGGTCTGCCCGGGCCCGCAAAGGCATTTCGGAGGCCACCTGGAGCCGTACCCCGTCCCGGGTTTCGAGGAACTGGCCCAGCGGATCGTCGGTGAAACACGTCCAGGGGAAGGACGTGGCGTACGGCCCGACGAGCCGGAACTGCTCCAGCGCCTCGGCCCACCGGCCGCGTCCCGCCAGGACGTACGCGAGGAGATTGCGCACCTCGGCCGGCCAGGGATCGCCCGCCTCGTACCGCGCGGACACCGCGACGGCCAGGTCGGCCGCCGCGTCGATCCGGTCCCCCTGTACGGAGGTGGGGTCGCCGCTCATCAGCAGGGTGAACGCCGCGCGCACGGGCAGCGCCTGGACGAGCGAGCCGGGCAGAGCGTCCCGCGCGGCCTGTTCGGCGAACTCGAAGCACTCGCGGTGCGAGCCGTACCAGAGGGCCGACAGGTACTGGAGCGCGGCGACATGGCAGCCGTAGTGGTGCGGGGAGCGCCGCACGGCCTGCGCCCAGAGCCCCTCGAACGCCGAGTGCGTGGCGTGGGTGCCGCGGGCGTGGTCGAGGGCCAGGCGCCACGGCACGGGGTCGCGGGGGTCGCCGTCGGCCGCCGCGTCGATCAGCGGGCCCATCTCCCGCAGCCGTTCGGCGCGCGCCGGTGACTCCCAGGCCCTGCGGACGGCGAGTTCGGCCTTCACGAGCAGCGCGTCCGGGTCTCGGGGCGTCACCGCGAGCCAGTCGGTGAGCCAGTCCTCGCGGCTGTGGGCGAACGCGGCCAGCCGTCTCACGTAGCGGTCCCGGTTCTCCCATTCGGCTGATTCCCGTGTGGTCGCGAGGAGTTCCGCGGCCTGCCCGTACGCGCCGAGGGCGGCGGAGACGAGCACGGGGGCGAGCCGTTCGTCGGGGGCGTCGAGCAGGACGGCGTCGTCCGGCGGCTGCCCCGCCGCGAGCAGCGGGGTGTGCCGGACCATACGCGCGGTGCCGATCAGGGCGCGGAGCAATGACATGGTGCCGACCATTGAAAACCGCAGGTCGTGGCCGCGCCAGGGGGCGGCTGTGAAGCTTTCGTAGGGGTGCGAAGGTTGTAGTGGACGAGGTCAAGGGCGGGCAAAGAAAGGGGATCAGCCGCGGCGTAGGAGACGGGAGGCGCCGGCCGCGACGGTGGTGGCGAGGATCCACCCGAGCAGGACCAGCACGGCCCCGGCCCATTGCCAACCGCCTTCCAGCCGCCAGTACCCGTACTGGCCGAGATCGATCACCGGGACGAGCAGGTCCAGCGCGAACAGGGCCGGGTTCCAGTCGGGGTGCTCGGTCGCCTTGAGCGGCGGCGGGGCGTGCCGGGTGAACGCGATCGTGCCGGCCGCCCAGAGGACCGCCATCCACAGCGCCGCGCGCCCCGGGCGGTAGCCGTACGCCACCGTCCAGTCCTGGAGGTACCCCCAGAGCTTCGCGGCGAGCGGCAGGGTCTCGCGCCGGCGGCGCTGCTTGACGAGCAGCACCTCGCGCGCGTCGGCGTCCTCGCCGCTGTTGCGCAGGACCTGCGCGAGCCGCTCGTACGGCTCCGGCGCGTACTCGGGGGTCGCGGCGGCCACCCACTCCAGGCGCCGGCTGAGCGGGAAGTGGCCGACCCACACGAGGTTCTCGTACACGAACCCGCCCATCGCGAGCCCGCCGGGACCCGGCCAGCTGGTCGACACGTCGACCAGCGTGACGATCCTCGCCCCGCTCAGCACGACCCGCCCCTCCTCGGGGCGTTCGCACTTGAACCGCAGCTCCGGCGTGACGATCCGGCGCAGCGACAGCTCCTCACCGGCCATCAGGACGAACCGCGCCTGGTCGAGGTCGACCGCGTCCCCGAACCGCCCGTCGTCCAGCCGCACCCCGCCCCGGCACTCGAAGGGCTGCACCCGGGTGCCGGGCGGCGGGCTGCCCGCGGTGCCGACGCCGTACGGGGGAGTGGAACCGGCGGGTCCGGTCTCGTCCGACACCCACGCGCCGGTCATGTGGAGCGTCCGCTCGACCGTCAGGCGCGGCGCGTTGAGCGCCCGGCGGTCGCGCGGGGCGCGCAGCCGGCTGCCGCGCAGGCTCAGCGACACCCCGATCTTCGCGCCGCGCAGACTCACCTCGCCGTATGTCTCGATCTGGTCGGCCTGGAGGTCCTGGGCCACGGTCATGCCGTCGGCGGTGATCGCCCTGCCGAGCCGGTCGGGGCGTACCTCTATCTGGCTGATCAGCAGATCCGTACCGATCTGGGCGTCCGTCAGCCGGATCCCGCGCTCGACACGGCACCGCGGCAGGTGAAGGTCACCCTCCGTGTGCAACCGGGCCGCCTCCAGGCGCGGTATCGCGCAGCCCACCATGCGCAGGGTGGTGAAGTGCGACTCGGGGAGCACGATCTCGTTGTCGAACAGGCAGCGGTCCAGTTCGACGTACGGCGCGATCGTGCCGCCCGCGAGCGTCAGCGTCCCGGTGATCCGCACCCCGCGCATCTTGAGCGCGGCGACCCGGCCCGGGAGCGCCGGCGGGCCGCTGAGCAGGAGCAACGCGATGACCCTGGCGCGCACGCTGCGGTTCGCGCCCCAGCCGTGCGGGGCGAACGGGTCGTCGCGCCGGGGGTCGTACGTGGAGAGGTCGTACGTACTGCCGTTCCGGAAGGCCTGCCACATGCCCAGCTCGGCCGCGCTGAGCCAGTCGGGAGCCTCACCTTCCTGCGGCTCGGTCACCGTCACTGCCGGCCCTCCGCTTCCCCGTCGCGTCGTTACTCATGGTGTTCCCTCTGGGTGACGGCCTGAACGCTAGTGGTGAGATGAGCCTGGCGGGACGTGTATCAGCCAGTGATACTCGCGTCCGGCGGCCGGAGGCCGTCTGCGAGAATTGACCGCGTGATCTCACGAATCGATCTGCGTGGCGGCGCCCTCCCCGAGGGCTCCGCACTGCGTGACCTGCTGCCCCGAGCCGAGTTCGACGTGGAAGCCGCCCTGGAGAAGGTGCGGCCCATCTGCGAGGACGTGCACCATCGCGGTACGGAAGCGCTGATCGAGTACGCGGAGAAGTTCGACGGCGTGAAGCTCACCCGGGTCCGGGTGCCCGCGGCGGCCCTGGCCGACGCCCTGGCCGGACTTGACCCGGCCGTACGGGCCGCGCTGGAGGAGTCCGCCCGGCGGGCCAGGCTCGTCCACCGCGAGCAGCGGCGCGCCCCGCACACCACGCAGGTGGTGCCCGGCGGCACGGTCCGCGAGAAGTGGGTCCCGGTCGGGCGCGTGGGGCTCTACGCGCCGGGCGGCCGGTCCGTCTACCCCTCGTCCGTGATCATGAACGTGGTGCCGGCCCAGGAGGCGGGGGTCGCGTCGATCGCGCTCGCCTCGCCGCCGCAGGCCGACTTCGGCGGGCTGCCCCACCCCACGATCCTCGCCGCCTGCGCCCTGCTGGGCGTCGACGAGGTGTACGCGGTGGGCGGCGCGCAGGCCGTGGCGATGTTCGCGTACGGCACCACGGGCCCCGACGGCTGCGCCCCCGCCGACATGGTCACCGGCCCCGGCAACATCTGGGTCGCCGCCGCCAAGCGGTACTTCACCGGCCGGATCGGCATCGACACCGAGGCCGGCCCCACCGAGATCGCGGTCCTCGCGGACTCCACCGCCGACCCCGTGCACGTCGCCGCCGACCTGATCAGCCAGGCCGAGCACGACCCGCTGGCCGCCGCCGTCCTCGTCACCGACTCCGCCGAGCTGGCCGACGCGGTCGAGAAGGAGCTGGAGCCGCAGGTCGCCGCGACCAAGCACGTCGAGGACCGGGTGGCGCCCGCGCTGGCCGGCAAGCAGTCCGCGATCGTCCTGGTCGACTCCGTCGAGGACGGCCTGCGGGTCGTGGACGCGTACGGCGCCGAGCACCTGGAGATCCAGACCGCCGACGCGGCGGCCGTCGCCGACCGGGTCCGCAACGCGGGCGCGATCTTCGTCGGCCCGTACGCGCCGGTCTCCCTCGGCGACTACTGCGCCGGCTCCAACCACGTCCTGCCCACCGGCGGTTGCGCCTGCCACTCCTCCGGGCTCTCCGTCCAGTCCTTCCTGCGCGGCATCCACATCGTGGACTACACCAGGGACGCCCTCGCCGAGGTCGCCCACCACGTCGTGACCCTCGCCGAGGCGGAGGACCTGCCCGCCCACGGCGCGGCCGTCAAAGCAAGGTTCGGCTGGAAGGTGCCCACCGCATGACCGGCACCTCAGGGCCCGCCCGGGAGCCGGGCGACCTCGGCATCGACGACCTTCCCGTACGGGACGAGCTGCGCGGCAAGACCCCGTACGGCGCGCCCCAGCTCGACGTCCCCGTCCAGCTGAACACCAACGAGAACCCGTACCCGCTGCCCGAGGCGCTCGTCGAGCGGATCGCCGAGCGGGTCCGCGAAGCCGCGCGCGGCCTCAACCGCTACCCCGACCGGGACGCCGTCGAGCTGCGCACCGAACTGGCCGCGTACCTGTCCAGGACCGGCGGCCACCCGCTGACCACCGCCCACGTGTGGGCCGCCAACGGCTCCAACGAGGTCATCCAGCAACTGCTCCAGACCTTCGGCGGCCCCGGCCGCACCGCGATCGGCTTCGAGCCGTCGTACTCGATGCACCACCTCATCGCACGCGGCACCGGCACCGGCTGGCTCTCCGGGCCGCGCGGCGAGGACTTCACGATCGACGTCACGGCCGCCGTCGCGGCGATCACCGCGCACCGCCCCGACGTCGTCTTCATCACCTCCCCCAACAACCCCACGGGCACCGCGGTCGACGCGGAGACCGTCCTCGCGCTGTACGAGGCGGCCCAGGCGGCCAGGCCGTCCCTGGTCGTCGTGGACGAGGCGTACGTCGAGTTCAGCCACCGCCCGTCGCTGCTCCCGCTCATCGAGGGCCGCCCCCGGCTGGTGGTCTCCCGCACGATGTCCAAGGCGTTCGGCGCCGCGGGCCTGCGCCTCGGCTACCTCGCCGCCCACCCCGCCGTGGTCGACGCGGTCCAGCTGGTGCGGCTGCCGTACCACCTCTCGGCCGTGACCCAGGCCACCGCGCTCGCGGCCCTGGAGCACACCGATACGCTGCTCGGGTACGTGGAGACGCTCAAGGCAGAGCGGGACCGGCTGGTCGGCGAGCTGAGGGCCCTCGGCTACGAGGTCACGGACTCGGACGCGAACTTCGTGCAGTTCGGCCGGTTCGAGGACTCCCACGCCGCGTGGCGGTGGATCCTCGACCGGGGTGTCCTGGTCCGCGACAACGGCGTACCGGGACGGCTGCGGGTCACCGCGGGCACCCCGTCCGAGAACGACGCGTTCCTCGACGCGGTACGGGAACTCAAGAAGGAGCAGAGCGCATGAGCCGCATCGGCCGCGTGGAACGCAGTACGAAAGAGACATCGGTCGTCGTGGAGATCGACCTCGACGGCACCGGGACGGTCGACGTCTCGACCGGGGTCGGCTTCTTCGACCACATGCTCGACCAGCTCGGCCGGCACGGCCTGTTCGACCTCACGGTGAAGACCGAGGGCGACCTGCACATCGACACCCACCACACCATCGAGGACACCGCGCTGGCCCTCGGCGCCGCCTTCAAGCAGGCCCTCGGCGACAAGGTCGGCGTCTACCGCTTCGGCAACTGCACGGTCCCGCTGGACGAGTCGCTCGCCCAGGTCACCGTGGACCTCTCCGGCCGGCCGTACCTGGTGCACACCGAGCCCGAGAACATGGCGCCGATGATCGGCACGTACGACACGACGATGACCCGGCACATCCTGGAGTCGTTCGTCGCCCAGGCCAGGATCGCGCTCCACGTCCACGTACCGTACGGGCGCAACGCCCACCACATCGTGGAGTGCCAGTTCAAGGCCCTCGCCCGCGCGCTGCGGTACGCCTCCGAGCGTGACCCCCGCGCCGTGGGAATCCTCCCGTCAACCAAGGGTGCCCTGTGACCGGCCTGTCGACCATCCTGATCGTCCTGGGACTCTTCCTGGCGGGCGGTGTCTACTCCTTCACCAAGCAGAAGCTGCCCACCGGTGTGATCACCCTGCTGGCGATCTCCTCCGCCTTCTGCCTGGTCGCGGGTGTCCTGCGGATCCAGGGCATCTGGGGGTGAGCGCGGTGACCGGACCCACCAGGAGCACCACGCCCGCCAAGAAGGTCGTCGTCTTCGACTACGGCTTCGGCAACGTCCGCTCCGCGGAACGCGCCCTCGCCCGCGCCGGCGCCGACGTCGAGATCACCCGCGACTTCGACCGGGCCATGAACGCCGACGGGCTGCTCGTGCCCGGCGTCGGCGCCTTCTCCGCCTGCATGCGGGGACTCAAGGACGCCCGCGGCGAATGGATCATCGGCCGCAGGCTGTCCGGCGGCCGTCCCGTCCTCGGCATCTGCGTCGGCATGCAGATCCTCTTCGAGCGCGGCATCGAGCACGGCGTCGAGACCGAGGGCCTCGACGAGTGGCCCGGCACGGTCGAGCCGCTCGACGCCCCGGTCGTGCCCCACATGGGGTGGAACACCGTCGAGGCCCCCGCGGACAGCCAGCTGTTCGCGGGCGTCGGCGCCGACGAGCGCTTCTACTTCGTGCACTCGTACGCCGTGCGGCAGTGGGGCCTCGAAGTCACCAACCCCGCCATCCGCGCCCCGCGGGTCACCTGGTCCACCCACGGCGAGCCATTCGTCGCCGCGGTGGAGAACGGTGCACTGTGGGCCACCCAGTTCCACCCCGAGAAGTCCGGCGACGCCGGCGCCCAGCTGCTGACCAACTGGATCGGAACCCTCTGAATGTCTCCTGTGCCGAAGCTCGAACTCCTCCCGGCCGTCGACGTCCGCGACGGCCAGGCCGTCCGCCTCGTCCATGGCGAGTCGGGATCCGAGACCTCGTACGGCTCCCCCCTCGAAGCGGCCCTCGCCTGGCAGCGCGCGGGCGCCGAGTGGCTGCACCTCGTCGACCTGGACGCCGCCTTCGGCACCGGTGACAACCGCGACCTGATCGCCGAGGTCACCGCGGCCATGGACATCAAGGTCGAACTGTCCGGCGGGATCCGCGACGACGCCTCGCTCGCCGCCGCCCTCGGCACCGGCTGCACCCGCGTCAACCTCGGCACGGCCGCGCTGGAGACCCCCGAGTGGGTCGCCAGGATCATCGCCGAGAACGGCGACCGCATCGCCGTCGGCCTCGACGTCCGGGGCACCACCCTGCGCGGGCGCGGCTGGACCCGCGACGGCGGCGACCTCTACGAGACCCTGGCCCGCCTCGACGCCGAGGGCTGTGCCCGGTACGTCGTCACGGACATCGCGAAGGACGGCACCCTCCAGGGCCCCAACCTGGAGCTGCTGCGCAACGTCTGCGCCGCCACCGACCGGCCCGTCGTCGCCTCCGGCGGGGTCTCCTCGCTGGACGACCTGCTCGCCATCGCCACGCTCGTGCCCGAGGGAGTCGAGGGCGCGATCGTCGGCAAGGCGCTGTACGCGAAGGCGTTCACGCTGGAAGAGGCGCTGGAGACGGTGGCGGGGACGGCGGTCCGATGAGCGGCGGGACGCCGGGCCAGGTGCGGAAGATCTCCTCGGGCGGGCCGTGGGAGGAGTCCTTCGGCTACTCCCGCGCGGTACAGCTGCCCAACGGCCTGGTGCTCGTGTCCGGTTGTACGTCGGTGGTCGGCGGCCGGATCGCCGAGGGCAGCCCGTACGAGCAGACGAGGACCGCCTTCGGCGTGGCCGTCAAGGCGCTGGAGGAGCTCGGCCTCGGCGCCGAGCATGTGGTCCGCACCCGGATGTACATCACCCACCCGCGCGACGCCGACGACGTGGGCCGCGCCCACAAGGAGCTGTTCGACCCCGTACGGCCGGCCGCCTCCATGGTCGTCGTCGCGGGCCTCATCGACCCGAGCCTGGTCGTCGAGGTGGAGGTCGAGGCCTACCGGGCCCCCTCGGGAGGCCCCGCATGAGCCTGGCGGTACGGGTCATCCCCTGCCTGGACGTGGACAACGGCCGGGTCGTCAAGGGCGTCAACTTCCAGAACCTCCGCGACGCGGGCGACCCCGTCGAGATGGCGAAGCTGTACGACGCCGAGGGCGCCGACGAGTTGACGTTCCTCGACATCACCGCCTCCTCCGGCGACCGCGAGACCACCTACGACGTGGTGCGCCGCACCGCCGAGCAGGTCTTCATCCCGCTGACCGTCGGCGGGGGCGTCCGTACCCCCGGGGACGTCGACAAGCTGCTGCGCGCGGGCGCGGACAAGGTCGGCGTCAACACGGCGGCCATCGCGCGCCCCGACCTCATCCGCGAGATCGCCGAGCGCTTCGGACGCCAGGTGCTGGTCCTGTCGGTCGACGCGCGCCGGACGCCGTCGGGGTCCTTCGAGGTCACCACGCACGGCGGCCGCCGGGGCACCGGCATCGACGCCGTCGAGTGGGCGCACCGGGCCGCCGAACTGGGCGCCGGGGAGATCCTGCTCAACTCGATGGACGCGGACGGCACGAAGGACGGCTACGACACCGAGATGATCGCGGCCGTACGGAAGCACGTGACCGTCCCCGTCATCGCCTCGGGCGGCGCCGGCCGGCTCGCGGACTTCCCGCCGGCCGTCGCGGCGGGCGCCGACGCGGTCCTCGCCGCGTCCGTCTTCCACTTCGGCGATCTGCGCATCGGCCAGGTGAAGGAAATCCTGCGTGAAGCGGGCCATCCGGTCAGATAGGACGGGGCGAAGGGACGGTTCCGGCCGTTCCTTCGCCACTTCCGACTTGATCGCGCAAGATATATTGCGCAACTTTCCTTTCCTAATTTAGCGTGCACGCCATGACACGCAGGGAAACCCGCGGAGTGACGGGCCCCGAGGCCTTCAAGGTCTTCGGCCATCCCCTGCGCATGAGGCTCTACCGCGCCCTCCATCTCTCCCGGACGGGCACCGCCTCCCAACTCGCCTACCAGGTGGGCGAAACCGTCTCGCTCGTCAGCTACCACCTGCGCAAGCTCGCCGATCACGGACTGATCGACGAGGCGGAGGGACAGGGTGACGGCCGGGAGCGGTGGTGGAAACTCGCCTCCGAGTACCCGGCCCCGCGCGCCGAGGACCTGGGCGACACCCCCGAGAACGCCGCCCCCCAAGCGGCCCTCGGGGCGCTCTCGTTCGCCCAGCGCGCGGACCTCTACCTCGGGTACGTCGGTACCCGGCTCACGTGGCAGGCGGACTGGCGCGCCGCCTCGTTCAGCCACGAGTACCTCGCGCTGCTCACGGCCGCGCAACTCGCGGAACTCTCCCGCGAGATGCACGACCTCGTCAGGAAGTACGAGAGCGCCGGCCGGGCGGCCGAGGAGGCCGGGGACACCGAGGGGCGCGAGAGGGTCGCGCTGCACACCTACGGCTTCCCCTTCCGTCTCTGACGCCTCCCGCCCGTCCGGCTTCCCCCAGACCTTCCGGGCCTTCCGACCCCCTACCGAGACGAAAGAGGACCGTTGAGCATGCCCCCACATGCGATATCAGCGCCCGCCGAGAACGGGACCACCCCCCCACCGCCCCCCGCGCACCGCGACGGCAACGTGTTGCGCTGGCTCGGCGCCTACACCGCGTCGATGATCGGCAGCAACGTCTACTTCGTGGCCCTCGCCTGGGCGGCCGCCCGGACCGGCAGCCCCGGACAGGCCGGCCTGGTGCTCGCCGTCGGATCGGTGCCCCGCGCCGTGCTGATGCTCGGCGGCGGAGTGGTCGCGGACCGCTGGGGACCCCGCCTGGTGGTCATCGGCAGTGACGCGGCACGCTGCGTCTTCATCCTGGGCATGGCGGCTGTGCTGATGTTCATCAGCCCCTCGGTCTGGCTGCTCGCCTCGGTCGCGCTGGTCTTCGGCGCGGTCGACGCGCTGTTCCTGCCGGCGGTCGGCGCGCTGCCGCCCCGGATCACCGCGCCCGGCCAACTCGCCCGCGTGCAGGGCATGAGCGGGCTCGCCACCCGGTTCGCCAACGTCGCGGGAGCGCCCATCGGCGGCCTGACGGTGGCCATCGGCGGCTCGGCGTCGGCCTTCACGGCGGCGGGCGTGCTGTTCGCGGTGTCGCTGCCGCTGCTCCTGAGCGTACGGATCGGCGGGCTGCCCGCCGCGAAGAGCGCGACGGGTACGGACGCCGAGGCGGCCGCGGAAGAACGGGAGACCCCGGAGGCGGGGGAGGAGAGCCGCGTCCCGCACGACGCGCTGCCCGGGCCGCGCGACGCCGCCGACGCGCGTAGAGAGGGCGCCGGGGAGGCGGGAGCGGGTACGGAGACCGCCGCGGCGGAGAAGCCGGCGGGCGGTACGGACGGGAAGGACACCGCGTCCCCCGGCGCCGGCCGCGCCCTCCTGGACGGCCTGCGCTACATCCGCCGCCACCGGGTCCTCGCCCCGCTGATCCTCGTCAGCGCCATCACCCAGCTCGGCTTCGTCGGACCGCTCAACATCGGCCTCGTGCTGGTGTCCGAGGAGCACGGGTGGGGCGCGTCGGGCCTGGGCTGGATCATCGCCGCGTTCAGCGCGGGCGCCGCCGGGGCCTCGCTGCTGCTGACGGTCCGCGGCCGCGTCCCCCGGGCCGGCTTCGTGATGTGCGCCTCGACGATCGTCGGCTCGGTCGCCATCGCCTGTATCGCGTACGCCCCGTCGGTGGCCCTCGCCGCCGTCGCCGCCGTCTGCGTCGGACTGCTCGCCGGGCTCGGCGGCGCGCTGTCGGGCGCGCTCGTCCAGACCCAGACCGAACCCGGCTACCTGGGACGGGTCACCTCGGTCACGACGCTCTTCGGACTGGGCATCGCCCCGCTGGTCTACCCGGTCATGGGCCTGGCCATCGGCGCCTGGGGCTCAGGACCGGTCTTCGTGGCCAGCGCCGCGCTCTGCGCCGCGGGCACCACCCTCGGGCTGTGCGTCACGTCGCTCCGCACGGCGGAGCTGCCGGGCTGAGCCCCGCACCGGTCCTGTCCGCCGGGCGCCTCCGGGCGCCCGGCCAGGGGGGAGCGACGCCCGTCCGCCCCGTACGAGCGGGTCGCCGTCCCCGTACCGGAACCCGCCCTCAGAACCCGAGCTTCGCTTCCAGCAGCCGTGTCACCGCGTCCTTGTCCCCCTCCAGCTGCACGTCCGCCGCGCTCTGGCGCCCCGAGAGGAACAGCACCAGCTCGCCCGGCTCGCCGGTGACCGTCACCACCGGCGCGCCCTTGCGGGCCACCGCCGTCCGGCCGTCCGCCCGCCGCAGCACCAGCCCCACCGGGGACTTGCGCGCCATCAGCCGGGCGCCCTTCTCCAGCCGCGACCACAGCGAGTCCGCGAAGACCCGGTCCAGCTCGCGCGGCGTCCAGTCGGGCTGCGCCCGCCGGACGTCCTCCGCGTGGATGTAGAACTCCGAGGTGTTCGCCGCCTCGTCGACCTGCTTGATGTTGTACGGGGACATCTTCGGCGGTCCCGTACGGATCAGGTCGATCAGCTCCTCGTACGGCTTCACGACGTACTCGCCCTGGACCCGGTCCAGGCGGTTCTTCAGCGCGGACAGGACCGTTCCGCCCGCCGCGTCGAGCCGGCGCTCACGCACCACGACGTGAGCGGCCAGGTCCCGGGTGGTCCAGCCCTCGCAGAGGGTCGGCGCCTCGGGGCCCGCGGTCTCCAACAGGTCGGCGAGCAGAAGTCGTTCACGCTTTGCATGGGTCGACATGTCCGCAAGGGTACGGCCGCCCCCACCCGTCCGCCCAGTGGACCGCCTCCCGCGGCACCGCCCGGGCGCGGCACAATGGCCCCATGAGCAGCACGACCCCGGCGCCCGGACCGACCGGCGGCCTCGACCCCGCCATCGCCGACCGCCTCAAGCGCAGCGCCGACGGACTGATCCCCGCCATCGCCCAGCAGTACGACACCGGCGAGGTGCTGATGCTCGGCTGGATGGATGACGAGGCCCTGCACCGCACCCTCACCACGGGCCGCTGCACGTACTGGTCGCGCAGCCGCGGTGAATACTGGGTCAAGGGCGACACGTCGGGCCACGTCCAGCACGTGAAGTCCGTCGCCCTGGACTGCGACGCCGACACCGTCCTGGTCCAGGTCGACCAGGTCGGCGCCGCCTGCCACACCGGCGCCCGGACCTGCTTCGACGAGGACGTCCTGCCGCTCGGGCGGTGAGGCGCTCCCCCACAGGCGGGGACCCCGCGCACCGCGCGGGGAGCCCCCGCAGCCAGCGACGAGCCAACGAGTAGGGTCAGCGGCCATGGATCTTGAGACCTTCCGCAAGCTGGCGGCCGACCGCCGTGTCATCCCGGTCAGCCGCCGGCTCCTCGCGGACGGCGACACGCCGGTCGGCCTGTACCGCAAGCTCGCCGCCGAGCGCCCCGGCACGTTCCTGCTGGAGTCCGCCGAGAACGGCCGCTCCTGGTCCCGCTACTCCTTCGTCGGGGTACGGTCCGCCGCCACGCTCACCGAACGCGACGGCGCCACCCACTGGCTCGGCGCGCCGCCCGTCGGCGTCCCCGTGGCCGGCGACCCGCTGGCCGCCCTGCGCGCCACCGTGGAGACCCTGCACACCCCCCGCGACCTCGCCGACGGGATGCCGCCCTTCACCGGCGGCATGGTCGGCTTCCTCGGGTTCGACATCGTCCGCCGCCTGGAGAAGATCGGCGACCACGCGCGCGACGACCTCGGGCTGCCCGAGCTGACGATGCTGCTCACCTCGGACCTCGCCGTGCTCGACCACTGGGACAACACCGTCCTGCTGATCGCCAACGCGATCAACCACAACGACCTGGACACCGGCGTCGACGAGGCCTACGCGGACGCCGTCGCCCGGCTCGACGCCATGGCCGCCGACCTCGCCAGGCCCGTCGACTCCGTGCCCACCGCGCTCCCCGCCTCCGAACTCCCCGAGTACACCGCGCTCTGGGGCGGCCCCGACTTCCAGGCCGTCGTGGAGGACATCAAGGAGCGCATCCGGGCCGGCGAGGCCTTCCAGGTCGTCCCCTCCCAGCGCTTCGAGACCCCCTGCACCGCCGGCGCGCTCGACGTCTACCGGGTGCTGCGCGCCACCAACCCCAGCCCGTACATGTACCTGTTCCGCTTCCCCGCCGCCGACGGGGGCGAGCCCTTCGACGTCGTCGGCTCCAGCCCCGAGGCGCTGGTGAAGGTCGAGGACGGGCACGCCATGGTCCACCCCATCGCCGGGACCCGGCCGCGCGGCGCCACCCCGCAGGAGGACCAGGCGCTCGCCGACGAGCTGCTCGCCGACCCCAAGGAACGCGCCGAGCACCTCATGCTCGTGGACCTGGGCCGCAACGACCTCGGGCGGGTCTGCCGGCCCGGCAGCGTCGAGGTGGTCGACTTCATGTCCGTCGAGCGGTACTCGCACGTCATGCACATCGTGTCCACCGTCACCGGCCGCGTCGCCGCGGACCGTACCGCCTTCGACGTGCTGACCGCGTGCTTCCCCGCGGGCACCCTGTCCGGGGCGCCCAAGCCGCGCGCCCTCCAGATCATCGACGAGGTGGAGCCCACCCGGCGGGGCGTGTACGGCGGCTGCGTCGGCTATCTCGACTTCGCCGGGGACTCCGACACCGCCATCGCCATCAGGACCGCCCTGCTCAGGAACGGCACCGCGTACGTCCAGGCCGGGGCGGGCATCGTCGCCGACTCCGACCCGGTCTCCGAGGACCTGGAGTGCCGCAACAAGGCGGCGGCGGTCCTCCGGGCCGTCCACACGGCGAACCGGCTCAAGGCGCCCGCGCCCCATACGCGCTGACGGACCGCGCGGCGGCCCCGCCCCGGCCGGCCGGCCGCGACCGGCCGAACCCCGGCTCGGCGGAACGACAGGACCGTGAGGGATAGTGGTGGGGTGAGTGCCGTCCCCGTACCCCAGCCACGCGCCGCCGTCCCGGTGTCCACCGACGCCGCGAGCAGCCGCCGCAGTCTCGCCGTCGCCCTCCTCCTCGGCGCCGCGGGCGCCGCCGTCGTCCTGATCGCCTCCGGCCAGGTCTGGTCCCGGGGCTCCGCGTCCGTGGGCGGCGGCAGCGTGCCGCTCTCGGCCGACGGCCGTGACGTCACCGGCGTGCCCGCCGCCCTCGCCGTGGTGGGCCTGGCCGCCCTCGTCGCCGTGTTCGCCGTCCGCAGCGGGGGCCGCCTGCTCGTCTCCCTGCTGCTCACGCTGAGCGGCGCGGGAGCCGCCGCCACGGCCTTCCTCGGCGCGTCGGACAGCTCCGCCCTGGACGAGAAGGCCGCCACGACGGTCGGCGACAGCTCCGCGACCATCGGCGACGTCCTGACCCGCACGGCCTGGCCGTACGTCACCGCCGCCGCCGGGCTCCTCATCCTGCTCGCCGGCCTGCTCGCCCTGCGGTACGGCAAGCAGTGGCCCGCCATGTCGGGGCGCTACGAACGCGAGGGCGCCCCCCGCGCCGGCGGCGCGAGCGCCGCCCGGGTGCCCGCCGCGCGCCGCGGTCCCGGCAGGCCCGCACCCGTCGTCGACCCCGACCGGCCGGAGGACCTGTGGAAGGCTCTGGACCGGGGCGAGGACCCCACGCGGGAGACGTGACCCCCGGCGCCGGAATGCCCCGCTCATGCGGGACAATGGCGCTGAGCGTCCGACTCACACAGCGCAACACCAACGAGGAGCAACTCATGGCGGGCAGCAGCCACGGACACACCCCGGCCGCCTGGACCGGTGTCACCATCGCGTTCATCGGGTTCTGTGTCGGCGGAGTCTTCACCGTGACGGCGGACCCGGTCGGGTTCTGGGTCGGCATCGGTGTCGTCCTGCTCGGCGGCGTGGTCGGCCTCGGGATGAAGCTCATGGGCCTCGGGATGCCGCAGGAGTCCGCAGAGCTGGCGCACGCCAGGGCCGAGGCCGGGCGTTCGCAGACCGAGGGTTACGGCAGCGAGGCCGACGCCGACCGGGCCGAGGAGAAGACCCACCAGTCCGTCTGACGGGCGTCCCCGCCCTCTTCCGGCACCGGCGGCACGGACGCGGCCCGGCACCTCCCGGGCCGCGCCCCGCCGCCGGCCGGTGCCTCCCCGCCGCTCCGCGCCTCTGTCGCGACGATCACCGGGTGGATGCCATGCCAGTCCCCTCCGCACCGGTCCCCGCGGGACCCGAGCCGTCGGCCGGACAGACCCCCGCCGCCACCGCGCCCTCCGGGGCCTTCGCGCCCGGCACCTGGTCCGCGCCCGCGCGGCACCCGGACCTCACACCGCGCCCGCCGGCCTCGCCGGTACGGCGTCTCCTGGCCCCCGTCGGCTCCCTGGCCGCGGTCGCCGGGGCCTTCACGTACGTCGGGCTGATCGACCCGAACCACCCCGGCCACTACCCGGTCTGCCCGCTGTTCGCCCTCACCGGCCTCTACTGCCCCGGCTGCGGCGGACTGCGCAGCGCCCACGCCGTCGCCCACGGCGACCTGGTGGCCGCCCTCGGCGACAACGCGCTGGCCGTCCTCGGTTACGGGGCCGCGGCCGTCCTCTGGGTGCTCTGGACGGTCCGGAGCGTACGGGGCAGCACCCGCCGGCCCCTGCCGATCCCGCGCAATCCTGCGCTGTGGTGGGCCGTCGGGGGAGTGGTCCTGATCTTCACACTGATCAGAAACCTGCCCTTTGGCTCGTCGCTCGCCCCCTGAAGACCCAGGTCGTGGCAGGCTCGGGTAGCCGGATGCGGGTCCTCGGACAAGTTCCGGATAGCATCGATATGGCTGATCCTGATTCAGTCGGCTCGAACCGGCCGACCTCCTCGGCCGACCTGATCACAACCCTCCCGGAAGGGGGCCGCTCCCGTGAGTGTGCTCGACGAGATCATCGACGGCGTGCGCGCCGACCTCGCGGAGCGGCAGGCACAGGTAAGCCTTGACGAGCTGAAGGAGCGGGCCGCCAAGGCCCCCGAGGCCAAGGACGGTGTCGCCGCGCTGCGCCGCGAGGGCGTCCAGGTGATCTGCGAGGTGAAGCGCTCCAGCCCCTCCAAGGGCGCGCTCGCCGCGATCGCCGACCCGGCCGGGCTTGCCGCCGACTACGAGGCGGGCGGCGCGGCCGTCATCTCCGTACTGACCGAAAAGCGCCGCTTCGGCGGTTCGCTCGCCGACCTGGAGGCCGTCCGGGCCCGGGTCGACATCCCTGTCCTGCGCAAGGACTTCGTCGTCACGTCGTACCAGTTGTGGGAGGCCCGCGCCTACGGCGCCGACCTGGTGCTGCTGATCGTCGCGGCGCTGGAGCAGGACGCGCTGGTCTCCCTCATCGAGCGCGCCGAGTCGATCGGGCTGACGCCGCTGGTGGAGGTCCACGACGAGGACGAGGTCGAGCGGGCGGTGGCCGCCGGGGCGAGGATCATCGGCGTCAACGCGCGTGACCTGAAGACGCTCAAGGTCGACCGCGGCACGTTCGAGCGGGTCGCCCCCGAGATCCCGGCGGGCATCGTGAAGATCGCCGAGTCGGGGGTGCGCGGTCCGCACGACCTGATCGCGTACGCCAACGCGGGGGCCGACGCGGTCCTCGTCGGCGAGTCGCTGGTGACCGGCCGCGACCCGAAGTCCGCGGTGGCCGACCTGGTCGCCGCCGGGGCCCACCCGGCGCTGCGGCACGGAAGGGACTGACCTCACCGTGACCGACGCCGTCGCCGTGGTGCGCGTACCGCCGCTGCCGTCGCCCCACGCGCCCCTGGCGCGCGGGTGCCGGCCGCGCGGCTGCCGCGCGCCCGCGCGGCGCGTGCACGGGCGGCGGGTGCGGTACGTGATCGGCGACGAGCCCGGCCAGGTCAACGGGATGCGATGGCGCGGCGGTCGCTGAGACCGCCGTTGTCCACCGGGCCGCGCGGCCCGGGTGTGTCCGTGGAGTGGCGCCGTACGGCTGTGTCACGCCCGGAAGACCGCCCTGCCCCCGCCCGACCCGTCCGTTGCTCCGAGGAGTCGTACCGGAATGTCCGAGAAGTCAGACATGTCAGAATTCTTCATCCCCGATCTCGAGGGACCCGTCCCCAGCGCCGCAGGCTACTTCGGTGACTTCGGCGGCAAGTTCATCCCCGAGGCCCTCGTCGCCGCCGTCGACGAGGTCGCCGTCGAGTACGAGAAGGCCAAGGGCGACCCCGCCTTCGCCGCCGAGCTCAACGAGCTGATGGTGAACTACACCGGCCGGCCCAGCGCGCTGACCGAGGTGCCGCGGTTCGCCGAACACGCCGGGGGCGCCCGGGTGTTCCTCAAGCGCGAGGACCTCAACCACACGGGGTCCCACAAGATCAACAACGTGCTGGGGCAGGCCCTGCTCACCAAGCGCATGGGCAAGACCCGGGTCATCGCCGAGACCGGCGCCGGCCAGCACGGCGTCGCCACCGCCACCGCCTGCGCGCTCTTCGGCCTCGAATGCACCATCTACATGGGGGAGATCGACACCCAGCGCCAGGCGCTGAACGTCGCCCGCATGCGGATGCTCGGCGCCGACGTGGTGCCCGTGCTCTCCGGCAGCCGCACGCTCAAGGACGCCATCAACGAGGCGTTCCGCGACTGGGTCGCCAACGTGGACCGTACGCACTACCTCTTCGGCACGGTCGCCGGACCGCACCCCTTCCCCGCGATGGTCCGGGACTTCCACCGCGTCATCGGGGTGGAGGCCAGGCGCCAGATCCTGGAGCGGACCGGACGGCTGCCCGACGCCGCCGTCGCCTGCGTGGGCGGCGGGTCCAACGCGATCGGGCTCTTCCACGCGTTCATCCCCGACGCGGACGTACGGCTCGTGGGCTGCGAGCCCGCCGGCCACGGCATCGAGAGCGGCGAGCACGCGGCCACCCTCAGCGCCGGCGAGCCCGGCATCCTGCACGGCTCGCGGTCCTACGTCCTCCAGGACGAGGAGGGCCAGATCACCGAGCCCTACTCGATCTCCGCCGGACTCGACTACCCGGGCATCGGCCCCGAGCACGCCTACCTCAAGGACAGCGGCCGCGGCGAGTACCGCGCCGTCACGGACGACGCGGCCATGCAGGCCCTGCTCCTGCTGTCGCGCACCGAGGGGATCATCCCGGCCATCGAGAGCGCGCACGCGCTGGCCGGCGCCCTCGAAGTGGGACAGGAGCTGGGGAAGGACGGCCTGGTGGTCGTCAACCTCTCCGGGCGCGGCGACAAGGACATGGACACGGCCGCCCGCTACTTCGGGCTGTACGACGGGGAGGGCTCCAAGTGAGCGGGAACGTGGCGCTGCTCGACACGACACTGGCGGCGGCCAAGGCCGAGGACCGCGCCGCCCTGATCGCCTACCTGCCCGCCGGGTTCCCGACGGTGGACGGCGGCATCGCGGCGGTCAAGGCCGTCTTCGAGGGGGGCGCGGACATCGTCGAGGTCGGGCTGCCGCACAGCGACCCGGTGCTCGACGGACCCGTCATCCAGACCGCCGACGACATCGCCCTCAAGGGCGGCGTCAAGATCGCGGACGTGATGCGCACGGTCCGTGAGGCGTACGAGGCGACCGGCAAGCCCGTGCTGGTGATGACGTACTGGAACCCGATCGACCGCTACGGCGTCGAGCGGTTCACCGCCGAGCTGGCCGAGGCGGGCGGCGCCGGGTGCATCCTGCCCGACCTGCCGGTCCAGGAGTCCGCGCTGTGGCGCGAGCACGCGGAGAAGCACGGCCTGGCCACGGTCTTCGTGGTCGCGCCCAGCAGCAAGGACCACCGGCTCGCCGAGATCACGGCGGTGGGCAGCGGCTTCGTCTACGCCGCCTCCCTGATGGGCGTGACCGGGACGCGCGTGTCGGTCGGCGCGCAGGCCCAGGACCTGGTCGTACGCACCCGCGCCACGACCGACCTGCCGGTCTGTGTCGGGCTCGGCGTGTCCGACGCGGCGCAGGCCGCCGAGGTCGCGGGCTTTGCCGACGGCGTGATCGTCGGCTCGGCGTTCGTGAAGCGGATGCTGGACGCCCCCGACGCGGCGGCGGGCCTGGTGGCGGTGCGTGAGCTGGCGGCCGAGCTGGCCGCCGGTGTGCGCAAGCGATGACGACGCCGTTCGCAAGCGCTGACGGGTGGCATAACCCGTAAGGGTGGACCTGGGGCCGGGGAGGTGCGTACGCACCTCCCCGGTTCGTTGCGCCCTGCGTGAGCGAGAAGAACCGTGAGGCAAGGCGGAGCGCGAGAGAGCGGCTCCAGCAGGAACGTGCGGCGGAGAAGACCCGGGAGAAGCGCAAGCGGGTCCTGGTCGTCGCGTCGACCGTGGTCGGCGTGCTCGGGGTGGTCGCCGTGATCGGCGTGGTCGCCGCCAAGGCGGGCAAGGACGGCACGAGCGACGCCGCGGGCCCGGTGCTCGCGCCGTCCGGCGTCTCGGGCAAGGACGAGCTGGCGATCCCCGTGGGCGCGCCGGACGCGCCCTCCACGCTGACGGTGTGGGAGGACTTCCGCTGCCCGGCGTGCGCGCAGTTCGAGAACGCGTTCCGGAGCACCATCCACGAGCTGGAGAACAAGGGACAGCTCAAGGTCGAGTACCACCTCGCCACGATCATCGACGGCAACATGGGCGGCACGGGCTCGCTGCACGCGGCCAACGCGGCCGCCTGCGCCCAGGACGTCGGGAAGTTCGCCCCGTACCACGACGAGCTGTACAAGAACCAGCCCGCGGAGACGGACGACGCCTTCGCGAAGAACAGCCGGCTGCTGGAGCTGGCGGGCAAGGTCGAGGGCCTGGAGTCGGCCCCCGGCTTCCGCCAGTGCGTGCAGGGCGGGGACCACAACAACTGGGTGAACAAGTCGGCGACGGCGTTCCGCACGGGCGGCTTCACCGGGACGCCGACGGTGCTCCTGAACGGGGAGGCGGTGTTCCCGAAGAAGGGCAACGAGAACATCACACCCGACAATCTGAAGAAGTGGGTGAAGGAGGCGAACCGGGGCAAGAAGCCCGGTACGGCGCCGCCCGAGACGACCTCCGTGGGCTGACCTCGTTACCAGGAAGTTGCCGGGCGGGTCGCCGCAGGCCCCGCCCGGCACGGTACCGTCGGTTCTGCCATGGAACTTGCCTACATTCCCAGCCCGTCGACCGGTGTGCTCCATCTTGGACCGCTCCCGCTGCGCGGCTACGCGTTCTGCATCATCATCGGTGTCTTCGTCGCCGTCTGGTACGGCGGCAAGCGCTGGGTCGCCCGGGGCGGCAAAGCCGGCACCGTGGCCGACATCGCCGTCTGGGCGGTGCCCTTCGGCCTGGTCGGCGGGCGGCTCTACCACGTCATCACCGACTACCAGCTGTACTTCAGCGACGGTGAGGACTGGGTCGACGCCTTCAAGGTCTGGCAGGGCGGCCTCGGCATCTGGGGCGCGATCGCGCTCGGCGCGGTGGGTGCCTGGATCGGCTGCCGGCGGCGGGGGATCCCGCTGCCCGCGTGGGCGGACGCGCTGGCGCCCGCGATCGCGTTCGCGCAGGCGATCGGTCGCTGGGGCAACTGGTTCAACCAGGAGCTGTACGGCAAGCGGACCGACGTGCCGTGGGCGCTGAAGATCTCCTCGGGGCCGAACCGCGAGGCGGGCCTGTACCACCCCACGTTCCTGTACGAGTCGCTGTGGTGCGTCGGGGTGGCCCTGCTGGTCATCTGGGCCGACCGCCGCTTCAAGCTCGGGCACGGGCGGGCGTTCGCGCTGTACGTCGCGGCGTACTGCGTGGGGCGCTTCTGGATCGAGTACCTGCGGGTCGACGAGGCGCACCACATCCTGGGCCTGCGCCTGAACGACTGGACGGCGATCGTCATCTTCGCGCTGGCGGTCACGTACATCGTGATCTCGTCGCGGGTGCGCCCCGGGCGCGAAGAGGTGGTGGAGCCGGACCGCGACGACGCGGCGAAGCCGGTGGCGTCCAGCTCCCCGGAGCCGGACGACGCGGAGGTCGCTGACGCGGACCCCGACACGGCGGACGCGAAGACGACGACCTGACGCGACCTGGCGGTCGCGCTGTGTCCTCAATCGCCGGACGGGCTTGAAATGCCCGCCCGGCGATTGCGCGTCCCGCCCTCCCCAGGACGACGCCTACTCCCGTGACGCCAGCGCCAGTGTCCGCCGTGCCGCTGCCACGATCGCCGCGTCGACGAAGCGGCCGTCCGGGAGGGACTGGGCGCCGCCGTTGGTCGTCGCCGCCTCGACGACCTCGTGGGCTGCCTCGATCTCCTGGGACGTCGGCAGGTAGGCCCGCTCGATGACCGGGAGCTGCCGGGGGTGGATCGCCGCCCGCCCCAGGAACCCCAGCGCCCGCCCGTGCGCGCAGGACGCCGCCAGCCCGTCCAGGTCCTGGACGTCGGGGAACACCGACTGGGCGGGCGGCGCCAGCCCCGCCGCGCGGGCCGCCACCACGACCCGGCCGCGCGACCAGTCGAGGCCCGAGTCGTCCCGTACCCCCAGATCCGCCCGCAGGTCCGCCTCGCCGAGGCCGATCCCCCGTACCGCCGGATGCGCCGTCGCGATCGCGTAGGCGTGCTCGACGCCCATCGCCGACTCCAGCAGCGCGTACAGCGCCGTGTCCGGCGTCCTGGCCGCGATCCGGTGGATGTCGGACGCGTGCGTGACCTTCGGCAGGCGCAGGGCCGACAGCCCGGGGAGCCCGGACAGCGCGGCGGCGTCCGGGCCGTCGTCGATCCGGACATGGACCGGCGTCGCGTGCGGCACGGACAGGAACTCGGCGGTGGCCGCCCGCGCGTGCTCCTTGCGGTCCGGGGCCACCGCGTCCTCCAGGTCCACGATCACCACGTCCGCCCCCCGCGACAGCGCCTTCGCCATCACCTCGGGGCGGTCCCCGGGGACGTACAACCAGGTCAGGGGGATCGTCACAGCGCCCCCTCCGACCGCAGCGCCGCGATCTCCCCCGCCGACAGGCCGAGGCCGGCGAGGACCTCGTCGGTGTCGGCGCCGTGCGGGCGCCCCGTCCAGCGGATCGCCCCGGGGGTCTCGGAGAGCCGGAAGAGGACGTTCTGCATCCGTACGGTGCCCAGCTCGGGGTCGGGCACCTCGGTGACGGTGTCCAGCGCCCGGTACTGCGGGTCCTCCATGACGTCGCGGACGTCGTAGACCGGCGCGATCGCCGCCTCGGCCTTCTCGAACGCCGCCATCGCCTCGTCCCGGGTGTGCCGGGCGATCCAGCCGCCGACCGCGTCGTCCAGGACGTCCGCGTGCTCCGCCCGCCCGCCGCCGGTGGCGAACCACGGCTCGGCCGCCAGCTCGGGCCGCCCCACGAGCCGCATCACGCGTTCCGCGATGGACTGGGCGGACGTGGAGACCGCGAGCCAGGAGCCGTCGGAGGTCCGGTAGGTGTTGCGCGGGGCGTTGTTGCGGGACCGGTTGCCCGTACGCGGCTGGACGTAACCGAGCTGGTCGTACCAGAGCGGCTGCGGGCCGAGGACCGTCAGGATCGGCTCGATGATCGCCAGGTCGACGACCTGGCCGCGCCCGGTGGCCTGCCGTCCGGTGAGCGCGGTCATCACCGCGTACGCCGTCGCCAGCGCCGCGATCGAGTCGGCCAGCCCGAACGGCGGCAGGGTCGGCGGCCCGTCCGGTTCGCCGGTGATCGCCGCGAAGCCGCTCATGGCCTCGGCGAGCGTGCCGAAGCCGGGGCGGTGGGAGTACGGCCCGAACTGGCCGAACCCGGTGACGCGGGCCAGCACCAGCCGGGGGTTGGCCGCGGAGAGCTCCTCCCAGCCGAGGCCCCACTTCTCCAGCGTGCCGGGCCGGAAGTTCTCGATGACGACGTCCGCGTCGGCGGCCATGCGCAGGAGCAGGTCGCGGCCGCCGGGCTTCGACAGGTCGAGGGTGACCGTGCGCTTGTTGCGGCCGAGCAGCTTCCACCACAGGCCCACCCCGTCCTTGGCGGGCCCGTGGCCGCGGGAGGGGTCGGGGCGGGTGGGGTGCTCGATCTTGACGACGTCCGCGCCGAAGTCGCCGAGCATGGTCGCCGCGAGGGGCCCCGCGAAGAGCGTGGCGAGATCGAGGACGCGCAGGCCGGTGAGGGGGCCGGGGGCGGGGGGCGCCGCGGTGGTCATGAGGCCTCGATCTCGGTGCGGTACGGCATGGAGGTGGACGCGCCGGGGCGCTGGACGCAGAGCGCGGCGGCGGCGGAGGCCCAGCGCAGGGCCTCGGGCAGGGGGCGGCCCTCGACCAGGGCCACGGCGAGGGCGCCGACGAAGGTGTCGCCCGCGGCGGTGGTGTCCACGGCGGTGACGTGGGGGGCGGGGACGAGGAGCGGCTCGGTGGTCCGGGACGCGTGGAGGCTGCCGGCCTGTCCCAGGGTGATGACCACCTCGGGGACCTGCCGGAGCAGCGCCCCTGCGGCGGCGTGCGGGTCCGCGATCCCGGTGAGCACGGCCGCCTCGTGCTCGTTGGGGACCAACAGGTCGGTGGCGGCCAGCAGTTCGGGCGGCAGGGGCTGGGCGGGCGCCGGGGTGAGGATGGTGCGCACCCCGTGACGGCGGGCCGCCTCCGCCCCGGCGATCACGGCGCTCAGGGGGAGTTCGAGCTGGAGGAGCAGGGCGTCGGCCGTGGTGATGAGGGCCTCGTCGCCGGGGCCGAGGTCGGTGACGGTGCCGTTCGCGCCGGGGACGACGACGATGGCGTTGCCGCCGTCGTCGTCGACCACGATGTGCGCGGTGCCGGAGGAGCCCTCGGCGGTACGGAGGAGGTCGGTGTCGACGCAGGACGCTTCGAGGGTGTGCCGCAGCACCGTGCCGAAGTCGTCGGAGCCGACCGCGCCGATCATCGCGACGGCGCCGCCCGCGCGGGCGGCGGCGACGGCCTGGTTGGCGCCCTTGCCGCCGGGCACGGTGACGAACTCCCGTCCGGTGACGGTCTCCCCGAGCTTGGGGGCCCGGGCCGTGTAGGTGACGAGATCCATGTTGGTGCTGCCGAGCACCACGATGCCGGTCATGGGTGAAGGGCCTCCTCGGGGGCGGGGGTGGGTGCGGCGAGTGGGTGGGTGAGTTCGGCGAGGGCGTCGAAGCCGACGCCGTCGAGACCGCCGACGGAGGTGGCGAGGCGGTTCTTGAGCGGGGCGGTCCACCGCTCGGGCAGCCGGCCGGGGTGCCCGGCCAGCAGGCCGGCGACGGACCCGGCGGTCGCGCCGTTCGAGTCGGTGTCCCAACCGCCGGACACGGCACGGCAGATGGAGCCGGTGAAGTCGCCGTCGGCGTGGGTGAGGGCGGCGGCGAGCAGGGCCGTGTTGGGGACGACGTGGACCCAGTGGTAGTGGCCGAGCGCGGAGTGGAGGAGGTCGACGACGGGGTCGAAGCCGGTACGGTCGTGCTCGCCGGCGACCGCGATGCCGAGACGGACCGCGTCGGCGAGGCGGGAGCGGGGCGGGACGACGGAGAGCCCCGCGCGCAGGCACGCGTGCACGTCGCCGTCCGCGCCCTGGCCGGCGGCGGTGGCGAGGGTGGCGGCGACGAACATGGCGCCGTAGACCCCGTTGGCGGTGTGGGTCAACACCGCGTCCCGGTAGGCCTGTTCGGCGGCCGCGGCCGGGTCGCCGGGGTGGGTCCAGCCGTGTACGTCGGCCCGGATGGACGCCCCGATCCACTCGCGGAACGGGTTGTGGTGGCGGGCGGTGTGCGGGGGCTCGATCCCGCGGAGGAGGTTGCCGTACGCGACCCGCTCGGCGGTGAACGTACGCCCGGCGGGCAGCTCGTCCAGCCAGAGCTTCGCGACCTGGGCGGTGGTGAACTCCCGGCCGTGGCGCTGGAGGAGGAGCAGGTTGAGGAGTGGGTAGTTGAGGTCGTCGTCCTCGGGCATCCCGTCGATGTTCTCGGCGAGCGAGGTCGGCGCGGACCGCCGGTTCCAGGGGTACGCGGCGGCCAGGTCGGCCGGGAGGCCCTTCGCCGTGAACCAGGTGCGCAGCGGCCAGTTGCCGGTGGCGGCGGCGAGGGCGCGGATGCCGGCGAGGGGCAGCTTCTCGACGGGCTTGCCCAGCAGGCACCCGGCGGCCCGCCCGAGCCAGGCGGCGTGCAGCTGGGCGACGGTGAGGGGGGCGGGGCGGGGCCTTCCGCCCGGGACTCCCGGCCGTTCGGGGGCGGGACCGGAGGTGGTCGACGTGCGCGTCACGTCGAGGAGTTGGGACCCGTCGTCCGGGGGCGGGGTGGCGAACACCTTCAGGTCCTGGGGGCCGCAGGCCGTACGGGACGGCACGTCGGGGCGACGGGGCGTGCGGTGGTCGCCCGTGCCGGACGGCCACGCCGGGCACATCGCCTTGATCGCGGCCAGGTCGGTGGGCTCGTACACCGCCAACGGCGACTCCAACAGGGCCAGTTCGCCCAGCAGCTCGTCCGCCAGCGCCCGCAGGCGCGCCGGTGCCGCGGCCGGGGACGCGCCCGCGCGGGGCGGCGCCGGGTGGCCGCCCGCCTCCCGCCAGCGCTGTTCGATCTCCGTCGCGTCCCGGCCGTCCCGCGCCGCCTGGGCCAGTTCGTGGCCGATCAGGTCCTCGGGCTGGACCCAGGTCAGGCGCAGGTCCGCCGCCCCGCCCGCCGCCGCGCCTCTCATCGCCGCCCCGTCAGCCGGGCGAACGCGCTCTCGTGGGCGCGGCGGCGTTCGGTGTCCCGCGCGAACACCTCGTACGCGACCTCCGTCAACACCCGGGCCGGCGCCCGCAGATCGAGGCGGCTCGCCTCGGCCACCCGCTCCGTCCACTCCGCCGGGACCGCCGCCTCGCCGCCCAGCGCCCCGGCGATCGCGCCGCTCATCGTGGCGATGGAGTCGCAGTCGCGCCCGTAGTTGACCGACCCCAGCACCGTACGGCGGACGTCACCCCCGCCGATCAGCAACATGCCGAGCGCGATGGGGAGTTCCTCGATCGCGTGCAGGCGGGAGGGGCGGCGGGCGCCCAGGGAGGGGGTGCGGTAGTGGGGGCCGACGGTGTCGAACGGCGCGACCGCCTCGCGCAGCCCGCGCAGCGCGGACTCCGCGTCACCGTGGCACGCGGCGACCTCGCACACCGCCTCGATCGCGGCGCGCGTCCCGTCCTTCGCGAGCGCCAGGCACGCCTCGACGACCGAGGCGGGCGTGGCGCCCGGCAGGCACGCCGCCGCGACCGCCGCCGCGAACACCCCGGCCGCCTCGCGCCCGTACGACGACTGGTGCGCGCCGGCCACGTCCAGCGCCTCGGCGTAGGCCGCCTCGGGGTGGGCCGCGTTGACCAGGCCGACGGGCGCCATGTACATCGCCGCACCGCAGTTGACGATGTTCCCGGTGCCGGCCTCGCGCGGGTCGACGTGCCCGTAGTGCAGCCGGGCGACGATCCACTTCTCCGCGAGGAAGATCCGCTGGAGGGGGAGCGCCTCGGCCTCCAGCTCGGGGATCCACCGGGGGGTGGACATCAGGTCGGGTACGAGGTGTTCGGCGACCGCGTACGCGTCGAGGTGGTCGCGGACGGTCCCGTACACCCGGACCAGCGCGTGGGTCATCAGGGTGTCGTCGGTGACGTGGCCGTCGCCCTTGTGGTACGGCGCGATGGGGCGGGCAGTGCGCCAGTCCTCGTTCCACGGGCCGACGATGCCGGTGACCCGGCCGCCGTGGCGCTCGACGATCTGGTCGGGGGAGTAGCCCTCGACCGGGCCGCCGAGCGCGTCGCCCACGGCGGCGCCCAGCAGGCAGCCGGTGACGCGGTCAGCGAGGGTGGGGGTCTCCGGGCCGGTGCCCGGCCTCGTCGCGGAGGGGGTGGGGGGTGTGCTCACGGTCGTCATGCCGGAATTGTCCACCCGGAGAGGCCAGTTCCGTGTCTGCGAGCAGCCCGGCGAGTTCGATGAGATCGATGCCCGCGAGACGGGGGAGCGCGCAGCCCGCGAGGGTACGGCAGGCGTCCCGCCAGGCGGCCGGTACGGTGTCGCCGCCGCCGAGCGCGCCGGTCAGCGCCCCGGCGAGGGCGGGCGCGGAGTCGGCGACCCGGGACAGGCACGCGGCGGCGGGCACGGCCCCGGTCACCCGGCCCCGGGCGGCGACGGTGAGGGCGAGGGCGACCGGGACGGTCTCGGCGGCGGCGATGCCGTAGCTGTAGACGTGGTCGACGATCTGATGCTCCAGCAGGGGGACGAGGGCGAAGGCGCCGGCGTCGTCGCCGGCGTCCTCGTCGGCGGAGGCCTGGGCGAGTTTGACGGCGTGCCGGGCGTTGCGGCCGATCTCGGTGGTGCCGGGGAGCTGGGCGAGCGCGGCCTCCACGGCTGCCTCAACGCCGCCGCCGCCGAGGGCGGTCGCGACGGCGGCGGCCATGGCGCGGGCGCCGTGGACCCCGTCGCCGTCCTGCGTGTACCGGGCGTCGAACTCGGCGAGTTCGGCGGCGGCGGTGGGGTCGCCGGGGTGGACGACCGCGAGGACGACGGCCCGTACGCACGCGGCGTCGTCGAAGAAGTGCGGGTTGTCGTGGCCGGTGGCGGGCGGGCGCAGGCCGGTGGCGAGGTTGCCGAGCCCGGCCCGTACCGAGATCCGGGCGCGCAGCGGCAGCACCGCGGACTCGACCTCGGGGGCGCGGTCGGCGGCCGCGGCGATCTCGCTGGCGAGGGAGTTCCAGGCGAGGTCGACGGCGGCCCGCATGCGCCGGTCGGCGCCGAGGCCGTGGAAGAGGTCACCGGCGGCGGTGAGCACGGCCTCGGCCGCGAACGCGGCCCACTCGGCGTCGTCGGAGGGGCCGAGGCGCAGGGGCTCGGGGGGCTGGTTGAGGGCGATGGGGACGGGGAGGGTGGTGGTCGCGTTCTCCTCGGCGAAGGTGTCCAGCTCGCGGGTGAGCCGCCGGGTCCACTCGGGCATCCGGGCGGCCCGGTGCCGCGCGGCGGGCCACCCGGCGGCGTCCCCGGCGGCGAGCCCGAGGAGCAGCCCCTCGATACGCCGCGCGTCGCGGGCACCTGGCCGCGGGGACCCGCCCACGCGCACGCCCGCACCGGCCCGCCGCCGGACAGCACCGCCGGCGCGGCCACCCGTACCGCCGCCGACGCCACCGGCGCGGTCGGCGCCGCCCCCGTCCCCGTCCGCTCCCGCGCCCGGACCCGTACCTGTACCCGCGCCCGGACCCGTACCTGTACCCGTACCCGCGCCCGGACCCGTACCCGCGCCGGAACCCACACCCGGGCCGGGACCCGTGCCCGTACCCGTACCCGCGCCTGCGCGCGGACCCGTACCCGCGCCGGAACCCGTACCCGGGCCGGAAGCGGTGTCCGTGCCCGTGTCCGGAGCCAAGCCGGAACCGGGCGAGGGGTGGTCCAGGAGGCTGCCCCCGCGCGGACCGTCCGGCAGGAGCACCCCGGGGACACCCCCGGACGCGGTCAGCGGTTGTGGGTACGTTCCGGGCCCCGCCGGGGCGTACGGTCCCGGTGTGTCGCGTTCTGGCGTGCCCCGGAGTTCGCCCGGGTCGTTCCGTGTCATGCCGGGGGTGCCTCTTCCTCGTCCGGGGTGAGCAGGTCCGCGATGTCCAGGACGTGGTAGCCGCGCATCGAGGGCAGGCAGCTGCCCCGCACCGGGCCGATCGCCGAGGACCATTCCGTGGGGATGGCCCGCGCCCCCGCGAGCGCGCCCGCCAGTGCCCCCGCCACCGCCGCCGTCGTGTCCGCGTCGCGGCCCATGTTGACCGCCGTCAGGACCGACGTACGGAAGTCGCCGCGCGCCGCCGTGAACGCGCCGAAGGCCAGGCCCACCGCCTCGGGGGCCAGGTCCGTCCAGGGGTAGCCGCCGATGACCACCGACGAGCGCACCGCCCGCTCCCGCGTCAGGGTGTCCGGGTAGTCGCGCCGCGCCGCGACCACCCCGCGCCGCAGGGTCCGCGCCGTCCAGGAGTCCATCGGGATCACCGAGAGCGCCGCGGCGACCACCGACGCCGGTCCCGCGCCCGTCATCGCCGCCGCGACCCCCGCCGCCACCGCCCGGCCGCCGTAGATGCCCTCGCCGTCGTGGCTGACACTGCCGTCCACCGACACCAGCCGCGCCGCCTCCTCGGGGCGCCCCGCCGCGAACACACCGAACGGCGCCGCCCGCATCGCCAGGCCGTCGCTCCACGCGTGCCGGTGCTGTGCCGTGATGGGGGCGGCGAGGCCCCGGCGCAGGTTCTCCAGCGTGCCGCGCTCGCTGAAACCCGCGCCCCGGAACGGGCCCTCGTCCAGGTCCGCCAGCCAGTGGTGCCAGGCCTTCTCCACGTGCGCGACGGTCAGCGCCGAGCCGTGCCGGGCGAGCAGCAGCCCGGAGAAGATCGCGTACTCCGTGTCGTCCGTACCCGCCGGGTTGTCCGCGACGAAGCCCTCGATACGGCCCCAGCGGCGGCGGATCTCCGAGGGCCGCATGTTCTCGGCGGGAGCCCCGAGCGCGTCGCCGACCGCCAGGCCGAGCAGTGCGCCGCGCGCCCGGTCGCGGAGCACCGCGGCCTCGTCGCGCGCCGGATCGCATGCAATCAGCTCCATCGGTGGCCGCCCTTCCGCGCACAACGAGCCTGTTCCTGCCATCTGTGCCACGGACACGCGCGCGGGAGTCCGGGAAACGCCCCTGTCACCCGGCTGACACCACGCGAGGGCGCCGGAAGGGTGCCCGTGGATCCCGGACCGGGTGTCGCGAAGGTCGCCGGAACGGCTCGAAAGCCCTGGTAAGTACGGCCTTCCTTGCTGGCGGGCGACGTTTTTCGTGCGTACTTTCGAACATCTGGAGGGGTGGACGCCGCTCCGGCGCGTACCCGGTCCACCGCTGTGAAAGAGGAGAAGCATGTCCGTCATCGACACCGAGGCCACGCTCCACGAGGCCCACCGCGACAACCACACCCACCGTGACGTCAACGGCGGCTGGCTGCGTCCCGCGGTGTTCGGCGCGATGGACGGACTCGTCTCGAACCTGGCCCTGATGACCGGCGTCGCCGGGGGCGCCGTCTCCCACCACACCCTGGTGATCACCGGCCTCGCGGGCCTCGCCGCCGGCGCGTTCTCGATGGCCGCCGGCGAGTACACCTCCGTCGCCTCCCAGCGCGAACTGGTCCAGGCGGAACTGGACGTCGAACGCCGTGAGCTGCGCAAACACCCCACCGACGAGATGGAGGAGCTGGCCGCGCTCTACGTGTCGCGGGGTGTGGAGCCGGCGCTCGCCCGCGAGGTCGCCACGCAGCTGTCCAAGGACCCCGAGCAGGCGCTGGAGATCCACGCCCGCGAGGAACTGGGCATCGACCCGGACGACCTGCCGTCCCCGACCGTCGCCGCCGTCTCGTCGTTCGGCTCCTTCGCGCTGGGCGCCCTGCTGCCCGTCCTGCCGTACCTGCTGGGCGCCACCGCGCTGTGGCCCGCGCTGGTCCTGGCGCTCGTCGGGCTCTTCGGCTGCGGCGCGCTGGTGTCCCGGGTCACCGCCCGCAGCTGGTGGTACGGCGGACTGCGCCAGCTGCTCCTGGGCGGGACGGCCGCCGCCCTGACGTACGGCCTGGGCTCGGTCTTCGGCGCCGCCCTCTGACGCACCCCGGGGGGGCGCGAGGAGGGCGGCGGACCGCCCCTGACCTGCGCTGTGACCGATCTCCCCGCCCCTGTACCCGCGCCCGGGCGGCCCAGGATGAGAGACTGTCCGAAGGGGCCGCCCACGGCGCGCCCCCGCACCCCGCGCACAGTCGTTACCCGGCGGTTTCGAGTCCTTAATCACCGGGCATGACCTCTGGGCGCCGCGGGCAACGATGCCTGCTCCGCGTCTGCCCGGCGGGCGACGATCTGTCCGTCCGTGCCCCACATCCGCCGCTCCGGGCGGTGTCCACATGTTGGAATGTGCTATCCGCTTCCTGAGAAGCCGCCCATCATGTAACCTGCACGAAATTTCTGGAGGGCCAGCGTCGTCCCTCGGTCTATTGCATATGCCACGACGACGACGGGAGTGCCGATGCGTTCCGACGCCTGGTCGCCCATGGACGGTCGCCCCGCCCCGCAAGGGATGTACGACCCCCGTAACGAACACGACGCCTGCGGTGTCGGGTTCGTGGCCACCCTTACCGGTGTAGCCAGCCACGCACTGGTGGAGCAGGCGCTGACCGTACTGCGCAACCTCGAACACCGTGGTGCCACCGGATCCGAGCCCGATTCCGGTGACGGCGCCGGCATCCTGCTCCAGGTCCCCGACGCCTTCCTGCGCGAGGTGACGGACTTCGAGCTGCCCGAGCCCGGCGCGTACGCCGTCGGCATCGCCTTCCTCCCCGCCGACGACGCGACCGACGCCGTCTCACGCCTCGAGACGCTCGCCGCCGAGGAGGGCCTGAACGTCCTGGGATGGCGTGACGTCCCCGTCGCCCCCGGACTGCTCGGTGCCACCGCCCGCGCCACGATGCCGGCCTTCCGCCAGCTCTTCGTCGCCGACGGTACGAGCACGGGCATCGCCCTCGACCGCAAGGCGTTCCTGCTGCGCAAGCGCGCCGAGCGGGTGGGCGGGGTGTACTTCCCCTCGCTCTCCGCCCGCACGATCGTCTACAAGGGCATGCTCACCACCGGCCAGCTGGAGCCGTTCTTCCCCGACCTGTCCGACCGCCGGTTCGCCACCGCGATCGCCCTGGTCCACTCCCGCTTCTCCACCAACACCTTCCCGAGCTGGCCGCTCGCCCACCCGTACCGCTTCGTCGCGCACAACGGCGAGATCAACACGGTCAAGGGCAACCGCAACTGGATGAAGGCCCGCGAGTCGCAGCTCGGCTCCGACCTCTTCGGCGCCGACAAGCTGGAGCGCATCTTCCCGCTCTGCACGCCGGACGCCTCCGACTCCGCGTCCTTCGACGAGGTCCTGGAACTCATCCACCTCGGCGGCAGATCGCTTCCGCACTCCGTGCTGATGATGGTCCCCGAGGCGTGGGAGAACCACGACTCCATGGACCCCGAGCGCCGCGCGTTCTACCAGTACCACGCCACGATGATGGAGCCCTGGGACGGCCCCGCCTGCGTCACCTTCACCGACGGCACCCAGGTCGGCGCGGTCCTCGACCGCAACGGACTGCGCCCCGGCCGCTACTGGGTGACCGACGAAGGCCTCGTCGTGCTCTCCTCCGAGGTCGGAGTCCTCGACATCGACCCCGCGAAGGTCGTCCGCAAGGGCCGCCTCCAGCCCGGCAAGATGTTCCTCGTCGACACCGCCGAGCACCGCATCATCGAGGACGACGAGATCAAGGCGGGCCTCGCCGCCGAGCACCCGTACAAGGAATGGCTGGAGACCGGCGAGATCGAGCTCTCCGACCTCCCCGAGCGCGAGCACATCGTGCACACCCACGCCTCGGTCACCCGCCGCCAGCAGACCTTCGGCTACACCGAGGAGGAGCTGCGCGTCCTCCTCGCGCCCATGGCCCGCAGCGGCGCCGAGCCGATCGGCTCCATGGGTACGGACTCGCCGATCGCCGCGCTCTCCGCCCGGCCCCGGCTGCTCTTCGACTACTTCACCCAGCTCTTCGCGCAGGTCACCAACCCGCCGCTGGACGCCATCCGCGAGGAGCTCGTCACCTCGCTGCGCTCCTCCCTCGGCCCGCAGGGCAACCTGCTGGAGCCGACCGCGGCGTCCTGTCGCAGCGTCACGCTCCCCTTCCCGGTGATCGACAACGACGAGCTGGCCAAGCTCGTGCACATAAACGCCGACGGCGACATGCCCGGCATGAAGGCCGCGACCCTCTCCGGCCTCTACCGCGTCAGCGGCGCCGGGGAGGCCCTCGCCGCCCGCATCGAGGAGATCTGCGCCGAGACGGACGCCGCCATCGAGAGCGGCGCCCGCATCATCGTGCTCTCCGACCGGCACTCCGACGCCGAACAGGCACCCATCCCCTCGCTGCTGCTCACCGCCGCCGTGCACCACCACCTCATCCGCACCAAGCAGCGCACGCAGGTCGGCCTGCTGGTCGAGGCCGGCGACGTACGCGAGGTCCACCACGTCGCGCTCCTCATCGGGTACGGCGCCGCCGCCGTCAACCCGTACCTCGCGATGGAGTCCGTCGAGGACCTGGTCCGCGCGGGCACCTTCATCGAGGGCCTGGAGCCCGAGCAGGCGATCCGCAACCTGATCTACGCGCTCGGCAAGGGCGTCCTCAAGGTCATGTCCAAGATGGGCATCTCCACCGTCGCCTCCTACCGCGGCGCCCAGGTCTTCGAGGCCGTCGGCCTCGACCAGGCCTTCGTGGAGAAGTACTTCAACGGCACCGCCACCAAGATCGGCGGCGCCGGGCTCGACATCGTCGCCGAGGAGGTCGCCGCCCGGCACGCCAAGGGCTACCCCGCCTCCGGGATCTCCGCCAGCCACCGCAAGCTGGAGATCGGCGGCGAGTACCAGTGGCGCCGCGAGGGCGAGCCGCACCTGTTCGACCCCGAGACGGTCTTCCGCCTCCAGCACGCCACGCGCTCCCGCCGCTACGACATCTTCAAGAAGTACACGGACCGCGTGAACGAGCAGTCCGAGCGCCTGATGACGCTGCGCGGCCTGTTCACCCTCGCCTCCGGCCGTACCCCGGTCCCCCTGGACGAGGTCGAGCCCACCTCCGCGATCGTCCGGCGCTTCTCCACCGGCGCCATGTCGTACGGCTCCATCTCGCAAGAGGCCCACGAGACCATGGCCATCGCCATGAACCAGCTCGGCGGCAAGTCCAACACCGGCGAGGGCGGCGAGGACGCGGAGCGGCTGTACGACCCGGCGCGCCGCTCGTCCATCAAGCAGGTCGCCTCCGGGCGCTTCGGCGTCACCAGCGAGTACCTGGTCAACGCCGACGACATCCAGATCAAGATGGCGCAGGGCGCCAAGCCCGGTGAGGGCGGCCAGCTGCCCGGCCACAAGGTCTACCCGTGGGTCGCCAGGACCCGGCACTCCACCCCGGGCGTCGGCCTGATCTCCCCGCCGCCGCACCACGACATCTACTCCATCGAAGACCTCGCGCAGCTCATCCACGACCTCAAGAACGCCAACCCGCAGGCCCGCATCCACGTGAAGCTGGTCTCCGAGGTCGGCGTCGGCACGGTCGCCGCGGGCGTCTCCAAGGCACACGCCGACGTCGTCCTGATCTCCGGACACGACGGCGGTACGGGCGCCTCGCCGCTCACCTCGCTCAAGCACGCGGGCGGCCCCTGGGAGCTGGGCCTCGCCGAGACCCAGCAGACGCTGCTGCTCAACGGCCTGCGCGACCGCATCGTCGTCCAGACCGACGGCCAGCTCAAGACCGGCCGGGACGTCGTCATCGCCGCCCTCCTCGGCGCCGAGGAGTTCGGCTTCGCCACCGCGCCGCTCGTCGTCTCCGGCTGCGTCATGATGCGCGTCTGCCACCTCGACACCTGCCCCGTCGGCATCGCCACCCAGAACCCCGTCCTGCGCGAGCGGTTCTCGGGCAAGGCCGAGTACATCGTCAACTTCTTCGAGTTCATCGCCGAGGAGGTCCGCGAGCTCCTCGCCGAGCTGGGCTTCCGTACCCTCGAAGAGGCCGTCGGGCACGCCGAGTTCCTCGACACCGACCGGGCCGTCGACCACTGGAAGGCGCAGGGCCTCGACCTGGCGCCGCTGTTCCACGTACCGGCGCTGCCCGAGGGTGCCGTACGCCACCAGGTCGCCGTCCAGGACCACGGCCTCGCCAAGGCCCTCGACAACGAGCTGATCCGGCTCGCCGCCGACGCGCTGGGCGCCGAGAGCGCCGAGGCCGCGCAGCCCGTCCGCGCCCAGGTCGCCATCCGCAACATCAACCGCACCGTCGGGACGATGCTCGGCCACGAGGTGACCAAGAAGTTCGGCGGCGCCGGCCTGCCCGACGACACGATCGACATCACCTTCACCGGGTCCGCCGGGCAGTCCTTCGGCGCGTTCCTGCCCAGCGGGGTCACCCTGCGCCTGGAGGGCGACGCGAACGACTACGTCGGCAAGGGCCTCTCCGGCGGCCGGGTCGTCGTACGGCCCGACCGGGGCGCCGACCACCTCGCGGAGTACTCCACCATCGCGGGCAACACCATCGCCTACGGCGCCACCGGCGGCGAGCTGTACCTCCGGGGCCGTACCGGCGAGCGCTTCTGCGTCCGCAACTCCGGTGCCACGGTCGTCTCCGAGGGCGTGGGCGACCACGGCTGCGAGTACATGACCGGCGGCCACGCCGTCGTCCTCGGCGAGACGGGACGCAACTTCGCGGCCGGCATGTCCGGCGGGGTCGCGTACGTCATCGACCTCGACCCGGACAACGTCAACGCCGGGAACCTGGAAGCCGTCGAGCCGCTCGCCGACACCGACAAGCAGTGGCTGCACGACGTCGTGCGCCGCCACCAGGAGGAGACGGGCTCCACCGTCGCCGACAAGCTGCTGGCCGACTGGGACGCCTCGGCGGCCCGCTTCAGCAAGATCATCCCGACCACGTACAAGGCAGTGCTCGCCGCCAAGGACGCCGCCGAGCTGGCCGGTCTCTCGGAGACCGAGACCACCGAGAAGATGATGGAGGCGGCGACCAATGGCTGACCCTAAGGGCTTTCTCACCACAGGGCGCGAGGTCGCCAGGACCCGGCCCGTCGACGAGCGCGTCAAGGACTGGAACGAGGTCTACGTCCCGGGCTCGCTGCTCCCCATCATCAGCAAGCAGGCCGGCCGCTGCATGGACTGCGGCATCCCGTTCTGCCACCAGGGGTGTCCGCTGGGAAACCTGATCCCCGAGTGGAACGACTTCGCGTACCGCGAGGACTGGACGGCGGCCAGCGAGCGGCTGCACGCCACCAACAACTTCCCGGAGTTCACCGGGCGGCTGTGCCCGGCGCCCTGCGAGTCCGCGTGCGTGCTGGCCATCAACCAGCCGGCCGTCACGATCAAGAACGTCGAAGTCTCCATCATCGACAAGGCCTGGGACAGCGGTGACGTCACCCCGCAGCCGCCCGAGCGGCTCTCCGGCAAGACCGTCGCCGTCATCGGCTCGGGCCCGGCGGGGCTCGCCGCCGCCCAGCAGCTGACGCGGGCCGGGCACACGGTCGTCGTGTACGAGCGGGCCGACCGCATCGGCGGGCTGCTGCGGTACGGCATCCCCGAGTTCAAGATGGAGAAGTCGCACATCAACCGCCGCATCGAGCAGATGCGCGCGGAGGGGACGAAGTTCCGTACCGGTGTCGAGGTCGGCCGCGACATCGACGCGGTGAAGCTGCGCAAGCGGTACGACTCCGTCGTCATCGCCGCCGGCGCGACCATCTCGCGCGACCTGCCCGTCGCGGGCCGCGACCTCAAGGGCATCCACTTCGCGATGGAGTACCTGCCGCTGGCCAACAAGGTGCAGGAGGGCGACCTCACGGTCACGCCCATCAGCGCCGAGGGCAAGCACGTCGTGGTCATCGGCGGCGGCGACACCGGCGCGGACTGCGTCGGTACGGCCCACCGCCAGGGCGCGGCCTCCGTCACCCAGCTGGAGATCATGCCGAGGCCCGGCGACGACCGCGCGGCGCACCAGCCGTGGCCGACGTTCCCGATGCTCTACAAGGTGACCTCCGCGCACGAGGAGGGCGGCGAGCGCGTCTACTCCGTCTCGACCACGCACTTCGAGGGCGACGAGGACGGCAACGTACAGTCGCTGCACCTCACCGAGGTGGAGTTCGTCAACGGCAAGCTGGAGCAGAAGCCCGGCACCGAGCGCTCCATCCCGGCGCAACTGGTCACGCTGGCCATGGGCTTCACCGGTACGGACCGGTCCAACGGCCTGGTCGAGCAGTTCGGCCTGGAGCTGGACGAGCGCGGCAACATCGCGCGTGACGAGGACTTCGCGACCAACGTCCCCGGCGTGTACGTCGCCGGTGACGCGGGGCGCGGTCAGTCGTTGATCGTCTGGGCGATCGCCGAGGGCCGTTCGGCGGCGCGGGGAGTGGACCGGCACCTGACGGGTGCCAGCGACCTCCCGGCCCCGATCCGTCCCACGGACCGCTCCCTGACGGTCTGACCGCCGCCGCACCCGTCCCACCGCCGCACCCGTCCCACCCCAACAGACGTCCCGTACAACGGCGTACGGGCGGTGTCGGCCCGGAGAGTGATCTCCGGGCCCTCCGCAAGGCGCGGCGCCTGCCTCCAGTCCCCGACCGGACCGCCGGCAGGCGCCGTGACATGTGGTGGCGCGGCCCCGGGGCGCGCCCTACACTCCGCCGTTCTTCAGCGCGGAGGTCTTCAGCACCACCAGGACGAGCAGCACCGCGAGCGTGCCCGCGCCCGCCACCACCTGGAGCGCGGTCCGGTTCCTGGCCGGGCTGTACGCGAGCGCCAGCGTCACCGCGCCGCCCGTGAGCAGGCCGCCCAAGTGGCCCTCCCAGGACGTGAATCCGGCGGATATCACCATCCAGATCAGGAATCCCGCCATGAAGCGGTTCACGGGCGCCATGTCGTGGCCCAGCCTGCGGTGGGTGACGTAGAACGCCGCCGCGAGGCCGAACAGCGCGCCCGAGGCGCCCACCGTCGTGTCCTGCGGCGCGATCAGGTAGACCAGCACGGAACTGCCCACCGCCGACAGCAGATACACCGTCAGGTACCGGACCCGGCCCAGCTGTTCCTCCGCGAAGCGGCCCAGCGTCCACAGCGAGAACATGTTGACGACGATGTGCATGATCCAGAACGAGCCGTCGGCCGGGGACTTGTGCAGGAAGGCGCCGGTGACCAGCCGGTACCACTCGCCGCCGACCACCCCCACCGTCCTCAGCTCGGGGAATTCGGGGCCCCACAGGTACCACGTCCCGTCCGGCGCCACGCTCGCCGCGCCCAGCATGCCGAACCGGTCGACGAGGTCGGGCCGCGCCAACTCGCCCAGGTAGCAAAGGACGTTGATCGCGATCAGCGCGATCGTCACCACCGGGGCGGCGTACCCGGACACCTGCCCGCCGAAGACCGTCCGCGGCCGCCTGACCGAGCGCTGCCCCTCCCGTACGCACTCCACGCAGTGATGGCCGACGGCCGCCTCCCGCATGCAGTCGGGACAGATGTACCGGTCGCACCGCGTACAGCGGACGTGGCACTCGTACTTGGGATGGCGATAGCAAGTGGTGACCGCGGCCTCCATGGCCGGCTCCTTCGTGCGGGGTGAGCGGGGGACGTCGGCCGGTGGGGCGGCGGCGATCAAGGTAGCGAACCCCACCGACACCCCTCCCACCGCCCACCCACCCCACCCGTTCCCACCGGCAGACCCCCTCCCCCCGGAGACCAGGAGGCGTACCCTCACCCCACGCACGACAGCCGCCGAGGCAGGGGGAGTTCCATGGGTTCCGCGATCAGTCTCCGCAAGGTGGAGGAGACCGCGCCCGCGCTGGTGAACCTGTACAAGAGCGCCGCGGTCTCCCTGGAGAAACACGGCCTCGGCGGACAGCGCGCCGCTGTCCACCTCGTCCTCGACCACTCCGGTTCCATGCGCGACCACTACAAGGACGGCACCGTCCAGGCCCTGGCCGAACGGGTCCTGGGCCTCTCCGCCCACCTGGACGACGACGGCACCGTCCCGATCACCGTCTTCTCCACGGACATCGACGCCGAGGCCGACATCTCACTCGCGAACCACGCGGGCCGGGTGGCCGAGATCGTCGGCGCGCTCGGGCACATGGGCCGCACCAACTACCACCTGGCCATGGACACGGTGATCGACCGGCTGCTCGGCGAGTTCCCGCGGTGGCTGCGCCGGGCCCGGGAGCTGGGGATCGTGGCATGACGCCGCGTCTGTTGCCTGCCGGGCGGCGGGTCGGGGTGCCGTGGAAGAACGGTGGGGGGATCACGCGGGAGGTTCTGGCCGGGTTCGAGGGGGGTGGGGGGTTCGACTGGCGGGTCAGTCTGGCGGAGGTGGCCGGGGACGGGCCGTTCTCGGTGTTCCCCGGTGTCGACCGGATCCTGACGCTGGCCGAGGGGGACGGCATGGACCTCACCGTCGGCGGGCGGCGGTGGCGGGTCGGGGAGCGGTTCGTCCCGCTGGCGTTCCCCGGTGACACGCCGACGGACTGCGCGCTGCTCGGGGGACCGGTCGTCAACCTCAACGTCATGTGCCGCAGGGACCGGGCGGCGGCGCGGGTGGAGGTCGTACGGGGGCGTCTCACCGATCCCGTACGGATCACCGCCCCGGCCGCCGGCGAGACCGTCCTCGTCGTGGCCCTGGAGGGCGCGGCGGCGCTCGGCGACCTGGACCTCGGCCCGTACGACGCCGTGCTGCTCGGCCCCGGCGAGGAGCCGGCGCGGCTCAGGACCGAGGGGCGGGCCGCCGTGGTGGTGCTGCGGGCGCTCTGAGGGGGGCTCCGGCACGCCCCCCGGACCGGTCGTCCCGTTTCCCGCGTGTTGTTCTCACCGCACGCCGGGCGACCGTGCTAGGCTTACAAGCGTTGCAGTTTTGGTACCCATGAACTTTATGTGCGCCTGACGGAAACTCGCTCAGGCGCATTATTGTTTTTGCCGGCTTCTCCGGATGGGGCTCAATGCGGCGACGAGGAATTCGTGAAGTGCGGATTTCCGGCTCTGCACCTGTTTTAGGAGAATGACATGGCTACTGGCACCGTGAAGTGGTTCAACAGCGAAAAGGGCTTCGGCTTCATCGAGCAGGACGGCGGCGGCGCCGACGTCTTCGCCCACTACTCGAACATCGCCACCCAGGGGTTCCGTGAGCTCCAGGAGGGCCAGAAGGTCTCGTTCGACGTCACGCAGGGCCAGAAGGGCCCGCAGGCGGAGAACATCGTCCCGGCCTAGTTCCCGGACGTGTACCTCGCAGCCGGGGCTCGCACCGTGCAGGTGCGGGCCCCGGCTCGCGCTGTTCTCAGGCCGCTGTTCTCAGGCCCAGGAAGGCTTTACTGAATGACTCGCCCCGAGCGGCAGGACCGTGCTGCCAGACCTGCCGGCAAACGCCCGGTGAATTCACGCGGACAGGGCTCCGCGCGCGGTACGGCGAAGGCCCCGGCCCGCCGTGCCCCCGCCCGCCCCCAGGAATTCACTCTGCCGGAGACCCTTACCCCCGCACTGCCTGCCGTCGAGGCGTTCGACGAGCTCGACATGCCCGCCGGGCTGCTGAAGACCCTCACCGCCCAGGGCGTGACGGAACCCTTCCCGATCCAGGGCGCGACGCTGCCCAATTCCCTCGCGGGCCGTGACATCCTCGGCCGCGGACGGACCGGCTCCGGCAAGACCCTGGCCTTCGGGCTCGCGCTCCTCGCCCGCCTCGCGGGCCGCCACGCCGAGCCCAAGGCCCCCCTCGCGATGGTCCTCGTGCCCACCCGCGAGCTGGCCCAGCAGGTGACCGACGCGCTCACCCCGTACGCCACGGCGGTGAACCTCAAGATGGCCACGGTCGTCGGCGGGATGTCGATCACCAAGCAGTCGGGACAGCTGCGGCGCGGCGCCGAGGTGCTCGTCGCGACCCCCGGACGGCTCAAGGACCTCATCGAACGCGGCGACTGCCGCCTCGACCAGGTGGACATCACCGTCCTCGACGAGGCCGACCAGATGGCCGACATGGGCTTCATGCCGCAGGTCACCGCGCTGCTCAAGCAGGTGCGGCCCGACGGCCAGCGGATGCTGTTCTCCGCGACGCTGGACAAGAACATCGACCGGCTCGTACGGCAGTACCTGACCGACCCCGTCGTGCACTCCGTCGACCCCTCGCAGGGCGCGGTCACCACGATGGAGCACCACGTGCTGTACGTCCTGGACGAGACGGACAAGAAGGCCGTCACGACCAGGATCGCGGCCCGCGACGGCCGGGTGCTGCTCTTCCTGGACACCAAGCGCTCCGTGGACCGGCTGGTCAAGCGCCTGCTGGCCAGCGGCGTACGGGCGGCCGGGCTGCACGGCGGCCGTTCGCAGCCGCAGCGCAACCGCACCCTCGACCAGTTCAAGACCGGCCAGGTCACCGCGCTCGTGGCGACCAACGTGGCGGCCCGCGGCATCCACGTGGACGACCTCGACCTCGTCGTGAACGTCGACCCGCCCGTCGACCACAAGGACTACCTGCACCGCGGCGGACGCACCGCCCGCGCGGGGGAGTCCGGCAGCGTCGTGACGCTGGTCCTGCCCGAGCAGCGGCGGGAGATGACCCGTCTCATGTCCGACGCGGGCATCGACCCCAAGTCGGCCAGGATCAAGTCCACCGACGAGGAGCTGGCGGTCCTCACCGGCGCCCGGGAGCCCTCCGGGATCGCCGTGGTCATAGAGGTGCCCCAGCCCGTGGTCCAGCAGAAGCAGAAGCCGCGCACCGCCCGCCCCGCCCGTTCCGGGTCACGCGGTGCCGGACGCTCCACCACCGGGGGCACCCGTACAGGGGCCACGGGCGGCGCGCGTTCGGCCGCGGGCGGGGGCGCCGGAAGCGGCGCCCGCACCGGCGGAGGCGCCAGGACCGGCGGCGGTACGGGAGCCGGCAACGGCGGCCGTGGCCGACGCGGCCGGGGCGGCGGCGGAGCGGGCGGCGAGGGCGGCGGAGGCCGCCGTACCGCGGCCTGATCCACGGCCCCACGGCACACCACCCGAACGCCCGGCAGCGCCCACGCGCCGCCGGGCGTTCGCGCGTCCGGGCGCGGTCCGGTCGCAGTCCGGCCGCCCGGCGACGGGATCGGGCGGCCGTCGGCGGTGCGTGACGCGCGTGGCTCCTGAGGCGGTACGAACGGGATCCGGACGGTGAACGAACCGGGAAATCAGGCATGTTGGGGGGCCGCGGTCTTGACGTGTACATATCTACGCGCGTCATCATGGGCGCATGCGAATTCCCCCACGTATCGCCGCCCTGGGCTCCGTCGTAGCCCTCGCCTCCACGCTCCTGGCCGGCACGGCCGCCGTCACCGCTTCCGCGGCCCCCAGCGCCGTCGGCAGCATCTGCTACGGCAGCCTGCCCTCACAGGCCAGGACGACCCTCAGCCTCATCGCCCGTGGCGGGCCGTTCCCGTACTCCCAGGACGGTGCCGTCTTCCAGAACCGCGAGCGTCTGCTCCCCCTCCAGGCCTCCAGCTACTACCACGAGTACACCGTCGTGACCCCCGGCTCCCCCGACCGCGGCGCCCGCCGCATCATCACCGGCAAGAAGGTCGACGAGGACTACTACACCTCCAACCACTACGCCTCGTTCTCGCTCGTCAACTACGGCTGCTGACAAGCCCCTGAGAACACGACGGACGACGGGTCCGGGCGGCCACGGCCGCCCGCCCGGGGAAAGGTAGCCTCCGTCCCATGACCGTGACCTATGTGATCGACGGGGCGGAGGTCACCGACCTCGACAGCTTCTGGCGGGTGATCGGCGCCGCGGTGAACGGACCCGGCGGGTACTTCGGGCGCAATCTCGACGCGCTCGTCGACTGCCTGCGCGGCGGGTTCGGCACGCCCGACGACGATGACTTCGCCTTCGAGTGGCGCGCCCACGACGTCTCGCGCGCGGCCCTGGACCGGGCGCGGGCCGGCGGCGGGCCCTCGGTGTTCGGCGAACTCGCCGAGATCATCGAGGAGGGCGCGCCGGGCGGCCTGCGGCTCCTCTGAGGGGCCGGTACGAGGCGGGCCGCGACGCGAGGCGGTCCGCTACGACGCGGGCCGCTACGAGGCCTGGTCGGGATCCGGCAGCGGGATCCACTTGTGCGACCAGGCGATGACCGACTCCAGCACCGGTTCCAGTTCGAGGCCCCTCTCGGTGAGGTGGTACTCGACCTGGACCGGTGTCGTGTCCAGGACCCGGCGCTCGATCAGCCGGTCCTCCTGGAGCGCGCGCAGCCGCTGCGCCAGCATCGTGTCGCTGACGCCCGGGATGGCCGCCTTGATCTGCGCGTACCGATGCTGCCCGGTGAACAGGGCGCGCAGGACCGCGCCGGTCCACCGGGTGCCGATCAGCTCGATCGCCGTGTGGAAGCGCACGCACACCGGGTGGATGTCGGTCACGGCGTCACGGCCGCCGGCCGGGGCGCGCGCAGCGGGCGCAGTGCCTCGCCGACCCGCTTGAGCTCGTCGAACATCGCCTTCGCGGAGCCGGTCATGGCGTCGGTGGCCGCCAGGCTCCCGTCCTCGTCGACGAGCCGGTGGGCGAAGGGGATGGGCACCGCCTCGAACACCGGGGTCATCCGGAGCGTGGTGACGACCTGCTTGATCATCTGGGCCGCCCGGGTGCCCCCGGCGACCCCGCCGTAGCTGACGAGGGCGACCGGCTTGTGGTGCCACTCGTTGTGCAGGTAGTCGATGGCGTTCTTCAACTCCGCGTTGTAGCCGTAGTTGTACTCCGGCATGACGAACACGAAGGCGTCCCCCTCCGCGATCCTGGCGCTCCAGTCGCGGGTGTGCTGGTGGACGTACTGACCCAGCCGCGGGTGGTTCGGCTCGTTCATGAACGGCAGGTTCACCTCGGCGAGGTCTATCAGCTCGACCTCCTCGAAACCACCGTGCTCGCGTGCCTCCGCATCGACCCACCGCCCGATGGTCAGGCCGATCCGGCCGGGCCGCGTGCTCGCCACGATGATCTTCAGGTGTGCCACTGCTGTCTCCTTGTGCGGGGTGTCGGCCGGTACGGCCCCCGGCACCCCGAAACGGGGGTGACCGGTACGGGAAGAGACTACGGATTCCTTAGTCGATAATCAAAGCGTAGTGACTATCGTGCGCGGGAGGGACCGGCCGTCCCGTCAGTGGCGCCGGGGGAGCGTCCGTTCCAGGCGCCGCCGCTCCGGCCCTTCCGGTACGTAGCGCACCGCCTCCACCGCCGTCCGGCGCGCCCCGCCGCCCGCGTCCCCGTCCGCCAGGATCCGGGCCAACGCCCCCACCGCGCGCGGGTCCTGACGTACCGCCAGACCACGCGCCGCCGCCGCGGCCGTGTCCGCCTCCGGGTCGTCGAGCCGGGCCGCCAGCGCCTCCCGCAGGGTGGGTGTGTCGTCCACCACACCCGCCAGGCCCCGGACGGCCGCTTTCCGTACGGAGGCGTCCGCGTCGCCGCTCAGCAGGATCAGCGCCCACACCCCGTCCCCCTGACCGTCCGGTACGAGCCCGGCCAGCGCCGCCGCCACCCGCCGCCGCACCCCCGCGTCCCGGTGGCCCGAGTGGCGCAGGATCTCGGGCAGCGCGCCCGGATCGCCCTGGCGCCCGAGCCCCGTCACCACCGCGCCGATCAGCGTCGTCTCCGTCGCCCCGCGCGACAGCTCCCGCAGCAGCGCCACCGCACGCGCGGTGAACCGGCCCGCGCCCTCCGCCGTGTCCTGCGCCGCGCCGTCCGTGGCCCCGCCCAGGCCCGCCAGGACGTCCGCCGCGAAGGCCTGCCGCAGCGCATCCTCGCCCGCACACCACGCGGCCGCCGCGAGGAACGTCTCCTCGTCGCCGCGCCGCCACAGCGCGGCCGCCGCCTCCGACCAGTCGTCCCGGCCGCGGTCCCCGCAGCGCAGCGCCCGGCCCGCCAGTTCCTCGTACGGCGTGCGGACGCCCGACTCGGCCTCCAGCAGCGTGGCGACCGCGGCGTGCCCCGTCTGCTGCTCCTGGCCGGCCACCGGCAGCCCGTCCCGGAGCAGTTCCACGACGACGGTCTCGGAGCCGTCCTCCTCGATCCGGCGCACCACGGTCTCGTACCCGTCGCCGTAGGCGCGCAGCAGCCCCGCGCGCACCTCCCGCTCCACGTCGACCCCCATCCAGCGCCGCGCCTCGGCGAGCGCCGCGGCCAGCGTGCCGGTGTCGGGGGTGGGGTCGGGGGATCGGGCGTCGGGGGCCGTGCTGTGGGCGTCCGGGTCCGTGTCCGCGTCCGTGCCGGTGGTCGGCGCGCCGCGGGTGCCCGCGCCGTACCGCAGCAGGACCCGGGTGGTCGAGGGGGAGCCGCGTCGGGCGGCGAGCACCAAGGGTGGTTCGTCGCCGGGGCCCGGGAGGTCCGGGTCCGCGCCGTGCTCCAGCAGCGCTTCCGCCGTGTCGGGGAAGCCCTGGACGACGGCCCAGGCCAGGGCGGTGAAGCCGAAGGCCTCCCGCCGGTCGGGCCGCGCGCCCGCGGCGAGCAGCGCCCGTACGACCTCGGTGTGGCCGCCGCTGGCGGCCCCGCACAGGGGCAGGTCCGCGCCGTCGGGGCCGCTGCCGCGCTCGGGGTCGGCGCCGGCGGCGAGGAGCAGCCGTACCAGGCCGGGTTCGTCGCTGACGGCCGCGAGGTACAGGGCGCTCTGGCCGTCGTCGTCGGTCGCGTCGGCGGGGACGCCGGCCCGCAGGAGGTGGACGACCGTGTCGTCCGCGCCGCTCAGCACCGCCTCGAACAGGCCATGCACACCCGCTGTTGGCTCGATCGTCATGCTTCGACCCTACGTGCGAGACCTGTGCGGGCGTCCGCGCGAGTCCTGTGCGGGCGTCCGGAGGCGGTCGGCCGGTCCGCCGGGGCCCTTTCCGCTGAGCACGGTCCGTCAGGCCGCCCCGTACCGCCGCCTGCTCCTCAGGTGTCGCACTCCAGGACCGTCCCGCACAGCCCGCAGCGGGCCCTGACCCGGCCCCGGACCGGGACCCGGATGCGCTGGTGGCAGGTCGGGCAGGGGAACGCGACGCGCAGCCCGTCGGGGAGGTGCTCGAAGGCGTACGGCAGGGCCGGGTCGGGGGCGCCGTCCGCGCGGCCGGGGTGGTCCAGCGCGTACCGCCGCTCCTTCGCGTACCGGTGGCGTCCCAGCCGGCCGGCCGTCGTCAGCGGCGGCTGCTGCTCGTCGCGCAGGGCCTGCGCGCGGCCCTTCGCGTACGCCGTGTAGCCCTGCGGGCTGGTGAACCAGATCCGGGGGTCCTCGTCGAAGACGAGCGCGCGCTTGGCGAGGACGTAACCGAACTCCTCGGGGGTCAGGTAGCCGAGCTTCTGGCTGGAGTCGCGGTCCTCGCGGTACGCGTCGAGCAGCAGCCAGCCGGCGCCGAGGTAGGTGGTGGCGGTGTCGGTGAGGATCTCGTTGTCGCGGGTGCCGGGGAAGGTCAGCCCCAGCCGGTGCAGCAGGACGTGGGTGATCTCGTGGGCGAGCGCGGCGCCGATGTCCCTGCGGTGGGTGCGGAAGCGGTTGTTGAGCTCGACGAAGTACTCGGGCCCCGCGGTCAGTTCGACGCTCGCCGCGTGTTCCATGTCGCGGAAGCTGACGATGACGCGCGCGTCGGGCAGCCGGAGTTGCTGGACCAGCGCGTGCGCCACCCGCTGGGTGCCCAGGTGGAGGTCGTCGTGGTCGGAGAAGGCGACGTCGGCCGGGGCGACGCTCGGCGCGTACCGGCGGACGCCCTCGGGGGAGAGCCGCCGGTAGAGCGCGGTGATCGCGGCGCGCGCGGTCTCCAGGTGCGGATAGCCGTGCATGACCTCGGTTCCCTGTGCCACGTCCGTACCCCCCTGCAAGGACGGTCATCCGCGATCCACTCTACGGCGGCGCGGTCGTGCGCCGCTGTGGGCGGGGCGGCGTAGGGCCGGTGCGTCGCTGTGGGCGGGGCGATGGAGGGGCCGGTGCGTCGCCGTGGTCGGTGCGGCGGAGATGGCAGAGATGGCGGTGCGTCGCCGTGGCCGGGGCGGTGGAGGTGGCGCTGCGTCGCCGTGGCGGAGGTGGCGGCGTGGTCGTGCCGTGCCGTGGCCGGGGCGGTGGCCCGGGGCCCGGCGTCCGGTCAGCGGACGGCGACCGGCGGGCGCCCCTTGCCCGTGGCCGGATCCGGGTCCTTGTGGCGGGGTGGGCGCGCTCCCCATAATCCGGAGCACGTTTTGTCGGGGCCATGTCAGGCCCCTCTCCCGTGCCCCCCACGAAAGGGCAGATCCATGAACCAGCTCGTGCGCGCATTCAAGAGATGCGCCGCCGCCGGTGCCGTCATCCTCGCCGCGGTCAGCCTCCAGTCCCCCTCCGCCTCCGCGTCGCCCCTGCCGGCCCCCGAGGCCAGGACCGCCGCCGTCGCCCCCGTAGCTCCCCCCGTCGTCGGCGGTACCCGCGCCGCGCAGGGCGAGTTCCCCTTCATGGTCCGGCTCTCCATGGGCTGTGGCGGCGCGCTCTACTCCCCGACCATCGTCCTCACCGCCGCGCACTGCGTGAACGGCTCGGGCAACAACACCAGCATCACCGCCACCGCCGGTGTCGTCGACCTGAACAGCAGCAGCGCGATCAAGGTCAGGTCCACCAAGGTCCTCCAGGCCCCCGGCTACAACGGCGCGGGCCGGGACTGGGCGCTGATCAAGCTCGCCAGCCCCATCAACCTGCCGACCCTGAAGATCGCCACGACCACGCAGTACAACACCGGCAACTTCACCATCGCCGGCTGGGGCGGGGCGACCGAGGGCGGCGCCCAGCAGCGCTACCTCCTCAAGGCGACCGTCCCGTTCGTCTCCGACTCGGTGTGCAACGGGCCGTCCTCGTACGACGGTGACGTCATCGCCTCCCAGGAGATCTGCGCCGGATACGCCCAGGGCGGCACCGACACCTGCCAGGGCGACTCGGGCGGCCCCATGTTCCGCAAGGACAACGCGGGCGCCTTCATCCAGGTCGGCATCGTGAGCTGGGGCAACGGCTGTGCGCGGCCGAACTTCTACGGTGTGTACACGGAGGTCTCGACCTTCGCCTCCGCGATAGCCTCGGCGGCGGCCGGTCTCTGACCCCGCCTCCCGCACCACCCGCGCGCGCCGGGATCCCGCATCCTGATCACGACCCGGCGCGCGCGGCCCGGCCGGTCTAAGCTCCGAACCCATGACCACGAGCAACACCGGCGTCGACGACTCCGTACGCGCCGAACTGAACCGCCTCCGCGAGAGCATCGACAACATCGACGCGGCCGTCGTCCACATGCTGGCCGAGCGCTTCAAGTGCACCCAGCAGGTCGGCGTCCTCAAGGCCGAGCACCAGCTCCCCCCGGCCGACCCGGCCCGCGAGGCCCGGCAGATCACCCGGCTGCGGCAGCTCGCGGAGAGCGCCCGGCTGGACCCGGCCTTCGCCGAGAAGCTCCTGAACTTCATCATCGCCGAGGTGATCCGCCACCACGAGACGATCGCCGACGAGGTGACACACGGCGGCTCGGCCGCCGACGGGGGTACGCGTGGCGGATCGGCCGCGGGGGATGTGGCGCAGGGCGGTTCGGCCGCGGACGGTGCGACGCACGACGAGTGACGCGCGGCGGTCCAGCCGCCCAGCGTGGCGGCGCGTGGCGGTTCGGCCGCGGAGGACGTGACACACGGTGGTTCGGCCACGGGCCGGGCGCGGCGCACGACGAGTGACGCGCGACAGTTCAGCTGTCGGCGGCGCGGGGCGTGGCGGTTCAGCCGCAGAGGGCGTGACGCAGGGCGGTTCGGCCGCGGGCCGGGCGACGCAGGGCGAGTGACGCGCGACGGTCTGGCCGCCAGCGGGGCGGGGCGTGGCGGTTCGGCCGCGGAGGGCGTGACGCACGACGGTTCGGCTGTGGAAGACGGCCGTACGGCGGTTCGGCCGCCGACCAGGTGGCGCGCACCGGCGTGACCGGTGGGGACGCGGCGCAGGGCTTGCCGGGCGACGGCAGGGTGACGCGGGCCGATCCGGCCGGCCACCCGGAGTGACGGCAGGGGCGCGGACGTGCCCGGCGCGGTGACAAGAACAGCGCCCCGCGACCCCCGGCCCCGGCGGCATCGCCCACAGCGGAACGTACCCCGATGCGCGGGGACAGGCCCATCCGGCACCATGTCCCCCATGTCCGTACTGACGCGCGACGAAGCGCAGACCCGAGCCCAGTTCCTCGATGTGCACCGGTACACGATCGCTCTCGATCTCACCACCGGCGAGGACACCTTCGACTCCCGCACCGTCATCCAGTTCACCGCGCGGGCGGCCGGGGACACCTTCGTCGAGCTCAAGCCCGCCGCGCTGCACTCCGTCACCGTCGACGGCACCCCCCTCGACCCCGCCGCGCTCGACGGGAACCGGCTCGCCCTCACCGGGCTCACCGAGGGACCGCACGAACTGCGCATACACGCCGACATGCGCTACTCCCGCACCGGCGAGGGCATGCACCGCTTCACCGACCCCGCCGACGGCGAGACGTACACGTACACCCAGCTCTTCATGGACGACGTCCAGCGCGTCTTCGCCGCCTTCGACCAGCCGGACCTGAAGTCCGTCTTCGAGGTGACCGTCACCGCCCCCGAGGAATGGACGGTCCTCGGCAACGGCGTCGCCACCAGAACCCCCGAAGGCCCCGCGGGACACTGGACGATCGCGCCCACCCCCCTCATCTCCACCTACCTCGTCGCCGTCGCCGCCGGCCCCTGGTACTCCGTGCGCACCGAACACGCCGGACTGCCCTTCGGCATCCACTGCCGCCGCTCGCTCGCCCCCCACCTCGACACCGACGCCGACGAGATCCTCTCCATCACGCGCGCCTGCTTCGACCGCTACCACGAGAAGTTCGAGGAGCCGTACCCCTTCGACTCCTACGACCAGGCGTTCGTACCGGAGTTCAACGCGGGCGCCATGGAGAACCCCGGACTCGTCACCTTCCGCGACGAGTTCATCTACCGCTCCGCCGTCACCGACACCGAGCGCCAGACCCGCGCCATGGTCGTCGCCCACGAGATGGCGCACATGTGGTTCGGCGACCTCGTCACCCTCGCCTGGTGGGACGACATCTGGCTCAACGAGTCCTTCGCCGAGTACATGGGCTACCAGATCCTCACCGAGGCCACCCGCTTCACCGACACCTGGGTCGACTTCGGCATCGCGCGCAAGGCCTGGGGGTACGACGCCGACCAGCGGCCCTCCACCCACCCCGTCGCCCCCGACCCGGACGCCGTCCCCGACACCGCCTCCGCGCTCCTCAACTTCGACGGGATCTCGTACGCCAAGGGCGCCTCCGCCCTGCGCCAACTCGTCGCCTGGCTGGGCGAGAAGGACTTCCTCGCCGGCATCAACGTCCACTTCGCCCGGCACAAGTTCGGCAACGCCACCCTCGCCGACTTCATCGACAACCTCGCCTCGGCCACCGACCGCGACGTGCACGCCTGGGCGGCGCGGTGGCTGCGCACCAGCGGCGTCGACACCCTCACCCCGCGCGTCACCACCGCCGACCAGGGCTGGACCCTCGGCGTCACGCACGACGGCAGCAGGCCGCACCGCGTGTCCGTCGGTACGTACGACCTCGACGTCGTCGACCCGGCCAAGCTCGTCGCACGCGACCGCTTCGCACTCGACGTGCCCCTCACCGAGGCCCCCGAGACCAGGCCCGGCCGCCGCCCCGCCCTCGTCGTCCTCAACGACGGCGACCTCACGTACGCCAAGGTCCGCCTCGACCCCGCCTCCTGGGACACCGCGCTGCGCGCCCTGTCCGGCGTCCCCGGCGCCCTCACCCGCGCCGTCATCTGGAACGCGGCCCGCGACATGGTCCGCGACGGCGAACTCGCCCCCGCCGCCTACCTGGACGCCGCCCGCGCCCACCTGCCCCACGAGAGCGACCTCGCCCTCGTCCAGGGCGTCCTCTCCTTCGCCGCGGTCCAGATCACCGACCGCTACCTCGCCGGCGCCGACCGGCGCGCCGCCCTCACCACCCTCACCGCCCTGTGCCGCGACCTCATCCGCCGCACCGAGGACGGCAGCAACCCCGGGCTGCGCCTCACCGCCGTACGCCACTTCATCGACGCCGCCACCCAGCCCGACGCCCTTCAGGACTGGCTCGACTGCGGCAGCGTCCCCGGCGGACCCGAACTCGACCCCGAACTGCGCTGGCGCATCCTCACCCGCCTCGCGATCCTCGGCGCCGCCGACGAGCGCGTCATCGCCGCCGAACTGACCGCCGACCCCAGCGCCACCGGCCAGGAAGGCGCTGCCCGTTGCCGCGCCGCCCTGCCCGACCCGGAGGCCAAGGCCGCCGCCTGGGCCCGGCTCTTCGCCAACGACGACCTGTCCAACTACCTCTTCGCCGCCACCGCCCAGGGCTTCTGGCAGCCCGAACAGGCCGATCTGGTACGGGAGTACGTGCCCCGCTTCTACACCGAGGCCGTCGCCCTCGCCGACCGGCGCGGCCCCGCCATGGCCGAGGTCGCGGGACGCCACGGATTCCCCGTCCACGCCGTCGACCAGGACACGCTGCGCCTCGGCCAGGAGTGCCTGGACAACGCCGAGATGATCCCGGCCCTACGCCGCAAACTCGCCGACCAACTCGACGACCTGGAAAGGGCCCTGAGAGTACGAGGCGCCTAACCCCACCACCGGGTCCGGCCGGCCCCCTCAGGCCGCCCGGCCCCCCGGCCGCCCCACCAGCCAGGCCCCGCCCGCCCCCGCCGGGACGGGCCAGGGCGGCCCGCCCCGCGCCCGCTGGCGCCCCGCCCCGGGACGCGCTTTCCCCGCACCGGCCGGCCGAGCACCCGCCGTCGCGTGCGGCGAGGACAGGCCGTCCTCGCCGGGACGCGGCGGCCCGCCCCGCACCCGGCGGCGTACCCCCGCCGGGGACGCCCTTCCTCCGCACCGGCCCGCCGCGCGCCCGTTGCCGTGCGGCCGGGACCGGCCCTCTCCGCCGGGACGCGGCCGTACGCCCCGCCGGGTGCGGCCAGGGCGGGCTGCCCGCGTCCGGGCGCGCACCCCTGGCCCGGGAGGCCCTCCTCCCTCCGCGCCGGGCCGGCCCCCCCAGGACCGGCCGCCCCGCGCGCGGCGGCGTACCCAGGCCCGGAACGGCCTTCTCCCGCGCCGCCCCGGCGCGCCCCCGGCGTGCCAAGGCGATGCCGTCGCGGCCGATACTCCTTACCGGTTCCGCTCGTTGTGCTCCACGGGCACGTACGACCACCGAACCTGAAGGACCCCCCTATGCGCACGCCACCCCCCGGTACGCCCCTCCCGCCGCTCGCGGGTGGCGCGCACGGTTCCGACGCGTTGCGGCCCCTCCTCGGCACCGTTCTCGACGCCCTCCACGACGGCGCCGCCGAGCGCGGCGGACCCCTCCCCGCCGGCGGCCCCGACCGCGTCGCCGAGCACCTCCGTACCGCCGCCGAACCCGTCCTCCCCGACACCGGCACCGGACCGGGCGAAGCCCTCCGTACCCTCGTCCACGCCCTCGCGCTCGGCGCCGCCGACCCCGCGCACCCCCACTGCGCCGCCCACCTGCACACCCCGCCGCTCGCGCTCGCCGTCGCCGCCGACCTCGCCGCGTCCGTCCTCAACCAGTCCATGGACTCCTGGGACCAGGCCCCCGCCGCCTCCGCGCTCGAAGCACTCGTCACCCGCGCCCTCGCCGACGAGGTCTACCCCGCCCCCGGCGCGCCCGACGCGGTCCTCACCACCGGCGGCACCGAATCCAACCAACTCGCCCTCCTCCTCGCCCGGGAACGGCACGGCCCCACCGTCCAGGTCGTCTGCGGCGACCACACCCACCACTCCGTCCACCGCGCCGCCTGGCTCCTCGGCCTGCCCCGGCCCGTCACCGTCCCCACCCCCACCGGCACCCTCGACCCCGCCGCCCTCGACGCGGTCCTCACCGCCCTGCGCGGCCCCCTCCTCGTCACCGCCACCGCCGGCACCACCGACACGGGCCGCATCGACCCCCTGAGCGCCCTCGCGGACCTCTGCGACACCCACGGCGCCGCCCTCCACGTCGACGCCTCCTACGGCGGCCCGCTCCTCCTCAGCCCCACCCACCGCCCCCTGCTCGACGGGATCCACCGCGCCCACAGCGTCACCCTCGACCTCCACAAACTCGGCTGGCAGCCCGTCGCCGCCGGCGTCCTCGCCGTCCCCCGCACCGGCGACCTCGCCCCCCTCGCCCACACCGCCGACTACCTCAACGCCGACGACGACACCGAGGCCGGCCTCCCCGACCTCCTCGGCCGCTCCCTGCGCACCACCCGCCGCGCCGACGTCCTCAAGATCGCCGTCACCCTCAAGGCACTCGGCCGCACCGGCATCGCCGCGCTCGTCGACCGCGTCCTCGACGCCGCCCAGCTCCTCGCCGACCTCGTCGAGGACCGGCCAGGACTGGAGCTGTACGAACGCCCCACCCTCACCACCGTGTTGTTCCGCCCCACCGGCGCCCCCGACCGCACCGTCGCCGCCGCCCGCCGCACCCTCCTCACCGAAGGCACCGCCGTCCTCGGCCGGGCCCGCGCCGACGACCGCCTCTGGTTCAAGGCAACCCTGCTCAACCCCCACGCCACCCCCGGCGACCTCGACACACTGCTCCGACTCGTGGAAGGCAGCACCCGCCGATGACCGACCGGCCCAACGACCTCGACGACCCCCACGACCTGGTGGGCATCGGCATCGGCCCGTTCAACCTCTCCCTCGCCGCCCTCGCCGACGGCGTCCACGGCGGCCTCGCCGCCACCTTCTACGACCAGAGCCCCGCCTTCCACTGGCACCCCGGGCTCCTCATCGACGACACCACCCTCCAAGTCCCCTTCCTGGCCGACCTGGTGACCCTCGCCGACCCCGCCAGCCCCTGGTCCTTCCTCAGCTACCTTCGCGCCCGCGACCGGCTCTTCCCCTTCTACGTCGCCGAGCGCTTCCACATCCAGCGCGCCGAGTACGACGCGTACTGCCGCTGGGTCAGCGAACAACTCCCCGGACTCCACTTCGGCCACCAGGTCGACGCCGTCCGCTGGAACCCCGAACGCAAGCTGTTCGAGGTCGACTTCACCCAGCTCGACCCCGACGGCGAGGTCGAGGCCCTCGGCCGCGCGTACACCCGCAACGTCGTCCTCGGCATCGGCACCGAGCCCTACGTCCCCGAACCCCTCAAACCCCTCGCCGAGGCCCCCGCCGTCCCCGTCGTCCACTCCGCCGACTACCTCGACCACCGCGCACGCCTGCTCGCCGCCGAGCACATCACCGTCATCGGCTCGGGCCAGTCCGGCGCGGAGATCTTCCTCGACCTGCTCCGCGCCCGCCCCGCGGGCGCCGAGAAACTCCACTGGCTCGCCCGCACCGAGGCGTTCGCCCCCATGGAGTACTCCAAGCTCGGCCTGGAACAGTTCACCCCGGACTACACCCAGTACTTCCACGCCTTGCCCGAGCAGGTACGCGACGACCTCGTCCCCCGCCAGTGGCAGCTCCACAAGGGCATCGACGCCGCCACCATCGCCGCCATCCACGACGAGCTCTACCGGCGCACCCTCCACGGCGGCTGGCCCGACGCCGTCCTCACCCCCGGGGTCTCCGTCCGTACGGCGGGCCGCGTCGCCACCACCAAGGTCGAACTCCACCTGGAACACCGCCAGCAGGGCACCCGCACCCGCCTCACCACCGACGCCGTCGTCCTCGCCACCGGCTACCGCGAACGCCCCTTCGACCGGATCCTCGCCGGCCTCGACCCGTACCTGCGCCGCGACAGCTCCGAGCGCCCCCGCGTCGACGCCCACCACCGGCTCGTCCTCGACCGCAGCGTCACCGGCTCCGTCTACGTACAGAACGCCGAACGCCACACCCACGGCGTCGGAGCCCCCGACCTCGGGCTCGCCGCCTGGCGCAGCGCCACCATCCTCAACCACCTCACCGGCACCGAGCCCTACCCGCTGCCCCGGCGCACCGCCTTCACCAGCTTCGGCCTCGACGGGCGGGACCGGACCCGCTCGGTGCCCGCACCGAGGAGTCTGGTCCCGCTCACCGAGGTCCGCTGAACAGGCCCTGCCGAGCCGCGCCTAGAAGACCGGCACCCCGTCCCGCGTCAGCGTCCAGTCCACGGACCCGAACACCGCCGGGTCGACCGTGCCCGTCGCCCGTACCCACTCGATGATCGTGTTACGGATCTCGTTCGAGTTCGCCCACAGCTGCTGGGCGGCGGCCACGTGCGGGAAGTTCCCGCCGCCGCTCGCCCGGTAGTTGTTCACCGCCAGCACGAACTTCGCCGCCGGGTCCAGCGCCGCCCCGGCGAAGCGGAGATCCACGATCCGCGACCCCGCCGGCTTCGCGATGTCGATCTCGTACGTCAGCCCCGACACCGCGTCGTAGTTGTAGTCAGGGGTGTTGGCCGCGTTCGTCAGCTTCGACGTGTCCACCACCGCGCCCGCCGGCGTCTGGACGTAGTACTTCGCCGAGAACTCCAGGTACTCCTTGATCTGAGCACCCGTCAGGAGGCGCGCCTCCATGGTGTTCTCGAACGGGTAGAGCCCCGCCGCGTCCTTGATGGTCACCGGACCGGCCGGGATCGCCGCCGTACGGGAGAAGCACGACGCCTGCGACAGCACCGGCAGCGCCGCCCACTCGGTGCCCGCCAGGGCCGCCTTCACGGTCTCCGTCTGCACGTGGTTGATCAGGTCGATGATCGGCTCGTCCTTCCACGGCGCCTCCACCGTGGACATCGCCGCCGACGACGTACCGATCACCTGGTTCACGTACGCCACCACCTTGCGGTGCTCGTCCGCGAGCAGCCCGGTGATCCGCCGGTCCTCCGCCACTGTGTTGGAGTTCAGGACCTTCGACGTCACCCGCTCCACCGACCAGCCGCCGCGCTCACGCACCAGCTCGATGTCGAACAGCGTCAGCCGCTGACCCCACTTGGCCGGCTCGGAGAGGACAACCTCCTTGCCGGTCTTCGTGTTGACGACCCGTCGCTCCGCGATCTCCTGGTGCGCGTGCCCGACCAGAATCGCGTCGATGCCCGGGACCTGCTGCGCGACCAGCGTCGCCGCGTTCTCCACGTACGGCACCTGGTCGCCGTACGACGACGAGCCGTCCGTACCCGAGTGCGCCGACACGATCACCACGTCCGCGCCCATGGACCGCAGCTTCGGCACCCACTTCGCCGCCTTCTCCTCCAGACCCGGGAACGTCATCTTGCCCTGCACGTTGGCCTTGTCCCAGATCGCGATCCCCGGGTTCGTCAGCCCCAGGATCGCCACCTTCACGTCATGGCCGGACGGCGTCCGCAGCTTCTTGATCACGTACGGCGCGAAGGCCGGCCTCAGCGTCTTCGCGTCCAGCGCGTTCGCCCCCAGCAGCGGGAAGTCGCACTGCTCCTCGAACTTCCGCAGCACCGGGATGCCGTAGTTGAACTCGTGGTTGCCGAGGGCCGCCGCGTCGTAGCCGATCGCGTTCATCGCCTGCGCCATCGGGTGCACCGGACCGCGCTTCGCCGTGATCGGGTCGACCTTGGCGTAGTAGTACGACAGTTGGGTGCCCTGGATCGTGTCGCCCGCGTCGATGAGCAGCGTGTTGCGGTGGCCCTTCTCCGCGCGGACCTGGTCCACCAGCGTCGAGATCTTCGCCAGGCCGACGTCGTTGTGGGCCGCGTCGTCGAACTCCTTGTCCGTGAAGTAGTCCCAGTTGAAGACGTTCCCGTGCAGGTCCGTGGTCCCCATCACGGTGAGCGAGTACCGCTGCGGCGGACGCCCGTGCCCGTGACCGTGGTCCCTGCCGGTCGCCTCCGCCGGCATCGCCGCGCCGCCCACCAGCGCCACACCCGCCCCGGCGGCGGCCGAGCGCTCCAGGAACGTCCTTCTGTCCAGCGGCATTTCTTCTCCCTCGATCCGCGGCACAACGTGTGCACAACGCGCGTAGATTCTGGCCCACGAGCGGGTGACCGCAACACCCCCGACGGGTTGCGATCCGATGACCGCGGGCTGTCGCCCGCCGTACCCGGGTGCGAGAGTGTGCGCATGACCGACGACGCCCCCACCACCACCGCGACCCCGCCCTACGGCACCCCCGAGACCCCGCGCGTCGCCGTCCGCGGCGAAGCGCGCCTGGAGGTCGACCCCGAGATCGCCCGGATCACCGTCACGGTCAACGCCCGCGGCACCGACCGGCGCGCCGCGCTCGACGACCTCACCCGCCGCAACGCGGACGTCCTCGCCCTCGTCAAGTCGTACGGCGACTCCGTCGAGAAGCTGGAGACCGGCTCGTTCTCCATCAGCCCCGAACTCACCCGCCACGGCAGGGGAGAACGCGTCCGCGCCTACCACGGCAGCGTCCATCTCACCGTCGAGCTCGCCGACTTCACCGCCCTCGGCGAACTCACCACCCGCCTCGCCGACCTCGACCTCACCCGCGTCGGCGGACCCTGGTGGTCCCTGCGCCCCGACTCGCCCGCCCACGGCGAGGCCCGCCGCCAGGCCGTCCGGGAAGCGGTCCAGCGCGCCCGCGAGTACGCCGAGGCCCTCGGCGCCCGACTCGCCGCGCTCGTCGAGCTCGCGGACCTGGGCGCGGAGAACGCCGGCGGTTACGCCCCGGCGCCCGGCTACGGGATGCAGCGGGCCTCCTTCGGCGGCGCGCCGGCCTCCGACGAGCCGCCCGTGCTCGACCTCGAACCGCAGCGGCAGACCGTGCACGCCCAGGTGAACGCGCGCTTCACGATGACGCCACCGGAGCTGTGAGACCGCCGGTCCCGCGACGGCGCCGCACGCGTCCCTCCGGTCCCTCCCGGCCCGTCGACCCCCGGCGCCCGGCGCTCCCCGGCCCCGTCCCTCCCGGCCCTACCGGACGGTAAGTCGTACGCTCGAACTATGCGCCGAGCGAAAATCGTCTGCACCCTGGGACCCGCCACGGATACGTACGACCAGGTGAAAGCCCTGGTCCAGGCCGGGATGGACGTCGCGCGCCTCAACCTCAGCCACGGCACGTACGCGGACCACGAGGAGCGCTACCGCCACGTGCGCAAGGCCGGCGAGGAGACCGGCCGCGGCGTGGGCGTCCTCGCCGACCTCCAGGGGCCGAAGATCCGGCTGGGCGTGTTCCCCGACGGGCCCGTCATGCTGGAACGCGGCGACGAGTTCACCCTCACCGTCGACCACGTTGCGGGGGACCGCCACCTCTGCGGCACCACGTACGACGGGCTGGCCAAGGACGTCGACACCGGCGACCGCATCCTCGTCGACGACGGCAAGGTCGCGCTGGAGGTCACCTCCGTGGAAGGGCCCCGCGTCCACACCCTCGTCATCGAGGGAGGCATGGTCTCCGACCACAAGGGCATCAACCTCCCCGGCGTCGCCGTCTCCGTCCCCACGCTCTCCGCGAAGGACGCCGACGACCTGCGCTGGGCCCTGCGCACCGGCGCGGACCTCATCGCCCTCTCCTTCGTACGGAGCGGACGGGACATCGCCGAGGTGCACCGGATCATGGACGAGGAGGGTCACCGGCTCCCCGTCATCGCCAAGATCGAGAAGCCGCAGGCGGTCGAGGACATCGCGGGCATCGTCGCCGCCTTCGACGGGATCATGGTCGCCCGCGGCGACCTCGGCGTCGAGATGCCCCTCGAACAGGTCCCGCTCGTCCAGAAGCGCGCGATCACCCTGGCGAAGCGCAACGCCAAGCCCGTCATCGTCGCGACCCAGATGCTCGAATCGATGATCGAGCACTCCCGGCCCACCCGAGCGGAGGCCTCGGACGTCGCCAACGCGGTGATCGACGGCACGGACGCGGTGATGCTGTCCGGCGAGACGAGCGTGGGGGCGTACCCCGTCGAGACGGTCAGGACGATGGCCCGCATCGTGGAGGCGGCCGAGGAGGACCTCCTGTCGCGGGGCCTGGCCGACATCCCCGCGCACACGAAGCCCCGCACCCAGGGTGGCGCGGTGGCCCGCGCGGCGGCCGAACTGGGCGACTTCCTGGGCGCGAAGTTCCTGATCGCGTTCACCGAGTCCGGCGACACCGTCAAGCGCCTCTCGCGCTACCGCTCCCCGATCCCCCTCCTGGCCTTCACCCCGGTCCCGGCGACCCAGGCCCAGCTGAACCTGACCTGGGGCGTGGAGGCGTACCTGGCCCCGGAGGTCGACACGACGGACGAGATGGTCGCCCAGGTCGACGAACACCTCCTCCGCGTGGGCCGCTGCCAGAAGGGCGACCTGGTGGTCATCACAGCGGGCTCACCCCCCGGCATGCCGGGCGCCACCAACCTGGTCAGGGTTCACCACGTGGGCGAGGACGACAGCCCCAAGTAGCCCGCCCCACTCACCATTTGGACCCGACATGACGGTCCATCAGCGCTACGGACGCGCGCTTGGCCACGGATATGTTCTGTACGGTACGGGCCTGGTTGGTCGGCTTCCATTCCACGCCGACCGCGTCCAGGGCGTCGGTGAAGAGCCGCAGGATGTCGGTGGACGCGTTGGAGAAGAAGTAGCGCGGGTACTCGTACCGCTTCCGCCGGCCGCCGATGGTCTTCTCGGTCCAGTTGGTCACCCGGCAGCCGTCCGAGTGGATCAGCCCCGGACGAAGTCCCACGGGTGGGCCTCCACGACGGCCCGCTGCCACGGGACGAGGGCGATCGGCCGCTCGTGCTTCTTACCGGGGCCGTGTTGCGGGAACAGGCGGGGCCAGTGGCGGTCGTAGCTGGTGACCATGACGCACCCTTCCTTGCGGAGGGTGTACACGGGTGCGCAGGGCTGGACGGCTGTGATCGCCCGGCGGCACAGGTCGATGAGGCCGGGCCAGGTGTCGGCGCAGGCTATGCGCAGGTGGTAGCCGCCGTGGGGGTGTGGGCTGAGGCAGCCGTCGCCCAGGTAGAGACCCAGCAGGTAGGCGTAGGCGGTCCGGTCGGAGCCGTGGAGGTTCATGCGGCCACTCTGCGTAATCGAGGGTCGCGCCGGACGCAAAGAAGTGGATGTTCACGAGAACGTGAACATCCACTTCTGTCGAGCGGTACCCGGTGTGGGATTCGAACCCACATGCCCAAAGGGCACGGCATTTTGAGTGCCGCGAGTCTGACCAGTTCCTCCAACCGGGCAAGCAAGGGGAGCTGGCAGGAAGTGTACCGGTTCACCGGATCCCGCCGCTGCTAGGTAGGCTCATCAGCAGCAGCAGCGTCCTGTCCGGCAACGAGGAGCCCCCGTGACCACCCCCGAGTCGCCCCAGCCCGACGATGACGACAAGTCGCACGTCCCGCCGCTGACGACGCGTGTCGTCATCGCCGAGGACGAGGCCCTGATCCGGCTCGACCTCAAGGAGATGCTCGAGGAGGAGGGGTACTCGGTCGTCGGCGAGGCCGGGGACGGGCAGACGGCCGTCGAGCTGGCCCGGGAGCACCGGCCCGACCTGGTGATCCTCGACGTGAAGATGCCCGTCCTGGACGGGATCTCCGCCGCCGAGAAGATCGCGGAGGAGTCCATCGCCCCCGTCCTGATGCTCACCGCGTTCTCGCAGCGCGACCTCGTCGAGCGGGCGCGGGACGCCGGGGCCATGGCGTACCTGGTGAAGCCGTTCAGCAAGAGTGACGTCGTGCCGGCCATCGAGATGGCCGTGTCGCGCTTCACCGAGCTGCGCTCGCTGGAGGCGGAGGTCGCGGACCTCACGCAGCGGCTGGAGACCCGCAAGCTGGTGGACCGCGCGAAGAGCGTGTTGCAGACGCAGTACGGGCTGACCGAGCCCGCCGCGTTCCGCTGGATCCAGAAGACGTCGATGGACCGGCGCCTGTCGATGCAGCAGGTCGCCGAGGCGGTCATCCTGGACGCCGAGGAGAAGAAGGCCGCGAAGGCCAAGGGCGAGTAGCCCCCGGGGACGGGGGAGTGGGACATGGAGGAGGGCCCGGCGCCTGTACGCGGCGCCGGGCCCTCCTCCGTATCCGTACGGGCGCTCAGTCCTCGCCCAGGTACGCCTTGCGCACCGACTCGTCGTGCAGCAGGTCACGGCCGGTCCCGGACAGGACCACCTTGCCGATCTCCATCACGTGCCCCTGGTCGGCCAGCGAGAGCGCGGCCTGCGCGTTCTGCTCGACCAGCAGGATCGTCGTGCCCTGGGCCTTCAGCTCGACGATCGTCGCCATGATCTTCTGCATCATGATGGGCGAGAGGCCCATGGAGGGCTCGTCCAGCATCAGCAGCTTCGGCTGGGACATCAGCGCCCGCCCCATCGCGAGCATCTGCTGCTCGCCGCCGGACAGCGTGCCCGCCGCCTGCTTGCGCCGCTCGCCCAGGATGGGGAAGAGGTCGTAGGCGCGCTGGATGTCCTTGGCGATGCCGGCCCGGTCGTCCCGCAGGAACGCCCCGAGGCGCAGGTTGTCCTCGATCGACATGCGGGGGAAGATGTGCCGGCCCTCGGGGGAGTGCGCGAGTCCGAGGGCGACGATCTGGTGCGCGGGCACCTTCTTCAGTGACTTGCCGTTGAACCTGATCTGCCCGCCGACCGGCTTGAGCAGCCCGGAGAGGGTGCGCAGGGTGGTCGTCTTGCCGGCCCCGTTGGTGCCGATGAGCGTGACGACCTCGCCGGCCTCGACGCTGAACGAGATGCCCTTGACGGCCTCGATCTTGCCGTAGGCGACGCGCAGGTCCTCGACTTCGAGAAGTGCGGCCATCAGTCGTTCTCCTTGCTGGCGTCGCCGGTGGTGCCGGCGTTCTCGGCGGATCCGGTGCCGGCGGATCCCGCGGCGGCTCCGGACCCGGCGGCACCGGACCTCGCGGCGCCGGCCTCGGCGGCCGCCACCTCCGCCGCCTCCTCGTCGCCCGGGGCGCCCTCGAAGGGCTCCCCGAGGTACGCGGCGACCACCCGCTCGTCGCCCTGCACGGTCTCGCTGTCGCCCTCGACGAGCTTCTCGCCCTGGACGAGGACGGCGACCCGGTCGCACAGGTTGAAGATGAAGCGCATGTCGTGCTCGATGACGAGGACGGCGATGCCCATGTCCCGGATGGCGAAGACGAGTTCCTCGGTGGTCCGGGTCTCCTGCGGGTTCATGCCGGCGGTGGGCTCGTCGAGGAGCAGCAGGCCGGGTTCGCTCGCGAGGGCCCGGGCGATCTCCAGCTTGCGCTGTTCGCCGTAGGGCAGGTTGCGGGCGAGGTGTTCGGCCTTGGCCTCCAGGCCGATGAACTCCAGGAGTTCCATGGCGCGTGCCTTGGAGGCGGCCTCGGCCCGGTGGAAGCCGGGGCCGCGCAGGAGCGCGGACCAGAGGCCTTCCTTGGTACGGGTGTGGCGGCCGACGAGCACGTTCTCCAGGACGGTCATGTTGCCGAAGAGGCGGATGTTCTGGAACGTACGGGCGATGCCGGCCGCGGTGACCTTGAAGGACTTGGACGGCAGGACGGTGCCCTTGTAGCGGACCTCGCCCTCGGTGGGGATGTAGAGGCCGGTGAGGCAGTTGAAGAAGGTGGTCTTGCCGGCGCCGTTGGGGCCGATGAGTCCGACGATCTCGCCCTTGTTGACGGTGAGGTCGACGGAGCGTACGGCGGTGAGGCCGCCGAATCGCATGGTGACGCCCCGGGCGTCGAGGACCACGTCGCCGGGCGCGGTGGCCGGGGCGGTGTCCTTCGTCGTGGTGTCGGTGGTCATGGATCAGGCCCCTGTCTTGCTGAGGACTGCGGGCGCTTCGGCCGCTTCGTGGAATTCGAGCTGACGGCGCCGGTTGGGGATGAGGCCTTCGGGACGGAAGCGCATCAGGAGGACGAGCGCGATGCCGAAGGCGAGGAGCTGGTAGTCGCCGAGGAACTGGAGCTTGGCGGGGATCAGGTAGAGCAGGGAGGCGCCGACGAGGGGTCCGCTGATGGTTCCCATGCCGCCGAGGACGACGGCGGCGAGGAGGAAGGCGGAGTTCGGCGGGACGACGTGCGCGAACTGGTACTGCTCGGGTGTCACGGTGTAGGTGACGTGTGCCTGGACGGTGCCGGCGAGGCCGGCGAGCGTGGCGCCGAGGGCGAACGCGATGAGCTTGACCCGGAAGCCGTTGATGCCCATGGCGAGCGCCGCGGTCTCGTCCTCGCGGATGGCGACCCAGGCGCGTCCGATGCGGGAGTCGCCGCTGCGCCGGAAGACGATGACGACCACGAGGGTGATGATCAGCATCAGGAAGAAGTAGTTCGCGAAGCGCCCGATGGTGATGCCGAAGACGTCGTGCGGGATCCCGAAGTCGAAGCCGAACATCTGGAGGTTCGGGATCGAGGAGATGCCGTTCGACCCGTTGGTGATGTCGGGGCCGGAGGTGCCGTCGAGGTTGTTGACGGTGATCCGGAAGATCTCTCCGAAGCCGAGGGTCACGATGGCGAGGTAGTCGCCGCGCAGGCGCAGGGTGGGGGCGCCGATGAGGACGCCGAACACCATGGACGCCGCGGCGCCGACGAGGACCGCCCCGAAGAAGGGGAGGTGGATGTCGAAGGGGGACGACGGGGATCCGGAGACCATGGCCGCCGCGTAGGCGCCGACGCCGAGGAAGGCGACGTAACCGAGGTCGAGGAGGCCGGCGAGTCCGACGACGATGTTCAGGCCCAGGGCGACGGTGGCGAAGATGAGGATGTAGACGCCGATGGTGGCGTACCGGTCGTCGGACTGGGTGAACGGGAAGGCGGCCGCGGCGGCGAACGCGCCGGCCATGGTGACGTTGCGGTGCCGGGAGGTGATGACGGAGATCCGCACCATGAGGCCGGACTTGGAGATGGCCGCGAAGCCGAAGCCCGCCGTGATGAGGAACCCGATGAAGAGTTCGTCGTACCCGGTGCCGATGCCGTACGTGAAGACGAGCAGGCCGAGGGCGAGTGCCGCGACGATGATCAGGATCTCGACGTAGGAGGGCAGGGTCGGGGCGGGCTTCGACCGGCCGGTGGCGAAGGCCGCCTTCCAGGTGTTGGCGGTGCCGGCGGCCCGGTGCTTGAACGCGTCCCATCCGTCGTCGTCCGGGTCGACCGGGTCGGGCGCGGGGCGGTGGAAGGGCAGGGCGAGGGCGCCGACCAGGGCGACGAGTGTCGCGACGGCCGCGACGAAGCCGCCCGGTTCGAGGTTGGCGAGCCCGCCGAGCTGGACGCTGATCGCCAGCACGGTGTACCAGGCGGTGCCGAAGGCGGCGAGCGCCGCGAACTTGATGGAGCTGTCGGCGCCGGCCGGGACGAGCCACTGGAGGCCCTTGACCCCGTAGGAGGCGAGGCCGAACAGGGTGGTCAGCACGCCCGCGACGAGGACGAGCCACTGGAGTCCGCCGGGGTACCCGTAGACGGTGAGGTCACCGGGGAAGGCGGAGGTCCAGGTCCAGGAGAGGAAGGCGGAGACGATCGTGAGGGCGCCGCCGCCGGTCGCCAGGGCCCGTGCCGGACCGGCCGGGAGGCCGATGAGGCCGGACGGCGCGTCGTGCTCGGGCGTGCGCGGGGTTTCCGCTGTGGTGGTCTGTGTCGTCATCGGTGTCACGCCCTGTCCGCGACGCGCTCGCCGAGGAGGCCCTGTGGCCTGACGAGGAGCACGACGATGAGAAGTACGAAGGCCCAGACGTCGGCCCAGGACTGGCCGCCGAGCTGCTGCATGCCGGGGATGTCGCTGATGTAGGCCGTGGCCATGGTCTCGGCGATGCCGAGGGCGAGACCGCCCAGCATGGCGCCGTAGATGTTCCCGATTCCGCCGAGGACCGCGGCCGTGAAGGCCTTGAGGCCGAGGATGAAGCCCATGCGGAAGTTGATCTCGCCGTACTTGAGGCCGTACGCGACGGCTCCGACGGCGGCGAAGGCGGCGCCGAGGGCGAACGCGACCACGATGATGCGGTCGGTGTTGATGCCCATGAGCTTGGCCGTGTCCGGGTCCTGCGCGGTCGCCTGCATGCCGCGGCCGGTACGGGTCTTGGCCACGAAGTAGGCGAGGATCGCCATGCAGATCGGTGCGGCGACGAGCAGGAAGATGTCACCGGTCTGGATGGTGACGCTGCCCAGGTGGAAGGGGCCGCCGGAGATCTCGGGGAAGGTGCGGGACGACTTCGCCTCCGGGTACCAGGCCCAGACCGCCTGCTGGAGGGCGAGGGAGAGGCCGATGGCGGTGATGAGCGGGGCGAGCCGGGGTGCGGTACGGAGCGGTCGGTAGGCGAATCGTTCCGCCCCGACCGCGATGGTGGTGGCCACGACGATCGCCCCGATGATCATGAGCGGGAGGGTGAGCCACATGGTGGTGCCGGTGGGAAGTATGAGCCAGACCGTCAGGGCGCCGAAGCCACCGGTCATGAAGATCTCGCCATGGGCGAAGTTGATGAGCTGGACAATGCCATAAACCATCGTGTAGCCGATGGCGACGAGCCCGTACATGGATCCCAGTAGCAGGCCGTTGACCAGCTGTTGCGGCAGTTCGTGCACCGCAGGTCCTCCGAGTCTTTCGACGGATGTGACAACCGCGCGGGGCGCTGTTCTTCGCAGCGCCCCGCGCGGCTGGGGAAGTTGGTGCGGGTGGGAAAGGTCAGCCGGCGTAGGTACCGGACTTGACCGGGACCCAGGCGTCGCCCTTGTACGCGTACACGGTGAGCTGCTTGTTGGTCGCGTCACCGAACTCGTCGAAGGAGACCTTGCCGGTCACACCGTCGAAGGAGACCGTCTGGAGGGCCTCGACGACCTTGGCGCGGGCGTCGTCGGGGAGCTTGCCGTCATTGGCGTCGACAACCTTCTTGACCGCCTCGATGATGGCCCAGCCGGAGTCGTAGGAGTAGCCGCCGTACGCCTCGTAGGCGTCCTTGTAGCCGGCCGCCTTGTAGTTGGCGACGAACTCCTTGGCCGAGGGGAGCGTCTCGACCGGCGCGCCGACCGAGGTGGCGAGGTCGCCCTCGCCCTCCTTGCCGGAGAGCTTGATGAAGTCGGCGCTGTAGATGCCGTCACCACCGACGAGCGGGATCTTGGCGCCGGACTTCTTGATCTGCTTGCTGAGCGGGCCGGCCTGCGGGTACTCGCCGCCGTAGTAGACGACGTCCGCGCCGGAGTTCTTCACCTTGGTGACGACGGCACCGAAGTCCTTGGTGTCCGGGTTGATGTGCTCGGTGCCGACGACCGCGCCGCCGAGCTTCTTGAACTCGGTCGTGAAGGTGGCGGCCAGGCCGGCGCCGTAGGTCTTCTTGTCGTCGATGACGAAGACCTTCTTCTTCTTCGCGTCGTTGAACAGGTACTGCGCGGCGAACGGGCCCTGGATGGCGTCCGTGGTCGCGGTGCGGAAGTACGAGGCGTACGGGCGCTTCTTCGTGCCGCCGTTCCACTCCGTGCCCTGCGTCAGGGCCGGGTTGGTGTTGGCGGGCGAGACCTCGGCGAGCTTCGCGTCGTCGAAGACCTTCTGCATGGACTCGGCCACCGAGGAGTTCAGCGGGCCGACCACACCGAGGACGGACTTGTTCGAGACGAAGTTGACCGCGTTCTGCTGCCCGGAGGACGGCTGCGCCTGGTCGTCGAGCGCTTCCACCTTGAAGGTGATGCCGTCGACGTACTTCTTCGTGTTGGCCTGCTTGGCCGCGAGGTCGACGGAGTTCTTGATGCCGAGGCCCAGCGCGGAGAGGTCACCCGTCAGCGGGGCGTCGACGCCGATGACGACCGTGGTGCCGGCGCTGTCGCCGGAGCCGGAGTCGTCGGAGTCACGGGAGCCACAGGCGGTGAGCGTGAGAGCTCCCGCGGTGAGCGCAGCCATCACGGCTATGAGCGAACGTTGACGCACGATCAGTCCTTTCACCAGGCACGGCCGTCCCCCCTGGAACGTACCGAGTCGAGCGCGGGAACCGAACTGAAGGTAATCCGGCGGCGCGGTGACTGGCGGTGACTATAAGCGGGGTATTGGGGCGGGTGGAGTGGTCTGGCCAATGATGTGACGCTCTTGTTATGCCAGCACGTCATGGATAGCGGAACTTCAGGGGTGGATCGGGGGAATTCGGGTCGGTTCGTCTGGTCCACATGCTGAGAACGTGCAGGACTGTCAGGGGGTTTGAGTCCTGACATCGCAGGATGTCCGGTGAACGGACGGGGCACGCGGTGCCACGAGCTTCTGCCAGGTCGTGGCTGTATGGCACACCCAGAATGTAGCGCTGCTCCTGTATTGCACGTGTATTACGCAGTGTTACGCCGAGGAAATGGAGTCCGGCATTCCGTGCCACTTTTCCGTATTCCGGCATATGAATCGTGACGCGTACTGTTCGCGGCTTTTCGGAAGTGATACGCAAGGGGGCGGCGGGGCCGGAGATGCGCCCGAGGCCTTGCGGGGGCGGGCCCGGCGGGCCGTGACCCCGGCCCCGCGCTCACTGCCAGGGACCGCCGGTCGGGCCGCCGTCGCGGTACCGCTCGGCGCAACGGTCCTTCGCCCGCGCGGAGATCAGCCGGTCGGCGGCCGCCCGGCCGTGAGCACTCTCCTCGGCGCGGGCGGCGTCGGCCACGGCGCGCAGGATGTCGTTCTGGCCACCGGACAGGCCCATGGCCTGGTAGTCGAGGTTCGCCTGGGAGCCGCCGTCGAGGATCACGCCCGCCCAGTGGGTGACGAGCCGGGCGCAGAGGTCCTGGGGCGCGGTGGTCCGCGGGGCGGGCCGGGTGGCCGCGGTCGTGGCGGGGCGCGCGTCCGCGCCGCCGGGCGCGTTGGCGCAGCCGGTCAGCGCGGTGAGGGCGGTCGCGAGGGCGAGCGCGTACCCGGCGGTGAACGCCGACAGCGCCCCGTACCGGTGCGGTGGTGGCCTCATGCGGGCACGCTACTGCGCCCCGGCCGCCGGTTCACCGGCCGGGACAGGCCAATTCCCGCCCGGTACGGGGGCGGAGAGGCGCGGACGCCGCCGAGTGCGGGAGGCGCTCAGGCGGTGCCCTGGGCGTCCCGCAGCAGGCAGGTGAGGCGGGCGGTGCAGACGCGCTTGTCCTGGTCGTCGGTGATGACGATCTCGTACGTCGCGGTCGTACGGCCCCGGTGCACGGGCGTCGCGACCCCGGTGACCAGGCCGCTGCGCACCCCCCGGTGGTGGGTGCAGTTGAGGTCGACGCCGACGGCGACCTTGCGGCTGCCGCCGTGCAGCATCGAGCCGACGGAGCCGAGGGTCTCGGCCAGCACGGCGGACGCGCCGCCGTGCAGGAGCCCGTACGGCTGGGTGTTGCCCTCCACCGGCATGGTGCCGACGACACGTTCGGGTGACGCCTCGACGATCTCCACCCCCATGCGGGTGCCGAGGTGTCCGGCCGAGAAGACCGCGGCGAGGTCGACGCCGAGGGCGGCGTACTCGTCGATGATCTCCTGGGGGAACTTCACGGGGGACTTCGTCGGGGACTGCTCGCCCATGGGGCCCGGCTCCGATCGTCGACGGCGGTGTGCACACCGTCCTACCAGATGACTGAGCGAACGCTTAGCCGAGCGCCCTGTTGCGTGGGTCACGCCGGCCCGCGGCGGCGGGCCGGCGGCGTCCCGGGCGGTCCTACTCGGCCACCGCCGCCTGGCGCTCGGCGCGTTCGAAGCGGACGATGACGGACTTGCTCGTGGGGGTGTTGCTGATGTCGGCCGTCGCGTCCAGCGGGACCAGCACGTTCGTCTCCGGGTAGTACGCGGCGGCGCAGCCCCGGGCGGTCGGGTAGTGGACGATCCGGAATCCGGGGGCGCGGCGCTCCACGCCGTCCTTCCACTCGCTGACGAGGTCCGTGTACGAGCCGTCGGGCAGGTCGAGTTCGGCCGCGTCCTCGGGGTTGACCATGACGATCCGGCGGCCGTTCTTGATGCCGCGGTAACGGTCGTCGAGGCCGTAGATCGTGGTGTTGTACTGGTCGTGCGAGCGCATGGTCTGGAGCAGCAGCCGGCCCTCGGGGAGCTTCGGGTACTCGACGGGCGCGGCGGTGAAGTTGGCCTTGCCGGTGTCGGTGTTGAACTTCCGCTCGTCGCGCGGGGCGTGGGGCAGCTCGAAGCCGTTGGGGTCGGCCACCCGCTCGTTGAAGTTCTCGAAGCCGGGGATGACGCGGGCGATCCGGTCGCGGATGTTCGCGTAGTCCTTCTCGAAGTCCTCCCAGGGGATGAGGGAGGCGGGGCCGAGGGTGGCGCGTGCCATCCGTACGACGATGGCCGGTTCGGAGAGCAGGTGGGGGCTGGCCGGTTCGAGGTTGCCGCGGGAGGCGTGGACCATGCCCATGGAGTCCTCGACGGTGACGATCTGGCGGATGCCCGCCTGGAAGTCCTTGTCGGTGCGGCCCAGGGTCGGCAGGATCAGCGCGCGGACGCCGGTGACGACGTGCGAGCGGTTGAGCTTGGTGGACACGTGCACGGTGAGGCGCGCGTTGCGCATGGCCGCCTCGGTCACGAGGGTGTCCGGGGTCGCGCCGACGAAGTTGCCGCCCATCGCGAAGAAGACCTTCGCGTCGCCGTCCCGCAGCGCCTCTATGGACCGCACCACGTCGTAGCCGTGGTGGCGCGGCGAGGTGATGCTGAACTCCAGGTCCAGGGCGTCGAGGAAGGCGTCGGAGGGCCGCTCGAAGATGCCCATCGTGCGGTCGCCCTGCACGTTGGAGTGGCCGCGCACGGGGCAGACGCCGGCGCCGGGGCGGCCGATGTTGCCGCGCAGCAGCAGGAGGTTGACGACCTCGCGGATCGTCGGTACGGAGTGCTTGTGCTGGGTGAGGCCCATGGCCCAGCAGATGATGGTGCGCTTCGAGGCGAGGACCATCTCGCCGGCCTTCTCGATGTCGGCGCGGTCCAGGCCGGTGGCGGTGAGGGTCTGGTCCCAGTCGGCCTCGCGGGCGGCCGCGGCGAACTCCTCGTACCCGTGCGTGAACTCGGCGACGAAGGACTCGTCGACGGCGCCGGGGGTGTCCAGGACGATCTTGTTGAGCAGGCGGAACAGCGCCTGGTCGCCGCCGATGCGGATCTGGAGGAACAGGTCGGTGAGGGCGGCGCCCTTGACCATGCCGAGCGGGGTCTGCGGGTTCTTGAAGCGTTCGAGGCCCGCCTCGGGCAGCGGGTTGATCGAGATGATCTTCGCGCCCGCGGCCTTGGCCTTCTCCAGCGCGGAGAGCATGCGCGGGTGGTTGGTGCCCGGGTTCTGGCCGGCGACGATGATCAGGTCGGCCTTGTGCATGTCCTCCAGGGACACGCTGCCCTTGCCGATGCCTATGGTCTCCGCCAGGGCCGAACCGGACGACTCGTGGCACATGTTGGAGCAGTCGGGCAGGTTGTTCGTGCCGAACTCCCGCGCGAAGAGCTGCAGGAGGAACGCGGCCTCGTTGCTGGTGCGGCCCGACGTGTAGAAGCACGCCTCGTCGGGGGAGTTCAAGGCTTTCAGTTCCTCGCCGATGATCCCGAAGGCCCGCTCCCAGGGGATGGCCTGGTAGTGGTCGGCGCCCTCGGGCAGGTACATCGGCTGGGTGATACGGCCCTGCTGGCCGAGCCAGTAGCCGCTGCGCTCCGCGAGGTCCGCGACGGAGTGGTCGGCGAAGAAGTCCGGGGTCACCCGGCGTACGGTCGCCTCCTCGGCGACGGCCTTCGCGCCGTTCTCGCAGAACTCGGCCTTGTGCCGGTGGTCGCCCTCGGGCCAGGCGCAGCCGGGGCAGTCGAAGCCGTTCTTCTGGTTGAGCTTGAGCAGCGTCTGCGCACTCCGGCGCAACCCCATCTGCTGCCGCGCGATGATCAGGGAGTGCGCGACGGCGGGCAGTCCCGCGGCGGCGTGCTTGGGTGCCGCGACCTGCGGCGCGTCCTGGATTGGATCACCTGCGGGCGGCTTGCTGGCCATCGTGCTCTCCTAGAGCTGCGTGTCACACGAACTGATCCACGAACTGACGTCACACCCGAACTGGTTAGTGTCGACTGTGTACAGTATTCAAGTTTTGCACAGCGCTGCCGGACGGGTATAGACCACCCCCCAGTGAAGCCCATCACCGTCGCGTCCGCCGGTCGGGACCGCGGGCCGGTCGGGATTGTCAGTGGGGCGTGGCAGGATCGGGTACGTGGCTGAGACAGCGTCGAAGAAGACCCCAGACAATCGTCCTCGCCTGCTCCTCATGGACGGGCACTCCCTGGCGTACCGGGCGTTCTTCGCGCTGCCCGCGGAGAATTTCACGACCGCGACCGGCCAGCCGACCAACGCCATCTACGGCTTCGCGTCGATGCTGGCCAACACGCTGCGTGACGAGGCGCCCACCCACTTCGCGGTCGCCTCCGACGTGTCCCGCAAGACGTGGCGCTCGGAGGAGTTCCCCGAGTACAAGGCGAACCGCTCGAAGACCCCCGACGAGTTCAAGGGACAGGTCGAGCTGATCGGCGAGCTGCTGGACGCGATGCACGCGGACCGGTTCGCGATCGACGGGTTCGAGGCCGACGACGTCATCGCGACGCTCGCCACCCAGGCCGAGGCGGCCGGCTTCGAGGTGCTCGTCGTCACCGGCGACCGGGACTCCTTCCAGCTGATCACCGAGCACACCACCGTGCTCTACCCCACCAAGGGCGTCTCCGAGCTGACCCGCTTCACCCCGGAGAAGGTGGAGGAGAAGTACGGCCTCTCCCCCCAGCAGTACCCGGACTTCGCCGCGCTGCGCGGCGACCCGTCCGACAACCTCCCCGGCATCCCCGGCGTCGGCGAGAAGACCGCCGCCAAGTGGATCAGGGAGTTCGGCTCCTTCGACGAGCTGATCGCGCGCGCCGACGACGTGAAGGGCAAGGCGGGGCAGAACTTCCGCGACCACCTGGAGTCGGTCAAGCTCAACCGCAGGCTCACGGAGCTGACCCGCACCGTCGAGCTGCCCAAGTCCCCCGAGGACCTGGAGCGCCGGGCCTACGACCGTACGGCGCTGATCTCGGTGCTGGAGGTCCTGGAGATCCGCAACCCCAGCCTCCGCGAACGCCTGCTGGCCGTCGACCCGGGCGCCGTCGAGGACGAGGCGCCCGCGCCCGCCGCCGGCGTCGAGCTGGACGGCACCGTCCTCACTTCTGGGCAGCTGACGCCCTGGCTCGCCGAGCACGGCACCGGACCGCTCGGCATCGCCACGGTCGACACCTGGGCCCTGGGCACCGGCAGCGTCACCGAGGTCGCGCTCGCCGCCGCGGGCGGCCCCGCCGCCTGGTTCGACACGACCCAGCTCGACGAGGCCGACGAACAGGCCTTCGCCGCCTGGCTCGCCGACGACGCGCGCCCCAAGGTCATGCACAACGCGAAGAGCGTCATGCGCGTCGCCCCCGAGCACGGCTGGCGGGTCGGCGGCGTCACGATGGACACCGCCCTCGCCGCGTACCTCGTCAAGCCGGGCCGCCGCTCCTTCGCCCTGGACACCCTCGCCATCGAGTACCTCGGCCGGGAGCTGGCCCCCGCCGCCTCCGCCGACGGCCAGCTCGCCTTCGGCGCCGACGACGAGGCCGAGGCCGACGCCCTGATGACCCAGGCCCGCGCGGTCCTCGACCTGGGCGATGCGTTCACCGAGCGGCTCGGCGAGGTCGGCGCCACCGACCTGCTGTACGGGGTGGAGCTGCCGACCTCCGCCCTGCTGGCCCGGATGGAGCGCCACGGCATCGCCGCCGACCGGGCGCACCTGGAAGCCATGGAGCAGCAGTTCGCCGGCGCCGTCCAGCAGGCCGTGAAGGAGGCGCACGCCGCCGTCGGCCACGAGTTCAACCTCGGCTCGCCCAAGCAGCTCCAGGAAGTCCTCTTCGGCGAGCTGGGCCTGCCCAAGACCAAGAAGACCAAGACCGGTTACACCACCGACGCCGACGCCCTCGCCTGGCTCGCCGCGCAGACCGAGCACGAACTGCCCGTCATCATGCTGCGCCACCGCGAGCAGGCGAAGCTGCGGGTCACCGTCGAGGGCCTGGTCAAGACGATCGGCGCCGACGGCCGCATCCACACCACGTTCAGCCAGACCGTCGCCGCCACCGGCCGCCTCTCGTCCACCGACCCCAACCTCCAGAACGTGCCCGTGCGCACCGACGAGGGCCGGGCGATCCGCCGCGGCTTCGTCGTCGGCGAGGGGTACGAGTCGCTGATGACGGCCGACTACAGCCAGATCGAACTGCGCGTGATGGCCCACCTCTCCGAGGATGCGGGCCTGATCGAGGCCTTCACCTCCGGCGAGGACCTGCACACCACCGTCGCCTCCCAGGTGTTCGCCGTCGAGCGGGCCGCCGTCGACCCCGAGATGCGCCGCAAGATCAAGGCCATGTCGTACGGACTGGCCTACGGCCTCTCGGCGTTCGGCCTGTCTCAGCAGCTGAACATCGAGGCCGCCGAGGCCCGCGGGCTGATGGACACCTTCTTCGAGCGGTTCGGCGGGGTACGGGACTACCTCCAGCGCGCGGTCGTGGAGGCCAGGGCCACCGGCTACACCGAGACGATGCTCGGCCGCCGCCGCTATCTCCCCGACCTCAACAGCGACAACCGCCAGCGCCGCGAGACCGCCGAGCGGATGGCGCTCAACGCCCCCATCCAGGGCACCGCGGCCGACATCGTCAAGGTCGCCATGCTCAACGTGGACAAGGCGGTCCGCGAGGCCGGCCTCACGTCCCGCATGCTCCTCCAGGTCCACGACGAAATCGTCCTGGAGATCGCCCCCGGCGAGCGCGAGGAGGTCGAGGCGATCCTGCGCCGCGAGATGCCGGCCGCCGTCGACCTGCGCGCGCCGCTGGACGTCTCCGTGGGCGTGGGCACCGACTGGGAGTCGGCGGCCCACTGATCGCCCGGATGGTACGGATCCGGCACACCACCCGAGGTGAGCGGCGCCGCCCCCGGGGGCGGCGCTCAGGTGGCGAACTGGTGAAAACGGGTCGCGGCCGGTGTTGTCCCACAGGGAGTTGACGTAGGGTCGCCGGTGCCCAGGCGCGGGGAGCGCGCACTTGTCTTTCACCGGGGAGGGACCAGACGTATGGCAGTGCCATTCGGCAGCCGACTGCGCAGAGGAGCCACCACCACCGCGGTGGCCGCCGTGGCCATCGCGGCACTCTCCGCCTCCCAGGCGCCGGGCGCCGTGCTCGGACTGCCAGGCGGCGGTACGCAGGCCGCCGACGCCGCCAACCCGCCCGGTACGCCCGCCACGGGCAACTCCCCGTACTACACGGACCTTCCGCCGCTGAACCCGCCGGACAAGCCGCTGGTGTCCATAGACCTGCCGGCCGCCAAGGGCCCCGCGGAGGCCGGGATACCCGCCACGGTCCTCGACGCCTACAAGAAGGCGGAGCAGGCCCTCGCGGAGACCCGGCCCGACTGCCGGCTGCCCTGGCAACTGCTCGCGGCCATCGGCAAGGTCGAGTCCGGCCAGGCACGCGGCGGGGCGGTGGACGCCGCGGGCACCTCGACGCCCCCGATCCTCGGACCCGTCCTCAACGGGGTCGGCTTCGCCAACATCCCCGACACGGACAACGGCGCGTACGACGGCGACTCGACGCACGACCGGGCCGTCGGTCCGATGCAGTTCATCCCCTCCACCTGGGCCACCTCCGGCCAGGACGGCAACGGGGACGGCCGCAAGGACCCCAACAACATCTACGACGCGGCCCTCGCGGCCGGGTACTACCTCTGCGCGGCCGGCCGCGACCTCACGGTCGACGACGACCTCGACAAGGCGATCCTCAGCTACAACCACTCGCAGGACTACTTGAACACGGTCCGGTCGTGGCTGGAGTACTACCGCAAGGGCACCCACGAGGTCCCGAACGGCAGCGGCGTACTGCCCAGCACCGACACCCCGACCGGTACGGTCCCGACGACCCCGGCCACCCCGCCGCCGTCGACGCCGCCCGTCACCGGGCCGCCGTCGTCCCCGGGCACCCCGCCGCCCAGCAGGCCCCCGACGACGCCCCCCGCCACCCCGCCGACGACGCCGCCGGCCAACCCGCCCACGACGCCGCCGACCAAGCCCCCGACCAAGCCCCCGGCGAAGCCGTCCGTCGTCACGCACCTGGAGAAGGCCGGCACGGGCACGTTCACGACCGTCGCCGGGAGCCTGTTCCCCGGCCGGGCCGCGGTCCTGGCCGAGGACAAGGCGGGCAAGCCCGTCGCCAAGGCCGAGATCACCTTCACGATCGCCGGCGACACGGACGCCCGGTTCGTCCCGGACGCCACCACCGTCACCGTCGTCACCGGCACGGACGGCATGGCGATCGCACCCCAGCTCAAGGCCGGTGAGAAGGCCGGTACGTTCGTGGTGCGCGCCACCTCGTCCGTGGCCCAGGTCCCCGGCCTCACCTGGACGACCACCGTCACGGCCCGCCCGGTCGACGCCCTGGCCAGGACCGGCACCGAGGACCTGACCGCCGTCGCCGGCGCCCAGTTCGCCGACCCGGTCGCGGTGAAGGCCACGGCCAAGGGCACGGCCGTGTCCGGGGTGGGCGTCACCGCCTCCGTGATCACCTCCGCGGACGACCCCACCGCCCCGGCCGGCGGCCCGTACTTCAAGGGCGCGGACAACACCAAGCTGCGGACGCTGACCGGTCTCACCACGGGCCCCGACGGCGTCCTGCAACTCCCCGCGTTCTTCGCGGACACCGACGCCGGAACGTTCGTGCTGCGCCTCCGGACGGACAACGGGGTGACCCTGGACATCACGGTCAAGGTCACCGCGGCGCCGCCCACCGACCCGCCCGCCGACCCGGACGGCCCGTCCGACGACCCCTCGGGGACCCCGTCCTCGTCGCCCTCCGCGTCACCGTCCACCCCGGCGGCCTGACCGCGCGTCCCCCGTCGTACGTCCGCCCCCGCGTCCTCCAGGACCCGGGGGCGGACCCGTACCGGAACCGGACCCGCGCCACCCACCGTCCGGTGCCCGGCGCCCTCCACCGCCCGCAGTCCCGAACGCGGCGCTCCCTACCGCCGGTTGTTCAGCCGCCGCGTCGCCACCGCCGTGGACGGGTCCTCCGGCCACGGATGCCGGGGATACCGCCCCCGCAGCTCCGCCCGCACCGCCCGGTAGCCCTCCCGCCAGAACGACGCCAGATCCGCCGTCACCGCCGCCGGACGCCCCGCGGGCGACAGCAGGTGAACCAGCACCGGCACCCCCGCCACCTCCGGCGTCTCCCGCAGGCCGAACAACTCCTGGAGCTTCACGGCCAGCACGGGCTGTGGGCCGCCGTACTCCACCCGTACCCGCGACCCGCTCGGCACCTCGATCCGCTCGGGCGCCAGCTCGTCCAGCCGCGACGCCTCGCCCGTCGACCACGGCAGCAGCCGCCGCAGCGCCTGCCCCGCGTCCAGCCGCGCCAGGTCCGACCGGCGCCGCGCCCGCGACAGTTCGGGCTCCAGCCACTCGTCCGCCCGCTCCAGCAGCGCCGCGTCCGACACGTCGGGCCACCCGCCGCCCACCACCCGGTGCAGGAACCCCAGCCGCTCCCGCAACCCCTCCGTGTCCCGCGTCCAGCGCAGCAGACCCAGCCCCTCCCGCCGCAACCCGTCCAGCAGCGCCGCCCGCACCAGCCCGCCGTCCGGCTTCTTCAGTGGCCGTACGGACAACTCCACCGCCCCGAGCCGCTCCACCCGCCGGGCGACCACGTCCCCGTCCTCCCAGCCGACCTCCTCGCCCTCGGCCCGCAGGTGCCCGGCCGCGTCCCGCGCCGTGGCCTCGTCGATCACCGCCGCCAGCCGCACCCGCGCCGCCACCGCCGTGGCCGGCCGGTCCGCGACCGCCACCGCCAGCCAGCCCGCGCCGCCCAGCGCCGACCCGCCGCCCAACTCCCCGCCCGTACCCGACACCATCAGGTACGCCCCCTCCCCGCGCGCCCGCGCCACCCGCTCCGGGAACGCCAGCGCCGCCACCAGCCCGGCCACGGAGTCGTCCGACGCGCCCGCCTCCCGCCCGGCCGTCTCCCGGCCCGCCGCCGACGCCAGCCGCCGCGCCTCCTGCCGCCAACGGGCGCCGTACGCGTCGCTGTTGCCGCGCGCCGCCCGCCAGGCCGCCGCCAGATCGTCCCCGTACGCCCGCGGCGGCTCCTCGCTCAGCAGCGCCACCACCTCCGCCGCCCGGCGCGTACCGACCCGTGACGCGCCGTCCAGCAGCGCCCGCGCCAGCCGCGGGTGCAGGCCGATCCGCGACATCCGTACGCCCCGCTCGGTGGCCCGGCCCGAGGCGGCGTCCACCGCGCCGACGGCCGCCAGCACGCTGCGGGCCGCCGCGAGCGCCCCCGCGGGCGGCGCGTCGAGCAGCGCGAGACCGGTCGCGTCCGGATCGCCCCAGCACGCCGCCTGGAGCGCGAACGCCGCCAGGTCCGCGACCCTGATCTCCGGGGACGGGAAGCGGGCCAGCCGGACGTCCTCCGCCTCCGTCCAGCACCGGTAGACGGTCCCCGGGGCCTCGCGCCCCGCCCGGCCCGCCCGCTGCCGGGCTCCCGCCTGCGACACCCGTACGGTCGCCAGCGCGCCGAGCCCCCGCGCGTGGTCGGTACGGGCCTCCCGCGCCAGGCCCGCGTCCACCACGACCCGCACCCCCGGCACGGTCAGGCTCGACTCCGCCACGGCCGTCGCGAGGACGACCCGCCGCCGCCCCGACGCGGCGGACCCGGCCAGGACCGCGTCCTGCACGGCGGCCGGCGCCCGCCCGTGCACCTGGAGCACCTCCGCCCCCACGTCGCCCAACTGCCCGGCCACCCGGCCGATCTCGCCGACCCCCGGCAGGAAACAGAGCACGTCACCCTCCCGCTCCGCCAGCGCCCGCCGGACCACCGACGCCACATGCGTGAGGAGGACGGGATCGACCCGCATCCCGTGCGGCGGCCGCACCGGACGCGCCGGAGGCGCCCAGACCACCTCCACCGGGTACGACACCCCCTGGGCCTCGACCACCGGCGCGTCGCCCAGCAGCCGCGCCCAGCCCGCCGCGTCCGTCGTCGCCGACGCGGCCACGAGCCGCAACTCCGGCCGCAGCGCCGCCCGTACGTCCAGCAGGAACGCCGCCACGGTGTCGGCGTCCAGATGCCGTTCGTGGCACTCGTCGAGGATCACCACGTCGACGCCCGCCAGCTCCTGGTCCCGCTGGAGCCGCTGGAGCAGCACCCCGGTGGTCACCACCTCCACCACCGTGTCGCGGCCGACGACCCGCTCGCCGCGCACCGTGAAGCCGACCCGCTCGCCGGCCTTCTCGCCGAGCAGCCACGCCATCCGCCGGGCCGCCGCGCGGGCCGCGATCCGCCGGGGCTCGGCGACGACCACCCGCCGCACCGGCCCGTCCCCGTCGCCCACCAGCCCGGCCAGCACCAGCGGGACCAGCGTCGTCTTGCCCGTCCCGGGCGGGGCGCACAGCACCGCGCACCCGTGCCCGCCGTCCGCGCCGGCCGGGAGGTCCGCGCCGTCCCCGCCCCGCCCGTAGAGGGCCCGCTCCAGCGCGGGCAGGGCGGTGCGGACGGGCAGGGCGCGGAGACTGTCGTGGCGGATCATGCGCCCAGTCTCGTACGCCGGCGGCCGGTGGCCGCGTACAGGCCCGGTCGGTCCTCCCGCCCGGCGGTCAGTCCTCCCGTACGCACACGAAGATCGCCGTGCCCGGGATCAGCTTCCCGCGCAGCGGGGACCAGCCGCCCCACACCTGGCTGTTCCAGGCGGGCCACTCCGGCTCCACGACGTCCAGCAGCCGGAAGCCGCCGGCCACCACGTCCCGCACCCGGTCGCCGACGGTCCTGTGGTGCTCCACGTAGACGGCGCGCCCCTCCTCGTCCTGCTCCACGTACGGGGTGCGGTCGAAGTACGAGGACGCCACCGACAGGCCCTCGGGCCCCGGCTCGTCGGGGAACGCCCAGCGGACCGGATGCGTCACCGAGAAGACCCAGCGCCCGCCGGGCCGCAGCACCCGCCGCACCTCCCGGAAGACCGCCACCGGGTCGGCGACGAAGGGGATCGCCCCGTACGCGGAACAGGCCAGGTCGAAGGAGCCGTCCAGGAAGGGCAGCTGCCCGGCGTCGGCCTGCACCAGCGGGAAGCCGGACGGGCGGTCCTGGGCGATCCGCAGGGCGTGCTGGAGCTGGCGGTGGGAGAGGTCGAGCGCCACCGGGCGGGCGCCCTGCGCGGCGAGCCAGCGCGAGCACTGCGCCGCGCCCGCGCCGATCTCCAGGACGTCCAGGCCGCGCAGCGACTCCTGCGGGCCCAGCAGCTCGGCCTCCACCTCGTCCAGGCCCTCGGGGCACCAGACGAAACGGTCGTCGCCGAGGAAGGTGCCGTGCTCGATCTGGTACTCGTCCGCGTTCCTGTCCCACCAGCCGCGATTGGCCCGGCTGCTCTCCGCCGTGCCGCTCTCGCGCCGGGTGGCCTCGGGCTCGGGCTCGGTGTCGGCCTCGGGATCGGGCCCGGTGTCCGGCCCGGGCCTGGTGCCGGGTCCCGCGTCGGGTTCGGTGTCGGTACCGGCGGGCGTGCGGCCGGCGGGGCCGTCGGCGCGACCGGCCGCGGATTCGGGTTCGTGCTCTTGGATCATCGTGTCCGTCGTCGTAGGCTGCGAGGAGTCGTCGTGGGGCCGCGGTGGCCTCATCGAACGCTGGATGTGCCGGGTATGGGCCGTTCCGCCCCGGGTGTGCGCCTTCGCGCATTGACCGTGCTCGGCTGCCCCCGTATGCTAAAGGTTGCGCTGCGGGCTTGCGCGCCTCAGACGTAGCAGCCGCGCTCGCGTCAGTTGGTTGTCCCCTCGGTCGTCGAGGCGCTTATCCCGTGGTGTGGGATCGGCGCTTCCTTGGCTGTCCGGCTTCGGCAGATGCGATACGGGCTCCCGGCGTAGCAGTACCTACGACTCACTGTCCGCACCGGAGCCCTAACCCACATGACGAGCAGCACCGAGACCACCGCCACCACTCCGCAGGTTGCGGTCAATGACATCGGTAACGCCGAGGCCTTCCTCGCCGCGATCGACGAGACGATCAAGTACTTCAACGACGGCGACATCGTCGACGGCGTCATCGTGAAGGTCGACCGGGACGAGGTCCTGCTCGACATCGGTTACAAGACCGAAGGCGTCATCCCGTCCCGCGAGCTTTCGATCAAGCACGACGTCGACCCCAACGAGGTCGTCAAGGTCGGCGACGAGATCGAAGCCCTTGTTCTCCAGAAGGAGGACAAGGAGGGCCGCCTGATCCTCTCGAAGAAGCGTGCCCAGTACGAGCGCGCCTGGGGCACGATCGAGAAGATCAAGGAAGAGGACGGGATCGTCACCGGCACCGTCATCGAGGTGGTCAAGGGTGGTCTCATCCTCGACATCGGCCTCCGTGGCTTCCTGCCGGCGTCCCTCGTCGAGATGCGCCGCGTCCGCGACCTCCAGCCCTACGTGGGCAAGGAGCTCGAGGCCAAGATCATCGAGCTGGACAAGAACCGCAACAACGTGGTCCTGTCCCGCCGTGCCTGGCTGGAGCAGACGCAGAGCGAGGTCCGCCAGACCTTCCTCACGACCCTCCAGAAGGGCCAGGTCCGCTCCGGCGTCGTCTCCTCGATCGTCAACTTCGGTGCGTTCGTGGACCTCGGCGGAGTCGACGGTCTCGTGCACGTCTCCGAGCTGTCCTGGAAGCACATCGACCACCCCTCCGAGGTGGTCGAGGTCGGCCAGGAGGTCACCGTCGAGGTTCTCGACGTGGACATGGACCGCGAGCGTGTCTCCCTGTCGCTCAAGGCGACGCAGGAAGACCCGTGGCAGCAGTTCGCCCGGACGCACCAGATCGGCCAGGTCGTCCCCGGCAAGGTCACCAAGCTCGTTCCCTTCGGTGCGTTCGTCCGCGTCGACGAGGGCATCGAGGGTCTGGTCCACATCTCCGAGCTGGCCGAGCGCCACGTGGAGATCCCGGAGCAGGTCGTCCAGGTCAACGACGAGATCTTCGTCAAGGTCATCGACATCGACCTGGAGCGCCGCCGCATCAGCCTCTCGCTGAAGCAGGCCAACGAGTCCTTCGGCAGCGACCCGGCCTCGGTCGAGTTCGACCCGACGCTCTACGGCATGGCCGCGTCGTACGACGACCAGGGGAACTACATCTACCCCGAGGGCTTCGACCCCGAGACGAACGACTGGCTCGAGGGCTTCGAGACCCAGCGTGAGGCGTGGGAAGGCCAGTACGCCGAGGCGCAGCTCCGCTTCGAGCAGCACCAGGCGCAGGTCATCAAGTCCCGCGAGGCCGACGAGGCCGCCGCTGCCGAGGGTGCTGCCGCGCCCGCCGGCGGGGGCAGCGCTCCGGCCGCCTCGGGTGGCGGCGGTGGCGGTTCGTACTCCTCGGAGTCGGACGACAACTCCGGCGCCCTGGCGTCGGACGAGGCGCTTGCCGCGCTCCGCGAGAAGCTGGCCGGCGGCCAGAGCTGACGCTCCGGTCGGCAGGTGGCTGAACAGCCGGACGGAAGGCCCGTTCCCCTTCGGGGGAGCGGGCCTTCCGCGTGTCCGGACACCCCTGGGGCCTAGGGAGTGACGGCGATGTTCGTCAGGCCGTTGCCGCCGGTCACGGTGTTGGAGCCGTAGACCGTCGTCCGGCAGGACGCGCTGTTGTTGGTGACGTTGACGGCGAGCCTGCCCGTGCCGGTCGCCCCGGTCAGGTCGGACCGGTTGGAGCGGAAGACCGTGCCGCAGCCCCAGCCGGTCTGCTGGGTGTGGGTCTCGTAGCCGTTGTTCCGGGTGTTACGGCCGGTGTTGCCCTCGACCAGCGTGTTGTTGCCCTTCACGTCGACCCAGGAGTCGTCGAAGTTGGCGTTGGTGAGGCCGTTGCCGTCGAAGGTGTTGCCGACGATGCGGGCGCCCGTGGTGCCTTCCTTGATGTCGATGTTCTCGCCGCCGACGTCGGGCCCGATGGTGTTGTTCAGGATCTGCGTGTTGTCGCTGCGGTCGGTCAGGTCGCCCGCCGAGCCGACGTACACGCCCTCGCCCATGCCCCGGCCGTCGTTGCCGGTGTCGTAGATCCGCGAGTTCCTGAGGATGCCGTTGCTGCTGGACGTCCGGAAGTGGACGCCCTCCATGGTCAGGTGGTGCACGGTCACCGAGTCGATCACGACGCCGTTCGCCGCGTCGGCGACGATGCCCTTCTGCGCGTCGGTGACGGTGACGCCCTGGACGGTCCAGTAGGCGGCCCCGTTGAGGTGCAGGGCGTAGCCGCCGCCGGTGGTGGTGGTGAGGACGGCGGCGGGCGAGCCGACAAGGGTGATCCGGGCGGCGGCGGTCCCGGCGACCGTCGCCTTGAAGTTGCCCTTGTACGTGCCGTCGGCGAGCTTGATCGTGTCGCCGGGCGCCACGGCGGTGAGGGCCGTCTTGAGCTGGGCGGCGGTGCTCACCTGGATGACGGTGGCCGAGGCCGCCGCGTCGGCGGGCGTGGCGAGCAGGGCCGTACCGCCGGTGGCGAGGAGCGGGGCCAGCAGGGCGGGGAGGAGCGTTCGGGCGCGCATGGGGGTGCCTTCCCGGTCAGGTGGCCGGATCCGTTCCGGCCGCCTAGAGCATGCCAAGGTCTGGACCAATGGCCAAGAGGGCGGGCGGTGAAGGGATGGGGGGCCGGGTGGCGTGGTGAGCGGAGAGCAACGTGTGGGATACACGAGCATCCGACGGGCCGTAACACGCGGTTGCCAGGATCCCCGCACACCTGACCGGAAGGGGTAACGGGCCATGCGTCACACGCCGAACACCACCACGGGCAACCGCACTTCGGGGATCAGCACTTCGGGGATCAGCGCCTCGGGCACGAGCACGCCAGGCACGAGCCGGCGGAGTTTCCTGCGCCAGGTAGGCGTCACCGGGGGAGCGGGGGCGATGCTCGCCACCATGGGGGCGCTGGGTCTCGCCCCCACCGCCGAGGCCGCGAGCCGCGAGCCCGTCTACCGCGCGCCCAGAACGGGCGACTTCACCCTCAAGGGCCGGGCGGCGGCCAGGATCGTCGTGGTCGGCGGCGGGATAGCCGGCCTCACCACGGCGTACGAACTGGGCAAGGCGGGCTACGACTGTACGGTCCTGGAGGCCAGGGAGCGGACGGGAGGCCGCAACCTCACCGTACGCGGCGGGGATTCGACCACGGACCTGCTCGGCCACCGCCAGACGGCGCGGTTCTCGGACGGCCAGTACATGAACGCGGGACCCGCCAGGATCCCGCAGTGGATGGTCACCATGGACTACTGCCGTGAACTGGGCGTCCCCGTCGAGGTGTTCACCAACTCCAACGCCAGCGCCTACATCTACAACGAGAAGGCCGGCATGACCGCGCCGGTGCGCTACCGCACCGCCAAGGCCGACATGTACGGCTACGTCTCCGAGTTGCTCGCCAAGGCCACCGGACGCGGCGCGCTGGACGCCGAGTTGACCGCCGACGACCAGCAGCGGCTCCTCGAATTCCTCAAGAGCTTCGGCGACATCGGCAGCCAACTCACCTACACGGGAAGCGAACACCGCGGCTTCACCGTGGACCCGGCCGCCGCCGGTACCCCCGGGGTGGAGCTCGGCGGACTGCCCTCCGTGTCCCAGGTGCTCTCCAGCGGGGTGGGCCGCTACTTCTCCTTCGAGTTCGGCTACGACCAGGCGATGCTGATGTTCCAGCCGGTCGGCGGCATGGACCGGATCCCGGCGGCGCTCACCCGGGCGATCGGCCCGGGCCGGATCCGTACCGGCGCGGTGGTCCAGGCGATCACCGACAAGGCGCACGGTGTGACCGTCACGTACACGCAGAACGGCCGGACGCGCGCGATCGACGCGGACTACTGCGTCGCCGCCCTGCCGCCCCACATCCTCGCGAAGACCTCCCACAACCTGGGCGGCGCCGTGCAGACCGCGCTGGAGGCCGTGAAGCCCTCGTCCGCGGGCAAGATCGCGCTGGAGTACCGCAGCCGCTGGTGGGAGAGCGACCACCGGATCTACGGCGGGATCACCGAGACGGACATGGACCTCAGCCACATCTGGTACCCGTCGTACGGCTTCCACGGGGCGCGCGGCACGGTCATCGGCTACTACAACACGGGCGCCAACGCCGATGCGTACGGGAACCTGACCCCCGCCGAGCGGGAGAGGCGGGCCGTCGCACAGGGCGAGAAGATCCACGGCGCGAAGTACCGCACCGAGCTGGCCTCCTCCTTCTCCCACCACTGGCGGCAGACCCCGCACCTGGAGGGCGCCTGGCACAGCATGGCCGGCGGGCCCGACGCCCCGGTCTTCGCGCCGCTCAACCGGGCCGCCGGCCGCGTCTACTTCGCCGGTGACTACCTTTCGTACGCCGACGCCTGGCAGCACGGCGCCTTCACCTCCGCCCGGAAGGTGGTGACCACGCTCCACGCGCGCGTCCTCGCCTGACGGCCGAGGCGGGGCCCCCGTCCGGAACGGATCTTCGTGCGGCACGGGGAATGCCTGTGCCGCACGGGGCGTTCTTCCTGTGAACACGAGGAGGAGCGGTAATCGTGCTTGATCCGCAGGGTTTGTACGAATGGGAGCCCAAGGGCCTCGCCGTCGTCGACATGGCGCTGGCACAGGAGTCGGCGGGCCTTGTCATGCTTTACCACTTCGACGGCTACATCGACGCGGGGGAGACCGGCGACCAGATCGTCGAGAACATCCTGGAGTCGCTGCCCCACCAGGTGGTGGCCCGCTTCGACCACGACCGGCTCGTGGACTACCGCGCACGCCGGCCGTTGCTGACGTTCAAGAAGGACCGCTGGGCCGGTTACGAGACCCCGACGCTCGACGTGCGTCTGGTCCAGGACGCCACGGGCGCGCCCTTCCTGCTGCTGTCGGGCCCGGAGCCGGACGTGGAGTGGGAGCGCTTCGCCGCGGCCGTCCGGCAGGTCGTGGAGCGTCTGGGAGTACGGCTCTCGGTCAACTTCCACGGCATCCCGATGGGCGTCCCGCACACCAGGCCCGTCGGCATCACGCCGCACGGCAACCGCACGGACCTGATGCCGGGCCACCGCAGCCCCTTCGACGAGGCGCAAGTGCCGGGCAGCGCGGAGTCGCTGCTCGAATACCGCCTGATGCAGTCGGAGCACGACGTCCTCGGAGTGGCCGCGCACGTCCCGCACTACGTGGCCCGGTCCTCGTACCCGGACGCGGCGCTGACCGCGCTGGAGGCGATCACGGCCGCGACCGGGCTGGTCCTGCCGAGCATCGCGCACTCCCTGCGCACCGAGGCACAGCGCACCCAGACCGAGATCGAACGCCAGCTCAGCGAGGGTGACGAGGACCTGGTGACCATGGTCCAGGGTCTTGAGCACCAGTACGACGCCGTCGCCGGGGCCGAGAGCCGGGGGAACCTGGTCGCGGAGCCCACCGAGCTGCCGTCGGCCGACGAGATCGGCCGGGAGTTCGAGAAGTTCCTCGCCGAGCGGGAGGGCGACGGCGGCGCCTGAGACGGCCCGCCCGCACGCTTCCGCTGTTCAGGCGCCCGCGAGGGCGCCTGAACAATGGCTTGTTAAATGTCCGGACCAGTCGTGCACGCCTGTTGGTGTATGCGCGAAATCATCCGATTGACGTAGTGATCACTCGCTCTTAGCGTGTCCGCGTCACGGGTGGGGCGACCAGGCCTCCCCGAACGTATGGGGGCACCCTTGCGGAGAGCGAAGAGAACGACGACGGCTGCCGTCCTTGCCGGGGCGACGGCTCTTGCCCTGGCCACCACGGGACTGGCGGCCCTGCCGTCCGCCGCCCACTCGCGGACGGGGGCGGCCGCGGCGGCCGGCGGGACAGGGGCGGCGGGCGGTACGACAGGCGGCGCGACGTCTCCCGCGGCGGGCAGCTCGGCCGGCGGGGAGGTCACCCTGATCACCGGCGACCGGGTCCTCCTGGACAGCCGGGGCGCCTTCGTCCGGTTCCTGCCCGCGGCGGGCCGCGAGTCGATCCCGGCCCAGATCCGGCAGGTCAAGGGGCACACGTACGTCCTGCCCTCGGACGCCGCCGGCCTGATCGCCACCGGCAAGCTCGACATGCGGCTGTTCGACGCGACCGAACTGAGCCGCCCCGAGTACCGCCGACTCGTCGGCGACGGCGTTCCGTTGCTCGTCGGCTACACCGGCGGCGCCGGCCTCAGGTCCGCCGCCAGGAGCGCCCTGCGCGCCGACGCGGGCGCGACGGTACGGGCCGAGATCGCCGCCGTCGACAGCGAGGCCCTGACCGTGCGCGGCGCGGACACCGCCGACGCGTGGGCCTCCCTCACCACCCGCTCGGCGCGCGGCCACCGCCTCGCTCCAGGCATCCGCTCGGTCCGGCTCGACGGCCTGGTCACGGCGTCCCTGGACGTGAGCGTGCCGCAGATCGGCGCCCCGGACGCCTGGCAGGCCGGGTTCGACGGCAAGGGCGTCAAGATCGCCGTACTGGACACCGGTGTCGACACCCGCCACGAGGACCTCGCCACCCAGGTGGTCGAGGCGAAGGACTTCACCAACTCCACCGACGTCCTGGACCACTACGGCCACGGCACGCACGTCGCCTCGATCCTCGCCGGGACCGGCGCCGCCTCGCAGGGCAAGTACAAGGGCGTCGCCCCCGGCGCCCGGCTGATCAGCGGCAAGGTGCTCAACGACCGGGGCTCCGGCACCGAGTCCTCGATCATGGCGGGCATGGAATGGGCCGTCGACCAGGGCGCCACGATCGTCAACCTCTCCCTCGGCGGTGCCGACACCCTCGGTGTCGACCCCCTGGAGGAGACCGTCGACAAACTGTCGGACCGCGCCCTGTTCGTGATCGCGGCGGGCAACGAGGGACCGGGCGCCGGCACGCTCGGCACCCCCGGCACCGCGGAGCGCGCGCTGACCGTCGGAGCCGTCGACAAGCAGGACGTCCTCGCCCCGCGCTCCTCGCGCGGCCCGCGCGTCGGCGACGGCCTCCTCAAGCCCGACCTGACCGCCCCCGGCGTCGACATCACCGCCGCCGCGGCCGAGGGGAGCCGGATCGACACGAGCCCCGGCACCCCGCACCCGGCCCCCGGCTACCTCACGATCTCCGGCACCTCCATGGCCACCCCGCACGTGGCCGGAGCCGCCGCGCTGCTCTCCCAGCAGCACCCCGACTGGACCGGCCAGCAGCTCAAGGAAGCCCTCGTCGGGTCCGCGAAGCCCGGTCCGTACAGCGCGGTCGAGCAGGGCAGCGGCCGGGTCGACCTGACCCGGGCCATCACCCAGACCGTCGTCGCGGAACCCGCCTCGCTGAGCTTCGGCGCCCCGCGCTGGCCGCACACCGACGACCAGCCGGTCACCAAGACCCTGACGTACCGCAACACCGGCGCCCAGGCCGTCACGTTCGACCTGGCCGCCACCGCGACCGGCCCCGGCGGGACGCCCGCCCCGGCCGGCCTCTTCACCCTCGGCGCCCGGCAGGTCACCGTGCCCGCGGGCGGCACCGCTTCCGTGGACGTCACGGCGAACCCCAAGCTCGGCGGTACGGCTCTCGGCGTCCACAGCCTCGCCGTCACCGCGACCGCGGGGGACCGGGTCGTCCGTACGGCCGGCGCGTTCCACCTGGAGGGCGAGATGCACGAACTCACCCTCAAGGCCACCGCCCGCGACGGCTCGGCTCCCGCCGACGGCGACTGGTCCGGCTACCTCTACAACCTGGACGACGACACCATGGTGCCGGTCTCCGGTGAGAACGGCACAGCCCGGCTCTGGCTGCCCAAGGGCACCTACACGATCCTCGGAGAAGTGCCGCTCCTCAGCTCCGAGGGCGTCTACATCGGTCACGACTGGGTCTCCGCGCCCCGGCTGGTGCTCGACCGGGACATGACCCTCCCCGTGGACGCCCGGCAGACCAAGCCGATCGACATGTCGGTGCCCGACCCCGACGCCTCGTACTCCATCGGGTTCGTGGTGATCACTCCCGACGGGGCGCCCGGCCCCATCGCCCTGTACATCGGCTCGATGCCCGAGGGCTTCCGCACCCAGCAGATCGGCCCCCGGCCCGCCCGCGGCACGGTGTCCTCACACCTCATGGCCAGCTATGCCACGGACGACGCGCAGTACCTGCTGGCGGACACGCTCAAGGACGCCTTCTACACCGGCGCGACCCTGCGCCCGCGGCTGGACCGGTTCGCCCGGCTCGACTCCCGGCTGGGCACCCCCGCCGAGGGGCGGTCCGGTGTGATCGCGAGTACGCCGGGCTTCCCGATCCCGCTCTACACCAGCGCCGACCTGCCCGGCACGGTCACCACCCACCTCCTGGAGGGCCCCGCCTGGACGCGGACGTTCCAGCAGGTCAACGGGCGCGTCGTGGAGGCGGAGTACCGTACGCCCGCCCGTACGTACCGGGGCGGCCGGACGTACACCGAGACCTTCAACGCCGGTGTCTTCGGCCCCGCCCTCGGTGACGCCGGGGTCGGACTGGTCCGCGACGGCGACCACCTGACCGGCTCGATCAGGCCCTTCGCCGACGGGGCGGGCCATGACGGCCTGAGCCTGTACGACCCGCTCACCTCGTACACCTCCCTGTACCGCGACGGCGTGAAGTACGGCTCCGCGCAAGGCGTGCTCGACACCACGTCCTTCGACCTGCCGAAGGACAAGGCCCGCTACCGCATCGCCACCGGCGGGATCCGGCGCGAGGCCGGTGTGTCCGCCATCAGTACGGAGGTGACCTGGACGGCCGAGTTCACCTCCGCCCGCACCAAGAAGCCCACCTCCCTCCCGGTGAGCGTGGTGCGCTTCACGCCGGAGATCGGCCTCGACGGCTGGGCGGTGGCGGGTGCCTCGCAGAGCGTGCCGGTCACGGTCCAGGGCTCGGGGGAGCACGGCCTCAGGTCGCTCACGGTGTACGCCTCCTCCGACCACGGCTCGACCTGGTCACGGCTCCCGGTGCGCGGCGGGAAGGTCACCGTGGTGAACCCGGGCGCGGGCGGCACGGTCTCGTTCAAGGCGGAGTTCAGCGACCGCAAGGGGGGAGTGTTCACCCAGACGGTCATCGACGCGTACCGCACCAAGTAGGTCGTCCACCGGACAGGCAGGCCGTGCGCCTCCTGTCCGTGGACGGGCGCGCGTACGGATCGCCGGAGGTCACGGCGGACCGTACGCGCGCTGTCGCGTCAAGGGCTCCCGAACCCGCCGGGCGCCCGGGACCCCCTAGGCTGAGCCCATGCTGAGGTTGGGACTCACGGGCGGGATCGGCGCGGGCAAGAGCGAGGTCTCGCGGCTGCTGGCGGGCTACGGGGCGGTGGTCGTCGACTCGGACCGGATCGCGCGCGAGGTGGTGGAGCCGGGCACCCCGGGGCTCGCCGCCGTGGTCGCCGAGTTCGGCCCCGGCGTGCTGACCGGCGACGGGACCCTCGACCGCCCGGCCCTGGGCGCGATCGTCTTCGGGAACCCCGAGCGGCTCCAGGCGCTCAACGCGATCGTCCACCCCCTGGTACGCGCCCGCTCCGCCGAGCTGGAGGCCGCCGCCGGGCAGGACGCGATCGTCGTCCACGACGTGCCGCTCCTCGTCGAGAACGGCATGGCACCGCTGTACGACCTGGTCGTCGTCGTGGACGCCTCGTCCGAGACCCGGATCGACCGGCTCGTACGCACCCGGGGCATGACCGAGGCCGCCGCGCGCGAGCGCATGGCGGCGCAGGCGACACGCGAGGAACGCCGCGCCGTCGCGGACGTCGTCATCGACAACGACGGCCCGCTGGAGAAACTGGAACCGCAGGTCCGCGAGGTCTGGGAGAGCCTGCCGGAACGCGCGGCGGAGTCCGGCCGGCGCGGGAGAATGGAATAGCACCGCCAGGTGCGGCGTTGAAGCCGCGCAGCTAGGGAAGGATGCGACCGTGCCCGAGAGCCCGGAGACCCACGTCATCGACTATCGCGCGGCCGAGCAACTGCTGGCGGCGCGGGACCCGCGCGGGGCCGTGAAGCTGCTCGACTCGGTGATCGCGGCCCACCCGGAGAACACCGCCGCCCGGCTGCTGCGCGCCCGCGCGTTCTTCGCGGCGGCCCAACTGCGCCCGGCCGAGCTGGAGTTCGAGCTGGTCCTGGAGCGCGAGCCGGACAACGCGTACGCGCACTTCGCCCTGGCCAGGACGTACCAGCGCGCGGGCCGCCCCGACCAGGCCACCCGGCACTTCCGGCTGGCGGCGGCGCTGGACCCGAAGCCGGAGTACCTGAAGGCGGCGCGCTTCGACAGCGACGCGCGGGACGGCACCTCGCACGACGAGGACTGACCCCGCCGGGGCGAGCGCCATGGAGGCCGCTCACTTGTCGGGCCCGACCGCTCACGTACGGTCACCGCCGTGAGCGCCGTCCGCCGTACCGGTCGTCGCGGTCCGTCCCCCGCGCTCTCCGCCTGATCCGCCACACGACCACCACCAGGTCCGTCAGCACGGCGAGCAGCAGCAGACCGCATGCCAGCGACCAGCCGAACCGCCCGGCGACCGCGAACGCCACCGTGCCGAAGACGGCCCAGATCACCCCCCACACGCTCAGCCAGAACCGCATCCGCAGCGCACTGCGCGCGGTGGTCGGCTCACTTCCGGTGCGCATATCCCTCGCACCTCCCGTGGTGGGTCTACCCGCCGGCGCGGCCCCTGACCCCGACAGGGACGAAGAGTGTGAAGTGGGGTGAATCGGACTAGATGAAACGGGTTCCGCCGCGAGCGATGAGTTCGGGCACGACCCTCCGTCTACCTCCCGACAGCGCCGCCCGGCGCTCGACCAGACGGAGGAAAAACCATGTCACAGGCCCTGAACCCGATCACGTCCACCGGCGCGTACGCCCCCTCGCGCCGGGTGCGCGTCACGGCGCGCGGGCTGGAGATCGTGCTCGCGCTGTTCTTCGGGATAGCCAGCGCCTCGCCCAAGCTGGTCGGGCACTCCTCGGCGGCGGAGTCCTTCGACACCATCGGTCTCGGCGACTGGTTCATGTACCTGGTGGGGGCGCTGGAGCTGGCCGGCGCCGTCGCGCTGCTGATCCCGCGGCTGTCCGGGGTGGCCGCGATCGCCCTCGTCGGGCTGATGGCCGGCGCCTTCGTCACCCAGCTGACCGTCTTCGACGGCGAGAACCTGCTGACGCCGCTGATCCTGGCCGTCCCGCTGGTCTTCCTGGCCGTGGTCCGCCGGTCCCGTACGGCGGAGCTGGTCGCTCAGTGGACGAAGCGGTAGCTCCGCCAGGGGGTGGCGCCGGGGGCGATCACGTCGTTCAGCGTGGTGGCGATGTACTGGGCGTACTTCCCCGAGCAGTCCGGGGTCCGGTACATCTTCATGTCGACCAGGGTGCGGTTCGTGAGGTCGACGGCGCCGCCGGGCACGAGCCGGTGGCAGCCGGTGACGCGGGGGTTCGACTCCTGGACCTCGCGCTTGTTCCCGGACTCGTACACGATCGTGCCCACCGAGGTCCGGCCGAGGCCGGAGCAGCCGGCGACGGCGAAGGTCAGGAGCACTGCCCCGGCGGCGATGCCGAGGCGCCGGTGGTCGGTCACGGACATGGGGCCGTCCTCGTCTGTGGATGGGTGGACCGGACGGGCCCGCCCGGCTCGGTGGGTCTGGTGGGCTCGATGGGCTCGGTGGGTTCCGTGGGCCTCGTGGGCCCGGTGGGTCGGTACGGGGCGTCGGGCAGGTGCTCGCCACACTGCCGGATCCGGCGGGGAGCGGCACCAGATGTGCGGCCGGCCGGGCTACGGACCGACCGGGGCGGCGGCGGAACCGGGGGACACCGGGCGGCGCTCCCGGGGCTCCCGCGGGCGCCGCCGGGGTACATCTCGCGTATGGAACCGCAGTGCACGACCCGTCAGGGGCAGGTCCGAGGCCGTGAGTCCGCCACCACGGGTGTGACGTCGTTCCTCGGCATCCCGTACGCGACCGCGCCCCGGTTCGGCGCGCCCGTGGCCGTCGAGCCGTGGGAGGGCGTGCGCCCCGCCGTCGCGTACGGCCCGACCGCCCCGAAGGCGCCCTACGCACCGCCCCTCGACGCACTCGTCCCGGAGAACGTCATCCCGGGCGAGCCGGGGGAGTCGTGCCTCAACCTGAACGTCTGGACCCCCTCTCGCGGGCCCGGCGCGCGGCTCCCGGTCATGGTGTGGGTGCACGGAGGCGCGTTCGCCAACGGGTCCGGTTCCACCTCCGCGTACGACGGGACGGCCTTCGCCCGGGACGGCGTGGTGTGCGTGACCTTCAACTACCGCCTCGGGGCGGAAGGTTTCTGCCACCTGGACGGCGTACCGGACAACCGGGGCCTCCTCGACCAGATCGCGGCCCTGGAGTGGGTACGGGACAACATCGCCTCCTTCGGAGGTGACCCCGACCGGGTCACGGTCTTCGGCGAGTCGGCCGGGGCCATGAGCATCGGCGTGCTGCTCGGGATGGACCGCGCCAAGGGGCTCTTCCGGCGGGCGATCCTCCAGAGCGGCGGCGCCCACCACTTCCTCACCCCGGCCTCCGCGCGGCTGGTCACGGCCCGCCTGGCGGAGAAACTGGGCGTCGCCCCCACCGCGGAGGCCCTCGCCGGGGTGCCCGCCGGCCTGCTGCTCCCCGCGCAGACCGAGCTGCGCGCCGAGATCGTGGCCCGGCCCGACCCCTCCCTGTGGGGCGAGGCCGCCGTCAACCTGATGCCGTTCGAGCCGGTGCGGCCCCGGCTGATCCTGCCCGGGCCCGACCGCGGGGTCGACCTGCTCGTCGGCAGCAACCGGGAGGAGTACCGGCTGTTCCTCGTGCCGTCGGGACGGCTGGACCTGCTGACCTGGGACAGGCTGCGCGCGACCGCGCGCGCGTACGGCCTCGATCCGGGGCCCGCGCTGGCCCGGTACGGGGAGGCGCGGCCCGGGGCGGGCGCCGGCGAGCTGTACGACGCGCTCGTGACGGACTGGTTTTACCGGATCCCGGCGATCCGGCTCGCCGAGGCGGTCCCCGGCTCGTACGTGTACGAGTTCGCGTGGCGCTCCCCGCGCTTCGGCGGCCGGCTGGGCGCGTGCCACTCCGCCGAGCTGGGGTTCGTGTTCGACCGGCTGCGCGACCCGGTGTACGCCCCGATGCTGGGCGAGGACGCGCCGCAGGGCGTCGCCGACGCGATGCACGGGGCGTGGGTGGAGTTCGCGAGGACGGGCGATCCGGGCTGGCGGGCGTACGACCGGGACACGCGGACGACGATGGTGTTCGGGGCGGGGGCGGGGGCGGGGGCCGGGAGCGGGGACGGGGCCGCGGGCGCGACGGTCGCCGAGGCCGTCGCGGATCCGGGGGCGGCGACCAGGGCGGTCTGGGAGGGGCTGCGCTGACCTGCGAGGACGCCGGTCCGGGGCCGGTTGTCGGACCGTGATGTCAGACCCCCCGCCTAGACTCGCAGTCAGTCGGATCCCGGGGTGGATCCTGGGGTGGGAGGGAGGTGGCGTCATGGAGCGAATCACGCATACCGCCGTGCGGCCGTCGTCCCGCGCGCCCCTGCCGGGCGGGACTGCCGGCGCCCCGTCCGGTGCCGTGTCCGGCCCGCCGTCCGTCCTGTCGTCCGGCGTCCTGTCCTCGTCCGTGCCGCCCGGTCTCACGCGTTGCGCGGCCGTCTTCCTGCCCGCCGGGCTGCCCCGCGAGGGACGCGTCGCCTTCTGGGCCCCGGAGGGGGACCTGCCCGCCTGGCCGGACGAGGACGGGACTCCGCCGGGCCCCGCTGGCGGGACCGGCGCCGCGCGGGGGCGGGCGCGTGGTGACGAGATCACGGGCCGGGCGGAGCGCGGCGAGATCACGGTCGTCCGGCGCGGGGAGGACGGTCGGATCGACGCGCGTCCGGTGCCCGCCCTGGTGATGCCCGTCGCCGACGCCGTCCCGCTGCTGGCCCGCGCCCGGCGGGACAGGTCCGCGCATCCCGCCTCGGCGTGCTGGGGGGCCGCCGCGCTGCACGCGCTCCAGCTGGCCGCGCGCGGCAGGCTGCTGCCCGGGCTCACCGCCTCCGACCACGACGCCTGGCGGGCGGGCCCGCTCGACGCGGACGACATCGCGCAGCTGAGGGCGATCGCCGCCGCGATGCCTCCGGAGGCGTACGCGGTACCGGTCGCGGACCCGGAGCCGGGGACGGGCCAGGAGGAGCGGGTGACCGGTCCGGGCGCCGACCCGCGCGGGCTCAGCCTGCCGGACCCCGAGGCGCTGGTACGGGCGTTCCTGGACGCCGTGGCGGACGCCCTGCCCCGTACGCCCGCCGCGGCGTTCGCCGCCGGGAAGCCCTTCGCCGCCCGGGCCGCCCAGCATCTGCCGGGCGCCCGGACATGGGCCGCCGAGGCAGCGGCCGGCATGGACGCGGGCGTACGGGTGTCGCTGCGCCTCGACCTGTCCGCGTACGACCTCTTCGACACGACCGGAGCGGGCGAGGAGGCGGCGGACACCGCCGCCTCCCGGCCCGGCGGCCCCCTGACACCGCGCCGCGCCGACGCCGGCACCGGCGCCGACCCGATCACGCGCCGCGCCGGCGCCGCCCTCGTCCAGGTCCACAGCCTCGCCGACCCCACCCTCGTCCTGGACGCCGGCCGCCTGTGGGCGGGCGACGGGGACGCGAGCTTCGGCCCCCGGGCCCGGGTCGACGCGATGCTCGCCCTGCGCCGCGCCGCACGCGTCTGGACCCCCCTCGGACGGCTGCTGGAGCGCGACGTCCCCGACGCGCTGTCGCTCTCCGAGGACGAGCTGTACGACCTGCTCGGCCCCGCCGCCGCCCGCCTCGCCGCGGCCGGGGTCGCCGTGCACTGGCCCCGGGAGCTGGTGCGCTCGCTCACCGCGTCGGCGGTGGTCCGCGCCGCCCCCGGGTCCGCCACCGACGGCACCCCGTTCTTCGACAGCGCGGAGCTGCTCAAGTTCAACTGGCAGGTGGCGCTCGACGGCGATGCCCTCACCGAGCGGGAGATGGACGCGCTCGCCGAGTCCACCCGCCCCATCGTGCGGCTGCGCGACCAGTGGGTGGTCGTCGACCCCGCCCTCGTCCGCAAGGCACGCAAGCGGGAGCTGGGCCTCCTGGAGCCCGTCGACGCCCTCGCGATCGCCCTCACCGGCACGGCGGAGGTCGACGGCGAGACGGTGGCGGCCGTCCCGACGGGCGCCCTGGCCGTGCTGCGCGACCGGCTCGTCGCGGGCCCGAAGGCCGTGCCCCAGCCGCCCGCCCTCACCGCCACGCTGCGCGACTACCAACTGCGCGGCCTCGCCTGGCTGGACCTGATGACCTCGCTCGGCCTCGGCGGCTGCCTCGCCGACGACATGGGCCTCGGCAAGACCATCACCGTCATCGCCCTGCACCTGCACCGGGCGCACCCGGCGCCGACCCTGGTCGTCTGCCCGGCCTCGCTCCTCGGCAACTGGCAGCGGGAGATCACCCGCTTCGCCCCCGGCGTGGCCGTGCACCGCTTCCACGGCGCGGGACGCTCCCTGGACGAGGCGGGCGACGGCTTCGTCCTCACCACCTACGGCACGATGCGCTCCAGCGCCGCCGAACTGGCCGCCCACGACTGGGGGATGGTCGTCGCCGACGAGGCCCAGCACGTCAAGAACCCGTTCTCCTCCACGGCCAAGGCCCTGCGCACGATCCCCTCGCCCGCCAGGATCGCGCTCACCGGCACCCCCGTGGAGAACAACCTGTCCGAGCTGTGGGCGCTCCTCGACTGGACCACCCCCGGCCTGCTCGGCCCGCTCAAGGCCTTCCGCTCCCGCCACGCCCGCATCGTGGAGAACGTGGAGAACGCGCGCGCGGCCGACGTCAAGGACGCCGACAACGAACAGGCCGTGGAGCGGCTGGCCCGCCTCGTGCGCCCGTTCCTGCTCCGGAGGAAGAAGTCCGACCCCGGCATCGTGCCCGAGCTGCCGCCCAAGACCGAGAGCGACCACCCCGTCGCCCTCACCCGCGAACAGGCCTCCCTGTACGAGGCGGTCGTCCGCGAGACGATGGCCGCCATCGAGGCCGCCGAGGGCATCGCCCGCCGCGGCCTCGTCATGAAGCTGCTCACCGCGCTCAAGCAGATCTGCAACCACCCCGCGCAGTATCTGAAGGAGGACACCGCCCGGCTGACGGGCCGCTCCGGCAAGCTCGCCCTCCTGGACGAGCTGCTCGACACGATCCTCGCGGAGGACGGCTCCGTCCTGGTCTTCACCCAGTACGTGAGCATGGCGCGGCTGCTCTCCGCGCACCTCGCCTCCCGCGCGATCCCCTCCCAACTGCTCAACGGCGGCACGCCGGTGGCGGAGCGCGAGCGCATGGTCGACCGGTTCCAGTCCGGCGAGACCCCGGTCTTCGTCCTCTCCCTCAAGGCCGCGGGCACCGGCCTCAACCTCACCCGCGCCGGCCATGTCGTCCACTTCGACCGCTGGTGGAACCCGGCGGTGGAGGAGCAGGCCACGGACCGCGCGTACCGCATCGGCCAGACCCAGCACGTCCAGGTCCACCGGCTCATCGCGGAAGGCACGGTCGAGGACCGGATCGCCGAGATGCTCCAGGCCAAGCGCGCCCTCGCGGACGCGGTCCTCGGCTCGGGCGAGGCGGCCCTGACCGAGCTGACCGACCGGGAGCTGGCCGACCTGGTCTCCCTGCGGCGGCAGACATGACGGCCCCGCGCGCCGTGCGGCAGGACGACCGCCGCCGTACGTTCCCGGCGCTGCCGCCCCGCCCCGGGAACCCGGCCGACGGCACCGGCGCACCCCGCGCGGGCGCCCCGGACGACGAGGCCGCGCGCGCCTTCGCGAGCGGGTTCGCCAGCACCTGGTGGGGCAACGCGTGGGTGGAGTCCATGGAGGACACCGCCCTCGACCCGGCCCGCCTGCGCCGCGGCCGGGTGTACGCGGGCGGCGGCCACGTCGACGCGATCACCGTCACCCCGGGCCGCGTCACCGCCTACGTACGCGGCTCCAGGCCCCGGCCGTACCGCACGGAGATCCGCCTGCGCACCCTGGACGACGGGGACTGGGAGGACCTCCTCGACGCGGCGGCGGCCCGCCCCGACCACATCGCGGCCCTCCTCGACAAGGAGATGCCGCACGCCCTCGCCGCCACCGCGGACCTGCTCCCCGCCGGCGGCGACCTCACCCCGGACTGCTCCTGCCCCGACGACGGCTACCCGTGCAAGCACGCGGCCGCCCTCTGCTACCAGACGGCCCGGCTCCTGGACAAGGACCCCTTCGTCCTGTTCCTGATGCGCGGGCGCGGCGAGCTGGAGGTCCTGGCCGACCTGACGCGCCGCAACGCGACCCGCTCGGTCGTCGAGCGGACCGCCGCGCCGCCGCCCATGCCCACGGTCCCGGCGGCCACCGCCCTGGCCCCCCGCACGCTGCCCGCGCTCCCGCCGCCCTTCCGCACCCCGGACCGCCCCGGCCGCCCGCCCGCCTACCCGCAGGCCCCCGGCGCCCCCGACCCGCTCGCGCTCGACCTCCTCGCCTCGGAGGCGGCGGCCCGCGCGCACACGTTCCTGACCACCGGCCTCGACCCGGTCGGCGCGCTCACCCCCTGGCAGGACGCGGTACGGCTGGCCGCCGCGCACCCCGGCTCCGGACTGACCGCCTCCTCCCGCGCCCTCTACCGCGACCTCGGCGCCGGCACGGACCACACCCCCACCGACCTCGCCCGCGCCGTCGCGGCCTGGCGGCAGGGCGGCCTCGCGGGCCTCGCCGCCCTCGAAGAGGCCTGGGACCCCCCGGCCGGCCCCTTCGACCGCGCCCGCCCGGCCCTCGCCGCCGCCGACCACCCCCACTTCCGCCCCTGGCGCAACCGCCTCTCCACCCCGGTCCTCCAACTCCGCTTCGGCCGCGACGGCCTCTGGTACGGCTACGAGTCGGACCGCGACCGCGAGGACTGGTGGCCCCGAGGCACCCCCGACACCGACCCGGTCGGCGCCCTCACCGCCCTCCTCGGCCGGTGACAGACGGCGGTCCCTCCGGGCCGCCCACCCGCCGGGACTGGCGTCCTCGCCGCCCCGCCCACCTGTCTACGCTGGTCCCATGGCACCTTCGACCCCCGGCCCGTCCCCCGCGCCGGGCACTCCCGGCACCCCCGCGCCCGGCGACCTCACGAGCGAGCTGCTGGCCGACCCGTACGAGGTCTACGCCCGGCTGCGCGAGACCGCGCCCGTGCGGCGGATCACCGGGTCCGACGGGACGTCCGCGTGGCTCGTGACCCGCTACGACGACGTGCGGCGGGCGCTTGCCGACCCCCGGCTGTCCCTCGACAAGCGGCACGCCCTGCCGGGCAACTACAAGGGCTTCTCCCTGCCGCCGGCGCTCGACGCGAACCTGCTCAACATGGACCCGCCGGACCACACGCGGATCCGGCGCTTCGTCGTCCAGGCGTTCACCGCCCGGCGCACCGAGAGGCTCAGGGAGCCCATCCGCCGCACCGCCGACGAACTGCTCGACGCGATGGCCCCGGCGGGCCGCGCCGACCTGGTCGCCGCCTACGCGGCCCCGCTGCCCATCGCCGTCATCTGCGAGCTGCTGGGCGTACCGCCGGAGGACCGGCGCGACTTCCGGGAGTGGACCGACGACCTGATCACCCCGGACCCCGCGCGTCCCGAGGGGATGAAGAACGCGGTCCGCGCCCTGCTGGCGTTCTTCACCGGCCTGGTCGACCGCAAGCGGGCCGAGCCCGCCGACGACCTGCTGTCCGCGCTGACCGCCGCCCGGGACGAGTCCGACGACCGGCTGAGCGAGGACGAGTTGGTGTCCCTCGCCTTCCTCATCCTCTTCGCGGGCTACGAGAACGTCATCCAGCTCATCGGGACCGCGACCCTCGCCCTCCTGCGCGACCCGGCCCAACTCGCCGCGCTGCGCGCCGAACCGGCCAGGACCACCGCGGCGGTCGAGGAGTTCCTCCGGTACGACAGCCCCGCGCTGACGGCCCTGCGCCGCTTCCCGGTGGAGGACGTGACCATCGGCGGGGTGACCGTACCGGCGGGGGAGACCGTGCTGCTCTCCCTCGGCTCCGCCAACCGCGACCCGCGGCGCTTCCCGGACGCCGACCGCCTGGTCCTGGACCGCGACACGGCGGGTCACCTGGCCCTCGGCCACGGCATCCACTACTGCCTGGGCGCCCCGCTGGCCCGCCTGGAGACCGAGATCGCCCTCACGGCCCTGCTGGAGCGCTTCCCCCGCCTCACCCTGGACGCCCCGCCCGAAACCCTGCGCTGGCGCCCCTCCACCCGCGCCCGCGGCCTGCGGGAGCTGCCCGTACGGTTCTGAACCCGGAACGGACCGCGGGGGGCGTCGCGGGTCCGGCGGATCGCGGGCCGGTACGCCTTCTCAGTTCAGTTCCTGGGCCAGTCCCACGATGACGCCCTCCGGGCCGCGGAGGTAGCAGAGCAGGACGCTGTCCTCGAACCGGGCGATCTCGCCGACGAGTTCGGCGCCGTGAGGACGCAGGCGGGCGACGGTGTCCTCCAGGTCGTCGACGGCGAACATGACGCGGTGCGTGCCCAGGATGTTGTGCGGCCGGTCGCGCGGTCCTGGGTCGATCGCCGCGGGGCTCAGGTACTTCGCCAGTTCGAGCCGGCCGTGACCGTCCGGGGTCCTGACCATCACGATGTCGCAGCGCACGCCCTTGAGCCCGGTGCACCCGTCGGCGACAGGGCCCTCGACCCGCGCCCGGCCCTCCACCTCCATGCCGAGCTCCACGAAGAACGCGACGGCGGCGTCCATGTCCTCGACGACGATGCCGACGTTGTCCATCCGCTGAATCGCCATGCTGCTCTCTCCTTCTTCCTCGCGCGGCCGGTGGTGGCCGCGGACGCACCGGGGACGGAGCCGGTGGCCCGTTCTCGACATCCTCGGCCACCGGATCCCGGAAAGTTCGGAGGCAAGGTACGCGGCGCCGAATAATCGTTCGATGGGACGCCGACTTGTCGCTAGTGTCTCGGTCGTGGCGAAACTCAATCAGATCATCGCGGTCGAGAAAGGCGTCAAGGCCAAGGCGCACCAGGACCTCACGGCGGCTCATCACGGGCTCCAGAAGCCGGCGTTGCTCGTCGGCATCTCCCGTACGTACCAGGCCAAGGACGAGGAGGGCGAGCAGCTGCCGCCCGAGTCGACCCGGGTCCAGGTCCAGGCCGAGGACGTGCTGCGTGACACCGCGAAGTCGCTGACGCGGCTGTTCGACGTGACCGCCACCAAGGACTGGGCGAACTGCGAGGCGCGCGCCGATGTCACCGTGGACGGACGGGTGTTGGTGGCCGCCGTGCCCGTCTCGTACCTCCTCTTCCTGGAGAAGCAGCTGACGGACCTCAACACCTTCGTCCGCAAGCTCCCCGTGCTGGACGCGTCGGAGGCCTGGAGCCAGGACCCGTCGACGGACGCGTGGAAGACCGAGGCGGTACGGACGCTCCGTACGAAGAAGGTCCCGCGCAACCACGTGAAGGCCGAGGCCACGGAGAAGCACCCGGCGCAGGTCGAGGTGTACTACGAGGACATCCCGGTCGGCTACTGGACGACGACCAAGTTCAGCGGCGCCCTGCCGGCTCGGCGGGTCAACGAACTGCTCGACCGGGTGGAGAAGCTCCAGCAGGCCGTGAAGTTCGCGCGCGAGGAGGCCAACGGCGCCGAGGTCACCGACCAGCGGGTGGGTGACGCCGTGTTCGGCTACCTGTTCGGGTAGCCTCATTGATTCCCCGGCTGACGCACAGACGCCGGCCGGGGTGCGCGAGGAGCGCAAGCTGAAACTGAGGCTTGTCGTGAAAGGCGCGGTTCCTGTGGAGGTTCGAGTCCTCCCCGTGGCACTTCCTGCCTCGGTGGCCCAACTGGCAGAGGCAGACCGCGATCAATCTCAGACTATTGCTCCAGACTCAGCATTCGCCACCGATCGCCGGATCGACCGGACTCAGGCCCCGGACGTCGAAATGCCGGTTCAATTCCGGTCTGCGCAGCTCGATGCGCGGTGGTCCAAAGGCAGGACGCGACGACATCATGCTGACCTGAGTCCTCAAGTGTGCCGGCGTGTGCACATGGTGGCACTCACAGGGCTCGGGAGCCGGCTACGCTCCCGAGCCCGCTCCCGTTCCCGGCCTCACTGCCGGTAGCCGCCCAGGAAGCGGCCGATACGGCTGATCGCCGCGTCGAGATCGTCGGCGTACGGCAGGGTCAGGATCCGGAAGTGGTCCGGGCGGGACCAGTTGAAGCCCGTGCCCTGCACCACCTGGATCTTCTCGCGCAACAGCAGGTCCAGCACGAACCGTTCGTCGTCGTGGATGCGGTGCACCTTCGGATCGAGGCGCGGGAACGCGTACAGCGCGCCCTTCGGCTTGACGCACGAGACGCCGGGGATCTCGTTCAGCTTCTCCCAGGCGCGGTCGCGCTGTTCGCGCAGCCGCCCGCCCGGCGCCGTCAGCTCGTGGATGGACTGCCGCCCGCCGAGCGCGGCCTGAATGGCGTACTGCGCGGGCGCGTTGGGGCACAGCCGCATCGACGCCAGCATGGTCAGGCCCTCCAGATAGCTGCGGGCGTGCTGCTTGGGCCCCGTCACGACCAGCCAGCCGGAGCGGAAACCCGCCACGCGGTACGTCTTCGACAGCCCGCAGAACGTGAGCACCACCAGGTCGGGGGCGAGGGCGGCCGCGCTGTGGTGCACCGCGTCGTCGTAGAGGATCTGGTCGTAGATCTCGTCGGCGAACACCATCAGCTGGTGGCGGCGCGCCAGGTCGAGGATGCCCTCGACGATCTCGCGCGGATAGACCGCGCCGGTGGGGTTGTTGGGGTTGATGATCACGACGGCCTTGGTCCGGTCGGTGATCTTGGCCGCCATGTCCTCCAGATCCGGGTACCACTCCGCGGACTCGTCGCAGAGGTAGTGCACGGCCCGGCCCCCGGCCAGGGTCGTCACGGCCGTCCAGAGCGGGAAGTCCGGTGCGGGGATGAGGACTTCGTCCCCGTCCTCCAGCAGCGCCTGCACCGCCATGGAGACCAGTTCGGACACGCCGTTGCCGAGGAAGACGTCGTCGACGGTCACCTCGGTCAGGCCCAGGGTCTGGTAGCGCTGGGCGACGGCGCGGCGGGCGGAGAGGATCCCGCGCGAGTCCGTGTAGCCGTGGGCCTTCGGCAGCATCCTGATCATGTCCTGGACGATCTCCTCCGGCGCCTCGAAGCCGAAGGCCGCGGGGTTGCCGGTGTTGAGGCGCAGGACGCTGTGGCCCGCCTCCTCCAGGGCGTCGGCCTGCTCGATGACCGGGCCGCGGATCTCGTAACAGACCTCGCTGAGCTTGCTCGACTGCCGGAATTCCATGCGGTGGGCTCCCAGACCTCGTTCGACCTTCGGGCGATTCTTGCGACACTTGGTTTTACCAAGTGTCCGCTTGGAAAGTCCAACAACATGTCTAGACTGCGACGCATGCCACGCCGCCGAAGCTACGACCAGTACTGTTCCGCCGCGCGCGCCCTCGACGCCGTGGGCGACCGCTGGACCCTGCTGATCGTCCGTGAACTCCTGGCGGGCCCCCGCCGCTACACCGATCTGCACGCCGATCTGCCCGGCGTCAGCACGGACGTGCTGGCGTCGCGGCTCAAGGACATGGAGCGCGACGAACTGGCCACGCGCCGCAAGCTGCCCCCGCCGGCCGCTGCGGTCGTGTACGAACTCACCGAGCGTGGGCGGGAGTTGCTGCCGGTGCTCACCGCGCTGGCGCGGTGGGGGGCGCCGGCCCTGGCCGAGCGCCGCCCCACCGACGCCGTACGGGCGCACTGGTTCGCCGTACCGCTGATGCCGGTGCTCGCCGCGTGCGCGGCGGGCGCGGGGGCCGGGGCGGAGGGTGTGGTGGAAGTGCGGCTGGACGAGGGGGTGTTCCACGTCCGGCTGGGCGGCGGGGCACCGGGCCCAGTCGCGGATCAGGCCGTGGATCGGGCCGCGGACCCGGCCGCGAACCCGGTCGCGTACGGAGACGGGCCCGCCGACGCCCCCGACGCCCGCCTCGTCCTGGACGCCGACACCTGCCGCGCGGTGGGCGCCGGGACGCTCGCGCTCGCCGACGCGGTACGGGACGGCCGGATCGAGGTGTCGGGCGACGGCCCCCTCGCGAAGGCGCTGCGCGGCGCGTGACACGGCCACGCGAAGTCGCGGGAAGCGGACGGACCGTGTGCGCGGATCGAGTAGCGTGACCGGATTGGGCACGGTCGTCGGCGGAGGGGACTCTCCGGGACTCGACTCCGGGATTCAACTCCGCCTCTCCGCAGATGAGTTGGAGGAGCCATGAGAGCTTGGAGCAGACGGCGCGCGGCAGGCCCCCGGTGGGCGGCACGGTGGCCCCGCGCGGCCCGTTCCGGCCGGGCGGCGCTGGTCACCGCGTCGGTGGCCGCGCTCGCGGTGGTGCCGTCCGCCGCGCTCGCCACACCGGGCAGCGGCGTCACGGGCACGATCCTGGCCCAGGGAACCTCGGACGGCACCGTGAAGGTGCGGACCAAGGGGCGGACGGACGTGGTCGTGCGGACCATCACCGTCGCGCCGGGCGGCTCCACCGGCTGGCACTACCACCGGGGCCAGCTGATCGCCGTCGTGCAGTCCGGCACACTCACCAGGACCCTGGACGACTGCTCGGTCGAGGAGACCCCGGCCGGGAAGTCGTTCGTCGAACCCTCCGGGGCGCGGCACCGCCACATCGGCCGCAACCTGGGCACCGAGCCGGTCGTCCTGTACGTCACCTACCTGCTGCCGGCCGGCAGCGCGCTGTCCGAGGACGCGGAACCCCCGGGGTGCGCGCACGCGTGAGTGCCGGGGGTGACCGATGATGAACGGGTGCGACTCGAAGCGATCACCTGGGACAGGCTGACCGACGCCCTGGCCGAGCGGGTGCTGAAGACGGCGCCGGCCGACGGCGGTCCGTGGCTGCGCGTCGCCGTCGACGGCGCGCCGGCCGCGGGGACCGCCGCCCCCGCCGCCGCGCTCGCCGACGCGCTGCGGTTGCGCGGCAGGTCGGTCCTCGTGATCGACACGGCCGGGTTCCTGCGCCCGGCGTCGCTGCGGTACGAGTACGGCCGCGAGGACCCCGACACGTACTACCAGGGGTGGTTCGACACCGGCGCGCTCTGGCGCGAGGTCTTCGGACCGCTGGACCCGGGCGGCAGCGGACAGGTCCTGCCCGACCTGTGGGACCCGCTCACGGACCGGGCCACCCGCAGCGCGCCCCGCGAACTCCCGCCCGGCGGCGTACTGGTGACACACGGTCCGTTCCTGCTGGGCCACTGGTTCCCGTTCGACCTCACCGTGCACCTGGGCCTGTCGCCGAACGCCCTGCGCCGCCGGACGGCCGACTCCGAGCGCTGGACGCTGCCCGCCTTCCAGCGGTACGACGAGGAGGTCGACCCGTCCTCGGCGGCCGACGTGGTGGTACGGGCCGACGACCCCCGCCACCCCGCCTGGGGCGGCCTGCCCTAGACCCTGGCGGACGACCCCGGCGGACGGCCCCGGCGCACGCAGCCCTCGTTCAGCGCGCGGTCCCGAGGAAGGCCGTCAGGCTGTCCAGGAGCATCGTGGAGCCCTGCTCGGCCCCGTCGCGCTCCTCCGCCGTGTCGCACGTCTGGCTCAGCACGAGGTGCGTGCCGGCGCCCCGCTCGTCGAGTTCGAGCGTCATGAGCGCCTGCTCGCTCCTCCCCGGCACGTCCATGCCGGTCACCAGGCGCCGGTTCCTGTCGACCTCGGCGTACGAACCGGTCAGCGGGAACTCCGCGCCGTCCGGGGTCACCATCGTCGCCTTCCACGCCCCACCGGGCCGTACGTCCATCTCGACGGTCCCCGGGGCGGCGTAGGCCCACTGCGCGTAGGACTCCGGGACGGTCCAGGCGTCCCACACCGCCGCCGCGGGGACGTCGAGCGTCCGCTCCAAGGTGTAGGAGAAACCCTCGCCCGTGTGCTGTTCCGTGCTCATCCCGTGCTCCCTGTTCGCTCTGGTCCGGCTGTTGTACGAGGTAGACGCGTACGGCTCCCGAAACTCATCGGTCCGCCGCGCCCCTTTTCGCCCGGGCGCCCGTCACCCCGCGAAACCGGCCGCGGGACCCCCTTCCCGGCCCGGCCTGCCCCCCGCCCGGGTCACCGCCGCCGCGCCCGCCCGGCAGCCCTCCCCGGCGGCCTCCGGCGGGTCCGCGCCCGCCAGGCGCGCCGCCAGGTAGGCGCCCGTGAAGGCGTCGCCCGCGCCCGTCGAGTCGACCGCGAGGGCCGCGACCGGGGCCACCCGGGCCGTCACCTCGCCCGCCTCGGCCACCAGCGCGCCCGCCGCGCCCAGGGTCACCACCGCCACCGGCACCCGCCGGCTCAGCGCGGCCGCCGCCGCCCCGGCGTCCGCCAGCCCGGTGAGGAGCCTCGCCTCGTCGGCGTTGGGGAGAAGCGTTTCCGCGCCCGTGGTCGCCGCCAGGAAGCGCTCCACGCCCAGCTCCCCGACGAACGCCACCGACGCCGGGTCCACACTCACCGCGACGCCCCGCTCCCGCGCCGAGGCCAGCGCGGCGGCCGCCGTCCCCCGGCCGGGCCCGGAGAAGTACAGGTAGCCCGACAGGTGCAGCCGCCCGACGCCGTCCAGCATCGAGGGCGACCAATCGTCGGCGGTCAGGCGCGTCGACGCGCCGCCGTCGGTGAGGAAGGTCCGTTCCGCGGAGGCGTCCACCAGCGAGATGACCGTGGCGGTCGGCGCCTCGTCGTCCACGACCAGCCGCGGCCGGACCCCCGCCTCCCGCAGCGACGCCTCGTGCCACGCCCGCGCGTCCGTCCCCACCCGGCCGAGCAGGCGTACGTCCGCGCACCCCCAACGGGCCGCCCAGCAGGCCGCGTTCGCCCCCGCGCCGCCCGGCAGGAGGCGGATGTCGGCCGTCGTGTCCGTGCCGCGCGCCAGGGGCGACCGGTGGCGCGCCACCACATCGGTGACCACGTCCCCGACCACCAGCAACCCACGCCCACCCCCCTCCGCACCCCCACCCGAACGCCCCCTCACCACGCCCCCGCGATCGCCGCCGCCAGGCGCACGTTCCCGCGTACCGCCGCCAGGTTGGCCTCCAGCGACGCACCCCCGGTCCCGCGCACCAGGCGCTCCAGCAGGAACGGCGTGACGGCCTGCCCCGTCACCCCCCGTTCCCGGCACGCCTCCAGCGCCTCCGCCAGCACCCTGTCGTGCAGCTCCGGGTCCAACTGCTCCGACTCCGGTACGGGGTTGGCGACCACGATCGCCGCCTCGGGCCCGCCCAGCGCGTCCTGGGCGCGCATCACCGCCGCCACCTCGTCCGGCGTACGGACCGTCCAGTCGACGGGCTCGCCCGAGGACGACAGGTAGAAGCCGGGAAAGTGCGACGTCCCGTACCCGAGGATGCCGACGCCCAGCGTCTCCAGCCGTTGCAGCGTCGCCGGCACGTCGAGGATCGACTTCACCCCCGCGCAGACCACCGTGATCCGGGTCCGCGCCAGGAGCCGCAGGTCGGCCGACTCGTCCTGGGTCTCGGTCCAGCCGCGGTGGACGCCGCCGAGCCCGCCCGTCGCGAACACCCGGATCCCCGCCCGCGCGGCGAGGAACGCCGTCGCGGAGACCGTCGTCGCCCCGCTCGCCCGTGCCGCGAGCGCCGGCGCCAGGTCGCGATGACCGAGCTTCCGTACGGAGGTGTCCCCGGCGACCCGCTCCAACTGGTCCTTGCTCAGGCCCACATGGGCCCGCCCGTCCAGCACGGCCACCGTCGCGGGGACGGCCCCGCCGGACCGTACGAGCTCCTCCAGCTCGTGGGCCACGGCCAGATTGCGCGGGCGCGGCAGCCCGTGCGCGATGATGGTCGATTCCAGCGCGACGACGGGACGGCGCCCGGCGAGCGCGTCCCGTACCTCGGGGGACAGGTGCGTGGTGGTGTCTGACATGACCCCATCCCTGGCACACGACGGGCCCGCGCAAACGTCCACGACGTCGCGCGGGCCCGTCGGCCCCGGTCCGGGAGGCAGCCGTCAGGCCGCCTCGGCCCCGTCCAGCGCCCCGTTCGGGTTCAGCACGTACTTCCGGCTGACACCCTTGTCGAACTCCTCGTACCCGAACGGCGCGTCCTCCAGCGGGAGGATCGTCGCGTTGACCGCCTTGGCGATGTGGATCCGGTCGTGCAGGATCGCCATCGCCAGGGCCCGGTGGTACTTCATCACCGGCGTCTGGCCGGTCGAGAACGTGTGGCTCTTCGCCCAGCCGAGCCCCAGCCGCACCCGCAGCGTGCCGGACTGCGCGTCCGAGTCGATGCCGCGCGGGTCCTCCGTGACGTACAGGCCCGGGATGCCGAGCGCGCCACCCGCCCTGACCAAGCCCATCAGCGAGTTGAGCACGGTGGCCGGGGCGTCGTCGGAGTCCCGGCCGTGGGACTTGGCCTCGAACCCGACCGCGTCGATCGCCGAGTCCACCTCGGGCACGCCCAGGATCTGCGCCACTTGCTCCTCGGCCGGGCCCTGGGCGAGGTCGACCGTCTCGCAGCCGAAGCTGCGGGCCTGCGCCAGGCGTTCGGTGTTGAAGTCCGCGACGATGACCACCGCGGACCCGAGCAACTGCGACGCCGCCGCGGCCGCCAGTCCGACCGGGCCGGCGCCGGCGACGTACACCGTCGAACCGACGCCCACCCCCGCGGTCACCGCGCCGTGGTAGCCGGTCGGCAGGATGTCCGTCAGCATCGTCAGGTCGAGCAGCTTCTCCCGCGCGGCGTCCCGGTCGGGGAAGCGCAGCAGGTTGAAGTCCGCGTACGGCACCATGACGTAGCGGGCCTGCCCGCCGACCCAGCCGCCCATGTCGACGTAGCCGTAGGCGCCGCCGGCCCGGGACGGGTTGACGTTGAGGCAGATGCTGGTCTGGCCCTCCTTGCAGTTACGACACCGCCCGCAGGCGATGTTGAACGGCACCGACACCACGTCGCCCACGTCGATGAACTCCACGTCGGGGCCGCGTTCCACGACCTCGCCGGTGATCTCGTGCCCGAGGATCAATCCCTCGGGAGCCGTCGTGCGCCCGCGCACCATGTGCTGGTCACTGCCGCAGATGTTGGTCGCGAGGACCTTCAGGATGACCCCGTGCCGGCAGGTGCGGCCGGCGTTCGCCGGATCCACTCCGGGGCCGTCCAGCAATTCGAGTGTCGGGTAGTCGGTGGTCCTGACCTCCACCTCGCCCGGCTTGAGATACGTGACCGCCGCGTTTCCTCCAGCCATGCCCGCTCGCCGTCCCTTCGCCCTTGGGCTCTCCGCGTTCTGGCGGGCGAGGCGCGAACCGCACGTCGAATCGCCCGTTTGCCGCATCACTTTCAGCCTAGGCCGGGTACACAAAGCGGGCAAACAGGAGTAAAAGTAGCGCCTGTGAGGGTGTGCGCCCCGGCCGCCTCAGCCCACCGCGCCCTCCACCGCGCCCGGCCCCCCGCCGCCCACCGCGTCCCGCACCACGTCCGGCCTGTTGGTGATGATCCCGTCCACCCCGAGCCCCGCGACCCGTACCGCGTCCGCGGTCCCGTCCACCGTCCAGGTACTGACCCGTAGCGGCTTCCCGTGCGGGCCCTTCAGGCGGTGCACCGCCTCCACGTAGTCACCGGTGAGCGCCGCGTGCGCCGGATTGATCTGGTCCGCGAACGCCGCGTACGCGGGCAGATCGGCCACCGCGGGCGCGCCCAAGAAACCCGTCGTGAGGTCGGCCCGCCGCTGGTGCACCGCGCGGAGGCTCGCCGCGCCGAAGCTCTGGACGACGAGCCCGCCCTCCACGTGCGCGCGGTCCAGCCAGCCCTCCCGCCCCAGCACCCGCAGGATGTCCGCCTCGATCCCCGGGTACAGCTCGGGGGCCTTGATCTCCAGGAGCAGCTTCTGCCGGTTCCGCTCCACGGCGCCCAGGTACTCCTTCAGCGTGGGCACCCGGACGCCCTCCCAGCGCGGCCCGAACCAGCTCCCGGCGTCCAGCCGGGCGATCTCGGCGGCGGTGAAGTCCCCGACCTTCCACGGGGAGCGGCCGGGGAAGACCCGCTCCACATCGGTGGTCCTGGCGAGCGTGGTGTCGTGCAGGACCACCAGCTCCCCGTCCTCGGTCCGCTGGACGTCGTTCTCCACCCACTCGACGCCCAGGCCGGCCGCCGCGTCGACGGCGGCGAGCGTGTTCTCCGGCGCGTAGGCGGACGCGCCCCGGTGCGCGATGACGACCGGGGCGGGCTGTGCGACGGGGGCCCCGGCCGCGCCGCCGGAGTGCGCGGCCGGGGCCGCCGTCGTGCAGCCCGGCAGGAACAGCGCCGCGGCGGCCAGCAGTGCGGCCGTGGTCACCGGCGTGCGTGCGTACATGTGTGCTCCTCTGCTCCTGGTACCTGAAGTCGCGGCAGGAGAAAGCCCTTTCCCGCCTGCTTTTTTCGCCGTTTCCGGCTCAATGTCGACAAAACTCCGGGTAACTGTTTGCTTACCGGCCCGGCCGTCCTACCCTCGCCCCGGGCCGGGGCTTCCGCACAGGGAGCACAGGGCGCACCAGGGGCGAAGGGGCATACCGCTATGCAGGGGACGATCGACGGATTCAGCCACGGTCCCGGCACGGTCGTGGCGGCGCTTCTGGTGGCCTGCCTCGGCGCCGCGCTCGGCCTGCTCTGCGCCGCGCACTCCCTCCGTACCTCCCGTCCTTGGACGCCGGGCCGACTGGCACTGGGCGCCGCCGCGCTCGGCTCCGGTGTCTGGGGCATGTACCTCGTCGCGATGACCGGCTTCACCGTGGAGGGGATGCCGGTCGGCTACGACAGGTTCACGACGCTCGCCTGCCCGGTCGTCGGGAGTGTGATGGCCGCCGCCGGGATCTTCGTCGTCGGATACCGCGGATCCACGCCGCTGGCCCTCGTCACCGGCGGTACGGTCACCGGACTCGCGCTCGCCACCACGCACTACCTCGGCATGGACGCCGTCCGGCTGCCCGGGCGCCTGGAGTACGACACCTCGACCGTCGCGCTCTCCGTCCTGATCGGCGTCGTCGGCGCGACCACCGCGCTGTGGCTCGTCGTCTCGCGCCGGGGGCTCCCGCCCACCCTGGCCGCGGGAGCGGTGATGGGCGGCGCGGCGACCGGGATGCACTACGCCGGGATGGCGGCGGTGCGGGTCCGGGTCGGCGCGCCCGGCGCCGGGGGCGAGGCCACCTCGCCGACCGGCTTCCTCGCCGCCCTGCTGGTGGTCCCCGGGCTGGTCCTGCTGGTCACCGCCGTCGTCCTGCTGGGCGAGCGGCGCCGCGCCGCCTCCCGCCGCCACGGCCCCTGCGGGCGCGTCGGCGTCCCCCGGCAGCGGACCCGCCCGCGCCGGGCGGACCGGGGCCCGTCCGGGACCACCCCGTGGGCTCCCGAAGGCGACCGCGAGCGGACGCCCGCCAGGACCCCCCGCGCCGGCTCCCCGGACTTCCACGACTGGTGACCGGCCGCCCGCCGCGCGCCGCCCGCCCCCGCGCCTCCCGGCCGACCTGAGAGCGTCGGCGCAGGTCACGGCGGTGCGATCCCGACTGTCAGTGCGGGGCCGTACGGTTGATCCATGCGGCCTGTTTCCCAGATCGAACGTACGGTGGCGCCTTTCGAGGTCGTCAGTTCCTACCAGCCCAGCGGCGACCAGCCGACGGCCATCGCCGACCTGGAGAAGCGCGTCCGCGCCGGCGAGAAGGACGTCGTCCTGCTCGGCGCGACCGGCACCGGCAAGTCGGCGACCACGGCCTGGATGATCGAGAAGCTCCAGCGGCCCACGCTGGTGATGGCTCCGAACAAGACCCTGGCCGCCCAGCTGGCGAACGAGTTCCGCGAGCTCCTGCCGAACAACGCGGTCGAGTACTTCGTGTCGTACTACGACTACTACCAGCCCGAGGCGTACGTCCCGCAGTCGGACACCTACATCGAGAAGGACTCCTCGATCAACGAGGAGGTCGAAAGGCTCCGCCACTCGGCGACGAACTCCCTGCTCACGCGGCGGGACGTGATCGTGGTCGCCTCGGTGTCCTGCATCTACGGCCTCGGTACGCCGCAGGAGTACGTGGACCGGATGGTGCCGCTCAAGGTCGGCGACACGATCGACCGGGACCAGCTCCTGCGCCGCTTCGTGGAGATCCAGTACACCCGCAACGACGTCGCGTTCGCGCGCGGCACGTTCCGGGTGCGCGGCGACACCATCGAGATCTTCCCGGTGTACGAGGAGCTGGCCGTCCGCATCGAGATGTTCGGCGACGAGATCGAGGCGCTGACCACCCTCCACCCGCTCACCGGCGAGGTCATCAGCGAGGACAACGAGCTGTACGTCTTCCCGGCCAGCCACTACGTGGCGGGGCCCGAGCGCATGGAGAAGGCGGTCAACGGCATCGAGCGCGAGCTGGAGACCCGGCTCGCCGAGCTGGACAAGCAGGGCAAGCTCCTGGAGTCCCAGCGCCTGCGCATGCGGACGACGTACGACATCGAGATGATGCGCCAGATCGGCTCCTGCTCGGGGATCGAGAACTACTCGATGCACTTCGACGACCGCGGCCCCGGCACCGCCCCCAACACCCTCCTCGACTACTTCCCCGAGGACTTCCTGCTCGTCATCGACGAGTCGCACGTGACGGTGCCGCAGATCGGCGCGATGTACGAGGGCGACGCGTCCCGCAAGCGGACCCTCGTCGACCACGGATTCCGCCTCCCGTCCGCGCTGGACAACCGGCCCCTCAAGTGGGAGGAGTTCCAGAAGCGCATCGGCCAGACCGTCTACCTCTCCGCCACCCCCGGGAAGTACGAGCTGTCGCGCGGCGACGGCTTCGTGGAGCAGATCATCCGCCCCACCGGGCTCATCGACCCCGAGGTCGTCGTCAAGCCCACCGAGGGCCAGATCGACGACCTGGTGCACGAGATCCGCAAGCGCACGGAGAAGGACGAACGCGTCCTGGTCACCACCCTCACCAAGAAGATGGCCGAGGACCTCACGGAGTACTTCCTCGAACTGGGCATCCAGGTCCGCTACCTGCACAGCGACGTCGACACCCTGCGCCGCGTCGAGCTGCTGCGCGAGCTGCGCTCCGGGGAGTACGACGTCCTCGTCGGCATCAACCTCCTGCGTGAGGGGCTCGACCTGCCCGAGGTGTCGTTGGTCGCGATCCTCGACGCCGACAAGCAGGGCTTCCTCCGGTCGGGCACCTCCCTGATCCAGACCATCGGCCGGGCGGCGCGCAACGTGTCCGGGCAGGTCCACATGTACGCGGACACGATCACCCCGGCGATGGCCCAGGCCATCGACGAGACCAACCGCCGCCGGGAGAAGCAGGTCGCGTACAACACCGAGCGCGGCCTCGACCCCCAGCCCCTGCGCAAGAAGATCAACGACATCGTCGCGACGATCGCCCGCGAGGAGATCGACACGGAGGCCCTGCTCGGCACGGGCTACCGGCAGGGGAAGGACGGCAAGGCGGCCAAGGCCCCCGTACCGTCGCTCGGCGGGAAGGCCGCGACCGCCGCGAAGGGCGGCAAGGGCGGCAGGGCGGCCGCCCAGGGCGCGGTGCTCACCGACCGCCCCGCCGAGGAACTGGCCGGGATCATCCAGGAGATGACCGACCGGATGCGGGCCGCGGCGGCGGAGCTCCAGTTCGAGGTCGCCGCGCGGCTGCGCGACGAAGTGGGCGAGCTGAAGAAGGAGTTGCGGCAGATGAGGGAGGCGGGACAGGTCTGACGACCCGGGGGGCGGCGGGCCGTGCGATGTGTTGCAAGACCGACACAAAAACGGCCCATGTCTCCTGTTGCGACGACGTGACTGCGTAGGGTGCTGCGCAACCGCACACGGACGGTTGCGGGGGAACCATTCGAGAGGGGACAGCGCGTGGTGGACGTATCCAAGGGCAGTGCGCCCGGGGGCCCTGGGGTCAACCTGACCAAGGGTCAGGCCATCAGCCTGGAGAAGCGGGGCGGGGGCACCCTGACCGCGGTGCGCATGGGGCTGGGCTGGCAGGCCGCCCCGCGCCGGGGCCTGTTCGGCTCCCGCACCCGTGAGATCGACCTGGACGCCTCTGCGGTGCTGTTCGCCGACAAGCAGCCGGTCGACGTGGTGTTCTTCCGTCACCTCGTCAGCGACGACGGCTCGGTGAAGCACACCGGCGACAACCTGGTCGGCGGCGCGGGACAGGGCGGGGACGACGAGGCCATCCTCGTGGACCTCCAGCGGATCCCGGTCCACATCGACCAGATCGTCTTCACGGTGAACTCGTTCACCGGACAGACGTTCCAGGAGGTGCAGAACGCCTTCTGCCGCATCGTCGACGAGACCAACGGCCAGGAGCTCGCCCGCTACACGCTGGACGGCGGCGGGCAGTACACCGCGCAGATCATGGCGAAGGTGCACCGCGCCGGCGCCGGATGGCAGATGACGGCCCTCGGGAATCCGGCCAACGGCCGCACGTTCCAGGACCTGATGCCGTCGATCCTGCCGCACCTGTAGAGCGACCCGCGGATCAGGCCGCGGATCGGATCGCCGACACCACACGCACGGTACGTACCGGCACACGCAGCTCCCGGAGGCAGGCCACGGCCGCCGGGAGCTGCACCGTTGCCACCCGCACCGCACCGCTCACACGGCACCACCCACACCGCACCACGCGCACCGCACGAGACCGACGAGGGGACAGAGGCGATGACGGCCGAGCTGGTCCGGGGACAGAACCACCCCCTGCCGCACACCCGACTGGAGATACGGGTGACGGCCGGCGCGCCGGTCCTGGCCTGCGTCACCCTCGCCGACGCCGGGGGCACCGTCCCCGGCACCGAGTGGATCGCCCACCCCGGCTCACCCACGCTCCCCGGCGTCGAGGTCTCCCGCCAGGCCGCCGCCGCGCTGCGCTTCCACGTCGACCTGGAGGCCGTGCCCGAGCGCGTCCACCTGGTGCACGTGCTGTTCGCGCTCCCCGAGGGCGTGGGCGGCCCCGACCGCTTCGGCGGCACGGCCGCGCCCTTCGCCGCCGTCACCTCCACCGACGGCACCGAGATCGCCGGGTTCACCCTCACCGGCCTGGACACCGAGTCCGCCGTCGTCGCCCTGGAGCTCTACCGCCGCCAGGGCGCCTGGAAGGTCCGCGCCGTCGGCCAGGGGTACGCGGGCGGCCTCGCCGCCCTCCTCGGCGACCAGGGCCTCCCGGAGGCGCGCGCGTGCGCCGCCACCATCCAGGAGGCGGTCGCCCGCCACCTCGCGAGCGCCGTCCAGGCGCCCCTGCCCGCGGCGCCCGACGGGGCCCGCGCCCGCCCCGACTCACCGGCGCCCGGGCCCGCGGCCCCGCAACCCGGCCCCGTGACCCCGCCGCCGGCCCCGCCCGGCCCCGTACCGCCGCAGGCCTGCCCGCCCACCGGCGCGGGCGGAGCCGTCAACTACACGCACCCCGGCCGCCGCACCTCCACCCCGCCGCCCCCGCCCCCGGCCGCCCCGCCCGCCGCCCCCGGACAGCCCCCGCGCCCCGTCGCGGGCGACGCGACGGGCTGGTCCATGGACGAGCGCCTCTACAACCAGGTCTGGGGCATGTTCGAGGATCTGGCCCGCGCCGTCGCCGCGTACCGCAGCGCCGTCGACTTCGCCGAGTCCCGGATGGAACAGGAACTGGACCGCGTCCTGTCCGACCCCCGCAACCGCATCGGCCGCGCCGGCGACACCGCCCGCGAGGCGGCCCGCGCCAAGCACGACGAGCTGACCGCCCGGGCGCGCGAGGTCCTCGACCGCGACCTCGCCCAGCTCACCGCCGAGGCCGAGGTGGTCGAACCGGCCCTCCCCGCCGCCTACGCGGGCTGGGACAACCCCGTCTGGCACGCCTACCGCGTCCCGATGGAGATCCCCATGGCGCTGCGCCTCGGGGACGTACACCTGCCCGAGCGCCCCGACCTGCGGATCCCGATGCTCGTCCGGCTGCCGCTGGAGCGCGGGCTGTGGATCGACAGCGGCCGGCTCGGCTCCGAGGCCGCCATGACGATGGACGAGGACCGGCTGCGCCGGCTGGCCATGGACACCGCCGTCGTCCACGCGGCGCGCCTGCTGGCCGTCTACCCGCCCGGCGAGTTCACCGTCCACGTCATCGACCCCGCCGGGGCCGGAGCGGCCGCCCTGGCCCCGCTGACGTCCTCCGGGGTCCTCGACGGGCCGCCCGCGGCGGGCGCCGCCGGCGTCTCGGCCGTCCTCGCGAAGCTCACCCAGCGTGTCGACCTGGTGCAGATGGCCGTGCGGGGCGGGGCCGCCGAGTCCCTGCCGCCCGACCTCGACACCGCCGAACAGCTGCTGATCGTCAACGACTTCCCGCACGGCTTCGACGACCGGGCCGTGACCCAGCTGCGCTACCTCGCCGACGAGGGCCCGTCGGTCGGCGTGCACCTGCTGATGGTCGCGGACCGCGAGGACGCCCACGCGTACGGACCGGTGCTCGACCCGCTCTGGAGGTCCCTCCTCCGGATCACCCCGATCCCGGACAGCCACCTCGCCGACCCCTGGGTCGGCCACGCCTGGACGTACGAGCCGCCGACCGTCCCGCAGGGCAGCCGGGTGGTCACCCAGGCACTCGGACAGGTCGCGGCGGCTCGTCGCGCATGGCGCCGCTGACCTGCGCTCTTGGGATTCCTTTACCTTTTTCTTTACCTTTCCTTGGTCTTTCCTGTACTCTTCTGGGTATCGGAGGGGAGTACTCCCGTATCGCGACGTACCCGTCAATACGGACCGCAATCGGTCCCGGGGCGTCGGCCCGAGGAGCGGCGGTGGCCGTCCGGGTGGAGGAGACCTCCGGCAGCGACGACGCTGATCTTGTAGCCGTACGACGCCGGAGGCGCAGTGGACGTGTCATGGATCTTGTGGGCGACGACCATCCTCGGTCTGTCCGCCCTGATCGCGGTCGACTTCTTCATCGGGCGCAAGCCCCATGACGTGTCGATCAAGGAGGCGGGCATCTGGACGGGTGTCTGGATAGCCCTGGCGGTGGTGTTCGGCCTCGGCCTGATGGTGTTCGGCACGGGCCAGGCCTCGGGCGAGTTCTTCGCGGGCTTCATCACCGAGAAGTCACTCAGCGTGGACAACCTCTTCGTCTTCGTCCTGATCATGGCGAAGTTCTCGGTGCCCTCCCACCTCCAGCAGCGGGTGCTGCTGATCGGTGTGCTGATCGCCCTGGTCCTGCGGGCCGTCTTCATCGCCGCCGGCGCCGCGATCATCGCGAGCTTCTCGTGGGTGTTCTTCATCTTCGGCGCGTTCCTCATCTACACCGCCTGGAAGCTCGTCCAGGAGGCGCGCTCCGACGACGAGGACGAGGAGTTCGAGGAGAACCGCCTCCTGAAGTCCATCGAGCAGCGCTTCGGCGTCGCGGACAAGTACCACGGCACCAAGCTCTTCATCCGGAAGAACGGCAAGCGGGTCCTGACCCCGCTGATGGTCGTCATGCTCGCCATCGGCACCACCGACGTGCTGTTCGCGCTGGACTCCATCCCCGCGATCTTCGGCCTGACCCAGGACCCGTACATCGTCTTCACCGCCAACGCCTTCGCCCTGATGGGACTGCGGCAGCTGTACTTCCTGATCGGCGGACTGCTCAAGAAGCTGGTGCACCTCAGCTACGGGCTGTCGGTCATCCTGGGCTTCATCGGGGTGAAGCTGGTCCTCCACGCGCTGCACGAGCAGGGGGTGCACGTGCCGGAGATCTCCATCCCGGTGTCCCTGGCCGTCATCTGCGGTGTCCTGATCGTCACGACGATCACCAGCCTCATCGCCTCCAAGAAGCAGGCCGAGCGTGACGCGGCGGAGCCCGCCGCCGCGGACAAGGACAGCATCGAGGCCTGACCCGACCCGCCTCCGGCCTTCCGCCGCCCCCGGTCTACCGTGGGCGGCGGAATCGTACGCCGGGGGCGGGAAGGGAAGAGGGCACGTCGTGCTGCCGCAGCTCACGCTCGCCCGGGGCCTGTCCTCGTGGCGGCTGGACCCGGTCGCCGTGGCCGCCGTGGCCGTCCTCGGAGGGGCCTACGGCGCCGGGGTGGTACGGCTCCGACGGGCGGGACGGCGCTGGCCCGTCGCCCGGACCGGGGCCTTCGTGGTCCTCGGCCTCGGCACGATCGTGGTGGCCACGATGTCGTCCCTCGCGGTCTACGACCGGGTGCTGTTCTGGCCGGCGGCCGTGCAGAACATCCTGCTGGACCTCCTCGCCCCCCTCGGCCTGGCCCTCGGCGACCCCCTGGGGCTGGCCGCCGGGGACGGCGCGCTGCACCGGGCGCTGACCTCGCTCCCGGCGAGGGTGCTGACCTTCCCGCTGGTCAGCTCGCTCGTGGTGCTCGTGTCCGAGCTGACCATCTACTTCACGCCGTACTTCACCGCGTCGCTGCACCACGACGCGGTCCGCCGGCTGATGCAGGCCCAACTGCTGATCACCGGCTGCCTGTTCGTGCTGCCCATGCTCACCGGCCGGGACCTGCTGCCCCGCTGGTGCACCCACCCCGTCCGGGCCGCGCTGGTCTTCCTGGACGGGCTCTTCGACTCCGTCCCCGGCATCGTCGTCATGACCAGCGGGACGTCGGTGGCCGGCCGCTGGTACGCGGCGCAGGGGCGCACCTGGGGGCCGGGGGTCCAGCAGGACCAGCGGCTCGGCGGGGGACTGATGCTGAGCCTCGCGGAACTGGTCGCGCTGCCGTTCCTGATCGCCGTCTTCGCCGAGTGGTGGCGCGCGGACCGCGCCAGGTCCCGGGACCTGGACGCCCGCCTCGACCGCGAACTGGCGCCGGCCGCGCCGGCCGGGGGCGGCGTACCGGGGCCGGGACCGGATCTCGTACGCCCCTGGTGGGAGACGGAGGACGGCGAAGTGGGCCGGCGCATGCGCGACGGCCGCTGACGGGCCCCCGCCGGGGGGCCCGGGCGTCGTACGGACGCCTGGTGCGGGCGGCTACCAGCCCCGCGCGCGCCACTCCGGCAGGGAGGGCCGTTCGGCGCCGAGGGTGGAGTCGTCGCCGTGACCGGGGTAGATCCAGGCCTCGTCGGGCAGCGCCGCGAAGATCTTGGACTCCAGGCCGTCCATCAGCGTGCCGAAGTCCGTGGGGTTCCCGGTGCGTCCGGGGCCGCCGGGGAAGAGGCAGTCGCCGGTGAAGACGTGCGGGTGACCGTGCGGGTCGTCGTAGATCACCGCGATCGAACCCGGCGTGTGCCCCACCAGGTGCACGGCGGTGAGGCCGATCGCCCCCACCCGGATCGTGTCCCCGTCCTCGACCAGGACGTCGGTGGGGACGGGGATGGCCTCCGCGTCGTACCGCCCCGCGTACGTACGGGCCCCGGTGGCCGCCACGACCTCCGCCAGCGCCTGCCAGTGGTCCTGGTGGCGGTGGGTGGTGACGACGGACGCGACGGAGTCCTCACCGATCAGGGTCAGCAGCGTCCCCGCGTCGGCCGCGGCGTCGATCAGCAGTTGCTCACCGGTGGCCCGGCAGCGCAGCAGATAGGAGTTGTTGCCCATCGTGCCGACCTCGACCTTGGAGATCACCAGGTCGGGCAGTTCGTGCACATCCGCAGGTCCGCCGACCTTCACCGCTCCGCTGTACGTCATACGGCTCAGCCTATAGCGGGGGCAGGACGGGAAGGGGGCCGCTCGCGAACTCCAGTGCGGATCCGTCACGCCGCCCCGCGAGCCACCCCAGCAGGTCCGGCGCGGCGCCGGTGACGACGTCCGCGGGCCCGTCCCCGACGTCAGGCGTACGCCCCGTACGCCACGTGTGCCCGGCGGGGGTGGCCAGGGTCAGCGGGGGGACCGAGGCGTTCCCGGAGAAGCGGTCCGCGAGGAAGGTGATCTCCCGTTCGGTGAACTCCTCGGAGAGGTCCTCCAGCGTGCGGTCCAGGCCCAGGTCGACGTGGTGCAGCTCGACCTCGATCCAGCGCCGGAAGGGCACCCGCGCCGCGGCGTCGGTCACGCCGTTGCGCAGGGCGACGGTACGGGTCCAGTCGGCGGGGACGGCCGCGGAATGATGGAAGCGGGCCGCGGCGTTACGTACATCGGCGAGATGGACGTCGAGGGCCCTGGACGCGTCCCGCTCGATGTCCGCGTCCCGGGTGGCGCCGTCGGCGTACATGGGCCGGCCCTGGAGAACGTTGACCAGAGCGTCCGCGTTCCGCGCGAGATGGGCCAGGACGTGCCCCCGGCTCCAGCCCGGCAGCCGTGACGGCGCGGCGAGGCTCGCGTTGTCCAGTGAGGCAGCGGCGTGGAGGAGCCTTTCGTCCGCCTCGCGCAGGAGGGCCAGGTCCCGTACGTGATCAGTCATGGCGCCGACGATAGCGACCGCCTCGGGACGGCGTCCGCCACTCGATCGGGTGAAGGCGGCGGAGAACGGCCGTAAATCGAATGCACGTGCTATAAGCTCGGAAGAGGCATCCTGGCATGTAGGCAGAACCGCGTGGGCACCCGAAGACAGGGCTCCCCGTGCACCCCCATCGCTCTGGCGCGACCCCCTCAGGCTGCGAAGCCGCAAGGGGGGCTCCGCCCCTGTTTCCCTCCCCAGAAAGGTGCGGACCGGCGTGGCCGACCGTCTCATCGTCCGTGGCGCGCGCGAGCACAATCTCAAGAACGTCTCGCTCGACCTCCCCCGTGACTCCCTCATCGTCTTCACCGGGCTCTCCGGGTCGGGCAAGTCCTCCCTCGCGTTCGACACGATCTTCGCCGAGGGGCAGCGCCGGTACGTGGAGTCGCTGTCCTCGTACGCCCGGCAGTTCCTCGGTCAGATGGACAAGCCGGACGTCGACTTCATCGAGGGGCTGTCCCCGGCCGTCTCGATCGACCAGAAGTCGACCTCGCGCAACCCGCGCTCGACGGTCGGCACGATCACCGAGGTGTACGACTACCTCCGGCTGCTCTTCGCCAGGATCGGCAAGCCGCACTGCCCCGAGTGCGGCCGGCCGATCTCCCGCCAGTCGCCGCAGGCCATCGTGGACCGCGTCCTGGAGCTGCCCGAGGGCAGCCGCTTCCAGGTCCTCTCGCCGCTCGTCCGCGAGCGCAAGGGCGAGTTCGTCGACCTCTTCGCCGATCTCCAGACGAAGGGGTACAGCCGCGCCCGGGTCGACGGGCAGACGATCCAGCTCACCGAGCCGCCCACCCTCAAGAAGCAGGAGAAGCACACCATCGAGGTGGTCGTCGACCGCCTCACGGTGAAGGACAGCGCCAAGCGCCGGCTGACCGACTCGGTCGAGACCGCGCTGGGCCTGTCCGGCGGCATGGTCGTGCTCGACTTCGTGGACCTCCCGGAGGACGACCCCGAGCGCGAGCGGATGTTCTCCGAGCACCTCTACTGCCCGTACGACGACCTGTCCTTCGAGGAGCTGGAGCCCCGCTCCTTCTCCTTCAACTCGCCTTTCGGCGCCTGCCCCGAGTGCAGCGGTATCGGTACGCGCATGGAGGTCGACCCGGAGCTGGTCGTCCCGGACGAGGACAAGTCCCTGGACGAGGGCGCGATCCACCCCTGGTCCCACGGCCACACCAAGGAGTACTTCGGCCGGCTGATCGGCGGCCTCGCGCAGGCCCTCGGCTTCCGTACGGACATCCCCTGGGCCGGACTGCCCGCGCGCGCCAAGAAGGCCCTGCTGTACGGCCACAAGACGCAGGTCGAGGTCCGGTACCGGAACAGGTACGGGCGGGAGCGCGCGTACACCACCCCCGCCTTCGAAGGAGCGGTCTCCTTCGTGAAGCGGCGGCACGGCGAGTCCGAGACGGACTCCAGCCGCGAGCGCTTCGAGGGGTACATGCGCGAGGTGCCCTGCCCGACCTGCAAGGGCACGCGCCTCAAGCCGATCGTCCTCGCGGTCACGGTCATGGACAAGTCCATCGCCGACATCGCGGCCCTGTCGATCAGCGACTGCGCCGAGTTCCTCGGCCGGCTCAAGCTGAACGCGCGCGACAAGAAGATCGCCGAGCGGGTCCTCAAGGAGGTCAACGAACGGCTGCGGTTCCTGGTCGACGTCGGCCTGGACTACCTGTCGCTGAACCGCGCCGCGGGCACCCTGTCCGGCGGCGAGGCCCAGCGCATCCGGCTCGCCACCCAGATCGGCTCCGGCCTGGTCGGGGTGCTCTACGTCCTGGACGAGCCGTCCATCGGCCTCCACCAGCGGGACAACCACCGGCTGATCGAGACCCTGGTCCGGCTGCGGGACATGGGCAACACCCTGATCGTCGTCGAGCACGACGAGGACACCATCAAGGTCGCCGACTGGGTCGTCGACATCGGCCCGGGGGCCGGCGAGCACGGCGGGAAGGTCGTGCACTCGGGCCCGTTGAAGGGGCTGCTGACCAACAAGGAGTCGCTGACCGGGCAGTACCTGTCGGGGAAGCGGTCCATCCCGACGCCGGAGATCCGGCGGCCCGTGGACGGGAGCCGGCAGCTCACGGTCCAGGGGGCGCGGGAGAACAACCTCCAGGACATCGACGTCTCGTTCCCGCTGGGCGTGCTCACCGCCGTCACCGGGGTCTCGGGCTCCGGGAAGTCGACGCTGGTCAACGACATCCTCTACACGCACCTGGCGCGCGAGCTGAACGGCGCGAAGTCGGTGCCGGGGCGGCACACCCGGGTCGAGGGCGACGACCTGGTCGACAAGGTCGTCCACGTCGACCAGTCGCCCATCGGCCGGACGCCCCGGTCCAACCCGGCCACGTACACCGGCGTCTTCGACCACGTCCGCAAGCTCTTCGCCGACACGATGGAGGCGAAGGTCCGGGGATACCTCCAGGGGCGCTTCTCCTTCAACGTGAAGGGCGGCCGCTGCGAGAACTGCTCGGGCGACGGCACGATCAAGATCGAGATGAACTTCCTGCCGGACGTGTACGTCCCCTGCGAGGTCTGCCACGGGGCGCGCTACAACCGGGAGACGCTGGAGGTCCACTACAAGGGCAAGTCCATCGCCGAGGTGCTGGACATGCCGATCGAGGAGGCGCTCGACTTCTTCGAGGCGGTGCCGGCGATCTCGCGTCACCTCAGGACGCTCAACGAGGTGGGTCTCGGGTACGTACGGCTCGGCCAGTCCGCGCCGACACTCTCGGGCGGCGAGGCCCAGCGCGTGAAGCTCTCCAGCGAGCTCCAGAAGCGCTCCACGGGCCGCACGGTCTACGTCCTGGACGAGCCGACGACCGGCCTGCACTTCGAGGACATCAGCAAGCTCATCAAGGTGCTGTCCGGGCTGGTCGACAAGGGCAACTCGGTGATCGTGATCGAACACAACCTGGACGTCATCAAGACGGCGGACTGGGTGATCGACATGGGTCCCGAGGGCGGGAACGGGGGCGGACTGGTGGTTGCCGAGGGGACGCCGGAGCAGGTGGCGGGGGAGGCTGCGAGTCATACGGGGAAGTTCCTGCGCGAGATCCTGGACGCGGACCGCATCAGCGACGCCTCCCCGAAGAAGCCCACCCGCCGCCGCAAGCCCACACCCCGCTGACGCGCGGCTCCCCGATGTCCTCAATCGCCGGACGGGCTTCGGTTTGACGTCTGCCCGTGCGCGGGCGCGGCTTACCGATCGTCCTCAATCGCCTGACGGGCTTGATGTGCCCGCTGCGGCACGATCAAGCCCGGCTGGCGATTGAGGACATCTTTGACCCGCACGTGCAACAGGGCCTTACGCTCCCGCGCGGGCGCAGACCTCGGCCGCTGACTCCGCCGCGAAGGCGAGCACCTCCCGCCACCCCGCCGACCCCAACCCCACCACCCCCGCGGGGGACAGCGCGTCGCGGGTCGCCAGGGCGTGCAGCAGCGCGGCGTTCACCGCGTCGCCCGCCCCGATCGTGTCCACCACGGACACCTCCGCCGCCGGCACGGACACCTCCGTCCCGTCCGCCGTCCACACGGACAGCCCCTCCGCGCCCCGGGTCAGGACCACCGCCGCGGGCCCCCGAGCCGTCCACTCCGCCGGGACACCCCCCAGCCATTCCGCGTCGTCCACGGACAGCTTCAGCAGCGTCACGGACGGCAGCCAGCCGGTGAAGCGGGTCCGGTACGCGTCCGCGTCCGGGATCACCGCCGGCCGGACGTTCGGGTCGAGCAGCGTGAACACCCCGCGCGACGACTCCCGCCGCAACAGCGCCTCGTACGCGCTCGCCCCCGGCTCCAGCACCAGCGCGCACGTACCCAGGGCCAGCGCCCGCACCTCCGGCGGCAGCGCGTGCGGCAGTTCGAAGAGGCGGTCCGCGCTGCCCTCCGCGTAGAAGCCGAAGCCCGCCGAGCCGTCCGGGCCGAGCGCCGCGACGGCGAGGGTCGTGGGCTCGTGGCCCCGCTGCACCAAGGACGTGTCGACGCCCGCCGTCCGCAGGCCCTCCATCAGCATGTCCCCGAAGACGTCCTCCGAGATCCGCGAACAGAAGGCGGCGGGCGACCCGAGCCGGCCGAGCGCGACGGCCGTGTTGAACGGCCCGCCCCCGAGGCGCGGCAGCAGCGGCGCGGGCGTGGCGTTGTCCGTACGGTCCCCGGCGGCCCGCTGCGGCACCAGGTCGATCAGGGCTTCTCCGGCGACGACGATCACAGATCCGAACGTAACGCATACCCGCCGCACGCGAAGCCCCCCGACCCACCCCGACCCACCCCCGAGGCCGCCCCCGCCCACCCCGCCGGTATCGTCACGTATGTCACCCGCCCGCACCCCGCGGCGGCTCGGACGCCCCCTGACCTGTGGAGACACCATGCGCACCCCCCGCCGTACCGTGCTGAAGGGGGCCGCGCTCGCCGGCGCGGCCGGACTGGGGGTCGCGGCCTGCTCCACCGAGTCCAAGCTGGGCCACGCCCAGACGCCCACCCCCACGGCCCCCGAGCCGCTGGGCGCCGCGTCCGAGGTGCCCGTCGGCGGGGCGAAGCTCTACAAGGAGCAGCGGGTGGTCGTGTACTGCCCCGCGAAGGGCGAGTACAAGGGGTTCAGCGCCCAGTGCACCCACGCCGGCTGCCTCCTGGAGAAGCTCGAAGGCACGATCGGTGACTGCCCGTGTCACGGCAGCCGCTTCGACGTCACCACCGGCGAGGCGGTGCACGGTCCCGCGACGGTGCCGCTGCCGAAGGTCCCCATCACGCTGGAGGGCGACAACCTCGTCGCGGGCCCGAAGGCCTGACTCCGGGCCCTGACCCGGCCCGTACGCGGAGCACGCGGCGGACGACCTCAGGCCCAGTCCCAGTCGATCCCTACGATCCCGGGCCCGGCGCTCTCCTCCATCAGGTGGACCGTACGGTGCCGCCCGCCGACCGTGAGGTCCGTCCGGCCCCCGCGCGGCGCCCCCGCCGACGTACGCGTGAAACGGCGGCAGCGCACGGGCAGCGCCTCCGGGGCGAACCGCACCTGCATCACGTACTGCGCGGCGGCGAAGCTGAAGTTGCGGGCGTACTCGTTGCTCCGGCCTCCGGTGCCGTCCTCGAAGCCGTACGCGAACATCCAGGTATCGCCCGCGCGCAGCCGTACGTCGAACAGCAGCTCCGCGACCACCAGGCCCGCGCCCCGGTGCCGGCGTACCCGCCCCACCCGGCAGTTCTCGTGCCCCCGTACCACCACCAGGTCCGGTTCGCACCCCTCCTCCCCGTGGTGGATGGCGAGGTAGCGGTCGACACCGTCCCGGTGCGCCTTGACCACATGCCGCGAGTCGCGACCCAGCAGTTCCCGGACCGGGCCGATGCGGACGTCGTCCACCTGGAGGACGGAGTGCAGCCCGCCGTCCGCGGGCAACTCCAGGTCGGAGAGCAGCTGGTCCAGGACCCCGGCCTGCTCCGTCAGCGTGCGGTACGGCCGGGACCGGGGGCGCTCGGGACCCGGCGCCGGGCGTTCCGTGCCGAGGTGCCGGGTCAGCGCGCCGGCCGGCAGGTCGAGGATTTCCTCCAGGGCACGTACCGCACGGAGGGATTCGAGCCGCCGGGGCCGCCGCGCGCCCTGCTGCCAGTAACTGAGGCTGGTCACTCCCACGTTGATGCCGCGCAGCGCGAGCTGCCGCCGCACCCGGTGCAGGGCGAGCCCGCGCGCGGCCAGGGCCGTCCGCAGGGCGAGAGGGAACGGGCCGTCGCGCAACGCCTCCGCGAGCACGGTCTCCGCCTCTTCCGCGGGTACGGGGCTCCGCTCCATCCGCCGGCTCCTCTGTGAACATTCACGTCCGGTCATCGCGGTCCGCCGTCCTGGCCGGGGCCGCGGAGCAGCGCGGGCCGGGCGTTCCCCGTTCACATGGAGGCCGGGCCGTTCACACCGCGATGTCATCCCGCATTGAAGCGTGTTGACCTGTTCGGGACAACACCCGATGCTCCTCGTCAGCGTCCGGACGCGCTCCTCACCTCCACCCCGACCCTCACCAGGGGAGGAATGCCATGTCCTCTGTCCCCCACGTCACCCCGCGCACGGTGTCCCGCCGCCGGCCCCTCCGGCGGCTTTCGCTCACCGGCCTCGTCGCGGCCGTCCTGTTCGCCCTTCCCACCGCCACCGCCACGGCGGACAGCGCTCCGAGGACCGTTCCGGCCGCCGCGGCGTCCTCGCAACTCGGCATCTCCATGCAGGCCCAGCAGAAGTCCAACTGGTGCTGGGCCGCGGCCGGCAACACCATCGCGACCTGGTTCGGCCGGAACCACACCCAGAACGACTTCTGCAACGCGGCCTTCAACCGGGCCCAGGGCTCGACGTGCCCCAACAACCAGGCCACGCTCGCCAACGTGCAGACCGCCCTGCGCTGGTCCGGCATCAGCGCGGGCTCCTACATCACCGGGACCCTGAGCTACGCCACCGTGCAGAGCGAGATCAACGCGCGGCGGCCGATGGAGACCCGCATCCTCTGGTCGTCGGGCGGCGGCCACATGCACGTCCTCTACGGCTACGACACCGCGAGCAACTGGGTCTACTGGGGCGACCCGTGGGGCTCCAACAGCCGCTACAACTGGGCCTCCTACAGCTGGTACCAGCGCAACAGCGAGTTCTCCTGGACCCATTCCCTCTACCGGATCGGAGCGTGAGGCCGTGCGACACCCGACCGTCGGCCCCCTGACCGCCGCCGTCCTCACCGCCGCGTTCGTCGGTCTGACCCCCGCCGCGGCCATGGCGGCCGGCTCCCCGATCCCTCCCGGCCCTCCTCCCGCGCCGCCGGCCGCCTCGGCCCTCGCGGCCGCGGGCCGGGCGGCCGGGGCGGCCGACACCCTGGACACCCTGCGCCGCTTCTTCGCCGCGCCGGACCCGACCCGGGCGGCGGGGTCCCTCCGCAAGGAAACCGGCGGTTCCGGCGCGGCCCGCGTCGAAGGGGCCACCGTCCCCGTCCGCCTGCTCTCCACGGCCTTCGTGGCCGCCGAGCCCGGGTCGCGCGCCGCGCTCACCACCCCGGTGGCGAAGGTCGCGTTCCTGGCCACCGGAGCCGTCTCCGCCGACGGGCGCACGGCATCGGTGTGGACGGCGGAACAGGACGGCCGGTGGCAGGTCGTGAACATCGCCACCGGTGACGACGAGACCCGTTTCGCCGCGCTGGGTGCCGCCCGCCTCGCGGGCGGCACCGTCTTCCGCGAACCCCAGATCGACGCGTGGTACGTCCAGCGCGGCGACCGGGTCCTGCCGCTCGACCCGGAGGCGACCACCGCGATCGGCGCCGGGGGCACGACGCTCGGCGCCTACCAGCGCCGGGTCCACCGCTCCTACGGGGACAAGCTGCCCGGCTCGGCCTACGCGGGGGACGGCGCGGCGGGCGGATACGGCCCCGACGGGTCCCCCGCCCCGGTACCGCGCCCAGGACCCGCCGTCCGGGCCCAGGCCGCCCCCGGCGCAGACCCGGCCGCCCCCACCGGCTCCTCCGCGCCCGCTCCGGCACCGGCCGGCCCCGCCGTACTGCCCGTGGCCGGCGTGCTGCTGGCCCTCGGACTGGCCGCGGTGGCCGTCCTGCGTCCGCGGCGGCGCTGACGCGCGGCCAGGCACCGCGAACGCGTCGCTCCCACGGCCCCGGCGGGCGATTCCCGCCGGGGCCGTCGCGTCCCGCGTTGTCGGCGCTCGCCAGTAGGGTGGAGAGCATGGCCGACCCCTCCAGCTACCGCCCCAAGCCGGGACAGATCCCCGACTCGCCGGGGGTCTACAAGTTCCGCGACGAACACCACCGGGTGATCTACGTCGGGAAGGCGAAAAGCCTGCGCCCGCGCCTGTCGAGCTACTTCCAGGACCTGGCGGGCCTGCATCCCCGTACGCGCACGATGGTCACCACCGCCGCCTCCGTCGAGTGGACGGTCGTCTCCACCGAGGTCGAGGCGCTCCAGCTGGAGTACTCCTGGATCAAGGAGTTCGACCCCCGGTTCAACGTCAAGTACCGCGACGACAAGAGCTATCCGTACCTCGCGGTCACCCTCAACGAGGAGTTCCCGCGCGTCCAGGTGATGCGCGGCGCCAAGCGCAAGGGCGTGCGGTACTTCGGTCCGTACGGCCACGCCTGGGCGATCCGCGAGACGGTCGACCTGATGCTCCGGGTGTTTCCCGTACGGACGTGCTCCGCCGGGGTGTTCAAGAACGCGGCGCGGACGGGCCGCCCCTGCCTGCTCGGGTACATCGGCAAGTGCTCCGCGCCCTGCGTCGGCCGGGTCACCCCGGAGGAGCACCGCGAACTGGCCGAGGAGTTCTGCGACTTCATGGCCGGCCGCACCGGCGCGTACATCCGCCGCCTGGAGCGGCAGATGACGGTCGCCGCCGAGGACATGGAGTACGAGAAGGCGGGCCGGCTGCGGGACGACATAGGGGCGCTGCGCCGGGCGATGGAGAAGAACGCCGTCGTGCTCGCCGACGCCACCGACGCGGACCTGATCGCGGTGGCCGAGGACGAGCTGGAGGCCGCCGTGCAGATCTTCCACGTCCGCGGCGGCCGGGTGCGCGGCCAGCGCGGCTGGGTCACGGACAAGGTCGAGGAGGTCGGCACGGCCGGCCTGGTCGAGCACGCGCTCCAGCAGCTGTACGGGGACGAGACCGGCGACTCCGTACCGAAGGAGGTCCTCGTCCCGGCGCTGCCCGGCGACGACGCGGAGACGGCCGCCGTCACCCAGTGGCTCAGCGAGCGCCGCGGTTCCCTGGTGTCCCTGCGCATCCCGCAGCGGGGCGACAAGAAGGACCTGATGGCGACGGTCGGGCGCAACGCGCAGCAGGCGCTCGTCCTGCACAAGACCCGGCGGGCCAGCGACCTCACGACCCGCTCCCGGGCCCTGGAGGAGATCGCGCAGGCCCTGGACCTGGACAGTGTGCCGCTGCGGATCGAGTGCTTCGACATCTCCCACCTCCAGGGGGACGACGTCGTCGCGTCCATGGTGGTCTTCGAGGACGGCCTCGCCCGTAAGAGCGAATACCGCCGGTTCCAGATCAAGGGGCGGGTCGGCGACACGCAGGTCTGGCACGGCGAGGGCCAGGACGACGTCCGGTCGATGCACGAGGTGATCGCCCGCCGCTTCCGCCGCTACCTCCTGGAGAAGGAGAAGACGGGGGAGTGGACGGAGCAGGACCTCGCGGGCGAGACCGACGCCTCGGGCGAGGTCCCCGCGGCGCCCGAGGACGACGGCCGCCCCAAGCGCTTCGCGTACCCGCCGCAGCTGGTCGTGGTCGACGGCGGGCAGCCGCAGGTCGCGGCGGCCAAGCGGGCCCTGGACGAGCTGGGCATCGACGACGTGGCCGTCTGCGGGCTCGCCAAGCGCCTCGAAGAGGTCTGGCTGCCGGACGACGACGACCCGGTGGTGCTGCCCCGCTCCAGCGAGGGCCTCTACCTGCTCCAGCGGGTCCGGGACGAGGCGCACCGCTTCGCGATCACCTATCAGCGGGCGAAGCGGGCCAAACGCATCAGGACCAGCCCGCTGGACGACGTCCCCGGTCTCGGGGAGACCCGGAAGCAGGCGCTCATCAAGCATTTCGGCTCGGTGAAGCGGCTGCGACAGGCGACAATCGAGCAGATCTGCGAGGTGCCGGGGCTCGGCCGCAAGACGGCCGAGGCCGTCGCCGTGGCCCTCGCCCAGGCGGCCCCGGCCGCACCCGCCGTGAACACGGCAACAGGAGAGATCATGGATGACGACGGGGGCAGCACGCATGACTGAGCACGACCGGGACGGAGCGGAGCACGTGAGTACGGGCACCACGAAGGAGGCCGGTGAGGCCGTCGAGGCGGCCATCCCCGAGCTGGTGATCATCTCCGGCATGTCGGGCGCGGGGCGCAGCACCGCGGCGAAGTGCCTGGAGGACCTCGGCTGGTTCGTCGTCGACAACCTGCCACCCGCGCTGATCCCCACGATGGTGGAGCTCGGCGCCCGCTCGCAGGGCAACGTGGCGCGGATCGCGGTGGTCGTGGACGTCCGCGGCCGGCGGTTCTTCGACAACCTCCGCGAGTCCCTGGCGGATCTCGACGCGAAGGGCGTCAACCGCAGGATCGTCTTCCTGGAGTCGTCGGACGAGACGCTGGTCCGCCGCTTCGAGTCCGTCCGGCGCCCGCACCCCCTCCAGGGGGACGGCCGGATCGTGGACGGCATCGAGGCCGAGCGCGACCTGCTGCGCGAGCTGCGGGGCGACGCCGACCTGGTGATCGACACCTCCAGCCTCAACGTGCACGAGCTGCGCGCCAAGCTGGACGCCGGGTTCGCCGGGGACGAGAAGCCGGAGCTGCGGGCGACGGTGATGTCGTTCGGGTACAAGTACGGCCTGCCCGTCGACGCCGACCTGGTGGTGGACTGCCGCTTCCTGCCGAACCCGCACTGGGTGCCGGAGCTGCGACCCTTCACCGGCCTCAACGAGGAGGTGTCCGCGTACGTGTTCAACCAGCCGGGCGCCAAGGAGTTCCTCGACCGCTACACCGAGCTGCTCCAGCTGATCGCCGCCGGGTACCGCCGCGAGGGCAAGCGGTACGTGACGGTCGCCGTCGGCTGTACGGGTGGCAAGCACCGTTCCGTCGCCATGTCCGAGAAGCTCGCCGCCCGCCTCGCCGCCGAAGGCGTCGAGACCGTCGTCGTCCACCGGGACATGGGGCGCGAGTGACCGGACGCACCTTCCGCATGCGACGCCTGCGCCGGGGGACCCCCGCGCCGGCGTCGCGGGCTCGCGGTGCCCAGCCCAAGGTCGTCGCCCTCGGCGGCGGCCGGGGCCTGTCCGCCTCCCTGGCGGCCCTGCGCCGGATCACCGGCGACCTGACCGCCGTCGTCACGGTCGCCGACGACGGCGGCTCCAGCGGCCGGCTCCGCGACGAGCTGGGTGTCCTGCCGCCGGGCGACCTGCGCAAGGCGCTGGCGGCGCTCTGCGGTGACGACGACTGGGGCCAGACGTGGGCCCGGGTCATCCAGCACCGCTTCGTCTCCCGGGGCGATCTGCACGACCACGCGGTGGGCAATCTGCTGATCGTCGCCCTGTGGGAGCAGTTGGGCGACCATGTGCAGGCCCTGGACCTGGTCGGCAAGCTGCTCGGCGCGCACGGCCGGGTGCTGCCCATGTCGGCGGTGCCGCTGGAGCTCCAGGCGCTGGTACGGGGGCACGACCCGGCCCGCCCGGACGACGTCGACACCGTGCGGGGCCAGGCCACGGTGGCGCTGACCCGGGGCGAGGTGCAGTCCGTGCACCTGGTGCCGAACGACCCGCCCGCGGTGCCCGAGGCCGTCGCGGCGGTGCTGGACGCCGACTGGGTGGTGCTCGGTCCCGGTTCGTGGTTCTCGTCGGTGATCCCGCACCTGCTGGTGCCGGAGTTGCTCGACGCGCTGGTCGAGACGAAGGCCCGCCGGGTGCTGTCGTTGAATCTCGCACCACAACCCGGTGAAACCGATGGCTTCTCACCGCAGCGTCATTTGGAGGTTTTGGGGCGACACGCCCCTAAACTCGCCCTGGACGTGGTGCTCGCCGATGAGGCCGCCGTGCCTGACTGCGAGTCACTCGCCGATGCCGCCAAACGGTTCGGTGCCGCGGTCGAGCTGGCGCCGGTGGCAGCGACCGACAGTTCCCCGAAGCACGATCCGGAGCTGTTGGCAGCCGCGTACGACCGTATTTTTCGGATGCATGGAAGGATCGGCCCATGGCGATGACGCCAGCGGTGAAGGACGAGATCGCCCGCCTCCCCGTCACCCGGACGTGTTGTAGGAAGGCTGAGGTCTCGGCGATTCTTCGGTTCGCGGGCGGGCTGCACCTGGTGAGCGGCCGCATCGTGATCGAGGCGGAGCTGGACACCAGCATCGCCGCGCGCCGGCTCCGCAAGGACATCCTGGAGATCTTCGGGCACAACTCGGAGCTCGTGGTGATGGCCCCGGGCGGCCTGCGCAGAGGCAGCCGTTACGTCGTACGGGTGATCACCGGCGGTGACCAGCTGGCCCGCCAGACCGGTCTGGTCGACGGCCGGGGGCGCCCGATCCGCGGCCTGCCCCCGCAGGTCGTCTCCGGTGCCACCTGTGACGCCGAGGCGGCGTGGCGCGGGGCGTTCCTCGCGCACGGCTCGCTCACCGAGCCCGGCCGCTCCTCCTCGCTGGAGGTGACCTGCCCCGGCCCCGAGGCGGCCCTCGCCCTGGTGGGCGCGGCCCGCCGGCTCCAGATCGCCGCGAAGGCCCGTGAGGTACGGGGCGTGGACCGGGTGGTCGTACGGGACGGGGACGCGATCGGCGCCCTGCTGACCCGGCTCGGCGCGCACGAGTCGGTGCTCGCGTGGGAGGAGCGGCGGATGCGCCGCGAGGTCCGCGCCACGGCCAACCGCCTCGCCAACTTCGACGACGCGAACCTGCGCCGCTCGGCCCGCGCCGCCGTCGCGGCGGGGGCCCGGGTGGGGCGCGCCCTGGAGATCCTCGGCGAGGAGGTGCCCGAGCACCTCGCCGCGGCCGGGCGGCTGCGCATGGAGCACAAGCAGGCGTCGCTGGAGGAGTTGGGCGCGCTCGCCGACCCGCCGCTGACCAAGGACGCGGTCGCGGGCCGGATCCGCCGGCTGCTGGCCATGGCCGACAAGCGGGCCCAGGACCTGGGCATTCCGGGTACGGAGTCGACCCTCAGCGAGGAGATGGCCGACGGTCTCGTCGGCTGACGCTCCCCGCCCCGCACCACCGGGTGCCGCCCGCCTCCCCGGAGGCGGGCGGCACCCTTCGCGCTGTCCGATTTAGGTGTCTCCAGCACCTACCCCGCGCGTGCCCGATGTGCCCTTGACATGATCATGGAGCGTGGTGAACCTGACGTCTGGTCACGTACGTGACGGACAACGGCAAGGGGGGCACATGAGACGCAGAGCGAGATCGATCCTCGCGGCGGGCGCGCTGCTGGTGGGCGGAGTGACACTGGCACCGCTCGCCGAGGCGCGGACGGCACCGGCCGCGGACAGCGGCGCGGACGCCGTGAAGGTGTTCGACGCACAGGTCACCAAGGAGCAGGTGCCGCTGCTCATAGCCGCCGGCCAGGACTCCCACGAACTGGGCGAGCTGGCACCGGAGAAGGGCACGGCGAAGGTCGAGCTGTTCCTCACCGACGCGCAGGCGCGCGGCCTGGAACAGCAGGGCGTCGACGTCACCGAGCGCAAGATCGCGAACAAGGCCGAGGCCCGGATCCAGGCGGCCGGCGACGGCGTCTTCCGCCCGTACAGCGGCAAGGGCAACCTCAAGGAAGAGATCGTCAAGACGGGGGCGGCCAACCCCGGCCTCACCAAGGTCGTCTCCATCGGCAAGACCGTCCAGGGCCAGGACATCCTCGCGCTCAAGGTCAGCAAGGGCGCGAAGAAGACGAAGGACGGCGCCAAGCCGTCCGTGCTCTACATGTCCAACCAGCACGCCCGGGAGTGGATCACTCCCGAGATGACGCGCCGCCTGATGCACTACTACCTCGACAACTACGGCAAGGACCGGCGGATCACCAAGATCGTCGACTCCACCGAGCTGTGGTTCGTCCTCAGCGCCAACCCGGACGGCTACGACTACACGTTCAGCCCCGACGGCGACCGGCTGTGGCGCAAGAACCTGCGCGACATCAACGCCGACGGGAAGATCGGTCCCGGCGACGGCGTCGACCTCAACCGCAACTTCGCCTTCAAGTGGGGCTACGACGACGAGGGTTCGTCGCCCCGGCCCAACGGCGAGACCTACCGCGGCGCCGGCCCGAACTCGGAGCCCGAGACGAAGGCGATCGACCGCTTCCAGAAGAGCATCGGCTTCGACTACGGCATCAACTACCACTCGGCCGCCGAGCTGCTCCTGTACGGCGTGGGCTGGCAGGTCGCCACCCCCACCCCCGACGACGTGCTGTACAAGGCGCTCGCCGGTACGCCCGAGAACTCCGCCGTCCCCGGCTACTACCCGCAGGTCTCCTCCGAGCTGTACACCACCAACGGTGAGGCCGACGGGCACGCGGCGAACGTCAACGGCATCATGATGTTCACCCCGGAGATGACCACCTGCCAGACCGCGTCCGCGGCCGACCCGGCCGACGCGTGGGAGGCCAGGGACTGCCAGTCCGGCTTCAACTTCCCCGACGACGAGAAGCTGATCCAGGGCGAGTTCGCCAAGAACGTCCCCTTCGCGCTCTCCGTCGCCGAGACCGCCGTCCACCCTGACCAGCCGGTCTCCGCGGTGGGCCTGACGGCCCCCGACTTCACCCTGGACCCCTTCACCACCTCGTACGCGCGCGGCGCGGACCAGGAGGTCGCGGTCACCGTCCGCAAGTCGGTCCGGGACAAGGAGCTCAACTACCGGATCAACGGCGGCCGTACGCACGACGAGGACCTCAAGGCCTGGAAGGGCGGCGAGACCTACGGCGGCGACGACAACCTCCACTTCGACGAGTACCGCGCCGACGTCGAGGACGCCGACCCGGGCGACAAGGTCGAGGTCTGGTTCACCGGCCGCACCAAGGCCGGCAAGGCCACGGCCAGTGAGCACTTCACCTACACCGTCGCCGAGCGCCCCCGCGCCGACACGATCGTGATCTCCGAAGGCGCCGGCTCCGCCCAGAACGCCGCCGCCTACGTCGACGCCCTGCGGGCCAACGGCCGTACCGCCGTGGTCTGGGACGTCCCCACCCAGGGTGCCCCGCACCCGCTGGGGGTCCTCTCCCACTTCTCCACCGCCGTCCACCACACCGGGGCCACCGCCCCGACCGGGGACACCCAGCTGGCCGTCAGGGACTTCATCAACGAGGGCGGCAAGCTGGTCGAGGCCGGTGAGCTGGCCGGCGGCAACGCCCAGGTCGGGCGCGCCCAGACCAACGACTTCAGCCAGTACTTCCTGGGCGCGTACGGCCGTACGTCCCTCGGCGGCGCCACCGGCTTCACCGGCGACGGCGCCCTCGCGGGCGCGGCCGGACCGCTCGGAGCCGCCCCCGGCAACCCGCTGAACGCGGCCGGGGTCTACAACATCACCTCCGAGAACCTGGACCCGGCGACCTTCCCCCAGTTCCGCAGCGCCCAGGCGGGCACGTACGCCGGCATCGTCAACCCGTACGCCCCCTACCAGGGCTCCTGGATGGCGGCCGCCACCCACGAGGACGACGCGTGGCGGCGCCTGAGCCGGACCGTCGACCTCACCGGGGTCACCGCGGCCGACCGGCCCGAGCTGCGTCTCGCGCTGAACTGGAACACCGAGCCGGGCTACGACCACGCCGTCCTGGAGGCCCACACCACCGGCGCCGAGGACTGGACCACCCTCCCCGACACCGGCGGCGCCACCAGCGCCGCGGTCCCCGCCGAGTGCGAGGCCGGGTTCTTCCTCGCCGGGCACCCGTTCCTGGAGCACTACCTCACCCTCGGCGACGCCGCCTGCCAGGCCTCCGGCACCACCGGCGCCTGGCACAGCTTCACCGGCACCTCCAACGGCTGGAAGCAGGTCGCCTTCGACCTGAGCGCCTACGCCGGCAAGAAGGTCGACCTGTCGCTCAGCTACATCAGCGACCCCAGCACCGGCGGCCGCGGCCTCTTCGCGGACAACACGCGCCTGTCGGTCGGCGGCGGCGAGCAGCAGGCCGAGGGCTTCGAGACGTCCCTCGGCGCCTGGACCACCCCGGGGGCCCCCGCGGGCAGCCCGGCCGTGGACGGCGACTGGACCCGCGTCCAGGAGCTGTTCAAGGCCTACTCCGCGGTGACCACCCGTGACACCGTGCTGCTCGGCTTCGGCCTGGAGCACGTGCAGGACGCCGGACAGCGTGCGGCGATCCTCGGCAAGGCACTGCGCAGCCTGCGTCACTGATCCGCAAGGCCGGGGTCACCGGTGGTTCGCCACCCGACCACCCCGGCGTCGACGGCCCGTGCCCGCTACCCGCGGGTACGGGCCGTTGTCGACTTCACGGGCGCTCGATGTCACTCCGCCCTCCCCAGGAGGGTAGGGTCGGGAGCGGTCGGGGACATCCCATACAACTCGCCGGCGTCGAAAACCGGCGTACCAACGAGGAGATCGGTTCGTGACGATCCGCGTAGGCATCAACGGCTTTGGCCGCATCGGTCGTAACTACTTCCGCGCGCTGCTGGAGCAGGGTGCAGACATCGAGATCGTGGCTGTCAACGACCTGGGTGACACTGCGACCACCGCGCACTTGCTGAAGTACGACACCATCCTGGGGCGCCTGAAGGCACAGGTGACCCACACCGCCGACACCATCACGGTCGACGGACACACCATCAAGGTGCTCTCCGAGCGCAACCCGGCCGACATCCCCTGGGGTGAGCTGGGCGTCGACATCGTCATCGAGTCGACCGGCATCTTCACCAAGAAGGCCGACGCGGCGAAGCACCTCGCGGGCGGCGCCAAGAAGGTCCTCATCTCGGCTCCGGCCAAGGACGAGGACATCACCATCGTGATGGGCGTCAACGAGAACAAGTACGTCGCGGCCGACCACCACGTCATCTCCAACGCCTCCTGCACCACCAACTGTGTGGCGCCGATGGCCAAGGTTCTCCTGGAGAACTTCGGCATCGTCAAGGGCATGATGACCACGGTCCACGCGTACACGAACGACCAGCGGATCCTGGACTTCCCGCACAGCGACCTCCGCCGCGCCCGTGCCGCCGCCGAGAACATCATCCCGACCACCACCGGTGCCGCCAAGGCCACCGCGCTGGTGATCCCGGAGCTGGCGGGCAAGCTCGACGGCATCGCGATGCGCGTCCCGGTCCCGACCGGCTCGGTCACCGACCTGGTCGTCGAGCTGGAGCGCGAGGTGACCAAGGACGAGGTCAACTCCGCGTTCCAGAAGGCCGCCGAGGGCCAGCTCAAGGGCATCCTGGACTACACCGAGGACGCGATCGTCTCCTCGGACATCGTCAACTGGCCCGCCTCCTGCACCTTCGACTCCTCCCTGACCATGGTCCAGGGCAAGAGCGTGAAGATCATCGGCTGGTACGACAACGAGTGGGGCTACTCCAACCGCCTCGTCGACCTGACCGAGTTCGTCGGCGCGCAGCTCTAGGCATCCGGCATGGGCGACAGGGCTCGGTGGGCGCACGCTGCGCCCGTCGAGCCCTGTCGGCCTGTGCGGCCCGCCCGGAAACCGACCGGACCTTCCAAGGAGTGCAGCACCCGATGAAGACGATCGACGAACTTCTCACCGAAGGGGTCGGCGGCAAGCGGGTATTCGTCCGCGCCGACCTCAACGTGCCGCTCGACGGCACGACGATCACCGACGACGGCCGCATCCGCGCCGTCCTGCCGACGATCGCCCGCCTCGCCGAAGCGGGCGCGCGCGTGATCGTCGCGTCCCACCTCGGCCGCCCCAAGGGCGCCCCCGACCCGGCCTTCTCGCTCGCGCCCGCCGCCGCCCGCCTCGGGGAGCTCCTCCGCGCGGACGTCGCCTTCGCGACCGACACGGTCGGCGACTCGGCCGAGGCCGTCGTCGCGGGCCTCGCCGACGGCCAGGTCGCCGTCCTCGAGAACCTCCGCTTCAACCCCGGCGAGACCGCGAAGGACGACGCCGAGCGCGGCGCCTTCGCCGACCGCCTCGCCGCCCTCGCCGACCTGTACGTCGGCGACGGCTTCGGGGCCGTGCACCGCAAGCACGCCTCCGTCGTGGACCTCCCCGCCCGCCTGCCGCACGCCGCGGGCGGCCTCATCGCCACCGAGGTCGGTGTCCTCAAGAAGCTCACCGAGGACGTCGCCCGCCCGTACGCGGTGGTCCTCGGCGGTGCCAAGGTCTCCGACAAGCTCGGGGTCATCGACCACCTGCTGGAGAAGGCCGACCGCATCCTCATCGGCGGCGGCATGGCGTTCACCTTCCTCAAGGCCCAGGGCCACGAGGTCGGCTCCTCGCTGCTCCAGGAGGACCAGATCCCGGCCGTACAGGGCTACCTCAAGCGCGCCGAGGAGCGCGGCGTGGAGTTCGTGCTCCCCGTCGACTTCCTGGTCGCCGAGCAGTTCCCCGACCTCAAGACCAAGGCGCCCGCGCACCCCGAGACCGTCCGGGCCGACGCCATGCCCGCCGGGAAGATGGGCCTGGACAACGGGCCCGAGACCTGCGCGCTCTACGCCTCCAAGCTCGCCGACGCGGCCACCGTCTTCTGGAACGGCCCCATGGGCGTCTTCGAACACCCCGACTACGCGGAAGGCACCCGGGCCGTCGCCCAGGCCCTCCTCGACTCGTCGGCCTTCACGGTCGTCGGCGGTGGCGACTCCGCCGCCGCCGTCCGGATCCTGGGCTTCGACGAGAACGCATTCGGCCATATCTCGACCGGTGGCGGCGCGAGCCTCGAATACCTCGAGGGCAAGACGCTTCCCGGCCTCGCCGCACTGGAGGACTGACCGTTCCATGACCGACTCACCCGAAACCGCAGGCCGCCTTCCGCTCATGGCGGGCAACTGGAAGATGAACCTCAACCACCTCGAGGCCATCGCCCACACCCAGAAGCTCGCCTTCGCCCTGGCGGACAAGGACTACGACGCCGTCGAGGTCGCCGTCCTGCCCCCCTTCACCGACCTGCGGTCCGTACAGACCCTCGTCGACGGGGACAAGCTCAAGATCAAGTACGGCGCCCAGGACATCTCCGCCCAGGACTCCGGCGCCTACACCGGTGAGATCTCGGGCTCGATGCTCGCCAAGCTCAAGTGCACCTACGTCGCCGTGGGGCACTCCGAGCGCCGGCAGTACCACGCCGAGACCGACGAGCTGTGCAACGCCAAGGTGAAGGCCGCGTTCCGGCACGGCCTGACCCCGATCCTCTGCGTCGGCGAGGGCCTGGACGTCCGCAAGGCCGGTGACCAGGTCTCCTACACGCTGGCGCAGCTCGACGGCGGTCTCAAGGACGTCCCGGCCGAGCAGGCCGAGACGATCGTGATCGCGTACGAGCCGGTCTGGGCGATCGGCACCGGCGAGGTCGCCACCCCCGAGGACGCCCAGGAGGTCTGCGGGGCGATCCGCGGCCGGCTGGCCGAGCTGTACTCCCAGGAGCTGGCCGACAAGGTCCGCATCCAGTACGGCGGCTCGGTGAAGTCCGGCAACGTCGCCGCGATCATGGCCCAGCCCGATGTGGACGGCGCTCTGGTCGGCGGCGCGGCGCTGGACGCCGAGGAGTTCGTCAAGATCGTCAGGTTCCGCGACCAGTGAGTATGCGGTAGCACGGATCCGTCGTACCCTTGCGGGGGCCAGGTGGCTTGCCATCCGGCCCCCGCAGTCCATCTGCGCAGTCCGAATTGGTCCTGTCAGTCCGAGGAAGTTGGTCCAGCCGTGGTTATGGGGTTCTCGATCGCCCTCATCATCTTCAGCCTGCTGCTGATGCTGCTGGTGCTGATGCACAAGGGAAAGGGCGGCGGCCTCTCCGACATGTTCGGTGGCGGAATGCAGTCGTCCGTCGGTGGGTCCTCGGTCGCGGAGCGTAACCTCGACCGCATCACCGTGGTTGTCGGTCTGCTGTGGTTCGCGAGCATCGTCGTCCTGGGTCTGCTGCTCAAGCTGGACGGCTGACCGCACGTACGGTACGGCGCCGCGGGCGCGGCCTATCATGAGGTTCCGCGCCCTGCGGCAGGGGGTAACTCCCCTCTCTGGACGCGAGTTGGGCCTTACGTAGACTGGGGCGCCACCCGGCAGCGGAGCTGCCTATCGATGCTTCGCGGCACCATCACGCAGGGAGTTACGACCGTGGCAAGTGGCAACGCGATCCGGGGAAGCCGGGTCGGAGCGGGGCCGATGGGTGAGGCCGAGCGTGGCGAGTCCGCGCCACGCCTGCGCATCTCCTTCTGGTGCTCCAACGGGCACGAGACGGTGCCGAGCTTCGCCAGCGACGCGCAGGTTCCGGAGACGTGGGACTGCCCGCGCTGCGGTTTCCCGGCCGGCCAGGACCGGGACAACCCGCCGGACCCGCCGCGCACCGAGCCGTACAAGACGCACCTCGCCTACGTACGTGAGCGGCGGAGCGACGCGGACGGCGAGGCGATCCTCGCGGAGGCGCTCGCCAAGCTCCGCGGCGAGATCTAGGGTCCGTCCCCACAGCCGCGAGTTCAGGACAATCCGGTCCGGCCGGGTCACCGCACGAGGTGACCCGGCCGGACCGTTTCCCGGCCGCGTTGTCAGTGCCTCCCCCTACCGTGTGAACCGTCGGACACGAACGGTGAGAACGGTGAGGGGGCGCGGTGTCGGTCGCGGACGTGGCGGGAGCGGCGGAGGTACGGGCGCCCGCGTGGCGCGGCGGGTTCGGGCGGCTGTGGTCCGCCGCGGTGGTCTCCCGGTTCGGGGACGCGCTGCGGACGGCCGCGATGCCGCTCCTCGCCACCACGCTCACCGACGACCCGCTCCTGATCGCCTCGGTGACCGCCTGCGGCTACCTGCCGTGGCTGCTGTTCGGACTGCTCGGCGGGGCGATCGCCGACCGGGTCGACCAGCGGCGGGCGATGTGGGGCGTCGACCTGCTCCGGGGCGTGCTCATGGCGGCCTTCGCGGTGGCCGTCGCCCTGGGCCACGCCTCCGTCGCCCTGCTCGTCGTCCTCGCCTTCGTGCTCACCACCTTCCAGACGCTCTTCGACAACGCGGCGACGGCCCTGCTGCCCTCCCTCGTGCCGCCCGGGGCGCTGGGGAGCGCCAACGCCCGGCTGATGACCGGACAGCAGATCGCCGGCACGTTCGTCGCCGCGCCCCTGGTGCCCGTGCTGCTGCTCGGCGGCGCCTCCCTCCCGTACGCGGCCGACGCGGCGACCTACGGCGTGGCCGCGCTGCTCGTCGCCTCCCTGCGGGCCGACCCGGCACCACGGCAGGCCCGCAAGGACGGCTCCACCCTGCGCGGGGAGATCGCCGAGGGGCTGGGCCTCCTGTGGCGCGACCGGACCCTGCGCGGGCTGTGCGTGGCCACGACCCTCTGCAACATCGGGATGGGCGCCCTGATCGCCACGCTCGTCCTGCACGTCACGGGCTGGCTGGGCGCGGGCCACGGCGGGTACGCGCTCGCGGTCGCCGGGTACGGGGCGGGGAGCGTGCTGGGCGGCCTGCTCGCCCGGCGGCTCGCCGAGCGGACCGGGCGGATACGGGCCGTCCTCCTCGCCGGCACCGTCCAGACCGGTGCGCTGCTCGCCCTGGGCACGGTGCGGGAGTTGTGGGTCACCGTGGTGTGCCTGGTGGTCTTCGGGCTGTGCGGCATGGTGTGGAACGTCAACCAGGCGACGCTCGTGCAGGAGCGGAGCCCGGCTCCCGCGCTGGGCCGGATCAGCGCCGCCTTCCGTACCCTCGCCGTCGCCGGGGCGCCGCTCGGCGCGCTCCTCGGCGGCGCCGCGGCGGCCGGATGGGGGCTCAACACACCCGCCCTGGTGGCCGCCGCGCTCTTCGTACCGGCCGTCGCGTCGCTGGCACGTCTGATCAATTAGGTTGGAGGGGAAGTAGGAGCAGCACGCACGTACGAGCAGAAGTGGGCTGATGTCCGAATGAACGCAGAAAGCCGTAGCAGGCTCAATCGCACGCCCGAGTGGGCCGCACTGGGCAAGCACCGGGAGCAGTTGGGCCAGACGGGTCTGCGGGAGCTGTTCGCCTCGACACCGGCGCGCGGCACCGACTACACCCTCCGGGTCGGCGATCTCCACCTGGACTACTCGAAGCACCTGGTGACGGACGAGACGCTGGCGCTGCTGCGCGAGCTGGCCGCGGCCACCGGGGTGAGCGAGCTGCGGGACGCGATGTTCCGCGGCGAGAAGATCAACACCACCGAGGACCGCGCCGTCCTGCACACCGCGCTGCGCGCCCCCCGGGACGCCGTCGTCGAGGTCGACGGGGAGAACGTCGTACCGGCCGTGCACGCGGTCCTGGACAAGATGGCCGCGTTCGCCGACCGGATCAGGAGCGGCGAGTGGACCGGCCACACGGGCCGGCCCATCAAGAACGTCGTCAACATCGGCATCGGCGGCTCCGACCTCGGCCCGGCGATGGCGTACGAGGCCCTCAAGTCCTTCACGGACCGCGGCCTCACGGTCCGCTTCGTGTCGAACGTCGACGGCGCCGACCTGCACGAGGCCGTACGGGACCTGGACGCGGCCGAGACGCTGTTCATCGTCGCCTCCAAGACCTTCACCACCATCGAGACCATCACCAACGCCACCTCCGCGCGCGACTGGCTGCTCACCGAGCTGCGGGCCGGCCAGGAGGCCGTCGCCCGGCACTTCGTGGCGCTCTCCACGAACAGCGAGAAGGTCGCCGACTTCGGCATCGACACGGCCAACATGTTCGAGTTCTGGGACTGGGTCGGCGGGCGGTACTCGTACGACTCCGCCATCGGCCTCTCCCTGATGATCGCGATCGGCCCCGCCCGCTTCCGCGAGATGCTCGACGGCTTCCACCTCGTCGACGAGCACTTCCGCACCGCGCCGCCCGAGTCCAACGCGCCGCTGCTGCTGGGCCTGTTGGGCATCTGGTACGGGTCGTTCTTCGACGCCCAGTCGCACGCCGTGCTGCCGTACAGCCACTACCTGTCCAAGTTCACCGCGTACCTCCAGCAGCTGGACATGGAGTCCAACGGCAAGTCCGTGGACCGTGACGGCAAGCCCGTGGACTGGCAGACCGGCCCGGTCGTCTGGGGCACGCCGGGCACCAACGGCCAGCACGCGTACTACCAGTTGATCCACCAGGGCACGAAGATCATCCCGGCCGACTTCATCGGTTTCGCCCGGCCCGTCGCGGACCTGGCGCCGGGCCTGGTCGCCCAGCACGACCTGCTGATGGCCAACTTCTTCGCGCAGACGCAGGCGCTCGCGTTCGGCAAGTCCCCCGAGGAGGTACGGGCCGAGGGGGTGCCCGAGGAGCTGGTCCCGCACAAGACGTTCCGCGGGAACCACCCCACGACCACGATCCTCGCCGAGGAACTGACCCCGTCCGTGCTGGGCCAGCTGATCGCCCTGTACGAGCACAAGGTCTTCGTCCAGGGCGCCGTCTGGAACATCGACTCCTTCGACCAGTGGGGCGTCGAGCTCGGCAAGGTCCTCGCCAAGAAGATCGAACCGGTCCTCACTGGTGACGAGGCCGGTGACGGCCTCGACTCGTCGACGGCGGCGCTGGTCGCCACGTACCGCACCCTGCGCGGCCGCTGACCGATGAGCGCGCCCGGGATAGGCGGGCCGCAGGCGGAACGGCGCCTGCGGCCGCCCCGCAACACGCTCGACCCCCGCGCGGTCGCCTGGTGGCGCACCAGGGTGCTGCTGTGGACGCTTGTCCCCGTCGTGCCGCTCGCCGTGCCGGGGGCGCTCGTCGCCCCCGCCCGGACGTGGCTGCTCGTCCCCGCCGCCGCCCTGGCGGTCCTCGGTGTCCTCGGCGCCGCGTTCCTGCCGGTGTGGTGGTTCCGGGTGCACCGCTGGGAGGTGACCGACGAGGCGGTCTACGTCCGCACCGGCTTCTTCCGGCAGGAGTGGCGGATCGCGCCGATGTCCCGGATTCAGACCGTGGACACCGTGCGCGGCCCGCTGGAACAGCTGTTCCGGCTCTCCACGGTCATCGTCACGACCGCCTCCGCCAAGGGCGCCGTACACATCGCGGGGCTGGACCACCGGCCGGCCGCGGAGCTGGCCGAGCGGCTGACCCGGATCGCCCAGGCCACCCCCGGCGACGCCACATGAGCGACGCGGGGGGCACGGGGGAGGACGAGGTGAGCCCGGGGGAGGACGACGGGTGGCGGCGGCTGGACCGGCGCGGCCTGCTGGTCACCGCGACCGTCCTCGCGGGCGTCGGCCTCGGCGCCGGGGTACCGACCGCCGTCGGGACGACCGGCCCCATGCCCCTGGGCGAGGCACTCGCCTGGGTCCTCCTCGGCACGGCGGCCCTGGCGGCCTGCGGCACCGCCGGCGCGTACGTCCGCCGGCGCCGCACCCGCTACCGCGTCGGACCCGAACGGGTCGAATTCCACACCGGCCTCTTCCTGGTCAAGCGCCGGTCCCTGGCCCGCGAACGCATACGCAGCGTCGACCTCACCGCCGGCCTCCTGCCGCGCTCCCTCGGCCTGGTCAAGGTCAGGATCGGCACCGGCGAGCACACCGGCGACGCGTCCACCCTGGAGCTCGACGCGGTCCGCAGGGCCGAGGGGGAGCGGCTCCGCAGGGAACTGCTCGACCGGACGCCCGCGGAGCCGGGACCGCGCCGCGACGGCGTGCTGGCCGTCCTCGACCCCGGCTGGGTCCGGTACGCCCCGCTCTCCTTCGCCGCCCCCGTGCTCGGCGGTACGGCGGCCGGCGGCCTCCTCCAGGTCAGCGACTGGTTCGGCGCCCAGGCGGAGGTGATCGACTGGGTGGCGGAGCGGCTGCGGGACACCCCGCTCCTCTGGTCGGCCGTCGTCCTGGTCACGGCGGCCGGGCTGGCCGGCGTGGTCGGCGCCCTCGGCCTGTGGACCGAGATGTGGTGGGGCTACCGGTTGGAGCGGGAGCCCGGCGGCACCCTGCGCGTGCGCAGAGGACTGCTCACCTCCCGGTCCGTCTCCATCGAGGAGCGGCGGCTGCGCGGGGTCGAACTGGTCGAGCCGATCGGCGTCCGGCTCGTCGGCGCGGCCCGGCTGGACGCCGTCGCCACCGGCCTCGCCCACGACGACGAGGACGGGCACGCCGACCACAGGACGCTCCTGCCCGCCGCGCCGCGCGCCTTCGCGGACGAGCTGGCGGCCCGGGTCCTGCGCGAGCCCGTCTCCCCGACCCGTACCGCCCGGCTGATCCCCCACCCCAGGGCGGCCCGTTCGCGCCGGGTGCGCCGCGCCCTGGCGGCCGTGCTGCTGCCGGCCGCGCTCCTCGCCGTCCTCGGCCTGCTCCTGACCGACGCGCTGCTGTACGTGGCGGCGGTGGCGACAGCGGTCCTGCTGCCGCTCGCCCTCCTGCTGGCCCTGGACGCGGCCCGCAACCTGGGGCACGCCACCACCGGCGCCTACCTGGTGGCCCGTTCCGGAACGCTGAGGCGCACGACGGTCGCGCTCCGGCGCGGCGGTGTGATCGGCTGGACGGTGCGCCAGTCGTACTTCCAGCGCCGCGCCGGCCTGATCACCCTGACGGCGACCACGGCGGCCGGGGCGGGCGCGTACGCCATCAAGGACGCGGCCCAGGGCGAGGGGCTGGCCTTCGCGGCGGAGGCGGTCCCGGGCCTGCTGGAACCGTTCCTGGAGCCGGGGTGACCCACGGCCCGAACGGCCGGCATCCGGTCCGGGGGACGCGGAAGGCCCGGTCCGCCTGAGGGGCGGACCGGGCCTTCACACCAGCGTGGTGACAGCGCGTCAGGCGCCGGCCGGCGGATAGAGGTCGCGCGGCAGCTTCGACGCCGCGTCCCCGTCCAGCAGCCAGAGCGTCCGCGCCCGGCCGTACGCGCCCGCCGCCGGGGCCTGGATCTCGCCCGCGCCCGACAGGGCGATCTCCGCCGCCTCCGCCTTGTCCGCGCCCGCCGCCAGCAGCCACACCTCGTGCGCCGCGCGGATCGCGGGCAGGGTCAGGGAGATGCGGACCGGCGGCGGCTTGGGAGCGCCGTGCACGGCGACCACCGTGCGCTCGGTCTCCCGTACCCCGGGCAGCTCGGGGAAGAGCGACGCCACGTGCGTGTCGGGGCCCACCCCGAGCATCAGGACGTCGAAGGACGGCACCTGGGCGTGGTCCTCCGGCCGGGAGGCCGCGGCCAGTTCGGTCGCGTACGCGGCGGCGGCAGCCTCCACGTCGTTCCCGTACGGGCCGTCCGACGCCGGCATCGCGTGGACCCGTGCGGGGTCCAGCGGTACCGAGTCGAGCAGCGCCTCGCGGGCCTGGGTGACGTTGCGGTCCGGGTCGCCCTCCGGCAGGAAGCGCTCGTCGCCCCACCACAGGTCGAGGCGCGACCAGTCGATCGCGTCCCGCGCGGGCGCCTGCGCCAGCGCGGCCAGCAGGCCGTTGCCGTTGCGCCCGCCCGTGAGCACCACCGACGCGGAGCCCCGGGAGGCCTGGGCGTCCACGATCCTCGTGATCAGCCGGGCCGCCGTGGCCTGCGCCATCAGCTCCTTGTCGCGGTGGACGACCAGTTGCGGGGCACTCACTTCGAGGCCGCCTTCTTCGCCGGGGCCCGCTTCGCCGCCGGCGCCGGGGCCGGTTCCGGAGTGGGCTCCGCCTGTCCCGACGCGTCGCTGAGCTTCTCCACGCCGTACCGCAGGGCCGACGCGTAGATCTCGTCCGGGTCGAGCCGGCGCAGCTCCTCCGCGATCAGCTCCGAGGTGTCACGCCGGTTGAGCGCGACCGCCCGGTCCGGCTGGCCCTCGATGGACAGCGTCGCGAGGGTGCCGTCCAGGCGCTTGAGCGTGATCGGCCCGCAGTCGGTCTCCATCCTGACGGACGTGAGGCCGGGTCCCGCCGAGACCGTGCGCTTGACCGGTACGTGCAGCCGGTCGGCGAGCCACATGCCGAGCAGCTCCCCGCTCGCGTTGAGCTCCTCGCCCTCCACCTCGACCTCGGTGACGGCGCAGTCCACCTGGTCCAGGGCCGCCGCGAGCATCGAGCGCCACGGGGTGATCCTGGCCCACGCGAGATCCGTGTCGCCGGGGGTGTAGACGGCGGCGCGGGACTTGAGCTCCTTGATCGGGTGCTCCGCCGCGTACGTGTCCGTCACGCGGCGCTGCGCGAGGGTGCCCAGCGGGTCCTTCGCCGGGTTGACGGGCGCGTTGACCGCCCACCACACGACGACGGGCGCGTCCGGCAGCAGCAGCGGCAGGACCACCGACTGGGCGTGGTCGATGACCTCGCCGTACAGCCGCAGGACGACCGTCTCGCCGGTGCCGGCCTCCACGCCGAGGCGCACCTCGGCGTCCAGGCGCGGCTTCGCGCGGTCGCGCGCCGAGCGGGAGACGCGCTTGATGACGACGAGCTTGCGCGAGGGGTGCTCGCGGGACGCGTCGTTGGCGGCCTTCAGCGCGTCGTACGCGTTCTCCTCGTCGGTGACGAGGACCAGGGTCAGGACCATGCCGACGGCCGGGGTGCCGATCGCCCTGCGGCCCTGGATCAGCGCCTTGTTGATCTTGCTGGACGTGGTGTCCGTAAGGTCGATCTTCATGGCCGACGCCAGCTCCGTCCGTGTCGTGCGAGCATTTCGTCCGCCTCGACCGGACCCCAGGTCCCGGACTCGTACTGCGCGGGCTTTCCGTGCGCGTCCCAGTACCGCTCGATCGGGTCGAGGATCTTCCAGGACAGCTCGACCTCCTCCGTGCGCGGGAAGAGGTTCGAGTCGCCGAGCAGCACATCGAGGATGAGCCGCTCGTACGCCTCGGGGCTCGACTCCGTGAAGGACTCGCCGTACGCGAAGTCCATCGAGACGTCCCGCACCTCCATCGCGGTGCCGGGGACCTTCGAGCCGAAGCGCATGGTCACGCCCTCGTCCGGCTGGACCCGGATGACCAGGGCGTTCTGCCCCAGCTCCTCCGTGGCCGTGTGGTCGAAGGGGGAGTGCGGGGCCCGCTGGAAGACCACCGCGATCTCCGTGACGCGGCGGCCGAGGCGCTTGCCGGTACGGAGGTAGAAGGGGACGCCGGCCCAGCGCCGGTTGTCGATCTCCACCTTCACCGCGGCGTAGGTGTCGGTCTTCGACTTGGGGTCGATGCCGTCTTCCTGGAGGTAGCCCACGGCCTTCTCGCCGCCCTGCCAGCCCGCGGCGTACTGCCCGCGCACCGTGTCGGCGCCGAGGTCCGCGGGCAGCCGTACGGCCCCGAGCACCTTGGTCTTCTCCGCGGCGAGCGCGTCCGCGTCGAAGGAGGCGGGCTCCTCCATCGCGGTCAGCGCGAGCAGCTGGAGCAGGTGGTTCTGGATGACGTCCCGGGCGGCGCCGATGCCGTCGTAGTACCCGGCGCGGCCGCCGATGCCGATGTCCTCGGCCATCGTGATCTGCACGTGGTCGACGTACGACCGGTTCCAGATCGGCTCGAAGAGGGTGTTGGCGAAGCGGAGCGCCAGGATGTTCTGGACGGTCTCCTTGCCGAGGTAGTGGTCGATCCGGAAGACCTCGTTGGACGGGAAGACCTCGTGCACGACCTTGTTGAGGGCCTGCGCCGACTCCAGGTCGTGCCCGAACGGCTTCTCGATGACCGCGCGGCGCCAGGAGCCCTTCTTCTGGTCGGCCAGCCCGTGCTTCTTGAGCTGCTGGACGACCTGCGGGAAGAACTTCGGCGGTACGGAGAGGTAGAAGGCGAAGTTGCCGCCCGTCCCCTGCTTCTTGTCCAGGTCGTCGATCGTCGCCTTGAGGTTCTCGAACGCCTCGTCGTCGTCGAAGTTGCCCTGGACGAAGCGCATCCCCTGGACGAGCTGCTGCCAGACCTCCTCGCGGAACGGGGTGCGCGCGTGCTCCTTGACGGCGTCGTGGACCTCCTGTGCGAAGTCCTCGTCCTGCCATTCGCGGCGCGCGAAACCGACGAGCGAGAAGCCCGGCGGGAGCAGGCCGCGGTTGGCGAGGTCATAGATGGCGGGCATCAGCTTTTTGCGGGACAAATCGCCCGTGACGCCAAAGATGACCAGGCCCGACGGCCCCGCGATGAGCGGGAGCCGTCGGTCCGCGGCGTCACGGAGCGGGTTCGCTCCGTGGGTTGCGGTCAAGGGATCAGCCCTCCGAAGGGGCGAGGCGCTTGAGCTCCGCCTCGGTCGACTTGAGCAGGTCGGTCCAGGCGCCCTCGAACTTCTCGACGCCCTCGTCCTCCAGGAGCTGGACGACCTCGTCGTACGAGATCCCCAGCTTCTCGACGGCTTCGAGGTCCGCGCGTGCCTGGTCGTACGTGCCGCGCACCGTGTCACCGGTGATGCGGCCGCTGTCCGCGGTGGCGTCCAGCGTGGCTTCCGGCATGGTGTTCACCGTGTTCGGCGCGACCAGCTCGTCCACGTACAGGGTCGCCTTGTACGCCGGGTCCTTGACGCCCGTCGAGGCCCACAGCGGACGCTGCTTGTTGGCCTGCGCGCGGTCCAGGGCCGCCCAGCGGTCCGAGGAGAAGACCTCCTCGTACGCCTCGTACGCCAGCCGGGCGTTGGCGAGGGCGGCCTTGCCGCGCGCCGCCTTCGCCTCGTCCGTGCCCAGCGCGTCGAGCCGCTTGTCGATCTCGGTGTCCACACGGGACACGAAGAAGGACGCCACCGAGTGGATCTTCGAGAGGTCCAGGCCCGCGGCCTTCGCCTTCTCCAGACCCGCGAGGTACGCGTCCATGACCGCGCGGTAGCGCGCCAGCGAGAAGATCAGCGTGACGTTGACGCTGATGCCCCGGCCGATGGTCTCGGTGATCGCCGGCAGGCCCGCCTCGGTCGCCGGGATCTTGATGAGCGTGTTCGGCCGGTCCACCAGCCACGCCAGCTGCTTGGCCTCGGCGATGGTCGCCGTCGTGTTGTGGGCCAGGCGCGGGTCCACCTCGATCGAGACCCGGCCGTCCTGGCCCTCGGTCCGGTCGAAGACCGGGCGCAGGATGTCGGCGGCGTCGCGGACGTCCGCCGTCGTGATCATGCGGATGGCCTCTTCGACCGTGACCCGGCGGGCGGCCAGCTCGGTGAGCTGGGTGTCGTACCCGTCGCCCTCCGAGATGGCCTTCTGGAAGATCGACGGGTTGGTGGTGACGCCCACCACGTGCTGCTGGTCGATCAGTTCGGCGAGGTTGCCGGACGTGATGCGCTTGCGCGACAGGTCGTCGAGCCAGATCGCGACGCCTTCGTCGGAGAGGCGCTTGAGTGCGTCTGTCATGAGAAATACATCTCCTGAGGTTCGTATACCGGCGTCAGCGCGCGGAGGCTTCCAGTGATTCCCGAGCGGCCGTGGCGACCGCCTCGGCGGTGAAACCGAACTCGCGGAACAGCACCTTCGCGTCCGCGGATGCCCCGAAGTGCTCCAGCGACACGATGCGTCCCGCGTCGCCGACAAAACGGTGCCAGGTCAGGCCGATCCCGGCCTCGACCGCCACCCGCGCCTTCACGGACGGCGGCAGTACGGCGTCCCGGTACGCCTGGTCCTGCTCGTCGAACCACTCCACCGACGGCATCGACACGACCCGCGTCGGGATGCCGTCCGCCTGGAGCAGCTCACGGGCCTCGACGGCCAGCTGGAGCTCGGAGCCCGTACCGATCAGTACGACCTGCGCGGGGCCGCCCTCGGCCTCGAAGCGGACGTACCCGCCCTTGGCCGCGTTCACGTCGGCCTCGTACGTCGGCACGCCCTGGCGGGTCAGCGCCAGACCGTGCGGCGCGCGCTTCGGGTGCCGCTTGAGGATCTCGGCCCACGCGATCGCCGTCTCGTTGGCGTCGGCGGGACGGACGATGTTCAGGCCCGGGATCGCCCGCAGCACGGAGAGGTGCTCGACCGGCTGGTGCGTCGGACCGTCCTCGCCGAGGCCGATCGAGTCGTGCGTCCACACGTAGGTGACCGGCACGCGCATCAGCGCGGCGAGCCGGACGGACGGCCGCATGTAGTCGGAGAACACCAGGAAGGTGCCGCCGTAGATACGGGTGTTGCCGTGCAGCGCGATGCCGTTCATCGTCGCGCCCATGGAGTGCTCGCGGATGCCGTAGTGCACCGTGCGGCCGTACGGGTCCGCCTCCGGAAGGGGGTTGCCCTCGGGGAGGAACGACGACGTCTTGTCGATCGTGGTGTTGTTCGAGCCCGCGAGGTCGGCGGAGCCGCCCCACAGCTCGGGGACGACCTCGCCGAGCGCCTGGAGCACCTTGCCCGACGCGGCGCGCGTGGCAAGGGACTTGCCCGTCTCGAAGACCGGCAGGCTGTCCTCCCAGCCGGCGGGCAGCTCGCCCGCGCGGACCCGGTCGAACGTCGCGGCGCGCTCGGGGTTGGCCGTACGCCACGCCGCGAACAGCTTGTCCCACTCGCCGCGCGTCTCGCGGCCGCGGTCGAGGGCCTCGCGGGTGTGCGCGAGCACCTCGTCCGCCACGACGAAGGACTTCTCCGGGTCGAAGCCGAGCACGCGCTTCGTGGCCGCGACCTCGTCGCCGCCGAGCGCCGAGCCGTGCGCGGCCTCGGTGTTCTGCGCGTTCGGGGCCGGCCAGGCGATGATCGAGCGGGCCGCGATGAACGACGGGCGGTCGGTCTCGGCCTGCGCCGCCCTCAGCGCCTCGTACAGGCCCTTCGGGTCCAAGTCGCCGTTCGGCAGCTGGTCGACCCGCTGCACGTGCCAGCCGTAGGCCTCGTACCGCTTGAGGGTGTCCTCGGAGACGGCCGTCTCCGTGTCGCCCTCGATGGAGATGTGGTTGTCGTCCCACAGGACGACGAGGTTGCCGAGCTTCTGGTGGCCCGCCAGCGAGGACGCCTCCGCGGAGACACCCTCCTGGAGGCAGCCGTCGCCCACGACGACCCAGATGGTGTGGTCGAACGGCGAGGTGCCGGCCGCCGCCTCGGGGTCGTACAGCCCACGCTCGTAACGGGCGGCCATCGCCATGCCCACCGCGTTCGCCACACCCTGTCCGAGCGGGCCCGTGGTGGTCTCGACACCGACCGTGTGGCCGTACTCCGGGTGGCCCGGGGTCCTCGAACCCCAGGTCCGGAAGGCCTCCAGGTCGGCCAGGTCCAGGCCGTACCCGGCGAGGAAGAGCTGGATGTAGAGGGTCAGAGAGGTGTGCCCCGGTGAGAGGACGAACCGGTCACGACCGGTCCACTCGGCATCCGCCGGGTCGTGCCGCATGAGTTTCTGGAACAGCAGGTAGGCGGCGGGCGCCAGGCTCATGGCCGTACCGGGATGGCCGTTGCCGACCTTCTGTACGGAATCCATGGCAAGGACGCGCGCGGTGTCGACTGCCCGACTGTCCAGATCGGTCCACTCGAGGTCTGTGGTGGTCGGCTTGATGCTCACCCTGAGTCAGGGCTCCTCTCCACATGTCAAGCCCGGTGCTCTGAGGGCAAACCGGTTCGCCGTTGAGCCTACCCTCGCGGCCAGACCATCTTTTCGAGTGCCTTTCCAGGGTGCGACGGGTCCGCGCACTTCGCCTCCCGGCACGGCGAACGGGGGCGCGGGAGTACCCCCAACACGACCCGACCCCCGCGAAGAACGGCATCTGGGCAACGTCTAGAGTGACGTGGTACGCGCAAGCCTTTACCGGGTCTTCACGCCCGGAGCTTGCTGGGTTTCTCTGTCAGGGGTGTACGTGACAGCCGTCGAGTCCCGACCCGCAGGGGTCGTCCAGACTCCGAGTCCGGGGGGCCGTCGGCCGCTCAGAGCCCGCGTCCTGGCGTTCGTGGCGCTGACCAAGCCGAGGATCATCGAGCTCCTGCTCATCACCACGGTCCCGGTGATGTTCCTGGCCACCCAAGGGGTGCCGGATCTCTGGCTCGTGGTCACCACGTGTGTCGGCGGGTATCTCTCCGCGGGCGGCGCCAACGCGCTCAACATGTACATCGACCGGGACATCGACGCGCTGATGGACCGTACGTCGCAGCGTCCCCTGGTCACCGGCATGGTCTCGCCGCGCGAGTGCCTGGCGTTCGGGTTCACGCTCGCCGTGGTGTCGACGCTGTGGTTCGGGCTGCTGGTCAACTGGCTCTCGGCGGCGCTGTCCCTGGGCGCGCTGCTCTTCTACGTCGTCGTCTACACGATGATCCTCAAACGCCGTACCTCGCAGAACATCGTCTGGGGCGGCATCGCTGGCTGCATGCCGGTGCTGATCGGCTGGTCGGCGGTGACCGACTCGGTGTCCTGGGCCGCGGTCATCCTCTTCCTCGTCATCTTCTTCTGGACGCCCCCGCACTACTGGCCGCTGTCCATGAAGGTGAAGGACGACTACGCGCGCGTGGGCGTCCCGATGCTGCCGGTCGTGGCGTCCAATCGGGTGGTGGCCCGCCAGATCGTCGCCTACAGCTGGGTGATGGTCGCGGTGTCGCTGCTGCTGACCCCCCTCGGCTACACCGGCTGGTTCTACACGTCGGTGGCGCTGGTGGCGGGCGGCTGGTGGCTCTGGGAGGCGCACGGCCTCCAGTCGCGGGCGAAGTCCGGGGTGACCGGGGCGAAGCTCAAGGAGATGCGACTGTTCCACTGGTCGATCACCTATGTTTCCCTCTTGTTCGTCGCCGTGGCGGTCGATCCCTTCCTGCGGTAGCGCCGTCCTCCTTTCCGGGGCGGCCGGGGCCTGCGGTGGCCCGAACCGTTACCCGTCGGTAGCATCGGGGCCATGGCAGAGACAGACGGCGACACGGCAGACACCGGACAGGGCGACGCCCGCGACGAGCGGCGCGCCGCGCGGCTGGCCAAGCACATCGGCGCGTTCGCCAGGAAGCACGGCGGCGCCGAGGGACAGCTCGCGTACCTCGGGCAGGCCGGCACGCGCATCGTGCTCGTCGGCGAGGACGGCGGCTGGGGCGACCTCGTCGCCCCCTCCCACGGGGTCGCGCTGAGCGCGGCCGAGAAGGCGGGGCTCACCCTGCACGAATCCTTCGACGGCGAGTTCGCCGCGAAGGTACGCACCGGGCGGTACGAGTGGTCCCGCATGGCGGGCATCCAGGTCGGCGGACACGGGAACCGCTGAGCCGGGTCCCGGGCCGCGACCGGATCGCCCCTCACCCGTTAGGACTGTAGGAGTACGGTCCACGACGGGAATCCCGATGATCGAATCACTGTCCCTCGTGGACCAGTACTGCCACGGCGTGCTCCGCACGGAGCTGGGCCTCGGCACCTTCGAGGCCCAGCTCGGCGGCCGGGTGGGACCCGCCGCCCCGGGCACCACCTTCTTCGACACCCAGACCGGCTTCGCCGTACGGCGCTGGTGCCCGCCGCTCCTCGGCCTCGAAGCGCACTGCCCGCCCGCGCACTACCTCGCGCGCCGCCGCGAGCTGGGCGTCCTGGAGTCCGGCCGACGGCTGCTGCGCTCCACCGGGGTCACCACCTACCTGGTGGACACCGGACTGCCCGGCGAACTGACAGGACCCGGCGAGATCGCCGCCGCCGGCGCCGCCGACGCCCGGGAGATCGTCCGACTCGAACCCCTCGCCGAGCGGGTCGCCGACGCCTCCTGCGGAGTCGCCGACCTGCTGTCCCGCCTCGCCGAGTCCGTCCACGACGCGGCCGCGACGGCCGTCGCCTTCACCTCCGTGGCAGGAGTACGGCACGGGCCCGCCCTGGCCCCCGAACCGCCCGCGCACGCCGAGGTACGGGCGGCGGCGGGCCACTGGCTCACGGTGCGCGGGCCCGGCGGCCCGCTGGACGACCCGGTGCTGCTGCGGCACCTGCTCTGGCTCGCCCTCGGCTCGGGGCTCCCGCTGCAACTGCACACCGGCGCGCGCGACGCCCGCGCCCCGGCGGGCGGCGCCGACCCGGCGCTGGTCACCGCGTTCGCGAGCGCCACGGCCGGGCTCGGCACCGATCTGGTGCTGCTGGGGGCCTACCCGTACCACCGGCACGCGGCGCACCTGACGAGCGTCTTCCCGCATGTGTACGCCGACCTCGGGCCGGCTCTCGCGCACACGGGGGCGCGCGCCGCGGCCGTCCTGGCGGAGATCCTGGAACTGGCCCCGTTCGGGAAGCTGTTGTTCTCCAGCGGGGCGCGGGCGCTGCCCGAACTGCACGTGGTCGGCGCCCGGGTGTTCCGCGAGGCGCTGGTCCGGGTCCTCGGCGGCTGGGTCGCCGACGGGGCGTGGTCGCTCACCGACGCGCGGCGGGTCGCCGAGATGATCGCGGCGGGCAACGCCCGCCGGCTCTACGGGCTGTCAGACGGCCGCGGACAGCCGTGAGTCGGGCTGGGCGGGGATCTCCGCGGTGGTCACCGGACGCTCGCGCTGGCTCATCGCCACCCGCACGACCCCGACCCACACCAGGCACGACCCCAGCATGTGGAAGCCGACCAGCACGGCCGGGACGTCCGTGAAGTACTGGACGTAGCCGATCGCGCCCTGCGCGAGCAGCACCAGCAGCAGGTTCCGGGCGATCACCCGGGTGTCCGCCGGGGCGTCGACGACGCGCAGCACCAGCCACATCGCGAGGGACAGCGCGCAGACGACCCAGGCGGCGGCGGTGTGGACATGGGCGGTGGTCGTCCAGTCGAACGGCATCCGCGGGACGTCGCTGCTGTCGCCCGCGTGCGGCCCGGAACCGGTCACCGCCGTGCCCGCCACGAGCAGGACGACCGTGGACGCGGTCAGCGCCCACGACAGCTTCCGTACGGGGCGGGGGACACGCGGGCGGGGGGTGCCGTCGCCCTCGCGGGTGCGCAGCCAGGTCACCGTGGTGACCGTCAGGAGGGTCATGGCGAGCAGCAGATGCCCCGCCACCGTCCAGGGGTTGAGGCCCGCGAGGACGGTGACCCCGCCGAGCACGGCGTTGCCCATGACGATCCAGAACTGCGACCAGGCGAGCCGGGAGAGCCCGCGCCGCCGGGGCTTCGCGGAGCGCGCCGCGATGATCGCCCAGCCGACGGCCGCGCACAGCACGTACGTCAGCATGCGGTTGCTGAACTCGATGGCGCCGTGGATGCCCTGCTCGGGGGTGGCGACGAGGCTGTTGTCGGTGCACTTGGGCCAGGTGTCGCAGCCGAGTCCGGAACCGGTCAGCCGTACCGCGCCGCCGGTGACGACGATCACCACGCTCATCAACACGGCGCCGAGGGCGGCGCGCTGGAGCGTACGGGGCGAAGGCGTCCAGCGCCGGGCGATGTAGGCGAGGGGGGTCAACACGGCAACCATCGTAGGCGGGAGCTTGTGCGGGTTTTCACGAGGGGTACGTAAGCCGCGTCTTGGCGGCCGGCGCCGCGTGAGGTGCGCCCGACCGCCCGGTGCACGCCGTGCCGTACGCCCACTCCCGACGCAAGCCGGACGCCCACTCCCGACGGGAGCCGGACGCTCACTCCCAGCGGAAGAACGTGCCCGCCGCGCCGAGCCCCGCCGCCGCCCAGACCGCCAGGATCCCGAGGTCCCCCCACGGGGTCCCGGCGCCGTGCTGGAGCACGTCCCGCAGCCCGTCGGAGAGCGCCGAGATCGGCAGGAGGCCGAGCACGGTCTGCGCCCCGTCCGGGAACCGGTCCAGCGGCACGATCACCCCGCCGCCCACCAGCAGCAGCAGGAAGACCAGGTTCGCGGCGGCGAGCGTCGCCTCCGCCTTGAGGGTCCCCGCCATCAGCAGGCCGAGGCCCGAGAACGCCGCCGTGCCCAGCACGAGGAGCAGCAGGACCACCAGGGGGTTGCCGTGCGGCGACCACCCCAGGGCGAACGCGATCACCGTCAGCAGGACGACCTGGAGCACCTCCGTGACCAGCACGGACAGCGTCTTGGCGGTCATCAGCGCCCAGCGCGGCAGCGGTGACGCGGCGAGGCGCTTGAGCACCCCGTACCGCCGCTCGAAGCCCGTCGCGATCGCCTGTCCGGTGAACGCCGTCGACATCACGGCGAGCGCCAGGACGCCGGGCGCCAGGAAGTCCACCGCTTTGCCCGCGCCGGTGTCCACGACGTCGACCGTCGAGAACAGCACCAGCAGGAGCGAGGGGATGATCACGGTCAGCAGGAGCTGTTCGCCGTTGCGCAGCAGCAGCTTCGTCTCGAACGCCGTCTGCGCGGCGATCATGCGCGCCAGCGGCGCCGCGCCGGGCGCCGGGGCGTACGTGGCGCCGCCCGCGCGCAGGCCGGTCCCCGGGCTCGTACCGGTGCTCATCGCCGCAGCTCCTTGCCGGTCAGTTCGAGGAAGACGTCCTCCAGCGTGTGCCGCTCCACCGCTATCCCCGACGCCATCACGCCGTGCTGCGCGCACCAGGAGGTGACGGTGGCGAGCAGCTGCGGGTCGATCGTGCCGCCGATGCGGTACGCGCCCGGCGTCAGCTCGGCGGCGGCGGTGCCGTCGGGCAGCGCCTTGAGCAGCGAGCCGAGGTCGAGCCCCGGGCGGCCGGTGAAGCGCAGGGTGTTCTCGGCGCCGCCCCGGCACAGGTCCTCGGGGCTGCCCTGGGCGATGACCCGGCCCGCGTCGACGATCACGACGTCGTCGGCGAGCTGTTCGGCCTCGTCCATGAAGTGGGTGGTGAGGACGACCCCGACGCCGTCGCCCCGCAGCTCGCGGACCAGGTCCCAGGTGGAGCGGCGGGCCTGCGGGTCGAGCCCGGCGGTCGGCTCGTCCAGGAAGACCAGTTCGGGGCGGCCCACGACAGCGAGGGCCAGGGCGAGCCGCTGCTGCTGGCCGCCGGACAGCCGCCGGTAGGTCGTACGGCCGCAGTCGCCGAGGCCGAGGCGCTCGATCAGCGCGTCGACGTCCAGGGGATGGGCGTGCAGCCGGGCCATGTGGCGGAGCATCTCGCCGGCGCGCGCCCCGGAGTAGACGCCACCGGACTGGAGCATCACGCCGATGCGGGGGCGCAGCCGCGCCGCGTCGGCGACGGGGTCGAGGCCGAGGACCCGTACCGTGCCGGCGTCCGGCCGCCGGTAGCCCTCGCAGATCTCGACCGTGGTGGTCTTGCCGGCGCCGTTGGGGCCGAGGACCGCGGTGACCGTACCGGCCCCGATCCGCAGGTCCAGGCCGTCGAGCGCGGTCTTCCCGCCGTACCGTTTGATCAGTCCCCGGATCTCGACCACGGGTTCGCCGGCGACGCTGTGCATAGCGGGGAGTCTAGGCAGCGGGGGAGGGCGCCGGGGCCCCGGGGCCGGAATGCGGTCGCCGTAACCGCCCGGACCGGCCGAAAAGCCCTTTCTTAGGTAACCCTAAGTGATCAATTCCACCGCGCCCGGTTCTGGACCGTAGTTGTCAGCGCCGAGGGAATTACGCAACAATGGCGTTGTGAAATACCTGGGCGAGGCTCCGCAGGAGGAACTCGCGACCGGCGAGCGCTCCACGCGCAACCGCGTCGCGCGCTCCATCCTGGACCACGGCCCGTCCACGGTCTCCGACCTGGCGGGACGCCTGGGACTCACCCAGGCGGCGGTCCGCCGCCACCTCGACGCCCTCGCCGCCGACTCCGTCGTGGAGGCCCGCGACCAGCGGGTGTACGGCTCACGCGGACGCGGCAGGCCCGCCAAGGTGTTCGCCCTGACCGACTGCGGCCGGGACGCCTTCGACCAGTCCTACGACAAGCTCGCCGCCGAGGCGCTGCGCTGGATCTCCACCGCGGCCGGCGGCGGGGAGCGGGGCGAGGCGGCCGTCGCCGCGTTCGCCCGCGCCCGGATCGCCGCGCAGGCCGAGGCCGGGCGGTACGCCGACGTGGTCGAGGCCGCGGGGCCGGACGGGCGCACGGAGGCGCTGGCCAAGGCCCTGAGCGCCGACGGGTACGCTGCCACGGCGCGCGGCGCGGCGAACCAGCAGGGCGAGCAGCTCTGCCAGCACCACTGCCCGGTCGCGCACGTCGCGGAGCAGTACCCCCAGCTGTGCGAGGCGGAGACGGAATTTTTCTCCCAGCTGCTCGGTACGCATGTACAACGGCTGGCCACGATCGCCCACGGCGACGGGGTCTGCACGACGTTCATCCCCCGGGCCACCGCGTCACCGCCGAGCGGGTCCCCGCACACCACTGACCAAGCATCCGAAAGCAACGCCGGGAGGAACCCCGCATGACGCTCCCCACGGAGACCGCCCACCCCGAACTCGATGGCCTGGGCACCTACGAATTCGGCTGGGCCGACTCGGACGCCGCCGGCGCCGCCGCCAAGCGCGGTCTCTCCGAGGCTGTCGTGCGCGACATCTCCCAGAAGAAGAACGAGCCGGAGTGGATGCTCAAGCTGCGGCTCAAGGGCCTCAAGCTCTTCGGCAAGAAGCCGATGCCGAGCTGGGGCTCCGACCTCTCCGGCATCCACTTTGACAACATCAAGTACTTCGTGCGGTCCACGGAGAAGCAGGCGGAGTCCTGGGAGGACCTGCCCGAGGACATCAAGAACACGTACGACAAGCTCGGCATCCCCGAGGCGGAGAAGCAGCGCCTCGTCGCCGGCGTCGCCGCGCAGTACGAGTCGGAGGTCGTCTACCACCAGATCCGTGAGGACCTGGAGGAGAAGGGTGTCATCTTCAAGGACACCGACACCGCGCTCAGGGAGAACCCGGAGCTGTTCCAGGAGTACTTCGGCACGGTCATCCCGGTCGGCGACAACAAGTTCGCGTCGCTGAACTCGGCCGTGTGGTCCGGCGGATCGTTCATCTACGTGCCGAAGGGCGTGCACGTCGACATCCCGCTCCAGGCCTACTTCCGTATCAACACGGAGAACATGGGCCAGTTCGAGCGGACGCTGATCATCGTCGACGAGGACGCGTACGTTCACTACGTCGAGGGCTGTACGGCCCCGATCTACTCCTCGGACTCGCTGCACAGCGCCGTGGTCGAGATCATCGTGAAGAAGGGCGGCCGCTGCCGCTACACGACGATCCAGAACTGGTCGAACAACGTCTACAACCTCGTCACCAAGCGCGCCGTGGCGTACGAGGGCGCGACCATGGAGTGGGTCGACGGCAACATCGGCTCCAAGGTCACCATGAAGTACCCGGCCGTGTACCTGATGGGCGAGCACGCCAAGGGCGAGACCCTGTCCATCGCCTTCGCGGGCGAGGGCCAGCACCAGGACGCCGGCGCCAAGATGGTCCACATGGCCCCCAACACCTCGTCGAACATCGTCTCCAAGTCGGTGGCGCGCGGCGGCGGCCGTACCTCGTACCGCGGTCTCATCGAGATCGGCGAAGGCGCCCACGGCTCCAAGTCCAACGTGCTGTGCGACGCGCTGCTGGTCGACACCATCTCGCGCTCCGACACCTACCCGTACGTGGACGTCCGCGAGGACGACGTGTCCATGGGCCACGAGGCGACCGTCTCCAAGGTCTCCGAGGACCAGCTCTTCTACCTGATGAGCCGCGGCCTCTCCGAGTTCGAGGCGATGGCGATGATCGTGCGCGGATTCGTCGAGCCGATCGCCAAGGAACTGCCGATGGAGTACGCGCTGGAACTCAACCGGCTGATCGAGCTCCAGATGGAGGGCTCCGTCGGCTGACGGACCCACCACCAGGCCGGGCGGCGACCCGCCCGGCCCCCTCGTTCCCCCGTCCCAGAGGCAGAGAGTGAGCACCACGACAGCCATGGCTGAGGCTCAGAACATTCCGGCGGGCTCCACCACCGCCGGTTCGATCGCGGTGGCCGCCGAGTCGACCGTCGCCACGCGCATGAGCGCGCCCCCCTCCTTCGACGTGGCGGACTTCCCCGTCCCGCACGGCCGTGAGGAGGAGTGGCGGTTCACGCCGCTGGAGCGGCTGCGTGGCCTGCACGACGGCACCGCCGTCGCCACGGACGGCAGCGTCACCGTCGAGGTGAACGCCCCCGACGGCGTCACCGTCGAGACCGTCGGCCGCGACGACGCGCGCATCGGCAAGGCCGGTACGCCGGTGGACCGCATCGCCGCCCAGGCGTACTCCTCCTTCGAGAAGGCCTCGGTCGTCTCGGTGGCCAAGGAGACCGTCCTGACCGAACCGATCAGGATCGACGTCCGCGGCGAGGGCGGCACCGCCTACGCGCACCAGGTCATCGAGCTCGGCGCCTTCGCCGAGGCCGTCGTGGTCATCGACCACACCGGTGACGCGGTGCTCGCCTCGAACGTCGACTACCTGATCGGCGACGGCGCGAAGCTCACCGTCGTCTCCGTCCAGGACTGGGACGACAAGGCCGTCCACGTCGCCCAGCACAACGCGCTGGTCGGCCGCGACGCATCGTTCAAGTCGATCGTCGTCACCTTCGGCGGCGACCTCGTACGGCTCCACCCGCGCGTCCAGTACGCGGGCCCCGGCGGCGAGGCCGAGCTGTTCGGCCTCTACTTCACCGACCGCGGCCAGCACCAGGAGCACCGCCTCCTGGTCGACCACAACGCGCCCAACTGCAAGTCGAACGCCGCCTACAAGGGCGCGCTCCAGGGCCAGGACGCCCACGCCGTCTGGATCGGCGACGTCCTCATCCGCGTCATGGCGGAAGGCACCGACACGTACGAGATGAACCGCAACCTCGTCCTCACGGACGGCGCCCGGGTCGACTCCGTGCCGAACCTGGAGATCGAGACCGGCGAGATCGCCGGCGCCGGACACGCCTCGGCGACCGGCCGGTTCGACGACGAGCAGCTGTTCTACCTGATGTCCCGCGGCATCCCGCAGGCCGAGGCGCGCCGCCTCGTCGTCCGCGGCTTCTTCGCCGAGCTGGTCCAGCAGATCGGACTGCCCGACGTCGAGGAGCGCCTGCTGACGAAGATCGAGACGGAGCTGGAGGCGACGCTGTGAGCGTGCCGACCACCTTCGTCCGCGTCTGCGGCCTCGGCGAGCTGGAGGAGGACACCCCGAAGCGGGTGGAACTCGACGGCACGCCGGTCGCCGTCGTCCTCACCGAGGGCGAGGTGTTCGCGATCAACGACATCTGCTCGCACGCGAACGTGTCGCTCTCGGAGGGAGAGGTCGAGGACTGCATGATCGAGTGCTGGCTGCACGGCTCCAGCTTCGACCTCCGTACCGGCAAGCCGTCCAGTCTTCCCGCGACGCGCCCCGTCCCCGTGTACCCCGTACAGATCCAAGGGGACGATGTGCTCGTCTCCGTCACCCAGGAGTCCTGAGCCCCCATGGCAACGCTTGAAATCAACGACCTGCACGTCACCGTCGAGGCGGAGGGCGGCCCCCGCGAGATCCTCAAGGGCGTCGACCTGACCGTCAAGCAGGGCGAGACGCACGCCATCATGGGCCCCAACGGCTCCGGCAAGTCGACCCTCGCGTACTCGCTGGCGGGCCACCCCAAGTACACGATCACCGGCGGCACGGTGACGCTCGACGGCGAGGACGTCCTCGCGATGACCGTCGACGAGCGCGCCCGCGCCGGCCTCTTCCTCGCCATGCAGTACCCGGTCGAGGTCCCCGGCGTCTCCGTGTCGAACTTCCTGCGGACGTCGGCCACCGCGATCCGCGGCGAGGCCCCCAAGCTGCGCACCTGGGTGAAGGAGGTCCGGGAGACGATGGAACGCCTCCAGATGGACCCGGCCTTCGCCGAGCGCAACGTCAACGAGGGTTTCTCCGGCGGCGAGAAGAAGCGCCACGAGATCCTCCAGCTCGAACTGCTCAAGCCGCACATCGCGATCCTCGACGAGACCGACTCCGGCCTCGACGTGGACGCCCTGCGGGTCGTCTCCGAAGGCGTCAACCGCGTCAAGGAGACCGGCGAGGTCGGCACCCTGCTGATCACGCACTACACGCGGATTCTCCGCTACATCAAGCCCGACTTCGTGCATGTCTTCGCCCAGGGCCGTATCGCCGAGTCCGGCGGTGCGGAGCTGGCCGACAAGCTGGAGAACGAGGGCTACGAGGCGTACACGAAGGGTGGCGTCACCGCGTGACACAGCTGCCGGGCCTCCTCACACCGTCGAGCGCGCCGTCGGGACGGCTGCTCGACGAGGCGATCCGCAAGGACTTCCCCCTGCTGGATCGTGTGGTCCATGACGGGAAGAAGATCGTTTACCTGGACAACGCGGCGACGTCCCAGAAGCCGCGCCAGGTCCTCGACGCCCTCAACGAGTACTACGAGCAGCACAACGCCAATGTCCACCGTGGCGTGCATGTGCTCGCCGAGGAGGCCACGGCGCTGTACGAGGGCGCGCGCGACAAGGTCGCCGCCTTCATCAACGCACCCAGCCGCGACGAGGTGATCTTCACCAAGAACGCCTCGGAGTCGCTCAACCTCGTGGCGAACATGCTCGGCTGGGCCGACGAGCCGTACCGGGTCGACAGCGACACCGAGATCGTCATCACGGAGATGGAGCACCACTCCAACATCGTGCCGTGGCAGCTGCTCTCGCAGCGCACCGGCGCGAAGCTGAAGTGGTTCGGCCTCACCGACGACGGCCGGCTCGACCTCTCGAACATCGACGAGATCATCACCGAGAAGACGAAGATCGTCTCCTTCGTGCTGGTCTCCAACATCCTCGGGACGGTCAACCCGGTCGAGGCGATCGTCCGGCGCGCGCAGCAGGTCGGCGCCCTCGTGCTGATCGACGCCTCGCAGGCCGCGCCGCACATGCCGGTCGACGTCCAGGCCCTCCAGGCCGACTTCGTGGCCTTCACCGGCCACAAGATGTGCGGTCCGACGGGCATCGGCGTCCTCTGGGGCCGCCAGGAGCTGCTGGAGGACCTCCCGCCGTTCCTGGGCGGCGGCGAGATGATCGAGACCGTGTCGATGCACTCGTCGACGTACGCCCCCGCGCCGCACAAGTTCGAGGCGGGTACGCCCCCGATCGCCCAGGCCATCGGCCTCGGCGCGGCCGTGGACTACCTCTCCGCGATCGGCATGGACAAGATCCACGCGCACGAGCAGGCGATCACCGAGTACGCGGTGCGCCGCCTGCTGGAGGTGCCCGACCTGCGCATCATCGGCCCCGCCACGGCCGAGGAGCGCGGCGCCGCGATCTCCTTCACGCTGGGGGACATCCACCCCCACGACGTGGGGCAGGTGCTCGACGAACAGGGCATCGCGGTCCGGGTCGGCCACCACTGCGCGCGGCCGGTCTGCCTGCGGTACGGAATTCCGGCGACCACACGGGCGTCTTTCTATCTGTACTCCACACCCGCCGAGGTCGACGCTCTGGTCGAAGGGCTGGAGCACGTCCGTAACTTCTTCGGATGAGGACTGAGCCGTGAAGCTGGATTCGATGTACCAGGACGTCATCCTGGACCACTACAAGCACCCCCACGGGCGCGGTCTGCGGGACGGCGACGCCGAGGTGCACCATGTCAATCCGACCTGTGGTGACGAGATCACCCTGCGGGTGCGGTACGAGGGGTCGCTGATCGCGGACGTCTCGTACGAGGGCCAGGGCTGCTCCATCAGCCAGGCCAGCGCCTCCGTACTGAACGATCTCCTCGTCGGCAAGGAGCTGGCCGAGGCGCAGAAGATCCAGGGCACCTTCCTGGAGCTGATGCAGTCCAAGGGCCAGCTGGAACCGGACGACGCCATGGAGGAGGTGCTGGAGGACGCGGTCGCGTTCGCCGGCGTCTCGAAGTACCCGGCACGCGTCAAGTGCGCCCTGCTGAGCTGGATGGCCTGGAAGGACGCGACGGCCCAGGCCCTCGCCGCCGCCCCGGCCGCCGGCCCGAACGACCGCCCGACGAAGGAGACGGCATGAGCGACAACGAGACCGTGACCATGACCCCCGCCTCCGAGGAGGAGGTCCGCGAGGCCCTGTACGACGTGGTCGACCCCGAACTGGGCATCGACGTCGTCAACCTGGGCCTGATCTACGGCATCCACATCGACGACGCGAACATCGCGACCCTCGACATGACCCTGACGTCCGCGGCCTGCCCGCTGACCGACGTGATCGAGGACCAGGCGAAGTCGGCGACGGACGGCATCGTCAGCGAACTCAAGATCAACTGGGTCTGGATGCCGCCGTGGGGCCCCGACAAGATCACCGACGACGGCCGCGAACAACTCCGAGCCCTGGGCTTCAACGTCTGAGCCGCCGCGCTTCCGTACGGCTTCTGATACGGCTGCCGTAAGCGCTTCCGAAGGCCCCCGACCTCTCCGGTCGGGGGCCTTCGCGTATGTCCGGAGGGGTGTTGTGTACGGGTGTACGCATCGATGTGTACACTCGTACGCATGGGATATGGACTGCTTGCCGGGGCGATAGCGGCGGAGGTGGCCGGGACTACGGCCATGAAGTACAGCGAGGGGTTCACCAGGCTTTGGCCCTCGCTGCTGACCGTGGCCGGTTACCTGATCGCCTTCAGCCTGCTCGCGCAGACACTCAAGACGCTCTCCATCGGTACGGCCTACGCGATCTGGGCCGGGACCGGTACCGCCGCGATCGCCGCCATCGGCATCGTCTTCATGAACGAGTCGGCGGGGCCCGTCAAGATCGCCGGGCTGGTCCTGGTGATCGCCGGAGTGGTTGTCCTCAACCTCGGAGGGGCCCACTGATGAGCCGCCGCTACGACCCCGACCGGCGCCAGCGCATCACCGACGCCGCGTTGCGCGTCGTCGGGAACAACGGGATCGCGGGGCTCAGCCACCGCACCGTGGCCGCCGAGGCGGACGTGCCCCTCGGCTCCACGACGTACCACTTCGCCTCCCTGGACGAGATGCTGGCCGCCGCCCTGCGGCAGGTCAACGAGGGCTTCGCGGCGGCCGTACGGGACAGCGAGGCGCTCGCCGACCCCGCCTGCGACATGGCGGCGGAGCTGGCCAGGATCATCGGGGTGTGGCTCGCGGGGGACCGTACGGGCGTGGAGCTGGAGTTCGACCTCTACCTCTCCGCCCTGCGCAGGCCCGTGCTGCGGCCGGTCGCCGCCGAGTGGGCCGACGCCGTCGCCGAGATCCTCGCCCGGCGGACCGACCCGGTCACCGCCCGGGGGCTCGTCGCGCTCATCGACGGGATCTGCCTGCAGGTGCTGCTCACCGACGCGGTGTACGACCCGGCGTACGCGCGCGAGATGCTGGCGCGCCTGATCCCGTGACGACGCGGTGCGCCGGTCCCGGCGGGCCGGCGCGGCGGTAGGTTGGGCCGGTGAGCATCCCTCCCTCGGGTCCCGAGATCACCTACGCCGAATGCCGGCAGTGCGGCACGCTGATCGCGGGGCTGGACGGGCGGTACAGCTGCGGGGTCTGCGGCTGGGTCAACCACCACTCCGAGGGCCACCGCGAACTGCCGCGCGCCGAGGACGACGCCGACCACCCGGCGGGCGGCGCCGAGGGGAACCGGTTGAGCGCCGACGACAACAGGCTGAGGGGCGAGGGCGACAGCTGAGTGCCGAAGGCAACCAGCTGGGTGGCGAAGGCAACAAGCTCGGCGGCGAGGGTGACGGGCTGGGCGGCGAAGGCAACCGGCTGGGCGGCGAGGGTGGCAGGTTGAGTGGCGCGGGTGGCAGGGCGGGCTGGGATCGTTCCGCGGTGCGGCGGGCCGGGACCGGTTGGCCCGAGCCGCCCCGGGACGGTTAGGTTCAGGGCATGACCGACACGCCTTCCTTCCGTTCCTCCCGTACCACCGGCGCCGCCGCCGCCGGGCTCGCCACGCTCACCGAGGACGGGACCGTCCTCGACACCTGGTTCCCCGCGCCCGAACTGCTCGCCGAGCCGGGCCCCGCCGGCACGGAGCGGCTCACCGAGGCGCGCGCCGTGGAACTGCTCGGCGAGGGCGCGGCCCGCGCCGTCGGCCCCGACCCGCGCCGCGGCGTCGAGGTGGTCGCCGTCCGTACGGTCATCGCCTCCCTCGACGACAAGCCGCTCGACGCGCACGACGCGTACCTCCGCCTCCACCTGCTCTCCCACCGCCTGGTCCCGCCGCACGGCCAGAACCTCGACGGGCTGTTCGGCGTGCTCGCCAACGTCGCCTGGACCTCGCTCGGCCCCGTCCCCGTCGACGGCCTGGAGGCGGCGCGGCTCAACGCCCGCGCGGAGGGCCTGCACCTCCAGGTGACCTCGGTGGACAAGTTCCCCCGCATGACCGACTACGTGGCGCCCCAGGGCGTCCGGATCGCCGACGCCGACCGGGTGCGCCTCGGCGCGCACCTCGCCACCGGGACGACCGTCATGCACGAGGGCTTCGTCAACTTCAACGCGGGCACGCTCGGCACCTCCATGATCGAGGGCCGGATCTCCGCCGGGGTGGTCATCGGCGACGGCACCGACATCGGGGGCGGCGCCTCCACCATGGGCACGCTCTCCGGCGGCGGCAAGGAGCGCATCGTCATCGGCGAGCGCTGCCTGATCGGCGCCGAGGCGGGCATCGGCATCGCGCTCGGCGACGAGTGCGTGGTCGAGGCGGGGCTGTACGTCACGGCCGGTACGCGCGTCACGCTGCCCGACGGCCAGATCGTGAAGGCCCGCGAGCTGTCGGGCGCGAGCAACATGCTCTTCCGCCGCAACTCCGTCACCGGCACGGTCGAGGTCCGGCCGAACAACGCGGTCTGGGGCGGCCTGAACGACGTCCTGCACCAGCACAACTGAGGTTCCGCGGGAAGGCCGCACGGCGGCGGGGCGGGTGCCGGTTCAGGGCCGGGCCGCGTGCAGCAGCTCCCCGTACGTGGCCAGCAGCCCGTCGGCCGTCTCCCGGCCGGCGGGCAGCAGCGGTTCGCGGACCGGCCCCCCGGGCAGGCCCAGCCCGTCGAGGAGCGCCTTCGCGGTGACCGTGCCCGGCAGGCCCGACGCCATCATGGACTCGACCAGCGGCAGGGTGAGTTGGTTGAGCCGTACGGCCCCGGCGCGGTCCCCGGAGTCGTACGCGTCGAGCACCGCCCGCATCTGCCGGGGCGCGACGCCCGCCACCGTACTGACGTACCCGGCGCCGCCCACCGCGTACAGCGGCAGGTTCAGTTCCTCGCAGCCCGAGTAGTACGCCAGCGACGTCCGCGCGATCGCCAGGGAGCTGCCCAACAGGTCGTACGCGCAGTCCTTCACCGCCACCACGCGCGGGTGGGCGGCCAGCGCGAGCAGGGTGGCGGGCTCGATACGCGTACCGGTGCGGCCCGGGATGTCGTACAGCATCAGCGGCAGGCCGGTCGCGTCCGCGACACGCAGGAAGTGCGCCTCGACGGCGGCCTGCGGAGGGCGGCTGTAGTACGGCGTCACCACCAACAGGCCGTCCGCGCCGGCTTGTTCGGCCTCGCGTGCGAGGGCGACGGTGTGCCGCGTGTCGGCGCTGCCGACCCCCGCCACGACGAAGGCGCGGTCACCGACCTCCTCGCGCACGACCCGGACGAGCGCGGTCTTCTCCGCGTCCGTGGTGGTGGGGGACTCGCCGGTCGTGCCGTTCAGGACCAGCCCGTCGCACCCCTCCGCCACCAGATGGGCGGCCAGCTTCCGGGCGCCGTCCAGGTCCAGGGCGCCGGTGGCGGTGAACGGGGTGATCATCGCGCACAGGGCGCGGCCGAACGGGCGGGGAGTGGTCATGCCCGCAGTGTCCGCCCGCCCCACCGTGAAGGTCCACTTAGATCTTCTTGCCTCCACGATGTAGTGCTGCTGAACCGAAGGGTGCCGCCGATCGGTTGTCGTCGAACAAGGGATCGGTATGGGGCAGGATGCACGGCATGACTCGTTCGCTCCGTGCCCCCTTGCTCCTGCTGGCGCTGACCCTCGCCCTCGCGTCGGCCGGCTGCGGTACGGAGAGAGCGGGCGCGCCCGGCGACGACGGCGGCAAGCTCCACGCGACGGCGGACCCCACCCCGGCCCCGGACCCCCGCCCCTCCGTCGACCGGTCCCAACTGGAGGCGCGGGCGCGGTACATGCAGTCCGCGATCGAGCTGATCCGGGTGACCGACCTACCCGGCTTCGCCGTCGCCCCACAGTCCGTCGGCGTACTCGGCGACGACGGCTTCCACAGCGTGTACGTCACCCCGCGGGGCACCACACAGATCGAACTCGCCGTGGAACGCGGCACGTTGACCGCGAACACCTGCCCGGACACCCCCGTCGACGGAACGGGCGGACGCGTCGCGTGCGAGAAGGACGGCGCCGCCTGGTACCGCGTCTCCGGCCAACTCCACGAATACGCCCGGCCCGAGGACGGCCACGTCGTCCGCCTCACCGCCCGGCGCGACACCGTGGACCGCGCCACCCTGCGCCGCGCCGCGAGCGCCGCCCGCCCCGCGGACGACGCGGAGCTGGACGCGCTGCTCCCCAGGAACATCCCGACCGCACCGGTCGAGCGGGGCGATCTGCCGCCCGTGGGCGACGGGGCCCCGAACAACTCGGTGCCGGAAGGGGCGTCGGGCTGACCGGTGAGCCGATGGTCCACCACCGTCCCGCACTGGTCCAATGGAGAACATGGAGAGTATGGACAACGAACACGCCGACAGGGGCGAACTGGACGCACTGCGCGCGGCTTTCCCGGCGGAGCACTGTCTGCCGCCGCTGGGCTGGGACGGGGTCCGCGCCTTCGAGCGCGCCCACGACATCGTCCTGCCCGAGCCGTACCGCACGCTGGTCGCCGAGATATGCGACGGATGCACCGAGGGACCACCCGACATCGACGGGCTGATACCCCTGGCGGCGCTGCCCGCCGACTGGGGCCCCGACGACACCCAGCGGGTGCTCGCCGAGCCGTTCCCGCTGACCGAGGCCTGGGTCTGGGAGGACGACCCACGCCCGTACGAGGAGATAGAGCCGCTGATCGACGCGGTCAGCAACCACGGCAGCGTGGTGCTGGGCACGGACGGCTGCGGCATGTACTGGCACCTGGTCGTCACCGGCCCGCAGCGCGGCCGGCTCTGGAACATCAGCGACGTGGGCGCGGCACCGTTCGGGGCGGTGTTCGGGACCACCGCCGCCACCGACGGATTCGCCGGCTGGGTCGGACTCTGGTCCACCACCCGCCGGCCCTGGTACGACGTCGTGGTCTGACCCCCACGACCGCCTCGGGAGCGTTGAGTTCCCCCGTACTTCGCGGTCCGGCTCCCAGGGGCGGACCGGGTGATGAGGGCGTGCGTCAGGGGGCGCGCGCCGACCGGGGCATCACCGGGAACGTACGGGGCCACCGCTCCCGAGAACACCACCCCCGGGGCGCCGGCCGCCGGGATCGGCCGGGACGCCCGGTGAACCGGTGGCGAGGGCCGAATACGTCTACGCTGGGGGCCGCCCCGACCGTGCGTGACACGCTCGGGCCCGCCCCGACCGTGTACGCGCGAGGAGAACCACCAGATGCCCGGAGATCGCACCTCCCTGCCGCCGGTGCGGCTGCCCTCGGACGCGGAGCTGGCGCGGGACGCGCTCGCCGCGCCGCTGCTCGCCCGCGCCGTACGCCTCGCCCGCTGGGCCGGGCCCGGCACGCGGGTCGGCGCCGGCGGCGAACTCGTCGACGAACAGCTGCCCGCCGCCGCGGAGCTGCTCGGGCTCGGCGACGAACTGGAGGACGGGGACGGGGAGGCGTACGCCAGCGAGGCGTGGCGTGTCGCCGTCGACACGGGGCTGGTGGAGGTGGAGGACCCCGATGAACCTGACGAGCAGGACGCCTCCGACGGCGCTCTCGACGCGGATTCCGGGGACGGCGAGCCGACCGGGAGCGTCACCGCGGGCGCGCAGCTCGCCCTGATCACCTCGGGCGCCCCGCAGGACGTCCTGCCGCTCTGGCTGGAGGCCCTCGACGTGGTCTTCGCCGACGCGACCGCGCCGATCCTGGACGACCTGGCCGCGGTCATCGACGACGACGGCGAGATCGACTTCGAGGCGCTCGACTGGGACCCCGAGGCGGAGGCGGAGTTCCTGGAGGGCGTCCTCGGCAACCTCTACCTGCTCACCGTCGCGGACGGCGGCGCCACCGAGGGGCCCGTACCGCTGCCCGTGCTCGCCGCGTCGATGATCGTCCCGGACGACATGGGCGAGCCGACCGACGACATCCTGGAGCAGGTCTCCGAGGCGATGATGCGGCTGGACGACCAGTTCCAGCTGCTGGAGCCGATCGGGCTCGTCACCTACACGCCCGTGGACGAGGCGCTGATGGTGGAGGACGCGGACGGCGCCGAATCCGCGCTGCCCGTCGAGGAGGACGACGTCTCCCGGTACGGGATGGTACGGCTGACGCCCCTCGGCCTCTACGGGATCAGGTCCCGCATGCTGGAGGCCGGCGTGGACGCGCCCGCGGTGGGTGACCTCGCGGGCAAGGACGCCCGGGCGCTGCTGGACGGCATCGCGCACTTCCCGGAGCTGTCCGCGCGCGCGGAGACCGAGCAGTGGCTGGCCCGCCGCGCCGCCGCGGACGCGGCCCGCGACCTGCTCGCGGCGGCCCGCGGCACCGACGAGGGCGCGCCGCTGCGCCGCCTGCACTGCCAGCAGGCGCTGTCGCTGGTCGGCGCGGAGGCGGAGCCGGCGGTACGGGAGGTCCTCGACTCCCCGGAGCTGGGGGGCCTCGCCCGGGTCTGGCTCGCGGAGCTGGGCGCCGCCGACGTGCCGGCGCCGCCGGAGTCGATGATCTTCTGGCTGGCCATCGACACGATCGCCGCGCAGCTGTCGGCGGACGGGGAGCCGGACGAACTCCAGGAGCTGGTCGAGGGGTTGGTGGGGCAGCACAGCGGGTTCTTCGACACGGCGTGGCGGGTGGAGCATCCGGCTACGGCGGAGGTGCTGGAGGCGATGGGGAGGTTGCACCGGGACCGGACCGTCTCGAAGGAGGCCCGCAAGGCAGCCTTCCGCGCCCGCTCCCGCAGCTGAGCCCGCCCCCGCACCGATGTCCTCAATCGCCGGACGGGCTGGGTTGTTGCGCCCGATGTCCCGTGCGGGTCAAAGACGTCCTCAATCGCCGGACGGGCTTGAACAGCCCCGGGGCGGGCGAGCCTGTCCCGGTCCCGGGCCGCAGCGGCACTATCAAGCCCGTCCGGCGATTGAGGACAAAGTAGTCACCCGCGCGGCCCCCCGGCCCCGAAGCCCGTCCGGCGATTGAGGACAACCCCGCGGGTCAGCGGAGGTGGGAGGCTCCGTTCAGGTCCAGGATCGTTCCCGAGGACCACACCGCCTCCGGCGACGCCAACCACACCACCGCCGACGCCACCTCCCCCACCCTCCCCACCCGCCCGAACGGGCTCTGGGCGCGGATCGTGTCGCCCTCCGGGCCGGTGAGCCGGGTCGCGACGCGTTCCGTCTCGAAGAAGCCCGGGGCCACCGACGCCACCCCGATGCCGTACGGGGCCAGGGACACCGCCAAGGACTGGCCCATCGCGTGCACCGCCGCCTTCGTCGCGCCGTAGGCGGGGTGGTCCGGCTCGCCCCGGAACGCCCCGCGTGAGCCGACGTTCACGATCCGCCCCGCCACCCCCCGGTCGATCATGTCCCGCGCCGCCCGGTGGCTGAGCAGCGCCGTGGCGAGCACGTTCACGGACAGGTGGCGTTGCCACGTCTCCGTCCACTCCTCGTACGACGTCGTCGGCAGCGGATGCCGCTCGTTGACCGCCGCGTTGTTGACCAGGACGTCGATCCCGCCCAGCCCCTCCGCCGCCTCGTCCGCGACCCGCGCCACCTCCGCCGGGTCGGAGAGGTCGCCGCCCACCAGCACGTGCCCCGTACCGGGCAGGGACTCCAGCGTGCGCCGGGCGTCGGCGGCGCGGGTCCCGTGGTGGACGGCGACCACGTCGCCGTTGGCGGCGAAGGCCCGGGCGACCGCCCGCCCCAGCCCCCGCGAGGCCCCGCTGACGAGCACCCGCCGCCCCGAGGCGGGCAGGTCCGGGACCGGCCCGGGCAGGTCGGGGGCAGGCACGGGCAGGTTCATGGAAGCGGGCCTCTCGACGTCGGACGTTGTTCAACCGCTGTTGGTGCGCGCACGCGACAGTGTCCCCCCGTTCCGGCGCCCCGGCGCCCACGCCCAGGAGGCCACGATGCCGCTGACCCGCAGGGAATTCTCCGGGAAGTCCGCCCTCACCGGCGCCGGCCTCGTCCTCACCGGCGCCGCCGGAGCCCTCGCGACCGCCCCCGGCGCGCTCGCCGCCGAGGACGCGCCCGAGGTGTCCTGCGGACCCGCGCCCCGGCCGGGCTACGGGCCGCTGGTCCCCGACCCCGCCGGGATGCTCGCGCTGCCGGCCGGATTCTCGTACCGCGTCCTCACCCGCAGCGGGGTCACCCGGCTGGAGACCGGCGAGTTCACGCCGTCGGACCACGACGGCACCGCCACGTTCGAGGGCCCGCGCGGTACGACGCTGCTGGTCAACAACCACGAGCTGGACGGTCCGCGCGCCGACTACCCGTACCCCGTACCGCTGACCGAGGGGCTGGTGTACGACCCGGCGGCGGCCGGCGGCTGCACCGTCGTCGAGGCGCACCGCGACGGCCGTACCGCCGAGTGGGTCGGCATCGCCGGGACCTCCACGAACTGCGCGGGCGGCCGCACCCCGTGGGGCACCTGGCTGACGTGCGAGGAGAACGCCGACCGGGCCGGCCAGAACGGGATGACCAAGGACCACGGCTTCGTCTTCGAGGTCGACCCGTACGACCGCCGGGCCAATCGCGACCCCCGGCCCGTCAAGGCGTTCGGCCGCTTCGAGCACGAGGCGGTCGTGATCGACCCGCGCACCGGGCACGCGTACCTGACGGAGGACGCGGACGGCCCCAACGGACTTCTCTACCGCTGGGTCCCGCCGAAGGGCTTCGCGCACGGCCGGGGCCGCCTCCGCCACCTCGCCGACGACGCGGGAGTGCTCCAGGCCCCGCGCTGCTTCGACGCCGGCGGGCGTTTCGTGGACGACCTCTCGCGCGCGACGCGGATCGGCACGGTGTACGGCGTGGACTGGCTGGAGGTGCCGGACCGGCAGGCGCGGACCGTCGAGGTGCGCGAGCAGTTCGACGACGGGGACGTCACCCGGGCCAGGAAGCTGGAGGGCATGTGGTGGGCGGACGGCGGCGCGTACGTCGTCTCCTCGTACGCCCGCGACGAGAGCCCCGGCCGCCCGCACGACGGGCAGGTGTGGTTCTACGACCCCCGGCGCCGCACGCTCACGCTCAAGGTGCTGCTCGGGGTCAACACCGATCCGGACCGGGACGGGGCCTTCGACGGGCCGGACAACATCACCGTCTCGCCGTACGGCGGGCTGATCCTCGCGGAGGACGGCGAGGGCGTCCAGCACCTCTTCGGGGCGACGGAGAGCGGGGTCACGTACCCCATCGCCCGCAACGACCTCAACGACAGCGAGTTCACGGGTGTCGTGTTCTCGCCGGACGGCGCCGTCCTGTACGCCAACATCCAGGAGCCGGGGATCATGCTGGCCGTCACCGGCCCCTGGCGGCGGTCGCCGCGGCGCTGAACCGGGCGGTGCGCGCGGGGGCTCCAGTCACCCCCGCCGGGGCCCTGGAACGGGTGATCCGGCGGGCCGGTCGGCGGTCGGGCATGGCGCGGCGGGGCCCCTTGGGCGCATACTCCAAGTAATGACAAAGTCAGCCGGATCCCGGCGCCACCTGCCGTCCAGTCCCTTCAACCGCCAAGGCCCGGCCTCACCCCCGCCCGAGCAGTTCGATGTCGGAGACCGCGTCTCCCACGACCAGTTCGGGTTGGGAAGAGTCATCGGAGTCGAGGGCGAACACGCCGTGCTCATCGATTTCTCGGGGCGCCAGGGCAGGATCCTGACCCCCTTTTCCAAACTGACCAAGCTCTGAAGCGGAGCCTGGAGAAGGCCGAGCCCCCGGGCCGCCGCCGGTCGTCGAGACCGCGGCGGCCCGCTGGGCGTTCCTGACGCCGTTCCGGCCGTCCCGGGGGACGGCCCCGGCTCAGAGGATCTTGGCCGCGGGCTTCACCATGCCGCGGACCGTGCGGGACTTCACGAACTCCCCGAGGCCGGTCATCTCCCACTCGCCGGAGAACTGCTTGATCAGCTTCGCCATCATCACGCCCGTCTGCGGCTCGGCGCCGGTCAGGTCGAAGCGCACCAGCTCCTCGTCGGTGGCCGCGTCGATCAGCCGGCAGTAGGCCTTGGCCACCTCGTTGAACTTCTGGCCCGTGAACGAGTTGACCGTGAAGACCAGGCCGGTCGCCTCGGCGGGCAGCCGGCCGAGGTCGACGACGATCACCTCGTCGTCGCCCGCGCCCTCGCCCGTCAGGTTGTCCCCGGAGTGCTTGATCGCCCCGTTGAGGATGGACAGCCGGCCGAAGTAGCAGCTGTCCAGGTGCTTGCGGTCCGGGCCGTACGCGATGACGGAGGCGTCCAGGTCGATGTCCTTGCCGCCGTACGCCGGCTCCCAGCCGAGGCCCATCTTGACCTTGCTGAGCAGCGGGCGGCCGCCCTTGACCAGGGAGACGGTCTGGTTCTTCTGGAGGCTGACGCGGCCCTTGTCCAGGTTGATCTTGCCGGAGCCGGGCGCGGAGGGCGCCGGGGCGGGCGGCGCGGGCGGGGCCGCGGGGGCCGGGGGAGCGGCGACGCGCGGGTCGGCCGCGCGCGGGGCCTGCGCGGGGGCCGCGGGCGCGGCGGCGGGGGCCGCGGCGGGCTCCTCCACCGAGACGCCGAAGTCGGTGGCGATCCCGGCCAGCCCGTTCGCGTACCCCTGGCCGACGGCTCGGACCTTCCAGGCGCCTTTGCGCAGGTAGACCTCGACGATCACCAGGGCCGTCTCGGCGCCCAGCTGCGGGGGCGTGAAGGTGGCCAGCACGCTGCCGTCGGCCGCGTTGCGGACCGTCGCCGTGGGCTCGATGCCCTGGAAGCTCTGCCCCGCCGCGTCCGGGCTGGCCGTGACCACGATCTTCTCGATGCCGGCCGGCACCGCGCCGGTGTCGACGACGATCGCGTCCGGCGCCGTGCCCCCGCCCGAGCGGTAGCTCACGCCGGGGCCCGTCGGCTGGTTGTAGAAGATGAAGTCGTCGTCGGAGCGCACCTTGCCGTCGCCGGTGAGCAGCAGGCCCGATACGTCGAGCCGCACCGGAGCGGTGACGTCCACCGCCACGTGGGCGGTGGGAAGAGGGATGTTCGAGCCGGGGGTCATAGCTGTCATGCCGTCGTAACGAGCGACCCGGCTTTGCCGTTCCCTTACCTACGCCGATTGCGCGAATGGTCGCGTGCGACCCGTTCGTTCCCGAACTTGTACGCGCCCGTCCAGCGGGCCATGACCAGCTGGGCGTCGCCCTGCTCCACCTCGGCGAGGAACTTCTCCGCCCGCGCGGCACGCAGCGTCGCGGCGGCGCGTCCGCGGTGCGTGACGACGACCGTGCCGTCGCCGCGCCGCTCGTAGGTGAATCCGAAGGGCCTGGGCATACCGCCATGGTGCCGGTACGGGGCGTCGCTGTCGCCCGCATTTCCGGGGGTCCGTGCCTCCTCCGACGCCGCACCCGTCGGCCGCCGCCGGTGTCAGTGGGGCCACTGCGGCGGGTGGGTCGTGAAGTGGCCGCCGAGGTGCGCGTGGTCCGGGTTGGCCGGGTCCAGTTCGCCCTGCTCGGCGATCAGCTTCGCGGCGTACGGCTCCGAGTCGTCCCGGGGGTCGTAGCCGAGGGCCCGCGCGCCGGACAGGTCCCACCACAGCCGGGTGTTGGCGGAGGAGCCGTACACGACGGTGTGGCCGACGTCCTCGGCGGTGAGCGCGGCGTGGAAGAGCCGGGCGCCGTCGGCGGGGCTCATCCAGACGGACAGCATCCGTACGGAGGTCGGCTCGGCGAAGCAGGAACCGATCCGGACGGAGACGGTCTCCATGCCGTGCAGGTCCCAGTAGAGCTGCGCGAGGTCCTCGCCGAAGCACTTGGAGAGGCCGTAGTACGTGTCGGGCCTGCGCGGGGTGTCGACCGGGATCAGCGGGTCGTCGCCCTGGGGGCGCGGGGTGAAGCCGACCGCGTGGTTGCTGGAGGCGAAGACCGTGCGGGGGATCCCGGCCGCGCGGGCCGCCTCGTACAGGTTGTACGTCCCCTCGATGTTGGCCTTGAGGATCTTGTCGAAGGACGCCTCCAGGGAGATGCCCGCGAGGTGGAGGATCGCGTCGACGCCGTCCACGGCCTCGCGCAGCGCGCCCTTGTCCGCCAGATCGGCCGTGAGGGCGCCCGGCTCGCCCTCGACGGGCCGGGAGTCGAAGAGGCGCAGTTCGTAGCCGTACGCGGGCAGCAGGCCCCGCATCAGGGTGCCGAGGCCCCCGGCGGCGCCGGTGAGCAGGACGGTGCGGGGTGCGGGCATGGGCGCGGTCTCCTCGGCGGTACGGTCCGGGGCCCGCCTTCAGGGCTCAGATCCGTAGACGGAATTCACATGCGTGGACACGCTAAGGAGTGTCTCTCCGTACCGTCAAGTCTCGCGTGGCGGGGAGTGATCCGCCTCCTGGTTGCTGTTTCCTGTCTTGACCTGCGCCGCGCGGCTGCCCTAGCGTGGTCGTGTTCAGAGATATGGACATCGATCAGAATTGTGCACGGGCGGTGAGCGCCCGGTGCACGGCCCAGGGAGCGCCCAGTGACCTCAGCCCCGCTCGCCGCCCGACTCACCCGAGTGGAGGGGCCGCTGTTCTTCCCCGTCACCGCGTACGGTCCCGACGGCACACTCGACCTCGACGCGTTCCGCGCGCACGTCAGAGGGGGCGTCGACGCGGGAGCCGCGGCGGTGTTCGCCTGCTGCGGCACCGGCGAGTTCCACGCCCTCACCCCCGACGAGTTCCGCGACTGCGTCGCCGCCGCCGTGGAGGAGACCGCCGGCGAGGTGCCCGTCGTGGCCGGCGCCGGCTACGGCACCGCCCTCGCGATCCAGTACGCGCGGCTCGCCGAGGAGGCCGGCGCGGACGGGCTGCTCGCCATGCCCCCCTACCTGGTGTTCGCCGACCAGGAGGGCCTGCTGCGCCACTACACCGAGCTGGCCGCGGCGACCTCGCTGGAGACCATCGTCTACCAGCGGGACAACGCCGTCCTCACCCCCGAGACCGCCGTCGCGCTCGCCCAGGTCGACGGCATCATCGGCCTCAAGGACGGCTTCGGCGACCTCGACCTGATGCAGCGGATCGTCAGCACCGTCCGCCGCGAGCTGCCCGGGCGGGAGTTCCTCTACTTCAACGGGCTGCCCACCGCCGAACTCACCGGGCTCGCCTACCGGGGCATCGGCATCACGCTCTACTCCTCCGCCGTCTTCGCGTTCGCCCCCGACATCGCCCTCGCCTTCCACCGGGCGCTCAACAGCGGCGACGACGTGACGGCCAACCGGCTCCTCGACGGCTTCTACGTCCCGCTGGTCGAGCTGCGCAACCAGGGGCGCGGGTACGCGGTCTCGCTGGTCAAGGCGGGGGTACGGCTGGGCGGGCTGGACGTCGGCGAGGTGCGGCCGCCGCTCGGCGAACCGCTCGCCCTGCACGTCAAGGAACTCGCCGCGCTCATCGAGCGGGGGCGTGCGCTGCTCGCGGACATCGCGTCCGATGCCGCTCCCGGTGCGGGGGGCGACGCGTGAGGGCCTCCGCGTTCCTCTACCCCTGGGACGTGGTGGGCGACCCGGACGCGGCGCGCAGGATCGCCGACCTCGGCGTCGAGCAGGTCACGCTGGCCTCCGCGTACCACTCCACCCGCGCGCTGACCCCGCGCCACCCGCGCCACCGGATCGTCACGGCCGAACACGCCGCCGTCCTCTACCCCATGGACGAGGACCGGTGGGCCGGGCAGGAGCTGCGGCCGTACGCCGCCGGGGCGTGGGCGCCGGGCGACGCGTACGGCGAGGCGGCGGCGGCGCTCGCCGACGCGGGTCTCGACGTGCACAGTTGGGTGGTCCTCGCGCACAACTCGCGCCTGGGTACGGAGCGTCCCGACACGTCCGTCGTGAACGCCTACGGCGACCGCTACCCCTGGGCGCCCTGCATCGCCCGGCCCGCGGTCGCCGCGTACCTGGTGTCACTGGCGGCGGAGGCCGCGGTACGGCCCGGGGCGGGCGGTACGGAGCTGGAGTCGTGCGGCTGGTACGGGCTCGCGCACCTGCACGCGCACGACAAGATCGCGGGGGTGGGGCTGGGGGACGCGGCGCAGTACCTGATGTCGCTGTGCTTCTGCGACGTGTGCGCGGCGGGGTACGCGGAGCTGGGTGTTCCGGCGTCGGTTCTCGCGGGGGTGGTGCGGGGGGCGCTCGGGCCGGTCTGGAGTGGTTCCGCTTCTGGCGCGGAGGGTGGTTCCGCGGCCGGTTCCGCTGCCATCGATAAGCTCCTCGGCGCGGAGCTGGCGGCCGTCACCTTCGCGTGGCGCGGCGGGGTGGCGCGCGGGCTCCAGGAGTCGGTGGTCGCGGCGGTGCGGGCGGCCGGGGGCCCTGGGTTCCAGGTGTTGCTGCACGCGGATCCCTCGTTGTACCGCACGGGTGCGAACGTCGGGGTGGACCCCGACCACATCCTGGGCGTCGCGGACGGGGTGGTGCTGCCGTGCACGGGGGGTGGGGCGGGGCTGCTGCTGCCCGCGTTCACCTCGTCGCCGTCGCGTACGGCGTCCTCGGTGCTCGCGGCGAACTTCACTGTCGTGAGCGGGATGGGGGGTGTGCCGGGGGTGTTGGGGGAGGATGTGGAGGAGGCGGTCGGGTTGGGGGCTACGGGGGTGCGGCTTTACCACGCGGGGTTGGCGTCCGCCGGGGACTTGGCGGCGTGCGTTGCTGGTTTGTCCTCAATCGCCGGACGGGCTTGATTTTGCCCGCTGCGGGCCGGATCCGATCCGCGGGTTGTCGCCGGGGGTCGGGCAGGGGTCATGTCCTGCACTGCATGTTTTACGTCGCGCGCAACCAGTTGTTGGCGTTAACCCCCGTCACGCGACACAAAACACGCTCTACGTTCCGGGCACGACCCCTGCCCGCCCCCCTTCCAGGCGCACGTCAAAACAACCCGGCCCGCCCCGGGCTTGTTTTCAGCCCGTCCGGCACCCACCCCAGCCCGTCCGGCGTTTGAGGACATCTTTGACCGCAACGGTCACGATCGGACCGCAACCCCTCTCCAGCCCGTCCGGCGATTGAGGACGTCTTTGAGCCGCACGGAACAACGGGCGCAACAATCCCAGCCTGTCCGGCGTTTGAGGACGTCGGTAGGCCGCGCCTGCGTACCGGGCCGACGCACAACCAAGCCCGTCCGGCGGTTGAGGGCGTTAGTTGGGGTGGTGCGTGAGGTGCCAGGCTGTGGCCAGGGCGATGAGTGACGCTGTCGCGAGGAGCGGGGTCGGGTTCGTGAGGGCCACCGCCCCGGCGCCCAGCGCCAACCCCACCGCGTTGGGCGCGTACATCAGCGTCGTCGCGGTCGCCGACACCCGTCCCAGCTCCGCCGGAGGCACCTCCCGTTGCAGCGCCGTCATCGCGGCGATCAGGACGCACGGCAACCCCGCCCCCACCCCCACCGCGCTCGCCAGGACCGCCGCGTCGTACGGGAGCGCCCGTACCCCGAGGGACACCGCGAACACCGCGACCCCCGCCGCCGCGAACCCCCGTTCCGGCAGCCGTCGCAGCAGCGGGCCCGCCAGCAGGCCGACGAGGACCGAGCCGGCCCCCTGCACCGCGTACAGCACGCCCACGTACGCGGGGGAGCGGCCGAGCCCCTCGTCGACCACCGCGTACACCGCCGCGCCGTTCAACCCGGCCAGCAGCATCGTCACCGCGGCCGCCCCCACGAGCGGGCGCACGGCCGGGGTGGCCCGCAGCCTCCGTACTCCCTCCGCCGTCGCCGCCCGCCACCCGCCCCCGGCGGCCGGGGAGGGCCGGGGCTCCCGCACCCGCATCAGCCCGAAGAGGCAGCCCGCCAAGGCGAACGTCGCCGCGTCCAGCAGCGCCACCCGCCCGCCCCCGAAGCGCGCATACAGCGCCGCCCCCGCCAGCGGCGCCAGGAGCTTCATGCCCTCGTTGGCCGTCAGGCGCAGCCCGTTGAAGGCGCCCAGGAGCCGCTGGTCGAGCACCCCGGCGATCAGCGCGTTCTCCGCCGCGTCCATGACGACCCCGGCCGTCCCGTACACGAACAGCACGGCGAAGACGATCCAGACCCGGTCCGCCGAGTCGACGGCGAGGAGGGCCGTCAGCAGCAGCGCCATGCCGAGGTTGCAGACGATCAGCAGCGGCCGCCGGCGCACCCGGTCGGCGACCGTCCCCAGGACCGGCCCCGCCAGCGTCGGCGCCCACATCGCGAGGACGGTGAGCGCCGCCAGGCTGTCCGAGCCGGTCAGGGACTTGACCCAGATCCCGGCGGCCAGCCACATCGCCGAGGTGCCGAAGCCGGACACCACCACCCCGGCCAGGTAGAGCCGTGCGTCGTGGTCGCGCAGTACGCCGCCGCCGCGGTCCCGATCTCCCTTGATTCGCATGGCGAAAGGGTGGTGGCTGAGGGGGGTCCGGGGGATGGGGCAACTGCCCTAACCAGGGCCTCAGACGGCGGCACGGCATCGGAACGGCCTCGGAAAGATGTCGTACCGGAAAACCCGTAACACCCCGAAAACCTGAGTTGTGCCTGACACGTGCACAATCCCCCTACCCCCCCGCGACCCCCAGAACGGCGAGGAGCCCCATGTCAGGCGAGGCGACCAACGAGAACGGAAGTGCCGTGGACCGGTACTTCAAGATCAGCGAGCGGGGTTCGACCTTCGCCCGGGAGATACGGGGCGGATTCGCCACGTTCTTCACGATGGCCTACATACTCGTCCTCAACCCGATCATCCTCGGCAGCGCCCAGGACAAGTTCGGCGCCCACCTTTCCGGGCCCCAGCTGGTCACCGCCACCGCGCTGGTCGCCGCCGTCATGACCGCGATCATGGGGCTCGGCGGCAACCTGCCGCTCGCCATCGCGGCCGGGCTCGGCCTGAACGCCGTGGTCGCGTTCCAGCTCGCCCCGCTCATGAGTTGGCCCGACGCCATGGGGCTCGTGGTGCTGGAGGGCCTGGTGATCTGCGTCCTCGTCGTCACCGGCCTGCGCGAGGCCATCATGAACGCCATCCCGCAGTCGCTCAAGCAGGCCATCAGCGTCGGCATCGGGCTGTTCATCGCCTTCATCGGCTTCATCGACGCGGGCTTCGTCACCCGCATCCCCGGCGACACCGGCTCCGTCCCGGTCCAGCTCGGCGCGAGCGGGCACCTCGCGGGCTGGCCGGTCCTCGTCTTCTGCCTCGGCGTCCTCCTCACCCTCGCGCTCGTGGCCCGCAAGGTGAAGGGCGCGATCCTCCTCGGCATCGTCGTGACGACCCTCTTCGCCGTGGTCATCAACCAGATCGCCGACATCAAGCCCGCCGCGTGGGGGCTGACCGTGCCGTCCGTCCCCGACGACCTCGTCGCCGCCCCGGACTTCGGGCTCATCGGCCACTTCAGCCTCTTCGGCGCCTTCCAGCAGATCGGCGTGGTCACCCTCGTCCTGCTGGTCTTCACCCTCATCCTGAGCGACTTCTTCGACACGATGGGCACCGTCGTCGGCGTCTCCAACGAGGCCGGCCTCCTCGACGAGAACGGCAAGGTCCCGAACCTCGGCCGCGTCCTGCTCATCGACGGAGTGGCGGCGGTGGCGGGCGGCGCGGCCTCCGCCTCGTCCAACACCGCGTACATCGAATCGGCGGCGGGCGTCGGCGAAGGCGCCCGTACCGGCTTCGCCTCCGTCGTCACCGGCTCCCTGTTCGGCCTCTCCCTCTTCCTCGCGCCGCTCGCCCTGGTCGTCCCGGCGCAGGCGGCGGCGCCCGCGCTCATCGTGGTGGGCTTCCTGCTGATGTCGCAGGTGCGCCACATCGACTGGGAGAAGTACGAGATCGCCGTCCCGGCCTTCCTGACGATCGCCGTCATGCCGTTCACGTACTCCATCACCAACGGCATCGGCGCCGGCTTCGTCGCGTACGTCGTCATCAAGACCGTGCTGGGCAAGGCGCGTGAGGTGCACTGGCTGCTCTGGGCCACCACGGCCCTGTTCGTCGTCTACTTCGCGATCGACCCGATCGAGCGGTGGATCGGCTGAGCGGCACGCCTGGGTGAGGCGGCGGCCGGCAACGGCCCGGCGGGTCAGGAGCGTTCTCCGTAACGCACGTGAAGCGTGTGCTCAACGAGGCAGTCATCGACGGGTGATGGAGTCGCGCACTGCACCCCCCGCACTTCCTCGCACGGCCCGGTGACCCCGGAGGTTCCCCTTGAGCCAGCTACCGCCGCCCACCCAGGAGCAGTTGGACGCCTACGTCAGGACGAGGCTCGCCCTGGCCGGCTTCGACCTCACCCTGCTGCCCGAACAGCCCGATCCCGCGACCGGTGTCCCCACGCGTTCCCAGGTCCTCGCCTCGCTTCGGTCGTTCGTCGCCTCGACCCCGGCCGCGATCGCCGGCTGGGCGCCGCCCGTGACCGGCACCCCCGCACCGGAGTACGCCCAGCAGGCCGCGCCGCCGCTGCTCTACCCGTCGATCACGGAAGCCTGGACCGGAGAGGCGGACGGACGATGAGCCGCACCCTCAACCGCCGTGTCTTCCTCGCCGGTTCGGCCGCCGCGGCCGGTGCGGTCGTAGGCGGTACGGCCCTGGCCGCGCCCGCTGCCGCGAGCCCCGCCACCACGGCCGGCCGCGCCACCGCGGGCCCCGCGCCGTACGTCCCCGACCTCCCCGTACGGGACGCGGCCCGCCGCGACCCCACCGAGGCGACGCTCGCCGAGGCCGCCGTCCTGATGCGGCGGCGCAAACTGACGTCCGCGACGCTCGTCGAGGCGTACCTCGACCGGATCGAGGCCTTCGACTCCACGTACCAGGCGTACGCCGTGGTCACCGGCGCGACCGCGCTCACCGCCGCCCGCAAGGCCGACCGGGAGGGCGGACGCGGGGTGTTGAGCGGCATCCCGCTCTGTATCAAGGACAACTACTTCACCCGCGGGGTGCCGACCCGCTGCAACTCGACTATCTTCGAGGACTTCGTCCCCGACCACGACGCGACCGCCGTCGCCCGGCTCACCGCCGCCGGCGGAATCGTCCTGGGCAAGGGACAGATGGGCCCGCTCGCCACCACCCGGGCGACCACGCCCGACGGGACCGTCACCACCGTCAACGCCTGGACCCCCGACAACCCCGCGACGGACCCAGGCGGTTCGTCCACCGGGCCCGCCTGCTCCGTGGCCGGACGGATGGCGTCCTCGTCCATCGGCACCCAGACCGGCGGTTCCATCGTCCTGCCCTCCAACCGGCAGAACCTCACCGGCCTCAAGCCCACGATGGGCCGCGTCTCCGCGCACGGCGTCATCCCCCTCTCGTACACCCGGGACCACCCCGGACCGCTCGCGCGCGACGCCATGGACGCCGCGCTCATGCTCGCGGTGATGGCCGGCCCGGACCCGTCCGACCCGCGCACCCTCGGGCTGCCGCGCCTGCCGGATCTCGTACGGGCCGCCACCCCGGTCCTGTCCCGGGGGAAGGTGAAACTGCGCCGCGCGACCCGGATCGGGGTGCCCGCCGACTTCCTGAGCGGCGCCGCCGACGTGCGCCGGGCGTTCCTCACCACGCTCGACGCCCTTCCGGGGGTGACGCTGGTCGACGTCACGTACCCCGCCGACTGGGGACTGCTCACCGGCACGTTCAACGACGCCCGGCTGTCGGAGCGCACCGAGCCGTTCCGGCACTGGCTCCGGGAGGACCCCGCCAAGTTCGGTGTGTCGCTGCTCAGTTGGCTCCAGGGGCTGATGCTCTCCGGTGACGAGTGGATCACCGCCCAGAGGGCCAAGAACCACCTGCTGCGCGAGGTTCTCGACGGGGTCATGGCCCGCTGCGACGTGCTGCTCCAGACGGGGCCGGTGCCCTTCGACATCCTCGGCCTGCCCGAGATCGCGTTCCCGGCCGGGTTCGTCGCGGGCATCCCCTCCGGCGTGATCCTCGGCGGGCAGCCGTACGAGGAGGACCGGCTGCTGGAGGTCGTGGCGGCCTACCAGGCGGTCACCGACTGGCACACCCGCCGCCCGGCCGACCCGGCACCGCCGGCCGCGGGCAGGCGGCTCGCCGCCGCGCCGCGCCCGCGGCTGAGCGCGGAGGAGGCGGCGGCGCAGAGCGCGTAGGGCGGGGTGCCGCTTCCGCGGGTCCGTCGGGTGCGGGCCCGCGGGAGCGGTGTCCGCGTCGGCGAGCGGCTGCGGGCCGTCGCGGCGGCCCGGCCTCCGGCCGGAGGTGTCCTCCATCGCCGGACGGGCTTGAACGGCCGGCTCTGACAGGCCGCTACTTCAGTGCCGCCGCCATCATCCTCTGCGCCACCGGCGCCGCCAGCCCGTTGCCGCTGACCTCCGCGCGCGCCGCGTCCGAGTCCTCCACGACCACCGCGACCGCCACCTCGTGCCCGGTCGAGGCGTCCTTCGCGTACGAGGTGAACCACGCGTACGGCGTCTGGCTGTTGTCGACGCCGTGCTGCGCCGTACCGGTCTTGCCGCCCACCTCCGCGCCCGGCACCCGCGCGTTGGTGCCCGTGCCCGACTCCACGACCGTCCGCATCGCGCTGCGCAACTGCTCCGCCGTCGAGGAGGACACGATCCGGGTCGTGTCCCCGTCCTTGTACGACTGGAGGGTGTCCCCGTTGCCGTCCACGACCTTCGACACCAGGTGCGGGGCCGCGAGCAGCCCGTCGTTCGCGAGCGCCGACGACACCATCGCCATCTGGAGCGGGGTCGCCGTCACATCGAACTGGCCGATGCCCGACAGGCCCGTCTGCGCCCGGTCCATGCCGCTCGGGTAGACGCTCTCCGCCGCCCGTACGGGCATGTCCTGCGTGGCGTTGTCGAAGCCGTACTTCTTCGCCATCGCCGCGACCTTGTCCTGCCCCAGGTCGTCGGCCATCTTCGCGAAGACCGTGTTGCAGGAGTAGCGCAGCGCGTTCCTGATCGTGGCGTTCTCGCACGGGTCGGCCGCGCTCTCGTTGCGCAGCACGGTGGTCGTGCCGGGCAGGGTGTACGGGTCCGGGCTGTCCGTCGGCACGTCCACCGACGGGTACAGGCCGTCCTCCAGCGCCGCCGACGCCACGACCAGCTTGAACGTCGACCCGGGCGGCAGCGGCTGGCGCAGCGCGCGGTTCAGCATCGGCATGTCCTTGTCCGCGCCCAACCGGCTCCAGGCCGTGCCGTCCGTCGTCCCGCTGATCGTCGAGGGGTCGTACGACGGGGTCGAGACGACCGCCAGGACGCGCCCGGTCTTCGGATCGAGCGCGATCGCGGCGCCCTTCTTGCCGCCGAGGGCGTCGTACGCGGCCTTCTGCACGTCCGGGTCGATCGTGGTCAGCACGTCGCCGGGCTTGGTCCGTACTCCGGTGAGCGCGTCGAGCGGGTTGCCGAGCCGGGGGTCCTTGCCGTCGAGGACGTCGCTGTAGATGCCCTCCAGCTGCGTGGAGCCGTACACCTGCGAGCTGAACCCGGTGACGGCCGCGTAGAGCTTGCCGTCGGTGTACGTCCGCTCGTAGGCGAGGTCGCCGCCGGACGTCCGTCTGGACCCGGTGACCGGCGTACCGGCCACGACGATGTCGCCCAGCGGCTGCGCGTACTGCGCGATGGCCTTCCGCTGGTTGTACTTGCTGTCCGCGAGGGCACGGGCGTCGTAGGCCTGGAGCCAGGTCACCCGCACGAGGAGCGCGAGGACCATCAGCAGGCAGAACACCGAGGCACGTCTGATCGTCTTGTTCATCCCGAACGGGAGACGAGCGGAGCGGCGGCCGGCGTTCCGCCCGGCCGCCGTTCTCAGGAACTCTTCATGTCGGCCCGAGCTGTCGGAGCAGGCCCGTCACAGGCGGCGGGTGGCGAGCGTGAGCCGGTCGCGGGCGTCGAACAGCGCGTCCTTGATCATCTGCTCGTGCCCCGGGGTCAGCCGGGCCACCGGTACCGAGCAGCTGATCGCGTCACGCGCCGGGGTGCGGTACGGGATCGCGATGCCGAAGCAGCGCAGCCCGAGCGTGTTCTCCTCGCGGTCCACCGAGTAGCCCTGCTCCCGGATGAGGTGCAGGTCCTCGATGAGCTTCTCGCGGTCGGTGATCGTGTGCTCGGTCAGCGACGGCAGCGTCTCGGGCAGCATCTTGCGGACCTGCTCGTCGCTGTGGGTGGCCAGCAGCGCCTTGCCCAGCGAGGTCGAGTGCGCCGGGAGCCGGCGGCCGACGCGGGTGAAGGGGCGCAGGTAGTGCTGGGACTGGCGGGTGGCGAGATACACCACGTTCGTGCCGTCCAGGCGCGCCAGGTGGATGGTCTCCGTGGTGTCGTCGGAGAGCCGGTCCAGCGTGGGGCGGGCCGCGGCGACGACCTCGTCACCGTCGATGTACGACGTGCCGACCAGCAGCGCCCGTACGCCGATCCCGTACCGCGTTCCCGTCGCGTCCGTCTCCACCCAGCCCAGCTCGACCAGGGTGCGCAGCAGCATGTAGAGGCTGGATTTGGGGTAGCCGACGGCTTCCTGGACGGCGGCGAGGGAGTGCATGCCGGGCCGGCCGGCGAAGTACTCGAGCAGCTCCACCGTCCTCACCGCGGACTTGACTTGTGCCCCACCGGATTCCGCAGCCGACATCGTCTTTCGCCCTTCTAGACCTACGGACCGCTCTTGACCACACAGAACGCCCGGAAATAGAGTCCCTATGGATTCACTATCAGGAACTGTGTTCAGAATACCGAACAACTCCTGGTGGATGGCAGAGGTTCGCAAGGCCAGGAAGGAAGCCGCCGTGGCAGCAGCACCAGTCTGGAGTGTCGACCCCCGAACGGGGAACCCACGCGAGCAGGTTGCCGACGAGGCGACTGCCGAGGAGGTCGACTCCGCGGTGCGCCGGGCACGGGCCGCCGGGGCGGGGCTCGCCGACCGTACCGTCCGCGCCGCCCTCCTCCGTACCGCCGCCGACCTCCTCGACGAGGCGGCCGAGCACGTCATCGAGGCGGCGGACGCCGAGACGGCCCTCGGGCCGGTCCGGCTGCGGGGCGAACTCGCCCGTACGACGGCCCAGTTGCGCGCCTTCGCCGGGGTGGTCGACGAGGGCGCCTTCCTCGACATCCGCATCGACCACGCCGACGCCACCCGCACCCCGCCGTGGCCCGACCTGCGCCGCTGGAAGGTGCCGCTGGGCGTGGTCGCCGTCTACTCCGCGAGCAACTTCCCGCTCGCCTTCTCCGTCCCCGGCGGCGACACCGCGAGCGCGCTGGCCGCGGGCTGCCCGGTGGTCGTCAAGGCGCACCCCGACCACCCCGGCACCTCCGAGCTGTGCGCGTCCGTGCTGCGCAGGGCGGCCGCCCGGGTCGGCCTGGACGAGGACGTCCTGATCGTCGTCCACGGCTTCGAGGCGGGCGTCGAGCTGGTCAAGCACCCGCTGGTGTCGGCGGCCGGGTTCACCGGCTCGATCCGCGGCGGCCGCGCCCTGTTCGACGCGGCGGCGGCCCGGCCCGCGCCGATCCCCTTCTACGGCGAGCTGGGCTCCCTCAACCCCGTGGTGATCACCGAGGCCGCGGCGGCCGAGCGCGCGGAGGAGATCGGCGCGGGGCTGGCCGGTTCGATGACCTTGGGCGCGGGCCAGTTCTGCACCAAGCCCGGCTTCGTCCTCGCGCCGGCGGGCGCGGCGGGGGACAGCCTGCTCAAGACCCTCACCAGCGCCGTCAGCGAGACCGAGCCCGGCGTGATGCTCGACCACCGGATGCGGGACGCCTTTGTCGCGGGGGTACGGGAACGGGCCGGGCTGCCCGGCGTCGACGCGCCCATCACGCCCGGGGCGGGCGGCGAACACACCGTCAGCGCGGGCTTCCTGACCGTACCGGCGGAGCTGCTCACGGCGGAGGGCGGCCCGCACGACCTGCTGCTGGAGGAGTGCTTCGGGCCGGTGACCGTGGTCGCGCGCTACGCCTCGACGGACGAGATCGGCGCGGTCCTGTCCCGGCTGCCCGGCAACCTCACCGCGACGCTGCACCTGTCCGACGCGGAGGGCGCGGGCACCGCGCCGGGGGCGGCCGAGTTGCTGGCCGAGCTGGTCCCGCTGGCGGGCCGCGTCCTGGTCAACGGCTGGCCGACGGGCGTCGCCGTGGCCCCGGCGCAGCAGCACGGCGGTCCGTACCCGGCGACGACGTCCACGTCCACGTCGGTGGGCGCGACGGCGATCGAACGCTGGCTGCGCCCGGTCTCGTACCAGTCCACACCCCCGGCCCTGCTCCCCCCGGAGCTGCACGACGACAACCCCCTGGGACTGCCCCGCCGGGTGGACGACGTGCCGGTGAGGTAAGGCACCGACGCGGCGCCGCCGACCGGGTGGGGAGGCCGTGGGCCGCGAGGGCGGGGCCCGGGGGCGTGCGTCGCCGGGGGCCTTCTTGCCCGGGCCGCAACCGCGGCGCCCGCTCGCACGTCTACGTCACCATGATCAGACCAGCCACCCCCGCCGACCTCGACGCGATCACCGTCGTCCACGCCGAGGCGCGTGCCACGTACTACCGGGGCCACCTCCCGGACGAAGAGTTCGACGGCCCGGCCGAGCGCGCCCGTACCCGCGCCGCCTGGGCCACCGGGCTGAGCCGCGACGAGCCGGGCGCGGCCGTGCTGTGCGCGGAGCACGACGGCCGGCCGGTGGGCGTGGCCGCCTACCGCCGGGTCGACGGCGTCATGACCCTCACCCAGCTCCACGTCGCGCCCGCCCACTGGCGCCGGGGAATCGGTGCCGCGCTGCACGAGGCGTGCGTGGCGGCCTGGCGGCGGGACGGGGTGGGGACGGCGCGCCTGGAGGTCTTCGAACCGAACAAGCGGGCGCAGGCGTTCTACGCGGCGCACGGCTGGTACCCCGATCCGGACACCCCGCGGGACGGCACACACCTGATCCTGCGCCTGGCGGTGGGCCGGACCGCGAAACCAGCGCCGCTACCTCAGGAATAGATCTTCTTCCGCTCGGCCAGCATCGCCACGTACTTGGCGATGCGCCGGGCCCGGGTCTCGGGCTTCTTGGCGTCGTGGACCTGGTGGAGGATGGAGAACCGGTTACGGCTGTCGAGCGTCGCGAAGAACTCCGCCGCCACGGGCTCGGCCGCGAGGGCCGCCGCGAGATCGTCCGGTACGGAAATGGTCCTGGACCCCTCGTACGCGGCCTCCCACCGCCCGTCGGCCTTGGCCCTCGTCACCTCGGCGAGCCCGGCCTCCCGCATGCGGCCCGAGGCGATCAGCGCCTCGACCTTGTCACGGTTGATCTTCGACCACTTGCTACGGGCCCGCCGTGGCGTGAACCGCTGCAACCAGTGCGTGTCCTCGGCGGCCTTCCGCTTCTGCCCGTCGATCCACCCGTGGCACAGCGCCACGTCGAGCGCCTGCGCGTAGTCGAACGTGACGACCCCCGGCGTCTTCTTCCTGAGCCTCAGCCAAATCCCGTCGACGGACCCCTGATGCCCGACCAGCCACGCCTCGAAGTCCTCGGCGCTCTCGAACGACACACTCTCCGGTTCCTCAGCCATCCCCGTAGTCAAACATAGGCGTTTCCCGTCACGGGACGATCGCGGTGCGTAACATCGGATACCGCCCGATCTCCAACCGACCCTCGCCACCAAGGGGTTGCAGCACCATGGCACCACGCCCACGCGAACTGACACCGGACCGCTCGGCCCGCCATCTGTTCGGCTCGGAGATGCGCCGCCACCGCGAACTGGCGGGCATGAGCCTGGAAAGCCTGGCGACCGTCGTGAGATACGCGAAGAGCTCGCTGGCCCGCTACGAAACGGCGGACGCGATGATCCCCCCGGACCTCCCGGGCCGCTTGGACGCGGCGTTCGGGACGGACGGGTTGTTCGAGAAGCTGTACGGGTTGGCGAAGTACGAGATCCACCCGGACAAGTACCGGCGGCGCATGGAGTTGGAGGCGCGGGCGCGGGTCATCGACCAGTACGCGGGACAACTAGTTCCTGGTCTTGTCCAGACCGAGGATTACGCCCGGGCGTTGTTTCGCGTCACGAATCCCAGGGCCAACTCCGAGGCGATCGAGGAGAAGGTGGCTGCCAGGATGGGACGGCAAGCGCTGCTGGCAGCTACGCCAGGACCCGACCTGTCCGTGATCCTCGACGAGGCGGTTGTACGGCGCCCGGTGGGCGGATCAGCCGTGATGCGAAGTCAACTGGCTCGCCTCTGCGCTCTCGTGGACACGCCCACCACCACCGTGCAGCTGCTTCCCTTCGGACACGGTGAGCATGCCCTGCTGGGCGGCGGCACACTGACGCTCATGACGCTGGACGATAAGTCGTCAGTGGTCTATGAGGAAGGCCTGACCTCCGGCACGTTGGTGGAGGAACCGGAAGCGGTCAGAACCCGCCGCCGGGACTACGATCTGATGAGGGCCTACGCCCTGTCGCCCCGGGATACGGCGGCACGCATCCGATCGGCCATGGAGGAACTTCCCTGATGAGCAGCAGCCAGGACCTCACGAGTGCGCGGTGGGTCAAGTCCAGCTACAGCAATGGGGACGGAGGCGACTGCGTCGAGTGGGCGCCTGCTCGTGTCGCGACTTCGGCGGTCGTCCCGGTTCGGGACAGCAAGTATCCTGCCGGGCCGGTACTCCTCCTTTGCCCGGTAGCCTTTTCGGTGTTCGTCAGGGCGATTGGCGAGGGTGTGATCCCGCAATGAAGGGAAACTCGGACGTGGCGGGCGCGGAGTGGATCAAGTCCACGTACAGCAACGGGGACGGCGGCTCCTGCGTCGAGTGGGCACCCGGGTACGCGGCGGCCACCGGCCTCGTCCCCGTGCGCGACAGCAAGGATCCCCGCCGCCCCGCGCTCCTCATCGGCGCCGACGCCTTCTCCTCCTTCGTCCGGGGTGTCCGGCTCGGCAGCCGCTGGGAATGACCGGTCGGGCCCGGGTGTTGATCCGGCGGCGGAGGGTGCCTCCGTGTTCGCTGGGCTGGGGCCCGTGAGGCCGAGGAGAAGCTGAGTCATGCGCGTCGAGATCTGGAGCGACATCGCCTGCCCGTGGTGTTACGTCGGGAAGGCCCGCTTCGAGAAGGGGCTCGCGGCGTTCGCGCACCGGGACGACGTCGAGGTGGTGCACCGGTCGTTCGAGCTGGATCCCGGGCGGGCCAAGGGCGACACGGCGCTGGTGGTCGACATGCTGGCCGAGAAGTACGGGCGTACCCGCGAAGAGGCCAGGTCCATGGAGGAGGGGGTCGCGTCCAACGCCCGCTCCGAGGGGCTCGGCTACCGGATCGAGGGGCGTGACCACGGCAGCACCTTCGACATCCACCGCCTTCTGCACCTGGCCAAGGCCCGGGGGCGCCAGGACGAGCTGCTGAACCTCGCCTACCGGGCGAACTTCGCCGAGGAGCGGTCCGTCTTCGACCCCGAGACCCTGGTCGCCCTGGCGGTCGAGGCCGGCCTCGACGAGGCGGAGGCGCGGGCGGTGCTCGCGGACGCGGACGCCTACGCCGACGACGTACGGGCCGACGAGCGCGAGGCGGCCGAGCTGGGGGCGACCGGGGTGCCGTTCTTCGTGCTCGACCGGCGGTACGGGGTCTCCGGCGGACAGCCCGCCGAGGTGTTCACGCAGGCGCTGGAGCAGGCGTGGCAGGGCCGGGTCATCACCGAGATCGGGCAGAGCGGCGGCGACGCGGCCGCCTGCGGGCCCGACGGATGCGAGGTCCCGCACGCCGGGCCGCACGCGGGCGCACACGCATAAGGCCTGGTCAGGGGGCACGCATAAGCAGCTCTGGGGTGTTCCCTTCACGGATATGTGATTGACCCGGGGTGGTGGCTGACTCAGGGTGAGTTCATGACCACCCTGGGGGGCGCCGAGTTCGCGCCCGAGACGACGTACCTGAACACATCGACCGCCGGGCTGCTGCCCCGTAGCGCCGTCGAGGCCGTACGGGACCTCGCCGCGAAGAGCGCGACTGGCTCGTACGACGGCTCCGACGGGTACGAGTCCGTCGCGTCCGCCCGTACCTCCTTCGCCCGGATCGCCGGGGTCGACCCCGGCCGGGTCGCCCTCGGCGGGTCGGTCGCCGCGCATGTCGCGCTCGTCGCGGCGTCGTTGCCGGCCGGGGCCGAAGTGCTGTTCCCCGAGGGGGAGTTCAGCTCCGTCATCACGCCCTTCACCATCCGGGGCGACCTCAGGTTGCGGTACGTGCCGCTCGACGCCCTCGCGGAGTCGGTACGGCCCAGCACGGCGTTGGTCGCCTTCTCGGTGGTGCAGTCCGTCGACGGCCGGCCGGCCGACACGGCGGCGATCCTCGCCGCGGCGTCCGCGCACGGCGCTCGTACGCTCGCCGACGCCAGTCAGGCGGCGGGGTGGCTGCCGCTGGACGCGGGGGCGTTCGACTACACGGTGACCGGGGGGTTCAAGTTCCTGCTCAGCCCGCGCGGGGTGTCGTTCCTGACGGTGACGGAGGAGGCGCAGGGGTCGCTGCCGCCGCTGTACGCGGGGTGGGTGGCGGCGGAGTCGCCGTGGGACAGCACGTACGGGCCGGTCGAACAACTCGCTTCCTCGGCTCGGCGGTTGGACGCGCCGCCGTCCTTCCTGGCGTACCACGCCGCCGCGCGGTCGCTGGCCCTGCTGGAGTCGACGGGCATCGAGGCGATTCACGCGCACACGGTGTCCCTGGCGGCGGAGTTCCGGGACGGTGTGGCCGGGTTGGGCCACACCCCGGTGGACGTGGGCGCCGCCGGGTCCGCGATCGTGGCGGTACCGGGGTGGGGGAAGCGGCTGGAGTCGCTGCGGGAGGCGGGAGTGGTGGCATCCGAGCGCGGCGGCAACTTGAGGGTCGCCTTCCACCTCTACAACTCGTCGGCGGACGTGGCACACACCCTTGAGGCCCTCGCGCCCTGACCGACCTGGCGGCCTGCTTTTGTCCTCAATCGCCGGACGGGCTTGATTTTGTCGCTGCGGCCCGGTGACCGTGTGCGGGTTGTCGCCGGGGGCGGGGCCGCCCCCGGCGAACAACTACGCGCCCTCGCACTCCGAGGCCTGGCGGCACAGGTTGGCCTCGACCTTGGAGAGCAGCCTGGCCAGCTCCGCGCGCTCGCCCTCGTCCAGGCCGGCCAGCGTGTGGTCCTCCAGCTCGCTCCACGCGTCCTTGACCTGTGAGGCCAGCGCGCAACTCTCGCGGGTCGACTCGACCAGGACCGCCCGCCGGTCCAGGGGGTCGGACGTCCGGGTCACGTAACCGGCCTGGTCCAGACGCTGGAGCATCTTCGTGACCGTCGACGGATCCAGGTCCATCGCCTTGATCAGCTCCGCCTGGCGCACCGCACCCTCGTTCCACAGGTGCATCATCAGGAACTCCTGGCCCGGATAGAGCCCGGTGCGGTGCAGCAGCTTGCCCGCCGCGATGCGGTGCAGGCGGGAGATCCGGGACAGCGCGTTGCTGACCGGGCTGCCGCGCATCCCACTGGGGGCGTCGTGCGCACCGCCGGGCACCGCGGCCGTGACGCCGCCCGAAGCGGGCCCGTCACCACCAGAACCGGGCGCTGCGCCCGTACACGCGGGGTCGTCGGAAGTCATGTCCTCCAGCTTAGCTTGGTCGGCCAAGGAATGAGCTAGAGTGACACGCGGTTGTTTACTTGGCCGACCACATACCGTGCCGTCGGCCCACCGCGCCCTTGGAGTCCTCATGACCACCGCGTTCGACCCGATCGACCTCTCGGGTAGGCAGCTCGCCAACCGCATCGCCCTGGCGCCCATGACCCGGAGCCGTTCGTACGGCCCCAGTCACGCGCCCACCGACGCTGTCGCCGAGTACTACGGCCAGCGGGCCTCGGCCGGTCTGGTGATCACCGAGGGCATCCAGCCCTCCGTCGTCGGGCAGGGCTACCCGGACACCCCCGGACTGCACAGCGCGGAGCAGATCGCGGGCTGGCGCAAGGTCACCGACGCCGTGCACGCCAAGGGCGGCACGATCTTCGCGCAGGTCATGCACGCCGGCCGGATCGGCCACCCCGACCTGCTGCCGGACGGCCTGATCCCGGTCGCCCCGTCCCCGATCGCCGCGAAGGGGCAGGTCTACCTGCACGACGGCCCGAAGGACTTCGTCACGCCCCACGAGCTGACCTCCGACGAGATACGCGCGACGATCGGCGACTTCGTCACGGCGGCCCGCAACGCGATCGACGCCGGTTTCGACGGGGTGGAGCTGCACGGCGCCAACGGCTACCTGATCCACCAGTTCCTGGCGGACACGACCAACGCGCGCACCGACGAGTGGGGCGGTTCCGTCGAGGGCCGTACGCGCTTCGCGGTCGAGGTCGCGCGCGCCGTCGTCGCCGAGATCGGCGCCGACCGCACCGCGATCCGCATCTCGCCCGGAAACCCGCTGAACGACATCGGCGCCGAGTCCGGACTGGAGGACACCTACACGGCGTTGGTCCAGCAGTTCGAGACGCTCGGCCTCGCGTACGTGCATGTGGTCGAGTACAGCCGCGAGTTGACGCTCGTGCTGCGCAAGCACTTCTCCGGGACGCTCGTCCTCAACGCCAAGACCGAGGGACCCACCAGCCCCGAGGAGCTCAAGCTGATCGAGGACGGCGTCGCCGACCTCGTCTCCTTCGGCCAGCTCTTCCTGGCCAACCCGGACCTCCCGGCCCGGCTGAAGGCCGGCGGCCCGTACAACACCCCCGACCCGTCCACGTTCTTCGGCGGTACGGAGAAGGGCTTCACGGACTACCCGGCGCTGGCGGTCTGACCGCAAGGGCCGACATGGCTCGGGTACGGGAGGGGGCGGGGGCGGTCGTCGTGACCGGCCCCGCCCCCTCCCGTACTCACCAGGACCAGGACTCCCCGGCGCTCACCAGGTCTCCTCGACCGCCCGCGCCGCCGCCTCCAGGCACACCTTGACCCCGCTCTCCGCGAGCGCCGCGCCCAGCGCGAGGAGCGACTTCCGTACGGCGTCCTCGGTCGCGTCGGGGCCGTAGTGGTTCACGCGGACCATCTCCGACGCGAGCGCGCCACCCCCCGCGACCAGCGGAAGCGACGCGTCCGAGGCGAGCGCCTTGGCCACCACCTCCGCCGCGTCGACCCCGGCGGGCACCCGGATCGTGGTGGCCACCGGAGCGGCCGCCGCGTCCTCGCCCACGAACGGCACGACCCCGCCGCCCAGCGCCCGCGCACCCGCGCGCGCCGCCCGCGACGCCGCCGCGTGCCGGGCCGTCACCGCGCCGAGGCCGTCCTCCTCGATGCGCTCCACGGCCGCCTCCAGCGCCAGCATCTCCAACTGGGCGGGCGCGTGGGGGAGCGCGCGCCGGCCGGTGTCGATCCAGCGCTCCTTCCAGTCGAGGAGCGAGAGGTACGAGTGCCGCGGCGCGCGCGGATTCGCGGCGAACCGCTGCCAGGCGCGCTCGCTCACCGACACCACCGACACCCCGGCCGGCCCGCCCATCGCCTTCTGCGCGCCGATCACGCACAGGTCCACGCCCCAGGCGTCCGGGAGCAGCGGTTCCGCCGCCACCGACGCGACCGCGTCGAGCATGAGGAGAGCTCCGTGCGCCCGGACGACCTCGCCGATCTCCGCGACCGGGTTGGTGTTGCCGGTCGCCGCCTCGGCGTGCACCAGCGACACGAAGTCGGTCTCCGGGTGGGCGGCGAGCGCCTGCTCGACCTGCGCCGCGGTGACCGCCGTGTCGAAGGGCACCGCCAGGTCCACGACCTTCGCGCCGCAGTCGCGCAGCCAGTTCCCGAAGGTCTGGCCGTACGGTCCCGTCACCACGTTCAGCGCGGTCGAATCCGGCCGCGCGCCGCCGCGGATACACGCCTCCAGGGGGAGCAGGGCCTCGCCCTGCATGATCACGACGTCGTTGTCCGTCGCGAGGAGGGCGGCGACCCGCCGCTCGATGGTGGCGAAGTGCGCGGCGGTCAGCGGGGCGAGGCCCAGCAGCGGATGTGTCACGGGGGGCTCTCTCGGCAGGGGACGCGGAGGTTCTGTTCGACCCCACCGAGGATACTCACCGCTCCGCGTGGCCTCCTGATCGTCCTCGTGCGGGGCTTCCCCGGGGCGTGATCGCCCCAGTGCGGGGCCGACCGGCGCGTGATCACGCCCACGCGGGGCTGACCGGCGCGTGATCGCGCTCGTACAGTGCTGTCCATGCTGTCCATGAGTGATCACGCGGTGCTGCGGGTGAAGGGGCGGGTGCTCGTCGGCCCCGAGGAGGTCAGGGACGAACTGTGGGTGGTCGGCGGCCGCGTCACCTACACCCGGCCGCCCGGCGCCCGGGACGTCCGTACGGTCACGGGCTGGGTCCTCCCCGGGCTGGTCGACGCCCACTGCCATGTCGGGCTCGACCACCACGGCGCGGTCGACGCGGCGACCAGCGAGAAGCAGGCACTCGGCGACCGGGACGCGGGCACGCTGCTGCTCAGGGACGCCGGGTCGCCGGCGGACACGCGGTGGATCGACGACCGGGAGGACCTGCCCAAGATCATCCGGGCGGGCCGGCACATCGCGCGGACCCGGCGGTACATCCGTAACTTCGCGTACGAGATCGAGCCCGACGACCTCGTCGCGTACGTCGCTCAGGAGGCCCGGCGCGGGGACGGCTGGGTCAAGCTCGTCGGCGACTGGATCGACCGGGAGGAGGGCGACCTCACCGCGTGCTGGCCGCGCGGGGCGGTGGAGGCGGCGATCGCGGAGGCGCACCGGCTGGGCGCCCGCGTCACCGCGCACTGCTTCGCCGAGGTCGCGCTGCGGGAGCTGGTCGAGGCGGGCATCGACTGCGTCGAGCACGCGACGGGGCTCACCGAGGACACGATCCCGCTGTTCGCCGAGCGGGGGGTCGCGATCGTGCCGACCCTGGTCAACATCGCCACGTTCCCGCAGCTCGCGGCGGGCGGCGCGGGGAAGTTCCCCCGCTGGTCGGCGCACCTGAACCGGCTCTACGAGCGGCGGTACGACACCGTCCGCGCGGCGTACGACGCCGGCATCCCCGTCTTCGTGGGTACGGACGCGGGCGGCGCCCTCGCGCACGGCCTCGCCGCGGCGGAGGTCGCCGAACTCGTGACGGCCGGCATCCCGCCGCTGGACGCGCTCTCCGCGACGACGTGGGCCGCCCGCAGGTGGCTGGGCCGTCCCGCCCTGGACGAGGGGGCGCCCGCGGATCTGGTGGTCTACGACGAGGATCCGCGCGCGGACGTACGGGTGCTGGCCGCGCCGCGGGTGATCGTGCTGAACGGGCGTGTGGTCGGCTGACGGCTTCACCGGGGCGCCGGGTTGACGGAGCGTGACGTGCGGCTCGGCGTCTCGTTGAAGCACTTCACGTGGTCCGCGCTCCGGTGCGACCGGCGCACCACCCTGACCGTGTCATATGCGGCGTGGCGGGGAACGCGTGCGCCAGCGGAATCGAACCTTCTGCCGGAAACCCCCCTTTGGGGTGAACTCACCCCAGGTGTCTGTCAGTTCACTCTCAGTGCGTAAAGATTCCGGTGTCTCAGTCGCCGCCGCCGCGTGTCCCCGTGTCGGTGAACCGGCGACACCATGTCTCTTGTGGGGGTTCCACCCTTGAACAGCAACACCTTCCGCATGCCCGCACGCCGTCGCGCCGCGGTGGCGGTCGCCGCCGCGCTGACCGCCGGTCCCGTCCTCCTGGCCGCTCCCGCGCAGGCCACGGGCGTCATCGACGGCGAGGGCCGGGCGACCGCGGTGGTCCTGCGGACCGGGCTCGACGTGTCCCTGCTCAACAAGACGGTCAACGTGCCGCTGCGGGCCGCGCTCAACGACGTGAAGGCCCCCGCCGACGCGGACCGGACGACGCTGACGGTCGAGCTGGAGGGGGTCGAGGGCGGGAAGCCGGTCGACGTCCTGCGCGCCGACGTCGCCACGTCACGGGCCACGGTCGACGACCGCAAGGCGGAGGGGTACGCGAACCTCGCCCGCGCGAAGGTGCACGTCCCCGGGCTGCCGCTGCTCCCGCTGATCGAGGTCGAGCAGGTCACGTCCAGGGCGGTCTGCGAGACGGGGAAGCGGCCGGTGGCCGAATCCAACGTGCTGGGTTCCGTGACGGTCCTCGGCAAGCGCGTCACCCTGTCCGCGGGCGGCCCGACGCGCGTCGACGTCCCCGGCGTCGGCAAGGTGACGCTGGACCTGTCGGAGAAGAGGACGACGTCCCGTACGGCGGCGGCGGTGGCGCTCCGCCTCCAGGTGGCGGTCAACCCGCTGAACCTGAACGTCGCGGACGTCCAGGGCGAGGTGACCCTGGCGGAGGCGACGTGCCGCTCGCCCAAGGCGAAGGCGGAGCCGTCCCCCTCCCAGGCGCCCGCGAAGCCCACCCCGAAGCCGGACGTGAAGCCGCAGACGGAACACCTGGCGGAAACCGGCGGCAGCTCGACGACCCCGTACCTGGCAGGCGGGGCGGTCCTCCTGCTGGCCCTGGGCGCGGGCGGACTGGCCCTGGCACGGTCGCGCCGCCGGTAACAGGGGCGGCGGTCCCCCGATCCGAAGCGGCGCCCGCGGGCCTCACGGGCCGGTGAGGCCCGCGAAGTCAGAAACCGGGCCGCGGGGGAATGTCCGATCGCACGAGGCGGACTCGCGCGGCTGGTATGTGGCCGGGCAGGTAGAGGAATCCGTTGCCGTTGTCGATGAGCAACTCCTCGTCGATGCCGTCCACGGACCACAGATCGACCGGCCCGCCGGTGTTGTTGATCTGGAGGAAGAAGTCCGCTGTCTCCTCGCCCGGGCAGACGAAGATCCCCTCCACCTCGGGCCGGCGGCTGCCGGCGATTCCCGGTGCGGCGCCCATCCGGGTCCAATCCAGGCCGTGTTGTGCGATCGACCGCCGGTTGCGCACGGACGAAACGTGGAAGAAGTTCTGCGTATCGAACACGCCAGGAGTATAGGAGGCGGTGAGGCTTCCTCCCCGGGGCGAGGCGGCCGGCTCCAGGGGGGATGAGAAGGATGGAACGACGAGCGAGAGCGGTCGTCACGGGATCGGCGCTGTTTGCCCTTTCCCTTCTCGGCGCGGGATGTACCCCCGGTCCGAAAGGTGTTCTCGCCGTCGAGCGGACGGCGGACGGGGAGGTCGGTCTGCTCGTCGCGGAGTGCCCCGGCTACCAGGCCCGCATCTTCTCCGTCCTGGCCGACGACGAGGGTGAAGCCTTGCTGAGCTGGGCTGTGTTCAACCTGAGTCGGACGAAGTCCCTCGGCGGTGTACGGCTCTTCGCACCCGCGCCCGAGGGGTGGGAGACGGACAGGGACAACCTGAAGAAGCTGGCCGAAGGTGTGCCGTACGTCGCGAAGGTCGACGGGTCGGTACGCGAGCGGGGGCTCGACGGCAGGGTCGCCTTCACCCTCGACGACCTCGACGGCGTCAAGAAAGGCCAGGTACTGATCGCGGACGGCGACGGTGCCAAGGCCGTGGATCGCGAGGACTTCCTCCGGCCCGACTCGGACCGGTGCGAACCCTGACCGCTTTGTCACGGTGACATGGCTCGACGAGGGTCCCCGCTTCCCAGCGGGGACCCTCGTCGAGCCATGTCACCCCGTGAGGCGACGACCTCCCGCTACGCTCCCGTTGCCACCAACGCCTGGTCCAAGGCCTGGAGGAAGCGGTTGGTGGTGGCGCGGTCCCGGACCGCCACGCGCAGCCACCTCTCGTCCAGGCCCGGGAACGTGTCCCCCCGCCGCGCCGCGAACCCCAGGGAGCGCAGGCGGGTGCGGACCGCGTCCGCGCGGTCCGTCCGGAGCAGGACGAACGGCGCGGTCGCCGCCGGGACGACCCGTACCTCCTCGAACTCCGCCAGCCCCGCGAGCAGGTGCCGGCGCTCCACGGCGATCAGGCACGCCGCCTCCTCCGCCTCCGCCAGCGCCGAGGGCGTCATGCACGCCTCCGCCGCCGCCAGCGCGGGCGTCGACACCGGCCACAGCGGCTGCGCCCGCTCCAGCGCCGCGACGGTGTCCGGCGCGGCCAGGACGTACCCGACCCGCAGCCCCGCCAGGCCCCAGGTCTTCGTGAGGCTGCGGATCACGACCAGGCCCGGCACGTCCACGCGCCCGGCCAGCGCCTCCGGCTCGCCCGGCACCGCGTCCATGAATGCCTCGTCCACGACCAGCGTCCGCCCCGGCCGGGCCAGTGACGCGATCGTCGCGGCCGGGTGGAGCACGGACGTCGGGTTCGTGGGATTGCCCAGGACCACCAGGTCCGCGTCCTCCGGGACGGCCGCCGGATCGAGCAGGAAGCCGTCCGACGCGCGGAGCAGGACCCGCCGTACGGTGTGCCCCGCGTCCCGCAGCGCCGCCTCCGGCTCGGTGAACTGCGGGTGCACGACCACCGGCCGCCGCACCGGCAGCGCCCGGGCCAGCAGGACGAACGCCTCCGCCGCCCCCGCCGTCAGCAGCACCCGCTCCACCGGCAGCCCGTGCCGCGCCGCGACCGCCGCGCGGGCCGCCCGCCCGTCGGGGTAGGCGGCGAGCCCGGTCATCGAGTCGGCGATCCGGGCGCGCAGCCACGCCGGGGGAGTGCCGGCCCGGACGTTGACCGCGAGGTCGACGAGCGCGCCGGAGCAGTCCCGTACCTCGGCGTCGCCGTGATGCCCGAGGTCATGGAGGTCAGCGCGCGTAGACATGGCTGCCACAGGCCTGCTCGTCGCCGTGCAGAGAGGGGTCGGCGGGTATGGGGGTCACCGGGCTCCTTCCGAGTGCCACCGGGTCCGCCGGGGGCGTCAGGACGCGCCCCGCGGAGTACCGCGTGGCCGCTGTTGTCTACCGTCTGCACCTGCGTCGTGTCCAGGCCATCCCGTTACACCCGGCCCGTCGGCACGGGCCACCGCGCACGTCGCGGAGGCGGGCCGGCCCGCGGGCCGGGAGGCGCGTTTCGGTACGAGCAGCTCACCGCCGCGGGCCAGCGCCGCGGCCTCCGCGACGGACGGGGTGCCGAGGGCGGCGAGCGCCGCGGCGGACGGGTTCGGTACGGCGACGTCCGCGAGGAAGGCCGCCGCGTACCCCCGTACCGGCACTCCGAGGCGCGCCGCCGCGGCCGTGATCCCGGTCTCACCGGCGCGGGTGTCGACGGTGGCCAGTTCCACGACGTCGCCCGCCGCGAGCCCGGCGTCCCGCAGGGTTTCCGCGATCAGGCGCAGGATTTCGCCAGCCGCGACGCCCGGCCGGGCCCCGACGCCGACCACCAGCGGAGACCCCGGATGTGCGCCGGAGGGCCCTGATCGGCTAAGCAGGGGCCCATGGCGGTCTTCGTCGCGCTCGGCGCGTTCCTCATGACCCTCTTCGGAGGCTGGACGGCGCAACGCGTCACCGACCGCCGGCACCTGGTGCTGGGCCTGGCGGGCGGGCTGATGCTGGGGGTGGTCGGGCTCGACCTGCTGCCGGAGGCGATGCACGCGGCGGGCCAAGAGGTCTTCGGCGTCCCGCAGGCGCTGCTGCTGTTCGTGGGCGGTTTCCTCGTCGCCCATCTGGTGGAACGACTGCTGGCCGTCCGCCAGGCGTCCCACGGCGCGGACCCGAAGGAGAGCGAGGCGCTCGACGGCCACGACGGCCATGCCCACGCCCACGAGCGCGTGCCGCAGGTCGGGCTGACGGCCGCCGCGGCGATGGTCGGTCACAGCCTGATGGACGGCATCGCGCTGGGCGCGGCCTTCCAGATCGGCGGGGGCATGGGCGCGGCGGTCGCGCTCGCCGTCGTCGCCCACGACTTCGCCGACGGCTTCAACACGTACACGCTGACCAGTCTGTACGGGAACGACCGCCGCAAGGCGGTCATGATGCTCGTCGCGGACGCCGTCGCGCCGGTGGTCGGCGCCGCGTCCACGCTGCTGTTCACGCTCCCCGAGGAACTGCTCGGCAGCTACCTCGGGTTCTTCGGCGGCGCCCTGCTCTACCTGGCCGCCGCCGAGATCCTGCCCGAGGCGCACCACGAGCATCCGGCGCGCTCCACGGTGCTGTGCACGGTGGTGGGGGTCGCGTTCATCTGGCTGGTGGTGGGCATCGCGGGCTGAGCGGTACGTCACGCCGCCCGCCCCGCCGCCGGCCCCGCCCGCCACCCCGCGCACCCCGCCGTACGTCATCCCGCGCACCGCTCCACGAACCGCCGCGCCATCAGCGGTGTCGCCGCCCAGTGCGTGTGCAGGTAGCTGGCGTGCACTCCTTGTTGTACGAAGCCCTCCAGCCGCCGTTCCGGGTGGACCACGCCCCAGGCGGGCGCCGCGCCCGCGCCCGGCTCCAGGACCGTGCGGTGGAACTCGTGCCCCCGTACCCGCGTCCCCGCGACGGCCAGCGCGCTGTCGCCGACCGCCACCGCCTCCCGGTAGCCGAGCGTCAGCCGTCCCGACATCCGCCCGTCGGCGTCCAGCACCCCGCACATCGGCTTCCCGTCCAGCGACCGCGCGAGGTACAGCAGGCCCGCGCACTCCGCCGCCACCGGCGCCCCGGACAGGGCCAGCTCCGAAACGGCCTTGCGCAGCGGCTCGTTGGCCGACAGCTCCGGCGCGTACACCTCGGGGAAGCCACCACCGATCACCAACCCGCTCGTCCCGTCGGGCAGTTGTTCGTCCCGCAGCGGATCGAAGGGGACGACGTCCGCGCCGGCCGCCGCGAGCAGCTCGGTGTGTTCGGCGTACGAGAACGTGAACGCGGACCCGGCGGCCACCGCCACCACCGGCCGGGAGCCGACCGGTTCGGCCTCCGGGGACCACGGGGTCACGTCCAGCGCGGGCGCGCTGCGCGCCAGGCCCAGCAGCGCCTCCAGGTCGCACCCCGCCCGCACCCGCCCGGCCAGCTCGCGCATCGATTCCACCGCGTCCGCGCGGCGTTCGGCGACGGGCACCAGGCCGAGGTGGCGGGAGGGCGTGCTGACCTGCTCGGTCCGCCGGAGCACCCCCATCACCGGCACGCCCGACCCGTCCAGCGCCTCGCGCAGCAGCAGTTCGTGCCGGTCCGAGGCGACCTTGTTGAGGATCACCCCGCCGATCCGCACCTCCGGGTCCCACGACGCGAAGCCGTGCACCAGCGCCGCCACCGAGCGGGACTGCGACGAGGCGTCCACCACCAGCACCACCGGGGCGCGCAGCAGCTTCGACACCTGGGCGGTGGAGGCGAGTTCGCCCTGCCCGGACGCGCCGTCGTAGAGGCCCATCACCCCTTCGACGATCGCCAGGTCGCACCCCGCCGCGCCGTGCGCGAACAGCGGCCCGATCAGGCCCGTACCGCTCATGTACGCGTCGAGGTTGCGCCCCGGCCGCCCGGAGCCGCCCGCCGAGACGGCGAGCGTGTGATAGCCGGGGTCGATGTAGTCGGGCCCCACCTTGTGCGGGGACACGGCGAGCCCGCGCTCGGAGAAGGCCGCCATCAGCCCGGTCGCGACCGTCGTCTTCCCGCTGCCCGACGACGGCGCGGCGATCACCAGGCGGGGGACACTCACCACTCGATGCCCCTCTGGCCCTTCTGTCCCGCGTCCATCGGGTGCTTGACCTTGGTCATCTCGGTGACGAGATCCGCGAACTCCACCAGTTTCTCGGGGGCGTTGCGGCCGGTGATGACCACGTGCTGGGTGCCGGGACGGTCGCGCAGCACCTCGATGACCTCGTCCGTGTCCACCCACCCCCAGTGCAGCGGGTACATGAACTCGTCGAGCACGTACAGCTTGTGGGTCTCGTTCGCCAGGTCGCGCTTGACCTGTTCCCACCCCTCGCGCGCCGCCTCCTCGTTGGAGAGCTGGCTGTCGCGCTGCACCCACGACCAGCCCTCGCCCATCTTGTGCCAGGCGACGGAACCGCCCTCGCCGCTCGCCCCCAGCACCTTGAGCGCCTGCTCCTCCCCGACCTTCCACTTCGCCGACTTCACGAACTGGAACACCCCGATCGGCCACCCCTGCGTCCACGCGCGCAGCGCCAGGCCGAACGCCGCCGTCGACTTGCCCTTGCCCACGCCGGTGTGGACGAGGACGAGCGGGCGGTTGCGGCGCTGGCGGGTGGTGAGTCCGTCGTCCGGTACGGTCTCCGGCTGTCCCTGCGGCATTACGCGGCCCTCCGTCGGTTGCCCTGCACGCCCTGCGTGCCGTGTGCGCCCTGTGCGCCCTGCACGTCCCTGACCAGCCCCGCGATGCTGTCGGCGCGCAGCTCGTCCAGGGTGATGCACGTGCCTTCCAGGTCGCCGGCGAGTGTCCCGGCGAGCCCGAGTCGTACGATGCCCGACTCGCAGTCCACGACCACCGAGGCCGTCCCCTCCGACGCGTGCAGCCGCGCGGCGCGCGCCGCGAGCGCGACCGGATCGGCGCCGCCCGTCGCCCGGCCGTCGGTCACCACGACGAGCAGCGGCCGGCGCGCGGGATCCCGCAGCCGCTCGACCCGCAGCACGTCGTGGGCCTTCAACAGCCCGGCGGCCAGGGGAGTCCGGCCCCCGGTCGGCAGCGACTCCAGGCGGGCCGCGGCCGCGTCCACGGACGACGTGGGAGGCAGCGCCACCTCGGCGTCCTTGCCCCGGAAGGTCACCAGCCCGACCTTGTCCCGGCGTTGGTAGGCGTCCAGCAGCAGCGAGAGCACCGCGCCCTTCACCGCGCTCATCCGCCGCTTGGCGGCCATGGACCCGGAGGCGTCGACCACGAACAGCACGAGGTTGCCCTCACGCCCCTCGCGGGTCGCCTGCCGCAGGTCGTCCTTGCGGATCACCAGGCCGGTCCCGCTGCGGCCCCGGGCCCGCTGGTGCGGGGCGGCGGCCTGCACGGTCGCGGCGAGGTGCAGCTTGGTCAGCGCGCCCCGGGGCCGCCGGGACCCGGTGGTCCTGCCGTGTTCGGTCCGCGCGCGCGAGCGCCGCCCGGCGGCGCCCTCGCCGAGGCCGGGGACGCTGAGCGTCTTCGTACGGTACGGCTCACCGGCCTGTACGGCGGCCTGCTCACCGCCGCCCGGGCCCCCGGTCCCGGGGCGGGGCGACTCCCCGGGCGCGTCGCCCTCCCCGGACCCGGAGTCCTCCGGCGCGTCGGAACCGCTGTCGGGGGCCGGACCGCCGCCGCCGTCCCCGGGGCCGCCGCCGTCCCCCGGCCCGTCGGGCTCGGGATCGTCGTCCTCGCCCTTGAACTCCTCCAGCGTGTCGTCGAGTTTGTCCTCGTCCAGCCCCGGCGCGTCGAACGGGTTGCGCCGCCGCCGGTGCGGCAACGCGAGCAGCGCCGCCTGCCGGACGTCCTCCGCGAGCACGTCCGTACGCCCGGCCCACGCGGCCAGCGCCGTCGCGGTCCGCGCCATCACGATGTCGGCGCGCATCCCGTCCACCTCGAACGCGGCGCACGTCGCGGCTATCTGCAGCAGCGCCGCGTCGCCGAGCCGTACCTCGGGCAGCAGGGCCCGCGCGGTCACGATCCGCTCGCGCAGCGCGGTCTCCTCCCCGGCCCAGCGCGCCGCGAACCCGGCCGGGTCGTCGTCGTACGCGAGCCGCCGCCGTACGACCTCGACCCGCGACTCGGGCTCCCGGGACGCGGCGACCTCCACGGTCAGCCCGAACCGGTCGAGCAACTGCGGCCGCAGCTCCCCCTCTTCGGGGTTCATCGTCCCGACGAGCAGGAAGCGCGCAGCGTGCCGTACCGAGACCCCCTCGCGCTCGACGTACGAGGCGCCCATCGCGGCGGCGTCCAGCAGCAGGTCGACCAGGTGGTCGTGGAGGAGGTTGACCTCGTCCACGTACAGCACCCCGCGGTGCGCGTCGGCGAGGAGCCCCGGCTCGAAGGCCTTCACGCCCTCCGACAGGGCCCGTTCGATGTCGAGCGCCCCGACGAGCCGGTCCTCCGAGGCCCCGACGGGCAGCTCGACCATCCGCGCGGGCCGGGGGGTGCCCGGACCGCTCTCGTGCGGGCCGTCCGGGCACCGCGGGTCGGGCGAGGCGGGATCGCAGCTGAACCGGCAGCCCGCCACCACGTCGACCTCGGGCATCAGCGCGGACAGCGCCCGCACGGCGGTGCTCTTCGCGGTGCCCTTCTCCCCACGGACCAGCACTCCACCGACCGCGGGACTGACGGCGTTGAGGAGCAGCGCGAGCCGCAGATCGTCCATTCCCACCACGGCGGTGAACGGAAAGGGGGTACTCATAGGGCTCCTTCGCGTGCGATCGGTATGGGCCGGGCTGCCGGCCGGGTCAGGACGAGGGACGCCGGACCCGGGCCGGACGGCGTCATGGCGCACCGGGCGGGACGAACGGCAGCCCCCCGGGGGCGCCCTCCTCGATCAGCCGCCACAGCGCGTCCGTGTCCGCGTGTTCCTCCACCAGGTCTCCCAGCAGGTCGAGCTGCTCCTCCCGCAGCGCCCCGAAGCTCGTGTCCGGCGCCGGTACGAACCGGCGCCCCGCCTCGCGCGCGACCTCCGTGAGGAAGCGCCGCCGGAACGCGTCGTTCTCCAGCACCCCGTGCCAGTGCGTCCCCCGCACCGACCCCACCCGGCACCCGTCCAGCGCCGTGCCGCCCGCGTCGGAGACGAAGGCGGAGCCGCCGTCGACCTCCGCGACGCCGTGGTGGATCTCGTACCCCTCCACGGACTCGCCGAGGGCCACGCCCACCGGCCGCCCCAGCGTCTTCGCGCGCGCGAACCGCACCCGTACCGGCAGCAGTCCGAGCCCGGCCACGACCCCCGCCCGCGACTCCACCTCGTCGTCGATCAGCTCGCCCAGCACCTGGTAGCCGCCGCAGACGCCCAGCACGGGACGGCCCTCCGCCGCCCGGCGGGCCAGCGCGTCCGCGAGGCCGCGCTCCCGCAGCCAGGCCAGGGCGCCCACCGTGCCGCGCGTGCCGGGCACGACCACCAGGTCCGCGTCCGCCACCTCCTCGGCCCGGTCCACGAACCGCACGACCACGCCCGGTTCGGCCGCCAGCGCGTCCACGTCGGTGAAGTTGGACATCAGCGGTACGGCGCACACGGCGACCCGCAGGACGTCCTCGCCGTACGGGGCGGACGCCGCGGACTCCCGTACCGCGCCGCGCAGCGACACCCGCAGCCCGTCCTCCTCGTCGATGCCGAGCCCCGGCCGCCACGGCAGGACACCGAGGGTCGCGCGTCCGGTGAGGCCGCGCAGCATCTCCAACCCCGGTTCCAGCAGCGACACGTCGCCCCGGAACTTGTTGACCACGTACCCCGCGACCAGCGCCTGGTCCTCGGGGCTCAGCAGCGCGGTCGTCCCGAAGAACGAGGCGAACACCCCGCCCCGGTCGATGTCCCCGACCACGACCACCGGCAGGCGCGCGGCGCGGGCGATGCCCATGTTCACGATGTCGGTGCGGCGCAGGTTGATCTCGGCGGGGCTGCCGGCGCCCTCGCAGATCACGGCGTCGTACGTACGGCGCAGCTCGGCCAGGCACTCCAGCACGGTCCCGAGCAGCGCCTCCTGCCGGCCGCCGTGGTAGCCCCTGGCGCTCATCTCGCCCACCGGGCGCCCCATCAGGACCACTTGGCTGGTCCGGTCCCCGCCCGGTTTCAGCAGGACGGGGTTCATCAGCGCGGTCGGCTCGACGCGGGACGCCTGCGCCTGCATCGCCTGGGCGCGGCCGATCTCCGCGCCCTCGCGCGTGACGAACGAGTTGAGGGACATGTTCTGGCCCTTGAAGGGCGCGACCTTGACGCCCTGGCGCACGAGCCACCGGCAGATGCCGGCCGTGACGACGCTCTTGCCCGCGTCGGAGGTGGTCCCGGCGACAAGCAGCCCACCCCCGAGCCCACCCCGCCCCCTCACAACTGCCTCCCGCCACCGACACGGAGCCCCACGCCGACCCACGCCCAGCAGCCCGCCGCCACCCCGATCCCGCCACCCACCGCCACCCCGAGCCCCCACCGGGCCACGGCCCCCGACCCCGAGCCCGGGCGCGACCCCACGCCTGATCCCGGGCGCGACCCCAAGCCAGCTACCAAACCCGCCACCAAGCCCAACCGCGAGCCTGATCCCGACCCCGCAGCCGACCCCGAGCCCGCCGCCGATCCGAAGCCCGCCGCCCCCGCTCCCGAGCCAGAACCCGCTCCCGCTCCCGAACCCGCTCCCGCTCCCGAACCCGCTCCCGCTCCCGAACCCGCCCCCGCTGCCGCGTCCACCCCCGCCGCGTGGGCGAATCGCGCCGCCACGCACACCGCCAGCGCGCAGGCGCTCACGCGGCGGGACAGCCGGACGGCGCGCTCGATGTCCGCGATCTCCACGGGCCGGCCGCCGCCGTTCAGCACCGGGCGGTGCTCGACCCGGCCGCCGTACGCGAGCGTCCCGCCCAGCCGTACCCCCAGCGCCCCCGCGAACGAGGCCTCCACCGGGCCCGCGTTGGGGCTCGGGTGCCGGTGCGCGTCCTGGCGCCACGCCCGCCACGCCCCGCGCGGATCGCCGCCCGCGACGACGGCCAGCGCGGCGGTCAGCCGGGCGCCGGGCCGGCCGGCCACGTCGTCCAGGCGGGCCGACGCCCAGCCGAACCGGCGGTACCTGGCGGACTTGTGCCCCACCATCGCGTCCAGCGTGTTCACGGCCCGGAACCCGGCCAGCCCGGGGACCCCCGCGAGGGCGCCCCACACGAGCGCGCCGACCACCGCGTCGGAGGTGTTCTCGGCGACGGACTCCACCACGGCCCGCGCGATCTGCTGGGCGTCGAGGGACTGCGGGTCGCGGCCGCACAGGTGCGGCAGCCGCTCCCGGGCCAGTTCGACGTCCCCGGCGGCGAGCGCCCGGCCGATGGCCCGCGCCTCGCGCGCCAGTGACGTACCGCCGACGACGGACCAGGTGGCGGCGGCGGTCAACGCGACGGAGGCGGCATCACGACGCGTGAACCCGGCACGCGCGGACCCCAGAGCCCTTGGTCCCGGTACGCCAGGTCCCCGTACTCCGCGCGCCACCACCGCGCCCAGCCCGACGGCGCCGCCCGCGCAGACCAGCGTGTGCAACGCGCCCCAGCCCCGGTGGTCCCGCCACAGCACCCGCTCCACGGCCCCCGCGGCGCGCCCGAACGCCGCGACCGGATGGCCCCGGCGGGGATCGCCCAGCAGCAGATCGGCGAGCAACCCGCCCAGGGCCCCGTACGCGTGGATCCGCGCGGCGTCCCGGCCGGGAGCGGCGGAGGGGAGGGGGTGTCCGGAAAGGGCTCGGCCGACGGGAACGGCGGCGTACGCGCGGCCAGGCATGGCGACGTGTCCTCACTCAGGGTCCGCGCCCCGGCTCGACGGATGACGCGGCGGCGAGAGTTCCTGGCTCCCGGGACGGATCCCCGGAGGGACACCGTGCCCGGTGACAGTGGCGGGACCGCGCCGGATTCGCACCGGCTTCCTCTGCTGCCGCCGTAATTGGCCCCGGCAGTCCACCACGCTGCGAGAACACCCGTCAACCCGCCCTTGACCTGCGGCGGGGCAGTGTGCGAAGCCCCACATGACGGACCCGGGGGCCGGCCCGTCCCGGTGTCAGGACGAGGCCGGCCCCCGGGGCGCGGGTACGGTACGGGCGGTCAGGCCACGATCAGGTAGATGCCGTACGCGACGGCCGCCGCGCACAGTCCGAAGCAGGCGTAGGCGCCGGTGCGCGCCAGGGCCACGGATCCGCCGGAGGAGCCGGCCGGACCGGAGGCCGCCGACTCCTGTTTGGCCAGGGCCACGATGCCGAGGGTGAAGAGGCCCACCAGGCCGATGGTGGACACGAGGCTGACGCCGAACACGGAGCCGAGAGCTGCCCAGTCGATTTTCATGTGATCGCTTCCTTACACCGTGGCGGTGCGCGCGGACTCGCCGGCGACGGCGGGCGGGGTGGGCAGGGCGGCGGGGCCCGGAATGGTGGCCGCCAGGCTGGGGGACCCGGTGTCGACGCCTACGGTGCCGACGGCCACGGCGTCCACCGACCCGGCGTCCACGGGCACGTTGACCGGCACCACATCAGCCCCCGTCACGTTCGTGTGGTCCACCGGGCGGCGCCGCGACGCGAGCCAGATGGCGGCGGAGGCGGCGACGAGCAGGATCGCCACGACGGTGACGCCCCAGGTGCCGTGACCGGTCAGGTACTCCGCGCCGGCGGCGACCAGGCCCGCCGCGGGCAGCGTCAGCCCCCAGGCGACGAACATCCGGGTCGCGGTCGACCAGCGCACGACCCCGCCCTTGCGCCCCAGTCCCGCGCCCATCACGGCGCCGGAGCACGACTGCGTGGTGGAGAGCGAGAAGCCGAGGTGGGAGGAGGCCAGGATGACCGTCGCCGCGCTGGTCTGGGCCGCGAAGCCCTGCTGCGGGCGCAGGTCGGTGAGGCCGGTGCCCATGGTCTTGATGATGCGCCAGCCACCGAGGTACGTGCCGAGCGCGATCGCCGTGCCCGCGGAGACGATGACCCACAGCGGCGGGTTGGAGCCGGGGGAGAGGACCCCGCCGGTGACGAGCGCCAGCGTGATGACGCCCATCGTCTTCTGCGCGTCGTTGGTGCCGTGGGCGAGGGAGACGAGCCCGGCGGAGGCGATCTGCCCGGCCCGGAAGCCCTTGGCGGTGGCCTTCTCGTCCGTACGGGCGCTGATGCGGTACGTCAGCCGCGTGGCGAGCATGGCCGCGAGCCCGGCGACGACTGGCGCGGCGAGCGCCGGGATGAGGACTTTGGTGATGACCACGCCGCCGTTGACACCGGAGGCGCCGACGGACATCAGGGTGGCGCCGATGAGGCCGCCGAACAGGGCGTGGGAGGAACTCGACGGGAGTCCCAGGAGCCACGTGAAGAGATTCCAGATGATCGCGCCGACCAGCGCCGCGAAGATCACTTCGGTACGGATGCCCGACTCGTTGATGAGTCCGCCGGAGATCGTCTTGGCGACCTCCACGGACAGGAACGCGCCGACGAGATTCAGGACGGCGGACATCGCCACCGCGGTCTTGGGCTTCAGGGCGCCGGTCGAGATGGTCGTCGCCATCGCGTTGGCGGTGTCGTGGAAACCGTTCGTGAAATCGAACACGAGAGCCGTCGCGATCACGATCGCGAGGAGCAGCGTGAAGTGTTCCATTTACCCAGGCAATCGTTCGACGTCGGTGGCCACGGTGAACGTAAGGATGCAGGGTGAACGGGAGGTTAACTGAGGAGGTACTCGGGGTGTCTCTCCTGAATGACTCCCCGGCCCCCCGGATCCGTTGTCCGACCTGCCCTTTTTCCACCCCGCCTGACAGGATCGTCATATGACGGATCATCTGACCGGACGGGCCGCGGAGCGCCCCGCCGAAGGGCACGACGACGCGCGGGACCGGGCCTGGGCGGAGCTGGTCGCGACCGCCCGCAGGACCACCGCCGAAGGGCTTGTCGTGGGGACGTCCGGCAACGTCTCCGTACGCGTCGGGGACGAGGTGCTCGTCACCCCGAGCGGGGTGCCCTACGACCGCCTCACGCCCGGGGACCTGCTCGCCGTCGACCTCGCGGGCCGCCGGGTCTCCGGCCGTCTCGCCCCGACCAGCGAACTGCCGCTCCACCTGGAGATCTACCGCACCACGGACGCCACGGCCGTCGTCCACACGCACGCCGTCCACGCCACCGCCGTCTCGACGCTCGTCACCGAACTGCCGCTGATCCACTACATGGCGGCGGCCCTCGGCGGCCCGGTGCGGGTCGCCCCCTACGCGACGTACGGCACCCCCGAACTGGCCGCCCACATGCGCGACGCCCTGCGCGACCGCACGGGCTGCCTGCTCCGCAACCACGGCACCGTCACCTACGGCGACTCGCTGGACCGGGCGTACGACCGCACGGCCCAGCTGGAGTGGATGTGCCGCGTCTGGCTCACCGCCTCCTCCGTCCCCGGTCACGCCCCCGCCCTGCTCTCCGAGGCCCAGGTCGCCGAGGTCGGCGAGAAGCTCAAGGGGTACGGCCAGAAGCCCTGAGCCCGCCCGGTCGCCGCCCCGGTCCGCGGCCCTGACGGCCCACGCCCGGTGGCCGTCCGCCGCCGCCGTACCGACACTGAGAAGATGCGCCCGGCAACTGTGACGGCAGCGGCCGTCTCCACACTCATCGGTGTCGGCGCGGCCGCGGTGGCGGCCGGCCGGTACGCCAGCGATGCCGCGCTCAAGGCATCGCCCGGGCGCCCCCTGCCCGGCGACCCCTGGCTGACCGTGCACGCCACGGCCGCCGGACACGTCACCCTCACCCGCTGCCTCGCGTCCGTACGGCCCGGCACCTACGGCCTGGAGGCCCCGGGCCTGCACGCGGTCGTCGGGCCCGTCCTCGACGGGGAGGCACGCGACGCCCACACCGTCGTCCGGCGCCTGGAACGCGTCGGCCACGGCACGCTCGCCCCCGGCGCGCGCGTCCGTCTCACCCCCCGGCTGCACAGCGGCGACCCCACCACGGCCCTGGGGATCGACCACAAAGAGGTGCTGATCCCGGGTGAACTGGGCGCTTTGCCCGCGTGGTTCGTCCCCGGCGCCCGCGAGACCTGGGTGATCACCGCGCACGGCCTGGGCGCCACCCGCGAGCACCCGCTGAACCTCCTGCCGTTCCTCACCGGCCGGCAGTTCCCGGTCCTCGACCTCGCCTACCGCGGCGACGCGGGCGCGCCCCGGTCCCCGGACGGCCTCGGGCACCTCGGCGACTCCGAATGGCACGACCTCGACGCGGCGATCCGCTACGCCGTCCGGTACGGCGCCGAGCGGGTGATCCTGTACGGCTGGTCGACCGGCGCCTCCATGGCGCTGCGCGCCGCCGCGGACTCCACGCTCACCGCGCGGATCTCCGGCCTCGTCCTGGACTCGCCGGTCCTCGACTGGGAGACCACGCTCCGGGCGCTCGCCTCGGCCCGCGGCGTCCCCGCGGCGCTGATGCCGCTCGCGGTCAGGGCCGCCCAGGGGAGCACCGGGCTCCACGGGAACCGGCTGCGCCAGGCCGCGGACCCCCGGAACCTCCGGGTCCCGACCCTGATCTTCCACGGCCCCGGCGACACCCTCGCGCCCTGGGAGCCCGCCCGCGCGCTCGCCGCCCACCGACCGGAACTGATCGCCCTTCATCCCGTCGCGCACGCCCCGCACGGCGCGATGTGGAACGCCGACCCGGAGGACTACGAGGAAACCCTCCGCCGGTTCCTCGTGCCCCTGATGTAGCGGACGCCCCACCCCCACATCCCGTCCCCGGACCCGTCCCACGCCCTGCCCCACGAGACTCCGGAAGCGCGCTTTCACCCCATCCGTACCGCTCCGTTGGCCTCGTCGGAGGGGCTCTCCCCACCGGTCCAGGAGCGAGGGAAGAGGTTCCGTTTGGGCTTTCGGGCAGTCACCGGGAAGACTGCCCCCGTGACGTCCCGAAAGCCTGATGAGCAATTGGCGCGCAACTCCAGACTCCGACTTGTCACCCCGAGGCCGTTGACCACGGCACGACGGGCTGTGACCGACGGGCGCAGCCGCCCCGCACCCCGGCCGCCCGAGGGCACTCCGCCTCCGGCGGAGCTGGCCCGCCAGGCGAGGGCCGTCCTCGCCGACGCCGTACGGATCGCCCGCTGGGCGGCCGTCGACCGCGACCCCGGAGCGGGGCATCTCGCCGCGCACACCCAGGAACGGGCCTCGGCCGCGCTGGAGTTGACGGCGGAACAGGTCCGCGCGAGCTGGGACCGCGCCCGGCTGGCCGGACTGGTCGAGCTGCACGGCGGGACCGTGCGCCCCGGCTGGCGGCTCCAGGCCTGGGACCGCGACGACAGCGCTGTCCTGCGCGGCTGGGTGGCGCTCTTCGACGCCTGGTCGCTCGTCCACCCCGCCCCCGAGGACGTCGCCCCCGCGACCGTCGCCGAGGTCGTCGAGGCCGTCCCGCAGGTGCTCTCCCTGCTCCAGCTCTCCGCGGGACCCGTGACCGCGCCGGCGCTGCTGGACCTGCTCCAGCAGCGCGTGGCCGAACTCCACGAGGAGCGCTGCGAGGTACCGGAGGTGGCGTACGGCCCCGAGGGCGCCGAGGCTCCGGACGTCCCCGGTGCCTCCGACGTCTCCGACGTCTCCGACGAGGAACTGCTGCCGCCGCTCCTCGACTGGGCCCTGGAGGGCCTGGCCGCCGTCGGCGCGCTGACGCTGGGCAAGGGCCAGGCGACCCTCACCCCCCTCGGCAACTGGGCGGTGTGGGTCAAGCTGGAGCAGATCTGCGTCGCCGCGCAGAGCCCCGCCGGCAACATCGAGCAGAACGCCCAGGACATGCTGCGCGGTTGCGCCCGGCTCACCCCGGGTCCCGCACGGGCCGAGTACCGGGCCTGGCTCGCCGCGCGCACCGTCGGGAGCGCCATCACCGAACTGCTCGCCGTCGCGCGCGGGGAGGACGCGCTGCTGCGCGGCCTCGCCTTCGAGGCGCTGCGGGTCGTCGGAGCGCCCGCCGAGCCGTCGGTGCGGGCCGCCGTGAACGACACGTCCCTGCGGCCGTACGCGCTCCTGTGGCTCGCCGAGTACGAGGGCGCCGACCCCGACGACGCCGCCGACGTCCTGACCCGTGAGGAGTCGACCTGGCTCTGGGTGGACACCGCCGCGGCCGTCGCCGACCACGGCGAGACCGACCTGCTCGTCCGGCACCTGGAGTCCGCCGTGCAGGGCACGGTGCCCGCCCTGCTCAGGGAGGTCAGGGCCATCGGCCATCCCCGTACGGTCCAGGTCCTGGTCGCCCTCGCCGCCGCGCACCCCGACCCGGCCCTCGCCAAGGCCGTGCGCCGGGCCGCGTTCCAGGTCCACACCGGAGGCGCCTGAACGGCGCCCCTCCCGGCATCCCCGCCCGTCCGGCGGGGCGCCCCGGCTCAGCCGGCCGGGGCGGCGCTGGGGGAGTACGTCCCGAAGCTCCATACGTTCCCCTCCGCGTCGCGTGCCAGGTAGTCCCGGGACCCGTAGTCCTGGTCGGTGGGCGGCATCAGGATCTCCACGCCGTGCTCCACGGCCCGGGCGTGGTGCGCGTCCACGTCCTCGATCACCACGTAGATCCCCACCGGCCCCGAATCCGCCAGCGCCCGCGCGAAGACGCCCTCCCGGCCCCGGGAACCCAGCATCACCATTCCGTTGCCACAGGCCAGTTCCGCGTGGAGCACGGTGCCGTCCTCGCCCTCGTACACCCGCACCTCGGTGAAGCCGAAGCCCTCCGTCAGGGTCCGCAGGGCGGCCTTCGCGTCCTTGTACAGGACGGTCGGGAAGATGCTCGGGTCGCCGGCCATGCCGATCACTCCTTCGTACGGGCGCGCTCGTACGGACACGCTGTCGAATGTGACGTGGATCTCAGTCTGGCACCCGGCACTGACAACGCCCCCCGACCGCCCGGCGACACGGCGGCCGGCCGACGGCGCCGGGGCCGTACCCGGCTGTTGACTGGGGCGGTGACCGCTCCGACCGGCGGGCGTCTCGCGCTCGCCTTCCTCCCGGCCCTCCTCGCCCTCCCCCTCGTGACCGCCGCCCACCACGCCCGCCCCGCGCCCTTCGGCGACCACCTGCGGACGTACCGCACCGCCCCCGGAGCCCTTGTCGGCCCGGAACCCGTCCCGCGCGCCGCGGCCGCCCGCGTGGAGGCACGCGACCCGCGCACCGGCGCCCTGCGCTGGACCCACGGACGCGACGGCAGCCGGCCCGTGGCCCTCGCCGCGGTCCCCGGCCACGTCTTCGCGCTCTGGAGCGACGGCCTGGTCACCGACACCGAGCGCGCGGCGGGCACGTCCGTCCGCTGGCACCGCGCCGTCCCCGACCTGACCACCCCCGGAGCCCTGCTGCCCCTCGGCGCCGGGGACCGGATGCTCGCCGTCGTGACCCCCCGCCGCATCGCCGCCTACCGCACCGCCGACGGCGACCTGCGCTGGGTGCTGCCCGCCGCCGAGGGCTGCGCCTTCGCCCCCGGCCGCCAGGCCCGTACCCGGGGCGTGCTGCTGGTCGCGCAGCCCTGCCGCGCGGGCGGCCCGTGGACCACCGGGGTGATCGCCGTGGACGCCCTGGGGCGGATCACCCCGGGCCGCACCCCGCTCGCCAACGAACCCCGGCCAGACAAAGCAGTTGCGGCGCCCCGCTAGACTGGGGGCTATGGCACTTCTCCTTGTGCATTAGCCGGCGTCGAAGACTCTCCTCCGCCTGCCCTCTTCCGCCGTCCATACCGCCTTGGAGTCTTTCCGTGATCACCGCAACCGGCGTAGAACTGCGCGCCGGCGCCCGCGTCCTCATCGAGTCCGCCTCGTTCCGCATCGCCAAGGGGGACCGCATCGGTCTCGTCGGGCGCAACGGCGCGGGCAAGACGACCCTCACCAAGTGCCTCGCCGGCGAGGGGATCCCGGCCGCCGGGACCATCACCCGCTCCGGCGAGGTCGGCTACCTCCCGCAGGACCCGCGCACCGGCGACCTCGACGTCCTCGCCCGCGACCGTGTCCTGTCCGCCCGTGACCTCGACTCGGTCCTGCGCAAGATGCGGGAGAACGAGGAGCGGATGTCCAACGGCCAGGGCGCCACCCGCGAGAAGGCGATGCGGAAGTACGAGCGCCTGGAGACCGAGTTCCTCACCAAGGGCGGGTACGCCGCCGAGGCCGAGGCCGCCACCATCGCCGCCGCGCTGGGCCTGCCCGACCGGGTGCTCGGCCAGCCCCTCCACACCCTCTCCGGTGGTCAGCGCCGCCGGATCGAGCTCGCCCGCATCCTGTTCTCCGACGCGGACACCCTGCTCCTCGACGAGCCCACCAACCACCTGGACGCCGACTCCATCGTCTGGCTGCGCGACTACCTCAAGAGCTACCGCGGCGGTTTCATCGTGATCTCCCACGATGTCGAGCTGGTCGAGACGGTCGTCAACAAGGTCTTCTACCTGGACGCCAACCGCGCCCAGATCGACGTCTACAACATGGGCTGGAAGCTCTACCAGCAGCAGCGCGAGTCGGACGAGAAGCGCCGCAAGCGCGAGCGGGCCAACGCCGAGAAGAAGGCCGCGACCCTGAACTCGCAGGCCGACAAGATGCGCGCGAAGGCCACCAAGACCGTCGCCGCGCAGAACATGGCCCGCCGCGCCGAGCGGCTCCTGTCGGGTCTGGAGCAGGTGCGCCAGTCCGACAAGGTCGCCAAGCTCCGCTTCCCCGAGCCCGCGCCCTGCGGCAAGACCCCGCTGACGGCGGAGGGCCTGTCCAAGTCGTACGGCTCGCTGGAGATCTTCACCGACGTCGACCTCGCGATCGACAAGGGCTCCCGGGTGGTCATCCTCGGCCTCAACGGCGCGGGCAAGACCACGCTGCTGCGGCTGCTGGCGGGGGTCGAGAAGCCCGACACCGGATCGGTCACCCCGGGCCACGGCCTGAAGCTCGGGTACTACGCGCAGGAGCACGAGACCCTGGACCCCGAGCGGTCCGTCCTGGAGAACATGCGCTCCTCCGCGCCCGACCTGGACCTGGTCGAGGTCCGCAAGACGCTCGGCTCGTTCCTGTTCTCCGGGGACGACGTCGACAAGCCCGCCGGGGTCCTGTCCGGCGGCGAGAAGACCCGTCTCGCGCTGGCCACGCTGGTCGTCTCCGCGGCCAACGTGCTGCTGCTCGACGAGCCGACGAACAACCTCGACCCGGCCAGCCGCGAGGAGATCCTCGGGGCGCTGCGTACGTACAAGGGCGCCGTCATCCTCGTCACGCACGACGAGGGCGCGGTGCACGCGCTGGAGCCGGAGCGGATCATCCTGCTGCCCGACGGGGTCGAGGACCTCTGGGGCGCCGACTACGCGGACCTCGTGGCGCTCGCCTGAGCCTCCCGAGCCCCGCGTCCCCGTGGGTCGCGGCCGCCGTCCGGGGGCCGCGACCGGTGATCCGCCGCCGGTGATCCACTGCCGATGGATCATTCGGCTCAGCGGTGATCCTTCATCTGAGTGAGACGGTCTCGTACTCCGGCGCGTCATGGGACGGACCGGACCGTACGCGCTCCCCCTCCTGGCCATTTTCCGACACCACCGCCCTGACCTGCGCCTTCGGTTAAAGAGCAGGTCAAGTGCGGCCGTCCGGGCGTCCGGAAATCACCTGGAATTCCGCAATCCGGACGCGCTCGGAGCGGGAAGCGCGCCGAAGCTCGTCGCACGGACCTTGCCGAATGGGTGGCCAGGACGGCGCCGAGGGGTGATCATGAGAAGTCCAGAGCGCACTTCCCACGAGGAGGCACGGGTGGCCGAGACTCTGAAGAAGGGCAGCCGGGTGACCGGCGCCGCGCGCGACAAGCTCGCGGCAGACCTGAAGAAGAAGTACGACAACGGTGCGAGCATCCGGGCACTGGCCGAAGAAACGGGCCGTTCCTACGGATTCGTCCACCGGATGCTCAGCGAGTCCGGAGTCACGCTCCGGGGACGCGGTGGAGCGACGCGAGGCAAGAAGGCCGCTGCGGCCTGACGACCGAGCGTGGCTCCTCCCGGCCGCCGGTTCGGCGGTGCCCACCCGGCCGACCTCCGTGTCGGCCTGGTGGTTACTGTGCAGTCACTTAGCTCGAACGGCTGACTGCCCGAACCGGAGGCGCCCCCATGACTTCGCTTGATCCAGTACACGACAAGGACGGCGTACGGCTCACCGTCGAGGACGCGGTCGCCACGGTGACACTGACCAATCCGGCCAAGCGCAACGCTCAGTCTCCCGCTCTGTGGCGGGCGTTGTCGGAGGCCGGGAGGTCGTTGCCGGGCAGTGTGCGGGTTGTCGTCCTGCGCGGCGAGGGTCTCTCCTTCTCCGCCGGGCTCGACCGGCAGGCGTTCACCCCCGAGGGGTTCGACGGGGAGCCTACTTTCCTCGATCTCGCGCGCGAGTCCGACGAGGCTCTCGACGCGGCGATCGCCGGGTACCAGGAAGGATTCACCTGGCTGCGGCGCAACGACATCGTGTCGATCGCTGCGGTCCAGGGGCATGCCATCGGGGCGGGCTTCCAGCTCGCCCTGGCGTGTGACCTGCGGGTGGTGACGCCCGACGTCCAGTTCGCCATGCGCGAGACCGGCCTCGGCATCGTCCCCGACCTCACCGGCACCCATCCGCTGGTGGGGCTGGTGGGCTACGCCCGCGCGCTGGAGATCTGCGCGACGGGCCGCTTCGTCCAGGCGGCGGAGGCCGAGCGCACCGGGCTCGCCAACCTGGTGGTCGACGCGGACGAGCTGGACGCCTCGGTGAAGGACCTGGCCGCCGCACTGCTGGCCGCGCCGCGCGACGCGGTGATCGAGACGAAGGCGCTGCTGGCGGGCGCCGCGGGCCGCACCTTCGACGAACAGCGCGCCGCCGAGCGCGCGTCCCAGGCACGCCGCCTCCGCGACCTGGCGGGCCTCGCCGACTGACGCGCGGCCCCGCGCCCCGGAGCATCCCCGTCGGGAGCGCGCGCGGGCGCGGGCGAAGGATCCGGGGCGCGGGTACGGCCTGCGGCGTGCGCGCCGCAGGCCGTACCCGCCCCTTCGGTACGAGCTCGTACGTGACCCCCGCGGCGCCCTACGCGCGCCCCGCGCCCGGCTCCGCGCCCTCCCGTACCGCCTCCACCGCCGTCACCAGCACCGTCACCGGCGGTGTCCCCGTCGCGGCCACCGCGTCCCGGACCGCCCGGGCCACCGTCGGCGCGTGGTGGCCCGGGGCCGTCGCCACCTCCACGCGTACCTGGTTCCAGGTGACGGTCACCGCCGCGCCCAGCGTTCCGGTCAGGTACGCGACCCCCGGCACCCCCGCCGCCGCCCAGGCCGCCTCGCCCTTCGCCACCGCCGCCCGTCCCCCGACCGGCCCAGTGGCCGCCGACTTTCTCCCGGCCCCCGCCCCGGCCCCCGCCCCGGCCCCCGGCTCGCCCGGTCCCGCCTCCGCCCCGCCCGCCCCGTCGCCCGGCTCCACCAGCCCCGTCACCCGCAGGTCGACCTCCGCCACGTCCAGCCCCAGCCGCTCCCGGGCCGCCCCCGCCAGCACCTCACGCACCCGCCGCGCCACCGCCATCAGCGGCTCACCCGTCGTCGCCGTGAACTCCCCGTCGATCCGCAGCGGCCCCGCGACCGCGTCCCCCGGCGGCGGAGGCACCACCGGCAGACCGGGCCCGTCGTCGTCGGCCGCGGAGACCGCGAGCGTCCCCAGCGACGCGCCCGGCACCGCCTCCGCCGCGCGCCGCAGCTCCGCCGACGCCGCCTGCTCCGTCACCCAGATCCCCTCGGCGGGGCCGCCCGAGGGGAGCAGCCGGCCCAGACCCAGCCGCTGCCGCACCGCGGCCGTCCATCCGGAGGAGCCCTGGCCGTCGGCGCCCTCCGCGGGGCCCTGGCCGTCCGTGCTGTGCGCTGTCGTCATGGGCCCAGCCTGCCGTATGTACGGTGCGTAACCGCACAAGCACCCCTAATGTGTGCAAAGGAGTCCAGCACCGAGCGGAAAGGGCGAATGGCGATGTCAGACACCGCATCCCGCAACCAGTCCGAGCCTTCCGTCAGGGAAGGGGCGGGCGACGAGGCGCGCAGGGCCGGCGCCAACAAGCGCGGCGCGGGCGCCGCCGGCTCGCGCGGCCGTACCACCATCGCCGACGGCGTGGTGGAGAAGATCGCCGGCCTCGCGGCCCGGGACGTCGTCGGCGTGCACGCCATGGGCAGCGGGATGTCCCGCACCTTCGGCGCCGTCCGCGACCGGGTGCCCGGCACCGGGTCGTCCAAGTCCGTCAGCCGGGGCGTGAAGGCCGAGGTCGGCGAGGTACAGACCGCGCTCGACCTGGAGATCGTCGTCGACTACGGCGTGTCGATCACCGACGTCGCCCGGGTGGTCAGGGAGAACGTCATCTCGGCGGTCGAGCGCATGACCGGCCTGGAGGTCGTCGAGGTCAACATCGCGGTCAGCGACGTCAAGCTGCCGGACGAGGATGACGACGACGAGTCGGAGACACGACTCCAGTAAGGGGTGGTGGACGAGGGATCGAAGCGGAGGAGGAGCGCGATGAGCATGGCGATGGTCGGCGTGTTGGCCGGGATGGCGCTCGGGTTCGCCGGGTACTTCGGCGGTTTCGGAGCGTTCGTGGTGGTGGCCGTGCTGGGCGCGGCCGGGTTCGTCGCCGGGAGGTTCGCGGACGGCGACCTGGAGCCCGGCGACTTCTTCCGCAGCCGCGACCGCGGCGACCGGCGGCGGTGATCCGGCGTGGCCGGTGACCAGGTGGTGGCCGCCGAGCGCGGAGTGACGACGATCGCGGACCGCGTCGTGGCGAAGATCGCCGCGCGCGCCGCGAGGGAGGCGCTCGACCGCGTACCGGAAGGCGGGGAGGCACCGCACGCCTCGGTGACGCTGCATCACGGCGCCGCCCGGGTGCGGGTCGGTGTCGAGCTGGACTACCCCACCGACATCGGCGCCCGCTGCGGCGCCGTACGGCAGCGGGTCTCCCAGCGGGTGCACGGGCTGGCGGGCGTGGAGGTGGCCGAGGTGGTGGTCCAGGTCGAACGCCTGCACTCCGTCCACACGCGGGGCACCGACGGGGGGAGGATCCGATGAGCGGACCCGCGCACGACGGACCAGGCCGGGACGACCGCGTCGACCGCGCCGAACACGACGACCGCGTCGACCTCGCCAAGCACGACGGACGAGGCGGGGTCATGCAAAAAGACCGGTCCGCCTCGGCCTCCGGGGAAGCGCGCGCGCCGTCCGTGGACGGCGCCACGGTCTCCGGCGGCCGGGCGGGCCGCTTCTGGTCCACGCGCCGGATCCCCGCCGCGGTGACCGCCCTGATCATCCTGGGCGCCGCCGGCCTGGTGCTGTACGACGTCGCGGCGGTACGGGCCGGGCACGCGGCGATGTACTGGCGCCGCCGGCTCGCCGAGGAACTGGCCGAGCAGCCGCTCGACGAGACCTGGCTCATGCTCTCGGCGTGTGTCGCGATGGCCCTCGGCGTCTGGCTCATCCTCCTCGCCCTGACCCCGGGCCTGCGCGCGCTGCTGCCGATGCGCCGCGAGCACGCCCACGTCCGGGCCGGACTCGACCGGTCCGCCGCCGCGCTGGTGCTGCGCGACCGGGCCCTGGAGGTCTCGGGGGTGCGCTCCGCGCGGGTCCGGGTGCGCCGGCGCACGGCACGCGTCCGCGCGCTGTCCCACTTCCGTGAACTCGACGACGTACGGGCCGATCTGGACAGCGCGCTCGGCGCCGGCCTGGGGGAGCTGGGCCTCGCCAGGCCCCTCGCCCTGTCGGTGCGGGTGCGCAGGCCCAAGAGGAAGGGGTGACCGGGTGAGCCGGGGCGAGAGGCGCGGGACGGACCGTCAGGTCAGGAAGGACCGCAAGGAACAGAAGCAGTGGCGGGTGAGGCAGGCCAGGAAGGCGAAGCACGAGACGCGGGAGCGCGACGCCCACCACGGGGGCCCGGGGAAGCCCGGCCGGACCGGCGGGGCGCTCCGGGTCGTCAACCGGGTCCTGCTCGGTCTCATCGGCCTGGTGCTGCTCCTGGCCGGGGGTGTCGTGGTCGCCCAGGGCCAGGACTGGGCGGTGCCCGGCTGGTGGCCGTACAGCGGCCCGCACGACGTCCTGCTGACCCGCCACAACCGCCAGCGCTACCGCGACGACGGCTGGTGGTGGCCGGTGGTCATCGCCGCCCTCGCGGTCATCGTCGTGGTCACGCTGTGCTGGGCGCTGGCGCAGTTCCGGCGGGCACGGCTGGCCGAGATCCTGATCGACAGCGGGGACGGTGAGGGCGCGCTGCTGCGCGGGCGGGCACTCGAAGGAGTGCTGGAGAGCGAGGCGCGGTCCCTTGACGGGGTGGCGCGGGCGCGGGCGCGGCTGACGGGCCGTCGTACGGCGCCGGCGGCGCGGGTCCAGCTCCTGCTGGAGCCGCACGCCGATCCCGGCGGGGCGATGGACCGGCTCACGGGGGAGGCGCTGGCGCACGCGCGGGGTTCCGCGGGTCTTGAGGCGCTGCCCGCGGAGGTCAGGTTGCGGGCCGCCAAGCACCGCCCCGAGAGAGTGAATTGACGCAGGGTACCCGACTCGTAACTCATCTGGTGTCTCTGTGGCCCCATTCGTCCCAGAGTTTCTGATTCTCCCGTTGACTGGTCCCATAGATCACCGATAGGGCTATACGGCGGCCCGGAGCGGCCGCCGGATCCGCGGGACGACAGCGATGCGGCGACAACAGTGATGTGACGGGGTTACAGCTATGGCAAGTGGTGCCACTGCCGGTCCACGGTGGTGCGAGTGATGCCTGTTCCGTGGTGGCGGCCGGGAAGACGGGCCGAGAAGGCACTGGCCGAGGCGCAGTCGGTGTTCGACGCGCGGCTGGCGTACGGGGAGAAGATCCGGCAGGACCGGGTGGCGGCGCTGGAGGGGGAGATCGCCCGGCTGGACGCCGAACTGGCCGCGAAGGACGACCTGGTGCGCTCGGTCCTCACCGAGCTGCGCCACACGGCCACCACCCGGCTGCCCGAGCTGGCGATGTCCACCGCCCACCCCCACGTGGTGGTCCCGGGGCTGCGCGACGCACAGCTGGCCGGCTCCGACGTGGACGTGTCCCTCGGGCATGTCCTCGAACAGGTGCGGCAGTTGGTCGTCGACGAGCGGGTACGCGGCGACGACGCGGCCAAGGCCGTGATGCGGGGCGTCATGGGCAAGCTCCAGGCGCTCCACTACCGGCAGCAGACCTTCCTCCAGGGCATGCAGGAGCGGTACGACCATCCGGACGTGGCCGAGGACCTGGTGCGCCTGGACGAGCTCAACGAGCTGAACCTCCGGCTCGTCCAGGGCCTGGCCGTGATGTGCGGGAGATGGCCCGGGCTCGCCCGGGGGGACTCTCCGGTGCAGGGCATCGTCAAGAGCGCCGCCGGGCGGGTGGTCGGCTACCAGCGGATCGCGCCGCCCAGCTACCAGGTGCGCGGCCGGCTCGGGGTGGTGGCCCGCGCCGTCGAACCGCTCGCCATGGTCCTCGCCGAACTGCTCGACAACGCGCTCAGCCACTCCCCGAGCAACATCGACATCGAGGTCGAGGTGAAACACGGCGCGAGCGGCTGCACCTTCTTCATCACCGACTGGGGACTGGGCATGGAGGCGGACGAGCTGGCGCGGGCCAACGGGCTCGCCGCCGGCGAACTGGCGCTGCTCTTCACCGAGCTGGAGGGCGAACCGCCCGGCATCGGCCTGCCGGTGGCCGGCGCCATCGCCCGCCAGTACGGCCTGCGCACCGTCCTGGAACGCGCCCCCTACAGCAACGGGCTGCGCGCCGCCGTGTTCGTACCGGAATCACTGCTGATCATGGTCAAGGAGGACTCGGTGACGCCGAGCGTGGTGTCACCGAACGTCCCCTCCCCGCGCGGTCCCGTCCCCGGCGACGAGGAACAGTCCGCGCCCACCTCCGCGGACGCCCTGGCGTCCGTCGCCGTCCTGCCGCCCGGCCCGAGCGGTCTGCCGCAGCGCAGGGGCATGCGCGGCCGGGTGCCGGGACCGGTCGGAGTCCCCGACGCGGCCGACGCGCCGGAGCCCAGCCCGGCGGAGAACCAGAGCCGGTGGGCCGCGGTCCAGTCCGGCACGGCGGCCGGCCGCGCCGCCCCGGACCAGCCCGACCACCCCTCCGAAGAAGGACAGCCGTGATGATCGATGGACGCCGTGAGCCGAAGCTCCGGACGACGGACGAACCGATGTCGTGGGTGCTCGAACCGCTGATGGACATCCCGCACGTACGGCACGGCGTGGTCCTCGCCTCCGACGGGCTCGTCCAGGGACGCTCCACGAACCTGCCCCGGGTGGACGCGGAGGGCGCGTCGGCCATGCTCGCCGGGATCATCTCGTCCTCCCGCGGCCTCCTCGGCGCCTTCGCGGGCTCCGACGGCCCCGAGGACGTACGGCAGGTGGTCGTCGAGGGCCTCCACGGCTACGTGTTCCTGACCGGCGCCGGCCGGAACGCGGTGATCGCGGTCTACACCGACACCGAGGTCGACCTCGGGGTCGTGGCGCACGAGGTGCAGGTCCAGGTGAAGAAGCTGGGCCGCGCCATGAGCACCCCGGCGCGCCAGCACGGGAGCGGCGCCGTGGGTGCGGTGTCATGACCCCGGAACGGGCGTCGAGGCCGCTCGTACGGCCGTACGTCGAGACCGGCGGCCGGGCCAGGGCCGACCGCTGCGCGCTCGAACGGATCACCCTGCTCCACCGCGTCGGCGGCGACGTCCCGCGCGGCCTGAGCGACAAGCAGCGCGAGGCCATGGAGCTGCTCAGGGCCGGTGCCCTCTCCCTGGTGGAGACCGCCTCGTACCTGCGGCTGCCCGTCTCGCTGTCGAAGGTCGTGCTGGCGGATCTGATCGCGGCGGGATGCCTCAAGGCCCGCCCGCCCGCGCCCCTCGCGGCGCAGCACGACCCCGAGATGCTGAGAAAGGTGCTCGATGGACTCCGCCGGGCCAAGTCCTCTTCCTGAGGCCCCCGACAGCCGGCCCCCGGCCCACCTGCCCGAGAACGCCCTGATGCTCAAGGTCGTCGTCGCCGGACCGTTCGCGGTCGGCAAGACCACGTTCGTCAGTGCCGTCTCCGAGATCCAGAGCCGGCACACCGAGGAGCTGATGACGCAGGCCGGCGCCCTGGTCGACGACCTGGAGGGCGTGGACGCCAAGACCCACACCACGGTCGGCACCGACTTCGGCCGGCTCACCCTGGACGACCGCCTGGTCCTGTACATGTTCGGCAGTCCCGGGCAGAAGCGCTTCCGCGTGCTGTGGGACGACATCGTCAGCGGCGCGCTCGGCATCCTGGTGCTGGTCGACACCGGCAGGCTGGACGCCGCGTTCGAGGTGATGGACATGGTGGAGGCCGCGGGGCTGCCGTACGTCGTCGGCGTCAACCACTTCCCCGCGTCACCGGTCCACTCCCCGGACGACGTACGCGCCGCGCTCGACCTGCCGGCCGGCACCCCGGTCGTCGGGCTCGACGCCCGGGACCGCGACGCGTGCCTGGACGCGCTGATCACGATGACCCAACACGTCCTGTCCCCGCTGGAGATGGTGTGACCACCCCGCTGACGACCACCCCGCCGACGTCCGACCTGACCCGGCTGTACGGCCCCGAGTTCGCCGCCGACGCCTACGGGATCTACCGGCGGCTGCGCGCCCTCGGCAAGGTGGCGCCCGTCGAGTTCGCCCCCGGGGTCAAGGCCCTGCTGGTGACGGACTTCGGCACCGCGCTGGAGGTCCTGTACGACACCAAGCTCTGGTCCAAGGACCCGCGCGCGTGGGAGGCGGCCCACATGCCCGCCGACTCGCCGATGCGGACCATGCTGGGCTACCAGCGCAGCCCGATGTTCACCGACGGCGACGAACACGCCCGGTACCGGGGGGCGGTCTCCGACAGCCTCGCCCGCTTCGAGCCGCACGTCCTGCGCGGGATGGTGCGGCGCAGCGCCGACCGGCTCATCCAGGGGTTCGCGGCACGCGGGGAGTGCGACCTGGTCGCCGAGTTCGCGATGGGGCTGCCGGTCCTGCTGTTCAACGAGATGTTCGGCGTCCCCGACCGGGAGAACACCCGGCTGGCCACCGCGCTCGCCGGGTTCACGAGCGCGCACCAGGAACAGGCCAAGGAGGCCTGGGACGACTACCTCGGGTACATCGGCGAGCTGGTCGACCTGCGGGTGCGCGAGCCCGGCCAGGACCTGACGTCCTGGCTGCTGGCCCATCCGGCGCGGCTCACCACGCAGGAGGTCTTCGAGGAGCTGCTGCTCTTCGTCGGCGCGGCGCACGAGCCCACCAGCGGGCTCCTCGCCAACAGCCTGCACCGCATGCTGACCGACGACCGGTACTACAGCACGCTCACCGACGGGGCGCTGACCGTGCACGACGCGCTGCGGGTCGTGCTGTGGAAGCAGACGCCGGTGGCCAACTACGGGGCGCACTACCCGCGTCAGGACACCGTGCTGGCCGGGGTGCCGGTGCCGGCGCACAGCCTGGTGCTGATCTCGTTCGCCGCGATCAACGACGGGTTGGCGCCCGAGCGGCCCGAGGAGGCGGGGAACGGGGGGCGTTCGCATCTCGCGTTCTCGGCGGGGCCGCACGCCTGTCCGGCGAAGGACCCCAGTGTGCAGATCGCGGTGACGGCCGTCGAGCGGCTCACGTCGTGGCTCCCGACGCTGGAACTCGCGGTGCCCGCGGACGAGATCGTCTGGCGCCCGACGGGGTTCCTGCGGGCCCTGACCCGCCTGCCGGTGCGCTTCACCCCGATCCACCCGGACCAGGAGGGAACCACTCCGTGGACGTCCCCGGCGTCGGCGTAGCCGCCGTTGTCCTCAATCGCCGGACGGGCTGGGTGTGTACGGGGTGCACGGGGTGCCGGGTCAGAAGCCGTGGCGGGCGCCGCCGTCCACCGGGACCATGACCCCCGTCACGTACGACGCGGCCGGGGAGAGGAAGAAGGCCGCTGTCCGGCCGAACTCGGCGGGGGTGCCGTAGCGGCGCAGCGGGATACGGGCCTCCTGGCGCGCCCGCGCCGCCCCCGCGTCGCCCGACAGCGCGTCGAGTTCGCGGACGCGGTCCGTGTCGATGCGGGACGGCAGCAGGCCCAACACCCGTATCCCGCGCGGCCCCACCTCGTCGGCGAGGGACTTCGCGAAGCCCGCGAGCCCCGGCCGCAGGCCGTTCGACAGCGTCAGGCCCGGTATCGGCTCGTGCACCGACCCGGACAGCACCAGCGCGATCACCCCGCCCGCGCCCAGCTCCGACGTCGCGGCCCGCGCCAGCCGTACCGCCCCGAGGAACACCGACTCGAACGCCGTCCGCCACTGCTCGTCCGTGTTGGCGGTCGCCGCCCCCGCCGGCGGACCACCGACGCTGATCAGCATCCCGTCGAACCGCCCGAACCGCTCCCGCGCCGCGGCCGTCAGCCGCCCCGCCACCTCCGGGTCCGCGTTGTCCGCGGCCAGCCCGTACGCGCCCGGGCCCAACTCCCGCGCCGCCGCGGCCACTCCCGCCGCGTCCCGCCCGGTGATCACCACTTTCGCGCCGTCCCCGACCAGCGCCTCCGCCGCGGCGCGGCCGAGCCCCCGGGAGGCCCCGGTGACGACGTAGACACGGTCCTTCAGCCCAAGATCCATGGGCCTATGGTGCCGTGCCGTCCTTGCCCAGCAGGACGGCGGTCCCCACCAGCCCGATATGGCTGAACGCCTGCGGGAAGTTGCCCAGTTGGCGCCCGGCCACCGGGTCGTACTCCTCCGACAGCAGCCCCACGTCGTTGCGCAGGTCCAGCAGCCGCGCGAACAGCTCCTCCGCCTCCTCCCGCCGCCCCGTCATCCGCAGCGCGTCGGCCAGCCAGAACGAGCAGACGAGGAACGTGCCCTCGCCGCCCGGCAGTCCGTCCACCAACGGGCCCTCGGTGCTGTACCGCCGTACGAACCCGCCGTGCATCAGCTCGTCCCGCACCGCGTCGACCGTGCCCACCACCCGCGGGTCGTCCGGCGGCAGGAAGCCGACCTGCGGGATCAGCAGCGCCGCCGCGTCCAGTTCGTCGGAGCCGTACGACTGCGTGAAGGTGTTCCGCACCGGGTCGTACCCCTTCGCGCAGACCTCGTCGTGCACCTCGTCCCGCATCGCCCGCCAGCGCGCCACGTCCCCCGGCAGCGACGGGTCGTCCTCCAGGGTCCGTACGGCACGGTCGGCGGCGACCCACGCCATCACCTTCGAGTGCGTGAAGTGCCTGCGGGGACCGCGCACCTCCCACAGCCCCTCGTCCGGTTCGCGCCACCGCGACTCCAGGAAGCCGAGCAGGCTGAGCTGGAGCTTCCAGGCGTGCGAGGTCGCGGGCAGGCCCGCGGCGCGCGCCAGGTGGAGGGAGTCCATGACCTCGCCGTACACGTCGAGCTGGAGCTGCTCCACGGCCTCGTTGCCGGTACGGACCGGTGAGGACCCCTCGTACCCGCGCAGCCAGGACAGTTCGGTCTCCGGCAGTCGGCGCTCGCCCCCGACGCCGTACATGATCTGGAGGTCCGCCGGGTCGCCGGCGACCGCGCGCAGCAGCCAGTCGCGCCAGGCCGCCGCCTCCTCCAGGTACCCGGCCGACAGCAGGGCGCCCAGCACCAGCGTCGAGTCGCGCAGCCAGCAGTAGCGGTAGTCCCAGTTCCGCACCCCGCCGATCTCCTCGGGCAGCGAGGTGGTGGGGGCGGCGATGATCCCGCCCGTCGGGGCGTAGATGAGTGCCTTGAGGGTGATCAGCGAGCGCATCACGGCGTCCCGGTGCGGCCCCTCGTACCGGCAGCGCGCCGACCACTCCCGCCAGTCCTCCAGGCTCTGTTCCAGGGCCTCGTACGGGTCGATCAGGTCCGGGCGCTCCTTGTGCGAGGGGTGCCAGGTGAGGACGAACGCCACCTTCTCGCCCGCGCCGACGGTGAACGACGAGAAGGTGGTGAAGTGCTGGCCCCACGTCTTGACGTGCGGCTCGCTGCGCAGCCACACGGAGTCCGGTCCCGCGACGGCGACCCGGTGGCCGTCCGAGCGCCGCATCCACGGCACGACCGAGCCGTAGTCGAAGCGCAGCCGGAGGGTGGACCGCATCTCGACCGTCCCGCTGACGCCCTCCACGATCCGCACGATGTCGGGCGCGGTGTCGCGCTGGGGCATGAAGTCGGTGACCTTCACCGTGCCGGTACGCGTCTCCCAGACGGTCTCCAGGACGAGCGTGTCGCCCACGTAGGAGCGCCGGGTGCTGTCACCGGCGTCCTTGGGGGCGATCCGCCAGTGGCCGTTGTCCTCGTCGCCGAGCAGGGCCGCGAAGCAGGCCGCCGAGTCGAAGCGAGGAAGGCACAGCCAGTCGATGGAGCCGTTCCTGCCGACCAGGGCGGCGGTCTGGAGATCGCCGATGAGCGCGTAGTCCTCGATGCGTGGGGTCACTCTGGGCCTCTGCCCACGTCAACGAGGGGTTAGGCCCGGTCAGGTGGCCCTGTCCGCCGGATCCTCGTGGGTCCGCGCGCGTCGGCGGTCGGGTCGGACCGTCGCCGTCGCCGGGTCAGACCGTCGCCGGGGACGGTTCCGGTACGTCCTGGTCCGCCGCCGCGGCCTCCGCGGCCGCCGTGCGGTCGCGCTTCTCGCGGCGTACGAGCACGACGAAGCCGACCGGCACCCCGGCGGCGAACAGCCACCACTGGACGGCGTACGCCATGTGCGGGCCGATCGAGCCGTCGTCGGGGTCCGGGATCTCCTGCGGGGAATGCCCGGCGGGCACCGGTGAGGTCAGCTCGATGTACCCCCCGAGGACCGTGCGGTCCAGGTACTTCGCCTGTTCCTCGCTGTTGATCAGCATGACCTGGCGGGGCGGCAGGTCGCGCAGGTCGCGGATGCCGCTGCCCTTCGTCGTCTCGTCGGCCTTGAGCCGGCCGGTGATCGTGACCTCGCCCGAGGGCGGGGCGGGGATCTTCGGGAAGGCCCGCTGGTCGTCGCCGGACGGGATCCAGCCCCGGTTGACGATCACCGCGCGGCCGTCGTCCAGGACGAGCGGGATCAGGACGTGGTAGCCGACCTGTTCGTCACTGGACGTACGGCGGCGGACGACCACCTCGTGGGCGGTGTCGAACCGGCCCGTGGCGGTGACCCGGCGCCAGTAGTCGGAGTACGGGACGGTGTGCCCCGGGGAGGTGAGCTCCGTGACCGGGACGGGCTTCGCCTTGAGGTTGTCCGAGATCAGCGTGTTCTGGGCGACCTTGTGCTCATGCCGGTGAAGCTGCCAGAAACCCAGCTCGATCATCGTCGGGATGAGCGCGAGCGAGAGCAGGGCGAGAATCACCCACTGCCGGGTGAACAGGAAGCGGTACACGCCTTCGACGGTACCCGCCGGGCCCCGGGGGCCGGACGGCGGGTACGAATCGGTCACCTGTCCGTGGAGGTGGGGGCGGAACCGCCCGCGGGCGCCACGTCCCGCAGGAGCTGGGTGAAGGCGGCCTCGTCGATGACCGGGGTGCCGTACGACGCCGCCTTGACGGTCTTCGACGTCGAGGACTCCGGATCGTTGGTCACGAGCAGGCTCGTCAGCCGCGACACGCTCGTCGCGACGTGCAGCCCCGCCTCCACCGCCCGGTCCTCCAGCAGTTCGCGGTCGACGGACGTGTCGCCCGAGAACGCCACCCGCATGCCCTGGACGAGCGCCTTGCCCGGCTCGTACCGGCCCGGGTTCGGATACGGGCAGGACGGGCGCTTGCGCGAGGGCCGCCAGCTCGTCTGCGCCGCCGGGCGGTACGACGACTGCCGGCCGATCCGGGGCCGCGCGGGCGAGTCCGACCACTCCGTGAGCGGCAGGCATTCGAGGAGCGGGAGCCGTACGCCGCCCCGCGCCGCCGCGTGCAGACTCGGCCGGAACGCCTCCGCGAGCACCCGCGCGTCGTCCAGCGCGTGGTGCGCGCGCTGCTGCACCACGCCGAAGTGCGCGGCCAGCGACTCCAGTTTGTGGTTGGGCAGCGGCAGGGCCAGCTCCTTGGACAGCGCGATCGTGCACAGCCGCTGCCGGGTGGGCGCCGCGCCGCCCGCGCGCGCGTACTCCCGGGCGATCATCGACCAGTCGAAGATGGCGTTGTGCGCCACCAGGACCCGGCCCTCCAGGCGCTCCGCGAACTCGGCGGCGATCTCCGGGAAGAGCGGGGCGCTCTCCAGGACGTCGCTCGTCAGCCCGTGGATCCAGACGGGTCCCGGATCGCGCTCCGGGTTGACGAGCGTGTACCAGTGGTCCTCGACCTCGCCCCGGACGTCCAGGCGGTAGACGGCGGCGGACACTATCCGGTCGTCGCGGGCGAGGCCGGTGGTCTCCACGTCGACGACCGCGTACCCCTGGGGGTAGGCGGCCGGCCACGTCGTCGCTGTCGTCTGGTCGTCGAGCATGGTCACAGAGAATACGGGCCGGGACCGACAGCACGGTCGCCCGGGCGGCCCGGGCCCGCCGCCGGGTGGTCCGTCAAGTGCGGGTCGCTGTCGCGCCGCTGACGGCCCGGGTGAGACTCTCGCCGGATGACGGACTCCACCCCCGCCCACGCGGAGCCGCACGGCGACGCCCTCGGCACCCGCCTCAACTGGCTGCGCGCGGCCGTCCTCGGCGCCAACGACGGCATCGTCTCCACGGCGGGCCTGGTGGTCGGCGTGGCCGGCGCCACCGACGCCAGGGGGACGCTGCTGACGGCGGGTCTGGCGGGCCTGCTGGCCGGGTCGATGTCGATGGCGACGGGGGAGTACGTGTCGGTCTCCACCCAGCGCGACTCGGAACGGGCGGCGCTGGCCGTGGAGCGCCGCGAGCTGCGGGAACAGCCGGAGGCCGAACTCGCCGAGCTGACGGGCCTGCTGGCGGAGCGGGGCCTGTCGCCCGAGGTGGCGCGGGAGGCGGCCGAGCAGCTGACGGCGCGGGACGCGCTGCGCGCCCACGCGAGCGAGGAGCTGGGCATCGACCCCGACGCGCTGACCAACCCGTGGCACGCGGCGGGGGCGAGCTTCCTGTCGTTCACGGTGGGCGCCCTGCTGCCGCTCCTCGCGATCGTCCTGCTCCCGCCCTCGTACCGGGTGCCGGTCACGGTCCTGGCGGTGCTGGTGGCCCTCGCCCTGACCGGGTGGGGCAGCGCGCGGCTGGGAGCGGCCCCGAGGACCCGCGCGGTGCTGCGGAACATGGGCGGGGGAGCGGTGGCCATGGCGGTCACGTACGCCGCGGGCGCGCTGCTGGGGGCGGCGGGGGTGTGACGGGGGCGCGCTGCTGGGGGTGCGGCGGGTCGCGGGCCGGCCAAGTGGTGCGCGTCACAGCGGGGGAGGCCGCCCCCGCCGCCCGTGCGGCACGCGGTCCTGACCACCCGAAAGCGGGCGTAACGTGTTCGGGTCCCATCATCAGACCGGCAAGGACCCCCCATGCGCGCCACCGTCATCCACGCTCCCCACGACATCCGGGTGGAGGAGGTGCCCGATCCGGTGATCCGGCGGCCCACCGACGCGGTGGTGCGGGTGCTGCGGGCCTGCATATGCGGCAGCGACCTGTGGCCGTACCGGGGCGAATCGGTCGTGGAGCCCGGGTCGCGGATCGGGCACGAGTTCCTCGGCGTGGTCGAGGAGACCGGCTCCGACGTGGCGCGCTTCGCGGTCGGCGATCTGGTGGTCGCGCCCTTCGTCTGGGCCGACGGGACCTGTGACTTCTGCCACGAGGGGCTCCCCACGTCCTGCCCGAGCGGCGGCGACTGGGGCGACGGCGGCACCGACGGCGGCCAGGGCGAGGCGGTCCGGGTCCCCTTCGCCGACGGCACCCTCGCCGCGCTCCCGGCCGACGCGGCCTCCGACGAGCGGCTGCTGACCGCGCTGCTCGCCCTCTCCGACGTGATGGGCACCGGACACCACGCGGCCCTGGGCGCCGGGGTACGGCCCGGCAGCACCGTCGCCGTCGTCGGGGACGGCGCGGTGGGGCTGTGCGCGGTGCTGGCCGCCCGGCGGCTGGGCGCCGGGCGCATCATCGCGCTGGGCCGCCACCAGGCCCGTACGGACCTCGCCAGGACCTTCGGCGCCACCGACGTGGTCGCCGAGCGCGGCGAGGCCGCCGTGGAGGCCGTGCGCGAGCTGACCCGGGGGCAGGGCGCGCACGCCGTCGTGGAGGCGGTCGGCACCGAGCAGTCGATGCGTACGGCCCTGCGGATCACCCGTGGCGGCGGGGCGATCGGTTACGTCGGGGCGCCCCACGGCAGCGGTACGGCCGTGGACCTGCGCCACATGTTCGACCGGAACATCGCGCTGCGCGGCGGGCTCGCGCCGGCCGGGGCGTACATCCCCGCGCTGCTGCCCGACGTGCTCGACGGCACCCTCGACCCGTCGCCCGTCTTCGACCTGACGGTCTCCCTGGACGACGTGGCCGACGGCTACAAGGCCATGGACTCCCGTACCGCGCTCAAGGTGCTCATCAGGATGTAGTCCGGCTCCACGGCCGAGACCCCGGCCCGGGCCCCGGACACGACCGCGGACACGACTGCGGGCCGCCCCCGGAGGGACGGCCCGCGCCGTGAAATGCCGTGCTCACGCGTGCCGGTGACGGGATGTCAGGACCGGCGGCGGTGGGAACGCGATCAGTGCCGGAAGCCGCTCACCGCGTCCAGCGCGTCGGCGATGCCCGCGCCGTAGAAGCTGTTGTACCGCTTGCTCCCGCTGCACACCGCGTCGACCTTGCCGTCGCTGTTGTAGTCGTACACCGCCGGGCAGGCCGTGTCGTCGGCCTGGGCCGTCAGCAGCGCCTTGATCACCGCGAGGGAGGCGTGCGGGTACGTCGACTTCAGCAGCGCCGCGACACCCGCGACGTGCGGGGAGGCCATCGACGTACCGGACATGTAGCCCCACGAACCGCCCGGCAGCGGGCCCAGGATGGAGCCGCTGGTGGCCGGCGCGTCCGGGACCTGGTAGCGGTCGCCGCCCGGCGCCGCGATGTCGATGATGCCCAGGCCGTAGTTCGAGAACGACGACTTGCCCGACTTGGCGCCGGTGGCCGCGACGGTCACGACACCCGGGAGCTGGGTCGGTATGTCCAGGCACTCGGACGGGTCGATCACCCGGTCACCGGGGATGGTGTCGTTCGGGCTGGTCGGGTCGGTGATGGAGTCGGCCGCGAGGTCGTACGCCTCGTTGCCGGCCGCCGCCACGTTGACCGTGCCCTTGCTCTCCGCGTACTTCGAGGCCCGGGTGACGGCTTCGACGAGCGCCTTCTGGTCCGGGTCGTTCTTGCAGTTGAAGTACCACGGGTCGGTGTAGTAGCTGTTGTTGGTCACGTCGACACCGTGGTCGGCGGCCCAGACGAAGCCGCAGACGACCGCCTCGGTGTAGAAGAACCCGGCCGGCGTGGAGACCTTGATGCCGGCGACCTTCACGCCCGGGGCGACCCCGGTGACGCCGATGCCGTTCTTGGCGGCGGCTATCTCACCCGCGACGTGCGTGCCGTGCGGGCTCTCCCCGGCGTTCGGACGCCAGGCGCCGTCCGTCGTGTCGGGCTTGCCCGTCACGCAGTTGACCGACGCGGCGCGGTCGAAGTTCGGGGCGATGTCGGGGTGCGTGTCGTCGACGCCCGTGTCGATGACGGCGACGGTCACCTTCCGGCTGCCGAGGGTCTTCTCGTGGGCCTTGTCCGCCTTGATGGCGCGCAGGTCCCACTGCAACGGCTCCAGCGGGTCCTGTGCGGCGGACTTGTCCGCGGTCGCCTCGGCGAGCTCGGCGGCGGTGAGCGCGCGGGGCGCGCCCTCGTCCGTGGTGGACTGCGCCGGCAGCGGCGCGGTGCGGGTGGCACCGGCCGAGTCGACGCCCCTGACCTTGCGCAGGGACTTCGCGAAGTCCGGGTTCTGCGAGGACGCGACGATGACGCCTATGCGGTCGTAGGTGGTCACCACCGTGCCGCCGGCCTTGCCGACGGCCTTCTCCACCGACTTCAGCGTGGAGCGCCCGCCGTGCGTGTTGACGACGTACGAGAGCTTGGGGCCGTCCGTGACGACCGGCGCCGAGACGGCCGGTGCCGCCGGAGCGGCGACCGCCGAGGCGCCGGGCAGGAAGCCGAGCGAGGCGGTGAGCGCCAGACCAGCGGGCAGCGCGAGTACGCGTCTGCGTCTGGATCCCAGATGAGCCATGGGTTCTCCACATCATCCGTGAGAGCCGCCCACGCGCATGACGCGCGTGGACAGGTGCATGATCAGCGAAAACTACCGTCGACCACCCCCGCGTATCAATGACTTGAGACGCCGCCGACGGGACGTCAAGAAGAAAAACCGCCGCGTTGAACCGCTTCGCCACGCCTTCCGTGCCGTTGTCAGAGGGACCAGCAACATCACACGCCCAACCGTGCGAGGTCCCTCATGCCAGTCCCCACAGTGCCCCCGTCACGAGGAGATTCCGTGGCTTCCGACGCACCACCGCCCCCGGGCGGAACGGACACCAGCCCCGCTCGCCCCACCCCCGACCTGCCCGCGCAACAGCCCACCACCGCCCAGTACGCCGACGTGCAGGACAGCACGGAGTTCGGCGAACTGCGGCGCACCTACCGCTCGTTCGCGTTCCCGCTGACCGTCGCCTTCATCGCCTGGTACCTGCTGTACGTCCTGCTGTCCAACTACGCGGGCGGCTTCATGGGCACCAAGCTCTTCGGCAACATCAACGTCGCGCTCGTCCTCGGCCTCGCCCAGTTCCTGACGACGTTCCTCATCGCCTGGTTCTACGCGCGGTACGCCTCGCGGAAGCTCGACCCCAAGGCCGACGTCATCAAGTCCCGTATGGAGGCGGACGCATGAGCCAGCCACTCCCGCTCCACCTCGCCGCCACCTCGGACGCGAGCGAGCACCGGCCGCTGATCATCACCCTCTTCGCGCTGTTCGTCGTCGCGACCCTGGTGATCACCGTCTGGGCCGGCCGCCAGACCAAGAGCGCCTCCGACTTCTACGCGGGCGGGCGCCAGTTCACCGGATTCCAGAACGGACTCGCGGTGTCCGGCGACTACATGTCCGCCGCGTCCTTCCTCGGCATCGCCGGCGCCATCGCCCTCTTCGGCTACGACGGCTTCCTCTACTCGATCGGCTTCCTGGTCGCCTGGCTCGTCGCGCTGCTCCTCGTCGCCGAGCCGCTGCGCAACTCCGGCCGCTACACGATGGGCGACGTCCTCGCGTACCGCATGCGCCAGCGCCCGGTCCGTACCGCCGCCGGTGTCTCGACCATCGTCGTCTCGATCTTCTACCTGCTCGCGCAGATGGCCGGCGCGGGTGTGCTCGTCTCCCTGCTGCTCGGCATCACCAGCGACGCCGGCAAGATCGCCATCGTCGCGCTGGTCGGCCTGCTGATGATCGTGTACGTCACCATCGGCGGGATGAAGGGCACCACCTGGGTCCAGATGGTCAAGGCGGTCCTGCTGATCGCGGGCACCATCCTGATCACCTTCCTGATCCTGCTGAAGTTCCACTTCAACGTCTCCGACCTGCTGGGCACGGCCGCCTCCAACAGCGGCAAGGGCTCCGCCTTCCTGGAGCCGGGGCTCAAGTACGGCGCCACGGAGATCTCCAAGCTGGACTTCATCTCCCTGGGCATCGCGCTGGTGCTCGGCACCGCGGGCCTGCCGCACATCCTGATCCGCTTCTACACCGTGCCCACCGCCAAGGCCGCCCGGAAGTCGGTGATCTGGGCGATCGGCATCATCGGCTCCTTCTACCTGATGACCATCGTCCTCGGCTTCGGCGCCGCGGCCCTGCTCAAGCCCGGCGACATCATCGCCTCCAACAAGGCGGGCAACACGGCGGCCCCGCTCGCCGCCCTGGAGATCGGCGGCGGAGCCGGCTCGACCGGCGGCGCCATCCTGCTCGCCGTGATCTCCGCCGTGGCCTTCGCCACCATCCTCGCGGTGGTCGCCGGCCTCACCCTGGCGTCCTCGTCGTCGTTCGCGCACGACATCTACGCCAACGTGATCCGCCGCGGCCAGGCGACCGAGAAGGAGGAGGTACGGGCCGCCCGCTGGGCGACCGTCGCCATCGGCGTCGTCTCCATCGCGCTGGGCGCCCTCGCCCGCGACCTGAACGTGGCCGGGCTGGTCGCGCTCGCGTTCGCGGTGGCCGCCTCCGCCAACCTGCCGACGCTCCTCTACAGCCTCTTCTGGAAGCGGTTCACCACCGCGGGAGCGCTGTGGTCGATCTACGGCGGCCTGGCCTCGTCCGTCCTGCTGGTGCTGTTCTCGCCGGTCGTCTCGGGCAAGCCCACCTCGATGTTCCCCGGCGTCGACTTCCACTTCTTCCCGCTGGAGAACCCCGGCCTGATCTCCATCCCGCTGGGCTTCCTGCTCGGCTGGGTGGGCACGCTCGTCTCCAAGGAGGAGCCGGACACCGGCAAGTACGCGGAGCTGGAGGTCAAGTCCCTGACGGGCACCGGGGCGCACTGATCCCCCCGCCCGTCCGGACACCCCCCACCGGGTGAGCGAGCCTCTCCGCGGCCGCGTCGCAGCACTCCGCGACGCGGCCGCGGCGCGTCCCGCGCCCCACCGGCACCTGCCGTTGTCGGTGGTCTGACGTAGGCTCGAACCTGACGGATTGCATACACGGTTCGCGACGGAACGGGACGGCCGCATCGCGGTCATGAGGGAAGGGGGCCCCACGTGCTCATCGACACCTACGGCCGCATCGCCACCGACCTGCGCGTATCACTGACGGACAAGTGCAATCTCCGGTGCACGTACTGCATGCCGGAAGAGGGCCTCCAGTGGCTCGGCAAGTCCGAGCTGCTCAGCGACGACGAGATCGTCCGCCTCATCCGTATCGCCGTGACCGACCTCGGGATCACCGAGATCAGGTTCACCGGCGGCGAGCCGCTCCTCAGGCCCGGCCTCGTCGGCATCGTCGAGCGCTGCGCCGCGCTGGAGCCCCGCCCCCGCATGTCCGTGACCACCAACGGCATCGGCCTCAAGCGCACCGCCGCCGCCCTCCGGGCCGCCGGCCTCGACCGGGTCAACGTGTCGCTGGACACCCTGCGCCCCGACGTCTTCAAGACCCTCACCCGCCGCGACCGGCACCAGGACGTCCTGGACGGCCTGCGCGCGGCCCACGAGGCGGGGCTGACCCCCGTCAAGATCAACACGGTCCTGATGCCGGGCCTCAACGACGACGAGGCCCCCGACCTGCTCGCCTGGGCCGTCGCGCACGACTACGAGCTGCGCTTCATCGAGCAGATGCCCCTCGACGCCCAGCACGGCTGGAAGCGCGACGGGATGATAACGGCCGGTGACATCCTCACCTCGCTCCGTACGCACTTCACCCTCACCGAGGAGCCCGGTACCGCGCGCGGCTCCGCCCCCGCCGAGCGCTGGACCGTCGACGGCGGCCCGCACCGCGTCGGGGTCATCGCCTCCGTCACCCGCCCGTTCTGCCACGCCTGCGACCGCACCCGGCTCACCGCCGACGGACAGGTGCGCAACTGCCTCTTCGCCCAGGAGGAGACGGACCTGCGCGGGGCGCTGCGCTCCGAGGCGCCGGACGAGGAGATCGCCGCGCTCTGGAAGCGCGCCATGTGGGGCAAGAAGGCCGGCTCCGGCCTCGACGACCCGTCCTTCCTCCAGCCCGACCGGCCGATGTCAGCGATCGGCGGCTGAGTCCCGCTCCCACTCCTCCAGTGTCACCACGTCCTTGAGGAACCCACGCACACCGAGGAACGAGGACAGATGCTCGCGGTGCTCGTCGCAGGCCAGCCAGGTCTTCCGGCGCTCCGGAGTGTGCAGCTTGGGGTTGTTCCAGGCGAGGACCCACACGGCGGGGGTACGGCACGCCTTGGCGGAGCACACCGGCGCGGGATCCGCGGCGGGAGTGGTACGGGGCGGGGCATCGGGAGCGTCGGGGGAGTTCACCCGTCCACCCTAGGCGCTGTTGTCACACTGCCCCAGGGACAGGTCCGGCAGCCCGAAAAGGCGACGCCGAGCAGCCACGGGGGGAGCTGCCCGGCGTCGGTCCGTCGCTCCGACGGGGGATGCGGAGCGCCTACGAAGTATGTCACGGGCAACGGGGTGCGGTGCACCGGAACTTCACGATTGATCTGAGCTTTTCTTGAGCTTTGCGCTCCGCTTCCCGCCCCCGGAGCGACCCGTTACCCGCGGGTTCTACCGGCGGGTCTACTCACCGGTCGGGCGCGCGGATTCCGTCGCCACCGGCGCCGCGGAGGGCGCGATCGCCGGCCGTACCGGAGCCGGGACGAAGGTCGACGGAAGCGAAGGAGCGTTCTCCCGGCCCGCGTTGGCGATCACCACGGCCACGTACGGCAACAGCGCCCCGAGGACCAGTGTGACGATGGCCACCGGCCGTTCCACGTTCCACAGCACGACGGTCAGGATCACCGACAGTGTTCTCACGGACATCGAGATGATGTAACGCCGCTGCCTGCCGCGTACGTCCTCGGCGAGGCCCTGCCGGGCCCCGGTGATCCGGAAGACCTCGGTGCTGCTCCGCTTCCGCATCACACTTCACCACCCGATTCCCACGCCGGTCCCTACCCCGGACCGGACCGCAACCACGGTACGCCGGGCCGCCCCCACGCACGAGGGCGGGGCACCGGCCATCCTGGCCGATGTGCCCCGCCCCGTGACGCAGGTGCCCGCGCGTGTCAGGCGCCCTCGTGGGTCAGCCGGCCGTGATCTCGATCGCGGCCAGGTTCTTCTTGCCCCGGCGCAGTACCAGCCAGCGGCCGTGCAGCAGGTCGCCCGCCGCGGGCACGCTCTCCGCGTCCGTGACCTTGACGTTGTTCACGTACGCCCCGCCCTCGTTGACCGTGCGGCGCGCCGCCGACCTGCTCGGCGCGAGGCCCGCCTCGGTGAACAGGTCGACCACCGAGGCCGGTTCGGAGAAGCGCGCGTGCGGCACCTCGGAGAGCGCGGCGCTCAGCGTCGCCTCGTCGAGGTCCGTCAGCTCACCCTGGCCGAAGAGCGCCCGGGACGCGGCGACGACCGCCGCGCACTGGCCGGCGCCGTGCACCAGGGTCGTCAGCTCCTCCGCCAGCGCCCGCTGCGCGGCCCGCGCCTGCGGCCGTTCCGCGGTGGCAAGCTCCAGCTCCTCCAGCTCCGCGCGGTCCTTGAAGCTGAGGATCCGGCTGTACGTGGAGATGTCACGGTCGTCCACGTTCAGCCAGAACTGGTAGAAGGCGTACGGCGTGGTCATCTCGGGGTCCAGCCAGACGGCCCCGCCCTCGGTCTTGCCGAACTTGGTCCCGTCCGCCTTGGTCATCAGGGGCGTGGCCAGCGCGTGCACGGTGGCACCCGGCTCCAGGCGGTGGATCAGGTCCAGGCCGGCGGTGAGGTTGCCCCACTGGTCGCTGCCGCCCTGCTGGAGGACACAGCCGTAGCGCCGGTACAGCTCCAGGAAGTCCATGGACTGGAGCAACTGGTAGCTGAACTCGGTGTAGCTGATGCCCTCGTCGGACTCCAGCCGCCGGGCGATGGACTCCTTGGCGAGCATCCGGTTGACCCGGAAGTGCTTGCCGATGTCCCGCAGGAACTCGATCGCGGACAGGCCCGCGGTCCAGTCCAGGTTGTTGACCATCGTGGCCGCGTTCGGCCCCTCGAAGGACAGGAACGGCTCGATCTGCGACCGCAGCCGCCCCACCCAGCCCGCGACCGTCTCCGGGTCGTTCAGCGTCCGCTCGGCCGTGGGCCGCGGGTCGCCGATCTGGCCGGTGGCCCCGCCCACCAGCGCCAGCGGCCGGTGACCGGCCCGCTGGAGCCGGCGCACGGTGAGCACCTGCACGAGGTGGCCGACGTGCAGGCTGGCGGCGGTGGGGTCGAAGCCGCAATAGAACGTGACGGGACCGTCCGCGAGCGCCTTGCGCAAGGCGTCCTCATCGGTGGACTGGGCGAACAGCCCGCGCCACTGGAGCTCGTCGACGATGTCCGTCACGGTCTCGTGTCTCCTCGAACAGATGATGTGTGGATCCGGCAGCGATCAGTCTAGAGCGGTCACACCCCGCGGCTGACCGAGCTCATGTTGAAATCGGGGATGCGCAGGGCGGGCATCGCGGCCCGGGTGAACCAGTCGCCCCACTCGCGCGGCAGCGTCTTCTCCGTGATCCCGGCCTCGGAGGCCCGCGACAGCAGGTCGACCGGCGACTCGTTGAACCGGAAGTTGTTCACCTCGCCGACGACCTCGCCCTTCTCCACGAGATACACCCCGTCCCTGGTCAGACCGGTGAGCAGCAGCGTCGCCGGGTCGACCTCCCGGATGTACCAGAGGCACGTCAGGAGCAGGCCGGGACCGTCGTGCCCGGTCGCCGCGACCATCTCCTCCAGCGTCCGCTCGCCCCCGCCGTCCAGGACCAGGTTGCCGATGGAGGGCGCCACGGGCAGGCCGGTCAGCTCCGCGCTGTGCCGGGTGGTCAGCAGGTGCTCCAGCTTCCCGTCCCGTACCCAGTCCGTCGCCGCCAGCGGCAGGCCGTTGTCGAAGACGGACGCGTCGTCGCCCGAGGAGTGCGCGATCACGAACGGCGCGCATTCGAGGCCCGGCTCGCCGGGCGCGCTGCGCAGCGTCAGCGGCAGCTCGGAGAGCGTCTCGCCGACGCGGGTGCCGCCGCCGGGGCGGGAGAAGACGGTACGGCCCTCCGCGGCGTCGCGGGCCGCCGAGGACCACAGCTGGTAGATCAGCAGGTCGGCCACGGCGCTGGGCGGCAGCAGCGTCTCGTACCGCCCGGCGGGCAGGTCGATCTTCCGCTCGGCCCAGCCCAGGCGCCGGGCCAGCTCCGCGTCGAGGACCCCCGGGTCGACGTCCTTGAAGTCACGCGTGGCCCGGCCCGCCCACGCGGAGCGGGTCCGGTCGGGGGACTTGGCGTTCAGCTCCAGCGTGCCGCTCGGCTGGTCGTGGCGCAGCCGCACGCCCGTCGAGGTGCCGAGGTACGTCGACGTCAGCTCGTGGTTCGCGAAGCCGTACAGCTCCCGGCCGCCGGCCCGGGCGCGGGCGAAGGCCTCGCCGAGCGCCGGGGCGAAGTCCGTGAAGACGGCGGAGGTCGTCTCGCCCGGCGCGTCCGTGAAGTCCCCGGACACCGGACCGCCCGCCACCAGCGCGCGGGCGTCCTCGGCGGGACCGGCGCCCCGGGCGGCCGCCTCGGCGGCCCGTACCAGCGGCTCCAGGTCGTCGTTGGTGACCGCGGACCGGGACACCACGCCGGAGGCGGTGCCCTGGGCGCCGTCGACCGTCGCGATGACGGTGAGGGTACGGCCCCGGGTGACCCCGTTGGTGGTGAGCGCGTTGCCCGCCCAGCGGAGGTTCGCCGACGACTGCTCGTCGGCGATGACCACACACCCGTCGGCGGTGGACAGTGCGAGCGCGCGCTCGACGATCTCGTGCGGCCTGGCCGTACGGCCCGTGGTGGTCCCGCTCTTCGCGCCGCTCATCGGCCCGCCTCCTGCGTCGTGTTGAGGATGTTCACTCCGCGGAAGAGCGCGGACGGGCAGCCGTGCGAAACCGCCGCGACCTGGCCCGGCTGGGCCTTGCCGCAGTTGAAGGCACCGCCCAGGACGTACGTCTGCGGGCCGCCGACGGCCTCCATCGAGCCCCAGAAGTCCGTGGTCGTCGCCTGGTAGGCGACATCGCGCAGCTGGCCCGCGAGCTTGCCGTTCTCGATGCGGAAGAAGCGCTGCCCGGTGAACTGGAAGTTGTAGCGCTGCATGTCGATCGACCACGACCGGTCGCCGACCACGTAGATCCCGCGCTCCACCCCGCCGATCAGGTCCTCCGTCGCGAGGCCGCCGGGATCGGGCCGCAGCGACACGTTCGCCATCCGCTGCACCGGCACATGGCCCGGCGAGTCCGCGTACGCGCACCCGTTGGACCGGCCCAGGCCCGTCAGCTTCGCGATCCGCCGGTCCAGCTGGTAGCCGACGAGCGTGCCGTCCTTCACCAGGTCCCACGACTGGGCCTCGACGCCCTCGTCGTCGTACCCGATGGTGGCGAGCCCGTGCTCGGCGGTCCGGTCCCCGGTCACGTTCATCACCGACGAGCCGTACGCGAGCTTCCCGAGCTGGTCGAAGGTCGCGAAGGACGTGCCCGCGTAGGCCGCCTCGTACCCGAGCGCCCGGTCCAGCTCGGTGGCGTGGCCGATCGACTCGTGGATCGTCAGCCACAGGTTGGACGGGTCGACGACCAGGTCGTACGTCCCCGCCTCGACGCTCGGCGCCCGCATCTTCTCGGCGAGCAGCCCGGGGATCCGCTCCAGCTCGGAGTCCCAGTCCCAGCCCGTGCCCGTCAGGTACTCCCAGCCCCGCCCGGCCGGCGGCGCGATCGTCCGCATCGAGTCGAACTCGCCCGAGTCCGAGTCGACCGCGACGGCGGTCAGCTGCGGGTGCAGCCGGACCCGCTGCTGCGTGGTGACCGTGCCCGCGGTGTCCGCGTAGAACTTGTTCTCGTGGACGGTGAGCAGCGACGCGTCCACGTGCGCCACCCCCTCCGCCCGCAGCAGCCGCGCGCTCCATTCCGCGAGCAGCCCGCTCTTCTCCTCGTCCGGCACGTCGAACGGGTCGATCTCGTACGCCGACACCCAGGTCTTCTCCGCGTGCACCGGCTCACCGGCCAGCTCCACCCGCTCGTCCGACCCGGCGGCCGCGATCACCTTCGCGGACAGCTTGGCCATGGCCACGGCCTGCCCGGCGACCCGCGCCGCCGCGTCCATCGTCAGGTCGACCCCGGAGGCGAACCCCCAGACCCCGCCGTGCACCACCCGGACCGCGTACCCGAGATCCGTGCTGTCCGAGGAACCGGCGGGTTTGGCGTCCCGCAGCCGCCACGCCGCGCTGCGCACCCGCTCGAAGCGGAAGTCCGCGTGGTCGGCGCCGAGCGCCCGCGCCCTCGCGAGCGCGGCGTCGGCGAGTGCCCGCAAGGGCAACGCCAAGAACGTCTGATCTACCTCATGGGGCACGGCGGCCTCTCCTCAACTGACATTCGGCTGACACTCGGCACTGTCACCGGCAGTGAATCACGCGTCACCGGCCCGCCCGCCGACACCCGTCCCACGCCCACGAGGCCCTTCGTGGCAAGGGAATCCGCAGGTGCCCGGTCCGGGGTTCTGTAGGGAACCGACAGGGTTGACCGTCCGGCACTGTCCGGGGCGATTCCTCGCGAGCAGAGCACTACCGATAGGTTTTCGGCAGACCAGACCGCTGAGGAAAGGGTGATCCGATGAGCCGCTCGGTTCTCGTCACCGGAGGAAACCGGGGCATCGGCCTCGCCATCGCCCGCGCCTTCGCGGACAACGGCGACAAGGTCGCCTACACGTACCGTTCCGGCGAGCCGCCGCAGGCCCTGACGGACCTGGGCTGCCTGGCCGTCCGCTGCGACATCACCGACACCGAACAGGTGGAGCAGGCCTACAAGGAGATCGAGGAGAAGCACGGTCCCGTGGAGGTGCTGGTGGCCAACGCCGGCATCACCAAGGACCAGTTGCTGATGCGGATGTCCGAGGACGACTTCACGTCCGTCGTGGACACCAACCTCACGGGCGCGTTCCGCGTCGTGAAGCGGGCCAACCGCGCCATGCTGCGCGCCAAGAAGGGCCGCGTCGTCCTGATCTCGTCGGTCGTCGGCCTCACCGGCCAGGCGGGGCAGGCGAACTACGCCGCGTCCAAGGCCGGCCTGGTGGGCTTCGCCCGCTCGCTCGCCCGCGAACTCGGTTCGCGGAACATCACCTTCAACGTCGTCGCCCCCGGCTTCACGGAGAGCGACATGACGCGGGTGCTCACCGACGAGCAGCGCGCCGACATCGTCTCGCGGGTTCCGCTCGCCCGTTACGCACAGCCGGAGGAGATCGCCGCGGTGGTGCGGTTCCTGTCCTCCGACGACGCCTCGTACATCACTGGAGCCGTCATTCCCGTTGACGGCGGATTGGGCATGGGTCACTGATCACATGAGTGGAATCCTGGCCGGCAAGCGCATCCTCGTCACAGGGGTCCTCACCGAGGCCTCCATCGCCTTCCACGCCGCCAAGGTCGCGCAGCAGCAGGGCGCCGAGGTCATCCTCACCGGCTTCGGCCGGCTGTCCCTCGTCGAGCGCATCGCCAAGCGGCTGCCCGAGCCCGCCCCGGTCATCGAGCTGGACGTGACCAACCAGGAGCACCTGGACGGTCTGGCCGGCCGGATCCGCGACCTCCAGGGCGACGACGCGCGCATCGACGGCATCGTGCACTCGATCGCCTTCGGCCCGCAGGGCGCGTTCAACTTCCTGGAGGCGCAGTGGGAGGACGTCGCGACGGCCGTCCACGTCTCCGCGTACTCCCTCAAGTCCCTGACCATGGCCTGCCTGCCGCTGATGGAGCGGGGCGGCTCGGTCGTCGGCCTCACCTTCGACGCGCAGGTGGCCTGGCCGAAGTACGACTGGATGGGCGTGGCGAAGGCCGCCCTGGAGTCCACCAGCCGCTACCTGGCCCGTGACCTGGGCGCGCGGAACGTCCGCTGCAACCTGATCTCGGCCGGTCCGCTCAAGTCGATGGCCGCCAAGTCCATCCCGGGCTTCGAGTCGCTCGCGGACGTGTGGAACCACCGGGCGCCGATGGAGTGGGACATGTCCGACCCGGAGCCCGCGGGCCGGGGCATCGTCGGTCTGCTGTCGGACTTCTTCCCGGCCACGACGGGCGAGATCGTCCACGTCGACGGTGGCGTGCACATGATGGGCGCCTGACCCTCCCGTACCACCGATCCACCGGCCGCGTGCTCGTCCCCCGGGACGGGCACGCGGCTTCCGTATGTCACGGAGCGTGTCCGTCCGAGTCGAAAAGACGGGCATTTCCCCGCACACTGGGCAGGACGCGGAACGGACCGGATCCGTCCGGTCGTGACGGGGGAGGAGGTACGGGAATGCGCGCAGTACGCCGCGCGGTGGTCGCGTTCCTGGCCGCCCCGCTGATCCCGCTGGGCCTCACGGTCCTCTCGGAGGTACGGGAACCCCCCGCGCCGCACCCCGCGACGGCCCGCCCCGGCCCGCACGCCCCGGGCGCGGCGGCGGCCCCGGAGCGGGACCGTGAGCGCGACCGCGAGAAGGGCCGCGACCGCGACAAGACCCGCGACCGGGACCGTGCCACCTGCCGTACCCGCGTCGAGGGCTCCCGTGCCACCGCCTCCTGCCACAACCCGTACCCGGTCACCGACCGCGTCCGCCTGCACGTCGAGTGCGCCCGCTGGTGGGACGTCGACGCCGACAGCGCCCCGGTGGAGCTCCACCCGGCGGGCTACGTCCAGCTCTCCGACCGCTGCTGGAAAGAGGTGCGGTCGGTGTGGGTCAGCCACGACCCGGTGCGCTGAGGCCCCGGCCGTACGGACCGCCGGGGCCGGGCCCGCCCGCGCTCAGGCCCGCTCGACCAGGCAGTGCAGCGCGTGGCTCGCGGCCTCCGCGCCCGCCGCCTCCCCGTCCCCCGCCCGGATCGCCGTCACCAGCCGCGCGTGGTCCAGGTGGTCCTCCGGCCGCAGCTCCGGCCCCACGTCGGTCCGCAGCCGGTCCCGCAGCACATGCCCCAGGTCCGCGTAGAGCGCCACCAGGACGTCGTTGTGGGAGGCCGACACCACCGCCAGGTGCAGCGTCGCGTCCGCCGTGACGAACCGCTCCGCGTCCCCCTCCCGCCACGCCTCCTCGCGCCGTGCCAAGAGCGTCTCCAGCAGGCGCAGGTCCTTCGGTGTACGGCGCTCCGCCGCGAGCCGGGCCGCCGACGACTCCAGCGTCGAGCGCAGCTCCGCGACGTGCCGGGGATCGGCGTCCGCGAACCGGCGCGCCATCACACCCGCCAGCTCGCTGGTCGCGACGACGTACGTGCCCGAGCCCTGCCGGATGGCGAGCAGGCCGTTGTGCGCCAGCGCGCGGACCGCCTCACGGACGGTGTTGCGTGCCACGCCCAGCTGCTCGACCAGCTCGGGTTCGGTCGGGATACGGGACCCCACCGGCCACGCGCCCGAGGTGATCTGGTTCCGCAGCTCGGTGATCACCTGGTCCGAGAGGGCGGAACGCCGGGGAGAGGTCAGCGCCATGGTGCTCCCAACTCTGGTCCGCCGGTCCACGAGGGGAACGGAGACAACTGGACGATTGGAGACAACTGGACAACCAATCATCCCATGATTCTATGATGACCCCATGCCTGACGAGACCCGGACCGAGCCCCGGCTGCCCGCCGCGACCCCGAACGCGCCCGGATCCCGGGGCCTGCCCGCCCCCACCGGTGCGCCCGGCGAGGTCCAGGGACCCCGCCCCGCCGCGTGGGTGACTCCGCTCGTCGTCGCCGGACTGGTCCTCGCGGCCCTCAACCTGCGGCCCGCCATCACCAGCCTCGGCCCGCTGCTGGAGGACGTACGGGGCGGGCTGCACATGAGCGGCACGGTCGCCGGAGTCCTCACCTCCGTACCGCCCTTCTGCTTCGCGGTCTTCGGTTTCACAGCGCCCCGCCTGGCCCGCCGCTTCGGCCCCGGCGCGGTCATCTGCGCCGGCATGGCGGCCATCACCGCGGGGCTGCTGATCCGGCCCTTCACCTCCGGCACGCCCGCCTTCCTGGCGGCGAGCGCCCTCGCGCTGATGGGCATCGCGGTCGGCAACGTCCTGATGCCGGTGATCGTCAAGCGGTACTTCCCCGACCGCGTCGGCACCATGACCGGCCTCTACTCGATGGCCCTGGCGCTCGGCACCGCGTTCGCCGCCGCCGCGACCGTCCCCATGACCGAGGCGCTGGGCGGCAGTTGGCGCGTGGGCCTCGGGGTCTGGGCCGTGCTCGCCGCCCTCGCGGTCCCGCCCTGGGTGGTCCTCGTCCGCGACCGGAGCGCCGCCGCCGCGGCCTCCCCGGCGGGCGGCGCCCTGGGGGCGGGCGGGACGAGTCTCCTGCGGAGCCGTACCGCCTGGGCACTCGCCTGCTACTTCGGCATCCAGGCCTCCGGCGCGTACATCACCATGGGCTGGATGCCCACCGTCTTCCGGGACGCCGGGCTCTCCGCGAGCACCGCCGGGCTGCTGCTCGCCGTGACGATGGTGATGGGCGTCCCGTTGGCCTTCGTGATCCCCCGGCTCGCCACCCGGCTCAGGAACCAGGGCCCGATCGCCGTCGTCCTCGGCCTGTGCGGTCTGGCGGCCTTCGCCGGCCTCCACCTCGCCCCCGCGTCCGGCGCCTGGCTCTGGGCCGTGCTCCTCGGCATCTCCAACTGCTCGTTCCCGCTCGCCCTCACCATGATCGGCATGCGGTCCAGGACCGGCGCCGGGGTCGTACGCCTCTCCGCCTTCGCCCAGTCCACCGGCTACCTGATGTCGATCCCCGGCCCCCTGCTGATCGGCGTGCTCCACCAGAGCACCGGCGGGTGGGGGCTGCCGCTGGCGCTCATGGCCGGGTTCCTGGTGCCGCAGATGGTGGCCGGTGTCGTCGCCGGGCGGGACCGGACGATAGAGGACGAAACCAGGATGCGAGACTGAGCGCATGCCAGTCCTTGACCCGAATCCCCAGAACGGCCAGCGCAAGCTGCTCCTCGTCTTCGGCACGATCGTCGGCATCCTGGTGATCATCGGCATCATCGCGTCCATCGCCAGCCCCTGATCACACCGATCCGCCGGGTATGCCCGCTTCCGTGGTGGGGCCGGCACCACCGTCCCCTAGGGGGCCAGGGTCAGGGGAGAGTGGGTGGGTCACCGGATGGGCCGGGGGCCCCGCGATCCGTAGGTTCTGAGGTGTCGGAGACCACGGACCCACGGAGGCGGACATGCCGGCCAGAACGTACCCCCGCACCCGCCCCGGGACGGCCGGCGCCCTCACCGTCCGGCTCCCGTGGTGGGCCCTGGTCCTGCCCGCCGCCGCCTTCGCCGTCCTGCTCGTCCTGATGGCAGGACCGGGCCAGGCGCAGGCCGCGAGCACCGACCCCGGGATCGCCCGGATCCTGGACCTGACCCGGCAGGTGCTCGTGCGTTAGCACGTTCACCCGTGCCGGGGGACCGTTCCAACACCCTGCGCCCGCGGGCGCATTTCATGCGAAGCTGGATTGCATGAGCGTCGATACGTCCCGCAGGATCGTTCTTCTCCGGCACGCCAAGGCCGACTGGCCGGACGTGGCCGACCACGAGCGGCCACTCGCCGACCGGGGCCGCGCGGATTCGTCCGTCGCGGGCCGCCGGCTCGCCGAGACCGGTATCGCCTTCGACCTGGCCCTCTGTTCCACCTCGGCCCGGACCCGCGAGACCTGGAAGCTGGCCGTGCACGAGCTGCCGCAGCGTCCGAGGACCGTCTACGAGGACCGGCTGTACGACGCGACCCTCGGCGACCTGCTCGCGTTGATCAACGAGACCCCCGACGACGTGACCGACCTGCTCCTCGTCGGCCACAACCCCGGCATGCACGCCCTGGCCGACGCGATGGCCGGTACGGACTCGGGCGAGCACGTCGCCCGGATGACCCGCAGCGGCTTCCCGACCGCCGCCTTCGCCGTCATCGGCGTCGACCGGAGCTGGAAGTCGGTCGAGCTGGGAGTGGGCACGCTCCAGGAGTTCTGGGCCCCGCACGACTGACCCCGCCGACCCCGGCCCCGGCCTCCCGGGGCCGGACCGCCCGGCCCCCGACCGCCCGGCTCACCGGAGTGTCGTCACTCCGGTGAGCCGTCGCCGTCCCCGGGCGCCTCGGCCTCCTCGACCTCTTCCCGGGTGATCCCCAGCAGGTAGAGGACGGTGTCGAGGAACGGTACGTTCACCGCCGTGTGCGCGGCCTTCCGTACGACCGGCTTCGCGTTGAAGGCCACCCCGAGCCCGGCCGCGTTCAGCATGTCGAGGTCGTTCGCGCCGTCGCCGATCGCCACCGTCTGCGCCAGCGGCACCCCCGCCTCGGCGGCGAACCGCCGCAGCAGCCGGGCCTTGCCCGCGCGGTCCACGATCTCGCCGGTCACCCGCCCGGTGAGCTTCCCGTCCACGATCTCCAGGGTGTTGGCGGCGGCGAAGTCCAGTCCGAGCCGGTCCTTGAGCGCGTCCGTGACCTGGGTGAACCCCCCGGAGACGACGCCCACTTGGTAGCCGAGCCGCTTGAGCGTACGGATCAGGGTGCGGGCCCCGGGAGTGAGCCGTACCTCCGCCCGTACCTTGTCCACCACCGACGCGTCGAGCCCGGCCAGCAGCGCCACCCGCGCGTGCAGGGACTGCTCGAAGTCCAGCTCCCCGGCCATGGCACGGGCCGTCACCGCGGCGACCTCGGCCTCGCAGCCGGCGTGCGCCGCGAACAGCTCGATGACCTCGTCCTGGATCAGCGTCGAGTCGACGTCCATCACCACCAGGCGCTGGGCGCGGCGGGCCAGCCCGGCCGAGACGACCGCGACGTCCACCCCGATGCCCGCCGCCGAGGTCGCCAGCGCGGTGCGCAGCGGCGCGGTCTCCACGCCCGACACCGCGAACTCCACGGCGGTGACGGGGTACTTGGCGAGGCGGAAGATACGGTCGATGTTGCCGCCGGTCGACGTGATGCTGGCCGCTATGGCCGCCGTCGACTCGGCGGTGAGCGGGTTGCCGAGCACGGTGACGTGGGAACGGCCGCTGCCGCGCGGCCGGTTGTCGCCCGTCCCGGAGATGATCTCGGCCTGGAGCTTGAGGGACTCCGTCCAGCTGTGGACGGTGGCCCGCAGCTCGCCCTCGGTGGCGCCGCCCGCCGCGGGCGCGGTGATCAGCGCGCACAGGACGATACGGCCACGGGTGACGACCTGCTCGATGTCGATGACGTCGACGGCGTAGGCGGCGAGGGTGTCGAAGAGCCCCGCGGTGATCCCGGGGCGGTCCTTCCCGAAGATCTTGACGAGAAGGGTCGGGACCTCGGCGATCGGGACCTCGATCGGGATCTCGGCCGGGACATCGGGGGACTGGCGGGGCTGCGGTGCACTCATGGTGATCCCACCGTAGCGGGCCCGGCCGCCGGACCGGCCGCGTGTCCCGTCCAGCGGACACCTCTCATGATCGCGGACGCCAGCGGACCATGATCACGGGCGTCGCTGAACCACCCGCATGGACCCGGCCGTACCTGGGTATTGAAGAGGCCCGGTTTTCACGGGAAGCCGCCCGCCTGAAATAGTTCCCCACGATGTTCGCCATCCCTAGACTCCCCAGCGATGGGGGAACTTCGGGGGACAACTAGTGGGGCATGGAGTGCACGAACTCGTACTGGAACTGAACGGAAGGACCTGGGCGCTCGATCCGGCCAGGTCGTACACCCTGGGGCGTGATCCGCAGGGCGACCTCGTGATCGACGACGCCAGGGTCTCGTGGCGTCACGCCACCATCAGCTGGGGGGGCCGCGGTTGGGTCATAGAGGATCACGGAAGCACCAACGGGACGTACGTACTGGGGCAGCGGGTCCACCAGACGGAGATCGCGGCCGGTTCGGCCGTCCATCTCGGCAACGCGACGGACGGGCCCCGGCTGAGCCTCTCCGCCGCCGCGTACAGCCCGCAGGCGGCGGCGCCGCAGCAGGCGTACCAGCAGGCGCCACAGGCCCAGGCCCAGGCCCAGACGCCCGCCCACCCGGCCGCCCCGCAGCAGGGCTGGCAGCAGCCGCAGCAGCCCCACGTGCCCCAACAGGGCGGCCCCGGGGGCCCGTTCGCGGTCCAGGGCCAGCCGCCGGCGCAGGCCGCCGGGGCCTCACCGGTCTACGGGGACCGCAGCCCGACCACGTTCCACCAGCTCTCCCTCGGCCGTGTCATGCGCATCGGCCGCGCGCTGGAGAACGAGTTGGTCGTCTCCGACCTCCAGGTCTCGCGCCACCACGCCGAGTTCACCGCCACACCCGACGGCCGTTACGAGATCCGCGACCTCGGATCCCACAACGGCACCTACGTCAACGGCCAGCCGATAGCCAAGTCCGGCACGGTACCCATCGGCCCCAACGACATCGTGGGCGTCGGCCATTCGACCTTCCGCCTGGTCGGCGACCGCCTCGAGGAGTTCGTCGACACCGGCGAGGTCTCCTTCTCGGCCCGCCACCTCACGGTGACGGTCGACGGCGGCAAGCAGATCCTCAAGGACGTCTCCTTCGGCGTCCCCGAGAAGTCGCTGATCGCGGTCATCGGCCCGTCGGGCTCCGGGAAGTCCACGCTGCTCAAGGCGCTCACCGGCTACCGCCCGGCCAACGAGGGCGACGTCCTCTACGACAACCGGAACCTGTACAAGCAGTTCGCCGAGCTGCGCCAGCGCATCGGCCTGGTCCCGCAGGACGACATCCTGCACAAGGAACTGACCGTCAGGAAGGCGCTCCGGTACGCGGCGAAACTCCGCTTCCCCGGTGACACCAAGCCCGCCGAGCGCGAGGCCAGGATCGACGAGGTCCTGGGCGAGCTGAAGCTCGACATCCACCGGGACAAGAAGATCACCGCGCTCTCCGGCGGCCAGCGCAAGCGCGTCTCGGTCGCCCTGGAGCTGCTCACCAAGCCCTCGCTGATCTTCTTGGACGAGCCGACCTCCGGCCTCGACCCGGGCATGGACCGCGATGTCATGAAGCTCCTGCGCGACCTCGCCGACGACGGCCGTACGGTCCTCGTGGTCACGCACTCCGTCGCCGAGCTGGCCATCTGCGACAAGCTCCTCGTCATGGCCCCCGGCGGCTCGGTGGCCTACTTCGGCCCGCCGGAGGAGGCGCTCAACTTCTTCGGCTACACCACGTGGGCCGACGTCTTCTCGGCGTTCGAGAACTACCGCGAGTACGACTGGGCGGGCCGCTGGCGCGGCTCGCAGCACTACCAGATGTACGCCGCCGACATCGACGCCATCGCCGCGCAGTCCGTCGCCATGCCCTCGGCCCAGCAGATGCGCCCGCCGAAACCGCAGAGCTGGGGCTCCCAGCTGTGGACCCTGGTCCGCCGGTACGTGTCGGTCATCGCGTCCGACCGGGGCTTCATGGGCCTGATGGTGCTGCTGCCGGCGATCCTCGGCGGGGTGAGCGCCGTCATCCCGGCCAAGTTCGGCCTCGTACCGCCCACGCCGCCGTCCCGCTTCAACAGCACGGCCGGGATCATCATGATGATCCTGGTGGTCGGGATGTGCTTCGCGGGCTCGGCCAACTCCGTACGAGAACTGATCAAGGAACGGGTCATCTACGAACGGGAACGGGCCACCGGCCTGTCCCGCTCCGCCTACCTGATGTCCAAGGTGATCGTGCTCGGGGTGATCACGGCCTTCCAGGCCGTCATCATCTGCGCCATCGCGCTCCCGGTCCGAGAACTCCCCGAGAAGGGAGTGATCACCCACCCGGCCATCGAGATCTGCCTCGCGATCGTCGCCATGGGCTTCACGGCGATGATGCTCGGACTGGTCATCTCCGCCCTGGTCAAGACCGCCGAGAAGACCATGCCGCTGCTCGTGATGTTCGCCATCGTGCAGCTCGTCTTCACCGGCACCCTCTTCCAGATCTTCGGCAAGATCGGCCTGGAGCAGTTCGCCTGGCTGATGCCCTCCCGCTGGGCCCTCAGCGCGGCCGGCTCGACGCTGGACCTGTCGCACCTGATGGCGCCGTGGGACCCGGAGAAGCCGGACGACCTGGACCCGCTGTGGAAGCACACCGTCGCCCAGTGGTCCGTGGACATGATCGTGCTCGTCGTGATCGGTGTCGTCTGCGGCTTCGTGGTCGCGCGCCTGCTGCGCCGCCACGAGCCCGAGGTCATGCGGAAGTAGCGGTCGTACGGGCCCGGTCCACCCCGGCCCGGCAGCACCGCGCCGGAGGGCGGCACCCCGCACAGGGGTGCCGCCCTCCGGCATGTCCGACCGGTGTCCAGCGCGCTCAGTAGGCGCTGTTGACGTTGTCCATCGAGCCGTACTTGTCGGCGGCGTAGTTGGCCGCGGCGACGATGTTGGCGACGGGGTTGTAGATGTTCGTCGACGTGCCGTTGACGTGGTACGCGGCGAAGGTCGGCGGGATGACCTGGAGCAGACCCTTCGACGGGATGCCGTTCTGGGCGTTGATGTCCCAGTTGTTGATCGCGTTCGGGTTACCGCTCGACTCACGCATGATGTTGCGGTGCAGCCCGTCGTACGAGCCCGGGATGTGGTGCTTCTTCATGATGGACAGCGATTCCTTGATCCAGCCGTCCAGGTTGTTCGCGTAGACCGGGGTGCGCGCGGCCGACCGGCTGGCGGCGGCCTTGGCACGCTTCTTCGCGTCGGCCTTCGCCTTCGCCTTGGCCTTGGCCTTCGCGGCCTTCTCGGCCTTGGCCTTCTTCTCGGCCTTCGCCTTGGCGGCGGCGGCCTTCTTCGCCTTCTCCGTCTTCTCGGCCTTCTCGTGCGCGGCGGCCTTGACCTTCGCCGCGGCCTGGACCTTCGCCGTGTTCTCGGCGGAGACCTGCTGCTTGAAGACGCTCGTGTGCAGTGCCGCTGCCTGGGCGGCGGTGTCCGGGGTCGCCGTGAAGGCGGCCTGGGAGGCGGTGATCGCCTGCGACGGCTGCGAGTGGGCGGCCGCGCCCGGAACCAGCGAGAAGGTCAGGGCGGCGACTCCGGCGGCGGCTACGCCGGCGATCGAAGCCTTGTGCGTCCGGTTGAGACGATCAAGGCCAGGGGTGCGTGACGAGAACATAGAGACGTACCTCTTCGAATAGCGGGGAGTCGCGGGGGCCGGGTGGCCGACAGCCTGCTCGGCGGCGACGAACGCAATTCTTAGCGGCCGCAAAATGCTGTGGCAAAGGTGTGACGTACGACCCCGGGTAGTGGGACGGGGAGGGGGGCGAAAGGTGCGTTTCCGTCGTAGGGCAAGCTCACAGCCCGCTCGCTCGTCGACTAGACGGCTTCGTAAGTGACCTGGGTCCTATGCCCGGGCTCACATCGGGGACGCGTCAACCTCACCCCGCGTTGCTGGAGCAATGCATACGGTGAGTGGCCGGACAGGGGTCCTCACCGGTCTCCACCCCCTCCACGCCCGCCCCGCAAGGGACTTCGGGCCTAGGCCGTCCGTCCCGGACGCCCCCCTCTTCGGCCTCATCACACGGCTCCGACCCGCCGGTACGGTGAACCCATGAGCCACCGAACCGGCTCCGGCCTCGCGGCGGTCAGCACCGCGTTGCTGGCGATGAACCGGCACCTGGAGGTACGGGACGTCCTCAAGACGATCGTCGCCTCCGCCCGCGAACTGCTGGACGCCGAATACGCGGCCCTCGGCGTCCCCGACGACCACGGCGGCTTCGCCCAGTTCGTCGTCGACGGCGTCAGCGACGCCCAGTGGAAGGCCATCGGCCCCCTCCCGCGCCAGCACGGCATCCTCGCCGCGATGCTCAGGGACGAGACCCCCCAGCGCCTCGCCGACGTACGCGAGGACCCCCGCTTCGAGGGCTGGCCCGCCGCCCACCCCGACATGTCCGACTTCCTGGGCCTGCCCGTCAGGGACGGCGACGAGACCCTCGCCGCGCTCTTCCTCGCCAACAAACGCTGCCCCCGGCCGGGCGGCGGCTGCGGCTTCACCGAGGAGGACGAGGAACTCCTCGGCATCCTCGCCCAGCACGCCGCCATCGCCCTCACCAACGCCCGGCTCCACGAGCGCAGCCGCGAGCTGACCATCGCCGAGGAACGCTCACGCCTCGCCCACGAGCTCCACGACGCCGTCAGCCAGAAACTCTTCTCGCTGCGCCTCACCGCCCAGGCCGCCGCCGCCCTCGTGGACCGCGACCCGGCCCGCGCCAAGGACGAACTCCACCAGGTCACCGCCCTCGCCGCCGAGGCCGCCGACGAGCTGCGCGCCGCCGTCGTCGAGCTGCGGCCCGCCGCCCTCGACGAGGACGGCCTCGTCCACACCCTCCGTACCCAGATCCACGTCCTCGACCGCGCCCACTCCGCCCGGGTCACCTTCGACAGCTTCTCGGTACGGGCCCTGCCCGCCGCCCAGGAGGAGGCCCTGCTGCGGGTCGCCCAGGAGGCCCTGCACAACGCGCTGCGGCACTCCGGCGGCGACCGGGTCGACGTCACCCTCGCCCGTCGGGGCCCCGCCGTGGTCCTCAGCGTCACCGACAACGGCACCGGCTTCGACCCCCGGGCGGTCCGCCGGGCCGGCCGCCACCTGGGCCTGGTCTCCATGCGCGACCGGGCCGGCGGCGTCGGCGGCAGACTCCGCGTGCAGTCCGCGCCCGGACAGGGCACCACGATCGAGATGGAGGTGCCCGGTGGCTGACAAGACCATCCGTGTCCTGCTGGTCGACGACCACCAGGTGGTCCGCCGGGGACTGCGCACGTTCCTGGAGGTCCAGGACGACATCGAGGTCGTCGGGGAGGCCTCCGACGGCGCCGAGGGCGTCGCCCGCGCCGAGGAGCTGCGCCCCGACGTCGTCCTGATGGACATCAAGATGCCCGGTACCGACGGCATCGAGGCCCTGCGCACCCTCAGGGACCTCCAGAACCCCGCCAAGGTACTGATCGTCACCAGCTTCACCGAACAGCGCACCGTCGTCCCCGCCCTGCGCGCCGGCGCGTCCGGCTACGTGTACAAGGACGTCGACCCCGAGGCGCTGGCCGGCGCGATCCGCTCCGTGCACGCCGGGCACGTCCTGCTCCAGCCCGAGGTCGCCGGCGCCCTGCTCGCCCAGGACAACCCCGGCGGCGGCCAGGGCCGGGGGACCACCCTCACCGAACGCGAACGCGAGGTGCTGACCCTCATCGCCGACGGACGCTCCAACCGGGAGATCGCCCGCGCCCTGGTGCTCTCCGAGAAGACCGTCAAGACACACGTCTCGAACATCCTGATGAAACTGGACCTCGCGGACCGCACCCAGGCCGCCCTCTGGGCCGTCCGACATGGGATTACCGGCTGAACGGACCGCGCGAGGGCACCCCCGCCCGCCGGTCTGAGATTCATACCGTCGGGTGTATGTCACCCACACGGCGCATCCTGACCGTCCCCCGGGCGTTCTCCATGGCATGCCGCGGCGCACCGCCGCGGCCGCCCCGAGGAGGAAACCCGAAATGAAGAACCTCAAGAAGGCCGCCACCCTCACCCTCGTCGCCGGCGGCATCGTCGCCGCCGCGTCCGGCGTCGCGTCCGCCCACGGCGGCGCGCAGGCCGAGGGCGCCGCCCTCCAGTCCCCGGGTGTCGCCTCCGGCAACCTCGTCCAGGCCCCGGTGCACATCCCGGTCAACGCCGTCGGCAACAGCGTCAACGTGATCGGCGTCCTGAACCCGGCCTTCGGCAACGCCGCCGTCAACCACTGACACCGGCCCGCCGCACCGCCCCTTTCGTACCCTTACCGATTCTCGATTGAGGAACATCCCATGAAGGTCGCCAAGAAGGCCGCCCTGGTCATCGTCACCGCCGGTCTCGCCGCGAGTGCCTCCGCCGGCGCGGCGTTCGCCACCGGTGGCGGCTCCGGCGCGCAGGCCGACGGCCTGGCCCAGCACTCCCCGGGCGTCGGCTCCGGCAACGCCGTCCAGGTCCCGGTGCACGTCCCGGTCAACCTCACCGGCAACACCGTGAACGTGATCGGCCTCCTGAACCCCGCGTTCGGCAACCACTCCGTGAACCGCTGAACCCACGCCTGACGCCCCCCGCGGCGTAACCCCGAGGCCCCGAGACCTGCCGTCATCCCCCCGGCGGTCCCGGGGCCTCGTACATACGGCGTACGTACGACGCACACACGCGCGTGATCACGTACGCGCGTGATTCAGACCACAGGCGGCAGCCCGCGCTCCCGCTCCTCCACATACGCGTTGTACGAGGCCACCTGCGCCCGCCGCGCCACCCGCTCCACCGGCCGCAGCGCCGCACCCCGCGCCGCCATCTCCGACGCGCTCACCGCGCCGCCGTCCCCCCGCTCGTACGCCAGCTCCACCAGCAGCCCCACCCGCTGCGCCAGCTCCAGCACCCGCACCGCCCGCGGCGGATACCCGGGAGCCAGCACCTCACGGCCCCGCTCCGCCCGCGCCCGGTACGCGTCCAGCGCCGCCGCGGCCACCGGCCCCGAAGCCGCCACGTCCAGCCGCGACAGCACGTCCGTCGCCTCCCGCAGGGCCTCCGCCAGCTCCCGCTCCGCCTCCCCGAGCGACGGCACGTCCGCCGGCGGCGCCTCCCGCACCGGAAGACAGTGCCAGACCACCTCCACGTGCCGGTCCCCGTCCGGGCCCACCGCCGTCACCTCCGGGACCAGGCCGTACGGCGCGCCCGTGGCGACCACCGCCTCCCCGGCGTCCAGCGCGCGGGCGTTGAACTCCGGGGGACCGCTGAGCCCCAGCGGATGCCCCGGCGCGGGCAGCGCGACCCGGTACCCGGTCACCCCGAGCGTCCGCAGCCGCCCCAGCGCCAGCGTCAGCCCGACCGGCCCCGACTCGCCCGGCAGCCCCTCCACCCGGTGCACCGCGTCCTCGCCGACGACGGCGTGCACGGCGTCGTCCGGCGACACAAATCCGGCCAACAGGGCGTTTCCCCATGCGGCCAGCAATCCTGAGCGTGGTTGCGAAAGCATGGCCCCAGCCTAGGGAACGGACCTCAGGGCCGGACCACTCCATGGGTGGCGTAGGTTTTCCCTGGGAACCGCGCCCACAGGCGCACCCGGAACTCGAGACGATTGCATGGGGAGACAACGCGCTCATGAGCGATGTACTGGAGCTGGTGGACGTATCCGTGGTCCGCGACGGACGCGCTCTGGTGGACGACGTCTCCTGGTCGGTCAAGGAGGGCGAGCGCTGGGTGATCCTCGGGCCGAACGGCGCCGGCAAGACCACCCTGCTCAACCTCGCGTCCAGCTACCTCTTCCCGACCACCGGCAGCGCCCGGATCCTCGGCGAGAGCCTCGGCAAGGTCGACGTCTTCGACCTCCGCCCCCGCATCGGCATCGCCGGTGTCGCCATGTCGGAGAAGCTGCCCAAGCGCCAGACGGTCCTGGAGACCGTCCTCACGGCCGCGTACGGCATGACCGCCACCTGGCAGGAACAGTACGACGAGGTCGACGAGCAGCGCGCCCGCGCCTTCCTCGACCGCCTCGGCATGACCGAGTTCCTCGACCGCCGCTTCGGCACCCTCTCCGAGGGCGAGCGCAAGCGCACCCTCATCGCCCGCGCGATGATGACCGACCCCGAACTGCTCCTCCTCGACGAGCCCGCCGCGGGACTGGACCTCGGAGGCCGCGAGGACCTCGTACGCCGCCTCGGCCGCCTCGCCCGCGACCCGTACGCCCCCTCCATGATCATGGTCACCCACCACGTCGAGGAAATCGCCCCCGGCTTCACCCACGTCCTCATGATCCGCCAGGGCAAGGTGCTCGCCGCGGGCCCCATGGAGACCGAGCTGTCCTCCCGCAACCTCTCCCTCTGCTTCGGCCTCCCGCTCGTCGTGGAGCGCACCGGCGACCGCTGGACCGCACAGGGCCTGCCGCTCAAGTGACCACCCCCGCAAGGGGCCTGCCGACCGAATGACCTGATATCGCCCCTGTCCGGCGGGGGTTCACCGGAACTACCATGCACAAGTGGAAATCGACGCATGGGTGTGGTGGCTGATCGGCGCGGTCGGCCTGGGCATTCCGCTCGTCCTGACAGCGATGCCCGAGTTCGGCATGTTCTCCGCCGGCGCCGTCGCCGGAGCGATCGTCGCCGCCCTGGGCGGAGGGATCGTGGCCCAAGTCCTCGTCTTCGTCGCCGTGTCGGTGGCACTCATCGCCGTCGTACGCCCCCTCGCGGCCCGGCAGAACGCACGCCGCCCGGTCCACGCGAGCGGCATCGACGCGCTGAAAGGCCGTCAAGCCGTCGTCCTGGAACGGGTGGACGGCACCGGAGGCCGCATCAAACTGGCGGGTGAGGTCTGGTCCGCGCGGACCCTCGACGCCCACCAGTCGTTCGAACCAGGACAACAGGTCGACGTCGTCGACATCGACGGCGCGACCGCCGTCGTCATGTAGACCGCCCGAACACCCCCCACGCACACCCCTGGTCTGACAAACTCGATCATCGGAACATCCGGCAGCGAAGGGCCCGAGGAACGCGATGCCATCAATCATCATCGTCCTGGTCATCCTGGTGGTGCTTGTATTCATCGCCCTGATCAAGACGATCCAGGTCATCCCGCAGGCAAGCGCCGCCATCGTCGAACGGTTCGGCCGTTACACCCGCACGCTCAACGCGGGCCTCAACATCGTCGTCCCGTTCATCGACTCCATCCGCAACCGCATCGACCTCCGCGAACAGGTCGTCCCCTTCCCGCCCCAACCGGTGATCACCCAGGACAACCTGGTCGTCAACATCGACACCGTCATCTACTACCAGGTGACCGACGCCAGGGCCGCGACCTACGAGGTCGCCAGCTACATCCAGGCCATCGAACAGCTCACCGTCACCACACTCCGCAACATCATCGGCGGCATGGACCTGGAGCGCACCCTCACCTCCCGCGAGGAGATCAACGCGGCCCTGCGCGGCGTCCTCGACGAAGCCACCGGCAAGTGGGGCATCCGCGTCAACCGCGTCGAGCTCAAGGCCATCGAACCGCCCACCTCCATCCAGGACTCGATGGAGAAGCAGATGCGCGCCGACCGCGACAAGCGCGCCGCGATCCTCACCGCCGAGGGCATCCGCCAGTCCCAGATCCTCACCGCCGAGGGCGAGAAGCAGTCCGCGATCCTCCGCGCCGAAGGTGAGGCCAAGGCCGCCGCCCTGCGCGCCGAGGGCGAGGCCCAGGCCATCCGTACCGTCTTCGAGTCCATCCACGCCGGCGACCCCGACCAGAAACTCCTCGCCTACCAGTACCTCCAGATGCTCCCCAAGATCGCCGAGGGCGACGCCAACAAGCTCTGGATCGTGCCCAGCGAGATCGGCGACGCCCTCAAGGGACTCAGCGGAGCCTTCGACAACTTCGGCGCCGGCGGCGGACCCGGCTTCAACACCGGCAAGGAACGCAAACCGGCACCCCCGGTGGAGTGACCCACCCCCGCCCTCGTGCATGATCGGTGCGCACTGCACCGATCATGGAAGGCCGCACCGTGACCCTCTGGGAGATGCTCGCCGTACTCGTCGCGGGCATCTGCGCCGGCACCATCAACACCATCGTCGGCTCAGGCACCCTGATCACTTTCCCGGTCCTGCTCGCCACCGGCCTGCCGCCCGTCACCGCCACCGTCTCCAACGCCCTCGGCCTCATATCCGGCTCGGTCAGCGGCGCCATCGGCTACCGCGCCGAACTCACCGGCCAACGCCGCCGCATCCTGCGCCTGAGCGCCGCCGCCCTCGTCGGCGGCCTCACCGGAGCCGTACTCCTGCTGCTCCTGCCCTCGACGGCGTTCGAGACGATCGTGCCCGTCCTCGTCACCCTCGCCCTGCTGCTGGTCATCCTCCAGCCCAGGATCTCCGCCGCCGTCCAGAAACGCCGCGCCGAGAAAGGCACCCTCGTCCGCCCCGACGGCGGCCCGCTCCTCTTCACCGGACTGCTGCTCGCCAGCGTCTACGGCGGCTACTTCACCGCGGCCCAGGGGATCATCTACCTCTCCCTCATGGGCACGCTGCTCGACGACACCATGCAACGGCTCAACGCCGTGAAGAACATCCTCGCGGCCGTCGTCAACGCCGTCGCCGCGCTCTTCTTCCTCTTCGTCGCCGACTTCGACTGGACGGCGGTCCTCCTCATCGCGGCCGGCTCGGCCCTCGGAGGCCAGATCGGCGCGAGGGCGGGCCGCCGCCTGTCACCCAAGCTCATGCGGGGAATCGTCGTCGCCGTCGGCGCGTGCGCACTCGTCCAGTTGATGTTGCGCTGACCGGGCCCACCGACCCGGCCCGGTCCGCTCGCTACGCCGCCGGCTGCACCGCGGCCAGCCAGCCCGGCAGCTCCGTCCGCTCGCCCGCCCGCAGCGAGAGCAGCATCGCGTCCGCCGGGGACGGCACGAACGGCTCCTTCAGCAGCGGCATCCCCGCCTGCTCAGGCGTCCGGTCCGCCTTGCGGTGGTTGTCCTCGGCGCACGAGGCGACCGTATTCAGCCAGCTGTCCGCCCCACCCCGCGACCTCGGCACCACATGGTCCACCGTCGTCGCCCGCCGGCCGCAGTACGCGCACCGGTGTTGGTCCCGTATCAGCACACCCCGTCTCGACCACGGTGCCTGTCTTCGGAAGGGCACCCGTACGTACCGGCAGAGCCTGATCACCCGGGGCACCGGCAGCACCACCGTGGCCGCCCGCACACGGAGACCGGGGTGGGCCTGCTCGACCACGGCCTTGTCCTGGAGCACCAGCACCACCGCACGGTTGAGTGTCACCGTCGACAGCGGCTCGAAGCTCGCATTCAGTACCAGCGTGTCCCGCATCCCGCCCACCTCCCGTGTGCGGCCCGCCGCACGGCGGGCGTGGATCAACTCTGGCCGGGCACGCCGAGAGGGACAACACAATAAAAAATGCCCTGCCCTGATCTCTCCAAGACCAGGGCAGGGCAAACAACGGGCCAACGGTCAGCTTGCGTCAGGGGCCGTGTACTCACCGACGAGCTGGGCGCGCGCCAGCGTGTGATAGCGCAGATTGAAACCGACGTACGCCGGCGACGCGTCCCCGTCGACCCCGAGCGCCTCCGTGTCCACCGCGTACACGGTGAACACATAACGGTGCGCCGGATCGCCGACCGGCGGCGCCGCGCCACCGAAGTCCTTCGTCCCGTAGTCGTTACGGGCATGCGTGACGCCCTTCGGCAGTCCCTCGAACCCACCGCTCGACGCACCCGTCGGCAGTTCGGTGACCGAGGCCGGGATGTCGAAGAGCACCCAGTGCCAGAAACCACTGCCGGTCGGCGCGTCGGGATCGAAGCACGTCACGGCGAAACTCTTGGTCTCCGGCGGGAAACCCGTCCACCGCAGGTGCGGCGACACGTTCCCCGCGGCGTAGACCTGGTCGTCCTTCAACACCGCACCCGGCGCGACGTCGTCGCTCACCACGGTGAACGACGGGACCTCCGGGAGGAAGTCATGAGGAAGAGGAGCCCTCTTTGCCTCGGTCACGTTCGAACCTCCGAATAGGCTGCCTGGCCGGCTGTTCCGCCCGCCGGCCCCGAGCTTAGGCCGCCGACTAGAACCAGTTGCGGCGGCCGCCCACCTCGGCGAGCCACTGGTTCAGGTACGCCGACCAGTCCGTGCCCTGGAAGTCCCCGAGACCCACCTTGAACGCCCGGAACGAGTCGCTGCCCTCACCGAACAGACCCGGCTTCTTGTCCATCTCCAGGATCACGTCCATCTCCCGGTCGTCCGCCACGAACGTCAGCTCGACCTGGTTCAGCCCGCGGTACTGCGACGGCGCGAAGAACTCGATCTCCTGGTAGAACGGCAGCCGCTGACGCGTCCCCCGGATGTGCCCCCGCTCCATGTCCGCCGCCTTGAAGCGGAAGCCAAGCTGGATGAACGCGTCCAGGATCGCCTGCTGCGCCGGCAGCGGGTGCACGTTGATCGGGTCGAGGTCACCGGCGTCCAGCGCCCGCGCGATGTCCAGCTCCGTGGTCACCCCGATGTTCATGCCCCGCAGCGGCTGGCCGTCGATGATCGTGATCGGGGTCTCCCAGGGGATCTCCAGACCGAACGGCACCACGTGCGTCGCGCCGGCCTGCACCTCGAAGGCGCCGCCGATGCTCTGCTTCGTGAACTCGATGTCCTGCTTGACCTCCTGGTCGTTCCCCTCGACCTCGACCCGCGCCTGGAGACCGATGTTCAGGCCCTGGATCTGCTGGTTCACCGAACCGCCCTGGAGCCGCACCTCGCCCTGGACGACCCCGCCGGGGACGACGTTCGACTCGGTCAGCTCCGTCTCGACGGACGCACCGCC